>DATGFC010000020.1:0-18122 GCA_035309485.1 Candidatus Sulfotelmatobacter sp.
GAAAAAGATGGCTGCTGGCTTTACGAGCTTTATCATGCCAACTTGAAAAGTGGGCAATGGAGCGCCGACTCCACAGCTATTTGGGATATGACCATTAACGAGCAGCGTCCTTACACCTGGACCTCTGCCGATGCGGCGGGCTTACCGATCTTCGTCGGTCTCGCCCGATATGATGAGGTCGCCGCGGGGGCCATTAACCACGCGCTGCGATTCACTATACCCACTACGCAGAAGGCGTTCGTCCTTCCCGCCACTCACTGGGCATCCACCACGACGGATCCGAATGCTCCGCCTATGGGCCTGCGCCTTCGCCTCAAGGCATCCTTCGATATTTCGAGTTATCCCTCGGATGATCAGGTGATTCTGACCGCCATGAAAAAGTACGGTTTGATTCTGGCCGACAATGGGAGCGGAATCTTCATCAGCGGAGCGCCCGACAATCGCTGGAACAATACCGACTTGAATCTCTTGAAGCAGATCACCGCCTCGAACTTCGAAGTGGTGCAGACTGGCACAATCTATACACCTGCAAACGTTCCCGCCGGTCCATCGCCCACAATCAGTAGCTTCACCGCCAATCCATCCACGGTTACGGCGGGCCAGCCAACGACTCTAAGCTGGAGCATCACCAACAGCACCTATAACATCATCGATCCACAGGCCGGACCCGTACGAGGCACGAGTGTCGTCGTCACACCGTCGGCTTCAACCACCTACACTCTGTATTCAACCAATCAATTCGGGCGCACGACGGCTACCGTTGTCGTGACAGTACAGTAGTGAAGCATCTGAGCTAGCAAACGTCAGCCGGAGCGGCAGGAGTGGAACAATCTTCATTCCTGCCGCTTCAGCAACCTTCTGGAACCTGATCCTGCAGAATCGCACGTCGTGTTAATCCCGTCTACGTTACACTGACAGCCCATGACTGGACCGGGAATCGGCGGAACTGCCCCGACGGCATCGTTCGAAAAGCGGTCAAGAGGACCGGAGCCAATACCCAATCGTTCTCCCGCAAACCCGCGCCAGGCGTACCAGGCAGCGGCGACAGCTTTTGTAGTGCTCTTCTTCATCGTTGGGATTTCCCTTTGGGGCCTGCCTTTCTACTACGACTTCATGGTCCAACAGTTCGGTTGGTCGCGAGCTCAGGTGACGTCAGGCAATGCGCTGAGCAAACTTGTTGTGGGTCCTGTCTTCGGGTTCCTCGCAGGCTGGGTTGTCGACCGCTTTGGGCCGCGTCGCCTGATGATTTTTGGAATATTGATGGCGGGGGGAGCTCTGGTGGGACTGGGCTCGATCTCAAGCCTTGGCCTGTTTTACTTCTTTTACTTGTTCAACGCGCTGGGCTATGTTTGCGCTGGGCCGCTTCCCAACCAGGTCCTCTTGACGGAGTGGTTCGATCGATCGCGAGGAAAGGCGATGGGCTTCGCCTATCTCGGAATCGGCATCGGAGGAGCAACAGTCCCGTGGATATCAAACGTGCTCGCACAACATTTCGGATGGCAGGCGTCTCTAAGAATTCTCGGCGTGCTGATTGTGGTGGTGTCATTACCCCTGGTACTCCTGTTAAAGGAACTCCCCGCGAGAACGACCGCCGCCTCGCCCACGTCCCCGAGCCCGATGGCAGCATTCAAGCGATCGTCCTTCTATCTGCTTACCCTGGGGAGTATGTGCTCGATTGCCGCAGTTAGCGGCACGCAGCAGAATCTGAAACTTTTCTTGAGTATCGACCGGCACTTCACACAGCGGGATGCGGCAAGTGTCTTGTCGCTAGTGTTGGCCTTCAGTATTGCGGGCCGATTACTCATTGGTTGGCTCGCTGACCGATTTTCCAAGAAGCACGTCATGCTGCTGACATATCTGCTCGTCGCAGCGGGAATCCCTCTGCTATTCCTCGGGTCTACGCGCCTAACGCTCTACGTCTCCGCTGCGATATTTGGGATTGGTCTTGGTGGCGACTACATGATCATTCCACTAATCACAGCGGAAATCTTTGGGATTGAAATCCTGGGAAGATTGCTGGGCGTGATCCTGATGGCTGGCGGCATTGCAGATGCGGTTGCGCCCTGGTTGATAGGCCGATTACGAGACTCGAGTGGAAGCTACCGCGAGAGTTGTTTTGTCCTGGTGGGCGTCGCGTTGCTCGGCGGAATTGCCGTTTTGGGTTTACCGGGCCGAAGGAAGGCAGCATGAGCCCTGGAGCAATCCCCCGCATGGGGAGTCTGAAGAACGTTGAGAGCTTTCAGTCTCACGTGCGGGCGCTCGACCTGGAAATCCCCTGCGACGCCCAGATCGTGACAGGAGCCCAATCTCCGCTGCGCTGGCCTCTGCAGTGCGGGCCATTCAGAATCGGCAACCGTATCGCCGTTCAGCCCATGGAGGGCTGGGACGCGACTCCGGATGGGGCCCCTTCGGAGAATACTATTCGCCGATGGCAGCGGTTCGGCCGTAGTGGCGGCAAGCTGATTTGGGGTGGAGAGGCAGTTGCCGTTTCCCACGAAGGGCGAGCGAACCCAAACCAGCTTCTCGCGGCGCCGCGCACGCAGCAGGCTCTTGCACAGCTGCGAGATGTTCTAAGACACGAGCATATTCTGACAACTGGTTCTGACGATGGTTTGATCATCGGTTTGCAATTGACGCATTCCGGCCGGTACTGCCGCCCCAATGAGCATTCCCGCCCGGAACCACGCATTCTCTATCACCATCCATTTCTCGACCATCGCCTGAAACTGCCTCCCGACTACCCTCTGCTCGCCGACGGAGAAATTGCATCCATCATCGAAGACTTTCATCGAGCCGCTTTTATGGCCTGGCAGTTGGGTTTTGATTTCGTAGACATCAAGCATTGCCACGGCTACCTGGGTCACGAATTTTTGAGCGCTCACACCCGAGAGGGGCATTACGGCGGCACCTTCGAAGGCCGCACGCGCTTTCTTTGCGAGGTCGTGCAAGGCATCCGCGCGCTGTGTCCAGGATTGCATATCGGAGTGCGTCTATCGGCGATCGATACCGTGCCATTCCGCAGTGAACCGACTCAGAGCGTGAATGGAAAGTCCGCCACCGGAATTGCGGAGACGCGCCCGGAGTTACTCCCCTACCGCTGGGGTTTCGGCGTGAATCCGCTCGACCCGACGGATAGCGACTTGACTGAGCCGGAGCGTTTTTTATCACTATTGCAAGAGCTCGGAATTCAGCTGGTGAATATCACCGCCGGCAGCCCCTACTACAATCCGCACATCCAGCGTCCGGCGCTGTATCCACCTTCTGACGGATATCTGCCGCCCGAAGACCCGTTGATCGGAGTTGCCCGCCAGATGAAAGTAACACGTCAGTTAAAGCGCCTGTTCCCAAAGCTTCTCATGGTTGGATCGGGATATAGCTACCTGCAGGACTTCTTACCCTATGTGGCACAAGGTGCTGTGCGCGAAGGGTGGGTCGACTTCGTAGGGCTCGGCCGAATGGTATTGACCTATCCCGAGTTCCTCTGGGTCGCATCAGAGGGCAGCGAGATACAACGCAAGCGTGTTTGCAGAACCTTCAGCGATTGCACCACGGCGCCACGGAACGGACTGCCTTCTGGTTGCTATCCGCTGGACGAGTACTACAAAAACTCCGAGATGGCCGAAAAACTGAACGACGCGAAGAACCGCTGACATGATGTTTTTCCCCGCAGTGGCGAGCCCATGGTGGATCAAACGATGATGAGAGGGATGACCATTGACGAGTTGCTCGCGCGCCAGAAACCGCGACGCAAAATACAGGGAATGGCCGCGGCGTTGCTGCCTTACGACACAGACGGCAGGGTCGCGGTGGACGCGTTTTCGCAACACTTGATCTCTACACACCGCGCCGGGCTGATGAACGCGGTAAATATGGATACCGGGTATGTGAACTACCTGAGCGATGCAGAAAAACAAGAAGTACTGACGTGGACGCGGCAGGGTCTCGGGAGCGGGATTCCGTTTGTGGCCGGCGCTTACATTGAACATCTCGGCGGCGGCGACATCGTCGCACTCTACCGACAGCAGATCGATACCATCGTTCGTTTTGGTGGGATTCCTATACTGTTCCAGACCGCCCGTCTGCACGGCAAGTCTCCCGCAGAGATCGGTGAAACTTATCGGAATATATGCAGAGGCTATCCGCACATCTTGGCATTCGAGTTGGGATCCATGTTCGCGCCCAACGGCGAAATATGGAACTCGGAGACGTTCCGGCGCTTGATGGACATCCCAGAGATCAAGGGGATGAAGCACTCATCCCTCAACCGTCTTCTGGAACTTGAACGACTCGCTCTTCGCGATGCAAACCGGTCGGAGTTCCGCATCTACACCGGGAACGATCTTGGAATCAACATGATTGAATACGGGTCCGACTATTTGCTGGGGCTTGCGGCCTTTGCGCCGGAGAAATTCGCCGCGCGAGACCGGCTTTGGGAGGCCGGGGACCCCGAGTACTACGCCCTTTCCGACGCCCTGCAGTATCTGGGAAACGTTGCCTTTCGCGCTCCCGTTTCCGCGTACAAACATTCTGCCGCGGTGTTCCTGAATCTGATCGGGCGGATTCCCAGCGATCGGACACACCCCCAGAATCCGAAGCGTTCCGCCTGGGAGGCAGAGATCATGGCGGACTGCGCTCGCCGGTTGTGTCTGCTCTGAGCGGGCGCAATTTTCAGAATCCCCATTCCCCACGAACTCGGATCCAGCGAGGTATGGTGCATTCGAGACTGGGTGAGTTTGCTGTCTGACGGTGGTCTCCGTCAGACCTGCAACACATCGCCCGGACGAGCAACCATCTCGTACAACACCGGATTGACGAAGAACCCGATGAAGAGGCGGGAAATGAGGCCGGCGACGATCACGATCGCGAACGGCCTTTGGGTGTCCGATCCGATGCCGGTAGAAAGCGCGGCCGGTAGCAATCCCAGGCAGGCAACCAGGGCGGTCATCATGATCGGGCGAAGTCGCAATAGCGAAGCCTCCCGGGTGGCCGTGCGGATGTCCATTCCCTCCAGGCGCAACTTATTGATGTAGGAGACGAGAATAACGGCTGTTTCCACTGAAACCCCGAGCAATGCGAGAAGCCCCAAGACAGATGAGACGCTAAAAGGAGTATGAGTGAGCTTGAGAGCAACCAGCGCGCCCACCGGTTCCGTCATGATTACACCCAGGGCAATCGTGACAGGGAATTTGAAATTTCCATAGAGCGCAAACAAGATCATGAAAATTATCACGACTGCTAACGGGCCAATAAAATACATTTGCGATTTGGCTTCGAGGAACTGGCTGTATTCGCCACCCCATTCCATCCGGTACCCTTGCGGAAGTGAAACCGCCTTCTTGACTGCTGCTTGAGCGTCTCGGACCGCGCGCTCCAAATCACGTCCCTCGATGCTGTACTGCACGCCGATGTAGCGAGAGTTGTTTTCGCGATAGATAAACGAGGCGCCGTTTCCCTGCGTAATATTCGCGAGTTGGCTGAGCGGGATCTGCTGCCCATCGGGTGTGCCCACCAACAAATTCCCGATCTCGTGTGCACTGCTGCGGAATTGAGGTTGCATGCGGACCACAAGATCAAACAGCTTCTCTCCTTGAATAACTTGCGTGACCGCCTGTCCACCCACTGCGGCTGAAATGACGGCTTCAACGTCCGCAACGTTAATCCCATAACGTGCAATCTTGTCTCGATCGACATCGACGAGCAGACTAGGCTGGCCAAGTTCTCGCACCACCGTAAGCTCGGTAAAACCAGGTACATTCGAGAGCGTGTTCTTGACCTGAATCGCTTTGTCCTGCAGGACGTTCAAATCTTCACCGTAAATTTTGACCGCCAAAGAACTCTTGAGGCCGGTCAAGGCTTCGTCCACGGCATCTTCCGCCGGTTGGGTGTAGTTGAAAATAATTCCCGGGAAGGTAGTGAGTTTCTTGTTGATCGCTTCGATGAGTTCCTTTTTCTCGCTGATCTCCCCGTTCCAAGACTTGTCCTTGTATGGCTTCAATCCAACGTAAAACTCGCAGTTGAAAAAGCCGGTGGGGTCGGTGCCATCGTCGGGGCGGCCTAACTCTGAGCCCACGACCGTCACTTGCGGATACGACATCAGAATGTCGCGGATCTGGGGAGCAATTTTGCTCGCCTCTTCAAAGGAAATCGTGTAAGGCATGGTAGCCCGCACCCAGAGCGCGCCTTCATCGAGGTGCGGCATGAACTCGCCGCCAATAAACGGCACGAGCAGCAACGTCGCTCCGAAGATCAGTGCCGCGATCACCATGGTCGTCTTCGGCCGGTTGAGGACCCAGTCCAATTGGACTGCATATTTCCGCTTCATCCATTCGAATGCGCGATTCGGTTTCTCGCGCACGCCTTTTTTGAACCAATAGGAGGCGAGCACGGGAATCAGCGTCAGAGTTAAGATGAGCGCACCGACCAACGCAAATGACATGGTCTCAGCCATCGGATGAAACAGTTTTCCCGAGGGCCCGCTGAGCGCATAAATCGGCAGATAACCGGCAAGAATAACGGCAACAGAATAGAAGATCGGCCGGTCCACATCTTTTGCTGCCGCGAGAATAACTTCGTTCAGCTTGTACGGCCGTCCCTCCCGCAGCGCCAATTCGCGGTAAATGTTTTCAATCATCACGACGGTGCCATCAATGACGATGCCAAAATCAATGGCGCCGATGGAGAGCAAATTTGCGGCTACATCGTGCGCGTGGAGCACGATGAAGGCAAACAGAAGCGAGAGAGGAATGGTCAGAGCCACAATGAGAGCGGCGCGGAAGCTGACCAGAAAGAAGATCAGCACAATCAAAACCAGGAACATGCCGCGAAGCAGATTTGCTTCCACGGTGTCGGTGGTCAAGTCCACCAACTGGCTGCGGTCATAATAAGGATGAATCTTGACGTCGGGGGGCAATATCTGGCGGTTCAGTTCCTCAGTCTTTGCTTCCACTCCCTTGAGCACGTTCTGCGTCTGTTCCCCACGCAGCATGAGGATGACGCCTTCGACGGCATCGTCGTTCTTTTGAAAGCCGAATTCACCGAGCCTGGGCGCATGCCCAATGGTTACATCTCCGACATCCTTCACACGAATGGGTACGCCTTTGTTCGCGCCCACCACAATGTTTCCAATGTCGTCGGTGTTACGTATCAGCCCGATTCCACGAACGTAGTAGAACTGTCCTCCTTGCGAATAAAAACCGCCGCCGGCATTCGCATTATTTGCAGCGAGAGCGGCCGTAATTTGCGGAATTGTCAGGTGATACCCATACAAGCGTGCGGGGTCCAGCAGCACCTGGTATTGCATCACGGTTCCACCAAAGCCCGAGTCATCCGCCACGCCGTGGACCGATCGATAAGATCGCTCCACCACCCAATCTTCAATCGTTTTCAGTTCCTGAGGAGTGCGGTCAGGACTTTCCAGCACGTAGCGATACACCAGGCCGCTAGGGCTGAATAGGGGAGCAAGGTTCGGGGTCACGCCAGCCGGAAGTGCGGCCTGTGCAAGTCGCTCAAAGACGATGTGTCGCGCAAAGTAATCGTCGGCGTTCTCTTCAAACGTCAATCTGAGATCCGACAGCCCATAAAGGGAGATGGAACGCATCACCACCATGCGGGGGACGCCGTTCATCTGGAGTTCAAGAGGAAGTGTGACCAGTCGTTCAACCTCTTCGGCGGCATGGTCGGGCCACTGGGTGATGATTTCGACCTGCGGAGGCGACAGGTCAGGATAGGCATCCACGGGCATCCGCTGAAATGACAGGACCCCACCGACCGTAATGAAAGCGGTCAACATCAGCACCAGGAATCTCTGCCGTAGGGCCGCTTGGACTATTCGGTGGATCATTCCGATATCTTGGGTACCATGATTGCCAGAGTTTCTTGAATCCGGCTCAAAAATGCTGCCTCATACCTCTAACGCTGCAGAGAATTCGCAAACTGCAAGAAAAGGCTGCCATTCCCAATGACCTGGTCGCCAGCTTTCAACCCGCTGGTAATCTGCGTCTGCCCATTAATGGTCTCCCCAAGCGTCACGGAACGTCTGCCAAACTGATTCGAAGATTCGGCGACGTAAACAAAAGGCTGGTTTTCTGAATCGCGCAGAACTGCGGCATCAGGAAGCGCAATTGCATGGGGAATCGTGCCTGCATCGACACTTGCCACAACGTACATGTCTTTTTTAAGTTTTTCGCCAGGATTATTGGTCTCGATGCGTGCCTGCAGCGTCCGTGTGTTCGGATCCAGCGAAGCCGCCACATACGCAATGCGGCCGTGGAATACGTCAGGATAAGCATCGGTTTGAATCGTCACAGGATCTCCGACCCTTACGTATGGCAAATCCTTTTGGTAGACATTGACCAGCACCCAGACTGTGCTGACGTCAGAAATCATGAAGCATTGCGTCGTACCCGGCTGGATGAGTTGTCCGGCGGAGACATCTTGCTCAACCACCAGCCCGTCAATCGGAGCCTTCACTGGAACTTCGAATGAAGCCGGGGCTTTTACGAGTTCGTCCGGATCGTTGATCCCCATGACCTTCAATGCGGCTTGGGCCGCCGCCAAGTCACCGCCCGCCTGTACCTCGGCCGCGTCCGCCTGTTCCAGAGCCTGTTCTGCAATCGCTTGATGTTGGTATAAATCCCGGGCACGAGCGTCGGCCTTTTGGGCTAGGGCGTAGGCCTCCTTGGCCTTCAAATAGTTCGTGCGCAACTGCGAGTAGTCCGGACTGGCCACGTACAACATGGCCTGTCCACGAGTTACTTTCTTCCCGGGGACGACAAGGATCCTGCTGACTAATCCACTCACCTGCGTGATCACCGGGGTTGTGTGAAAGCTGTTGTAAGCCACGGCCCCTGTCAGCCGAAGGGTGCGAGTCAGGGTTGCTGGCTGGACCGTCAGTACCTGTACATGCGCCATCTGCTCCGGTGGAATGGTAAAGAGTTCGGCACTGTTTGAGTTCTTCAAGGAGTTCACCGGGGCGTTCGGTCGAGCGCTATCGCAAGCAGAGAAAGCCGCGATGACCACCGATACCACGACAAGTTCCGCCAGCCCTTCGTGAAGGCTCTTGCACAGCTTCATGGAAGGTTCCTCGTCCCCACCGCTTCCTTCAACTGTTCCAATGCGGTCATATAAGAAGCCAGCGCCTGGCGATAGGCCAGTTGAACGGACCGGTAACTGCGCTCTGCGTCGAGAAAATCCAGCAGGCTGGCGGCGCCGCGTTTGTAGGCATATTCGCTGATATCGCGCGAATCCTGAGCCTGCTTCAGGTACCCGGAAGTATAGAGTTGCACCACTTCGTCGTTGCTTTTAACCGCCTCGTAGGCATTGGCAACATCGGAGAGAACAGTATCACTTGCCGCTTGCTGCTGCTCCTGTGCCTGCGTAAGTGCATAATTCGTACGTGCGATCTCTCCTTGGTTGCGATTGAAGATGGGCAACTCAAAATTCACAAAGATCGAAGCCGTGTTCTCCCCGGAGACATGCGTAAAGTCGTATGTGCCATTGACGTCCACCTTGGCGTTTGCTTTAGCCAGGAGGATCTGGCTTTGTGCGGCCCTTGTCCCCAATTCCGCAGCCCGATAGTCAGGCCGCTCGCGCAGCGCCTTTGTCTGCAAATCTGCCACGTTCGCTTGGAGTGGTTGATACGCCAAATCGCCAATCACGTCGTACTCGGCCGGGACCGCGTTATAACCCAGGAATTCGCGCAGGCTGACTAACGCCTGCACCTTCGCCAGGCGTGCCGAGGATACGTCGGTCTGGAACTGCAGAAGCTGCAACTTGATCTTTAGGTAATCGCCTTCGCCAATGTATCCAGCTTTGAGCTGCGCCTCGCTGATGTCCACGGTTCGCTGAAAACCTTTCAGGTCCTCAATCGCGAACTGGAGAGTGGATTCCGCCAGTAAAACGCTGACGAATTGCTGGCCAACGTTGAAAGCCAGAGTTCGTTCGGCATCTGTTACCTGGGCGCGCGTGACGGCGGTTTGATCACGAGCTGCTTGCAACCGATGCTGCCGCTTGTGACCACGCTCGAACAGGTACCCGATCCCGATGTCGAACTGCTGCGTCTCGTTCAGATTTGTTCCGGAAAAATCTTGCGGGCTAAAAAACGGCACGAACTGGCTGTCCGCCCCGAGAGTCGGATTGGGGCGCAGGTTCGCGGTGATCTCCTGAGCTTGATTCTGAAGAATCAGACTTCGTGTAGCCTTTATGGAATGGTTGTGCGCCAGCGCTAGATTAATGGCCTGGTCAAGACTGATCAGCGTCGTATTTTGCCCACTGCATGCCCCAACCAGCAGCAGGGACAACATTGCCGCCGGGGCGAACATCCGAAAGTACCTGGAGCGCATAAGGGTTGAGATCAAAGAGCTGCGACTGTGGCGCCCAAAGATCCCGAACGGAGGCTTGACCGAGCAACCCTTCCGCCAAGCTCCGTCATCCGTATCATCCTCCTAGGTTAAGATTGTGATTCAAACTCAATGGGATGTATTGTAATTCACCGCACCCACGATTCTGAGCGCGGCGGCGGAGTTGTATCAGGCGAGCACCTGGCAAGAATATTATCTAGGTTTGTCGTTGGGATACGTTCAATATAGTCCCCGAGGTGGGCGTTAATGTTCAGTGCTGGCCCTTGTCAGGCTGGTTAGGGAATATGCGCTAGGCACTGCACGTCGCGGCAATGGATCAGGCGATGAAGTGCGTTCCAGGTTTCGACCATTAGCAGCAATTTCATGATTGGCGTCACGCCTGCCGCGAGCGAACGACAAATTGAGCCGCGCATTTGCGAAAGAAGACGACGGCACATTGTCGTTCACCCTTATTGTGTTTTCGGCCCTGCTTCACAGCGTACTAGTATCCATTTAGCTACGTGCATCATTCAGTCGCATTCTTCTGAGCGCTTTCTGGCATGGTTTCTCCGCAGGAAAGCATAACCTGGGCCACTCCCGAACCTTTCGCCTTTCTTGTCGTAGCATCGTTTTGGGCTAAATCTCAGGCTCCCATATAAATCAGCGGGTTCCTGCCGGTCCAGATTCAAACGACCAGGAGGGAGTTGCTGCTCGCAAGTTCTTGATAGATTTGGCGTCCCCGACGGGATTTGAACCCGTGTTACCGCCGTGAAAGCATTGCACCCGGTCGTAAGTAACAGAAACCAAAGGCACGGATCGCAATCATTAGAGCTCAAAAGAACGCTTTGGAAGTCTTATCGAACCCTTATCGAACCCTCGGTCGAGTGCGCATTGCACCCTTAGTTTCCAAGTTGCCGTATCCGGGCACTTGACGCCCCAAACGCTGGATGGACATTGGATCACGCGTCACGAGGCCCGTGGGCGGCGCAGGTCATTTCGTGGAACAAGTGAAGTTCTCCGCTCGCGTAGCGTCTCCCTCACCGCGATATCTCGCGACTGTCGGGTAGGGGCAGACCAACCGTGTGCGTTCGATAGCACCATCATTGCTCAATCGGGACGTCACAAAGCTGTTTGGAGCACGGCCGTGTTCCACCCATTGCTCGAGGGCTACCAGCATGTCCCGATCAGGCTTGAGCGGAATCGCAGTGGCGTCTTCAGATCGGAACAGCACATCTGGGCCAGCGCTACAATGCCCCATGCCTGGAATCATAAACAGACGATAAAACTGTTTCACTCGTGCGGAACCCATCGCTGCCGTGACTGAAGCGTAGTAATCAGTGGAGACCTGCGACGGCACCATTCCATCGGCCCAGCCGTGATACACGATGATCTTCCCACCACGGTCCGCAAACTGCACCAGGTCGGGATTCTCCGGATCAAGGATTTTGCCAAGTTTATTTTTGGCAAGAGAGTAATCATGATCGAAGTCCATCATTGAGAGATCCCAGGCAGAATTTTCGAAGACCATGAACTGATAGAAACCGAGCCATGAGCCCCCCATGCGCTTCGGGTCCGACCAGAGCAGTCCCCATTGAATTTCACTACCCCGCGACAGTCCCGGATAAAGCTGGACGCCGGTGGAGGTTTTCGGACCTGCATACATCTGCCGCACCGCTTCTATTTCACTATCGCTTAAGCAGGATCCTTCATTCGCAGCCGCGCACCGCAGGCCAGCGGGATCGAATGAGCATTGCTGCGGATCTGCGACTGACCCGTCGGGACCACCGCAAGCCTTCACGACGGCGTCGTATAGGATCTGAAGCTTTTTCTTGGACAGCGGTCCCGTTCGCGTCCGCTGCAGGGCGCGCACATTCCATGCCTGCTCGGTCATTTCGCCCGCCCAGTTGTAAACCGGCGCTCCGGCAATGATGCCGTCGTAATCTTCCGGAAAGCGCTGGGCTTCCATGAGGCCATGGTGGCCACCCTGCGAACATCCGACAAAGTAAGAGTGCTGCGGAGCACGTCCATAGTACCGCTGGGTGATCGCCTTTGCTGCCTGTGTGACCGTGTGTTGGGCTCGATAACCGAAGTCAATGACCCGTTCTGGCTGACCAAGAGCCCAACTGACGTCGAACCCGGTGCTTTGGTGGCCGTTATCGGTGGATACAGTCGCGTAACCGCGCACCAGCGCTCGCATTAAGCGCTGATATTCAATTGCCCCGCGGAGGGAGCCGTTGCCCACGCCCTCGAACTTGCTATTCCACTTCGCTCGCGGTGGAAGCCATAACTCGAATTGAATCTCGGATTCGGTGGTCGGCTTCACTGTTCCGGCGACGCGGCAGAACGGGACGTCTATGGTGATCTTGTTCTGTGACTCGCCTCGCGCAGAAATGGTGAATGGGGGGACTTGGAATTCAGCGGATTTCACCGACCATGTAGCTTCTCGCGCATCAGCTAGATCTGCGCAAGCTCTGTGTTCAGAGGCGCTCGGCTATTTTTTGTCTGAGCCGAAAGAACGCTGCTAAACAACAAGAATACCGAAACACATAGGATGGCGCGCTTCATATGAGTATCGGTCCCTTTCCGTTCGAAGACCACCATGCCCACAGCAACCGATGAGCGCCACCAATAATACTCCGGCCATGGTTTGCCAACTCTCCACGGCTGTCCTATGATCCATCACGAATTTACGACCAGGCTCGCTTCCAAGAGGTGCCGATGCGACCGTTGCTCTTCCGTCTCTTACTTGCGCTCTTCTCGTTTACCTCGATAATTGCGGCGCAGACCTTGTCGAGCGTTACGCTCCAAGCCTCCACTGCGCCCATCTACATCATTCACGTGACCGTGATCGACACGGTTGTAGGGAGAGAACTGCCTGATCGGATCGTAGTTATATCCGGCGACCACATTTCCGAGGTAAAGGCGGCAAAGAGCGCAAATCCACCTTTGGATGCACAAATTATCGAAGGCAAGGGCAAATATCTCATTCCCGGTCTGTGGGACATGCATGTGCACGCGCTTTTCCCGGAACGACTGGACAGCATGTTCCCGATGTTCATCGCAAATGGCGTGCTCGGCATTCGGGACATGGGTACATCGATGCCGTTGACGGAGATTGGTCAGTTACGCAAGGACACCCGAAGTGGTGCCCGACTCGGACCGATCATTGTTGCGGCAGGTCCGATCCTCGATGGCCGTCCGAAACCGCTGCGCCCGAACTTCCTTGCCATTACCGCGCCTGAAGCGGGACGCTCGGAGGTGGACACGCTGAAAAGTAGTGGAGCTGACCTTGTCAAGGTTTACTCTTGGTTGTCGAAGGATACGTTCCTGGCCATCGCGGACGAGGCGAAGAAACAGAAGATTCCTTTCGCCGGCCACGTTCCTTTTTCGGTCTCCGCGCTCGAAGCCTCTGACGCGGGCATGAACAGCATGGAGCACATGTTCGGCATTTATCTCTCGTGCTCAAAGCGCGAGGACGAACTGCGGGCTGAGATGCTCAAGGCCGGGCCTAACCTGGATGGTTTGGATCGAATTCGGTTAGAGGTCTTCGAAGCCACAGATTCTTACGACGATGCGAAAGCCGCAAGGGTATTCGCGCATCTCGCCAAGAACAGGACCTGGCAGGTTCCCACTTTTGCTGCGGTCTGGGCGAATGCGCGCGGATTTGATGCTCGGGTGACAAGCGACCCACGGCTGAAATACATTCCTCCTTCGGTTCAAAAGCGCTGGAACAACGAAGCGAAATCGTCCACTCATACTGCAGAATTCGCCAAATTCCACGCGCAAAAGCTTCGAATAGCCGGTAAGTTGCACCGTGCGGGGGTGCCCGTGATGGCCGGAACGGATGAGGCTTGGTATCAGGCGTACACCTACGCTGGTTTTTCACTGCACGATGAGCTTAGTCTGCTGGTTCGCGCCGGTTTAACACCGATGGAAGCGTTGCAAAGCGCGACCATCAATCCAGCACGGTTTCTGAGTATGGAGAAAGATCTTGGCAGCGTTGAGAAGGGGAAACTTGCTGATCTGGTATTGTTGTCTGCCGACCCTCTGCAGGAGATCACTAACACGCAGAAAATTGAAACTGTGATTGTGCGGGGCCGCATGCTCGATCGTAAGGCGCTCGACTCTTTGTTGGTTGGTGCCGAGAACGCGGTCAAGAACCAGTGATTTGTTACAGCCCGAGGAGCGCTTGACGAGCGACCCGGAAATCACCTCTCCAATTGCGTGCCGACCATTCGCTGCCTATCCCGGCGGGCGAGCCTTTCAGCAGTGCACAGGGAATGTTTCACGGGTTATCCCGACAGACTCCCTTCGGATGGCAGGCCGTGTGCCTTCCTTGTATTCTGATTCTGCTTCGCGACTCATCGAACACCTGGAGAAGAAAATGCTGAAGGCGCTTGCTATACTTGCGCTTTTTGGTTCCCCCCTGGCGGTAGCGCAGTCACCCGCCATCAATCAAGCGGATGTTGAGCGGATCGTCGGCGCTTCGATCGGACGCAGCGGCGCGATGGAATTTCTCGAAGTCCTTTCCGACCGTATTGGCGGCCGAGTAACTGGAAGCCCGGAATCGGCCAAGGCGGCATCCTTGATCCTCAAAGCGCTGAGCGATGGGGGACTAGCAAATGCCCACACCGAGCAATACCCCATCCAGAGCGGATGGAAGCGGGGTGAGGCGACAGCGAGGGTAATAAGCCCCGTTTCGCAGACTCTTTTTATCGGCTCATACGGCTGGGCTCCGGGGACAAATGGACCGGTGCAGGCTCGACTGGTCGAGGTGAACATATCGCCAGATGGACGCCTCGATGTGCCCGTCGAAAATCTTCGTGACGCAGCTGTCATCGTGAACATTGAAACAGGTGGCACCTCGTATTCAAGTGACTACATAGTGCTGCGGGCCAAAGCCATTCGCGATCTCGCGAGCGCGGGTGCCGCTGCAATGCTTATCCCGTCAGATAAGCCGCACCGCATGCTCTACACGTCAGCGTACGGTATTTACCCTCGTGCTGCGCTACCGGTGTTGTCCGTCGCCAAGGAAGACACGGAATTCCTGCGCCGCCTCATGAAAAAAGCAATAGTCCGGCTTCAACTTGAAGTACATAACGATTTTCCATCGGTGCCAGCGGGCGAGCGCAACGTCATTGCTGAAATCCCAGGCACTGGCAAGGACATCGTGGTCGTAGGCGCACACTTTGACTCGTGGGACTGGGGGCAAGGGGCGAACGACAACGGATCCGGTGTCGCCGCGGTCCTCGAAGCGGCGCGGATTCTGCGATCGATGGACATTAAGCCAATGGCAACGATTCGCTTCGTCTTTTTCTCGGGAGAAGAAGAGGGATGTCTCGGTTCGCGAGCCTACCTCGAAGCACACAGCGCTGAATTGAACAGACATCGCATTTTCATCGTGATGGATGGCGGAGCACAGCTGCCCATAGGCATTGGAGTGAAAGGGCGCCACGATCTGCTCCAGCCGCTCACGCACCTGATGGAGCCGTTACGATCTATCGGGGCCAACCACTTGCTTCCGGATGGCGAAGTCGGATCTGATGATGAGCCTTTCATCGCTCTTGGTATTCCCGGGGTCGAACTAAACACCGAGCCTGGCGATTACGATACTAATCATCACGCCATTACCGACACTTTGGACAAGGTAGATGCCCGAGCCCTATCGCTAGACACAGCCGGGATGGCGCTGGCAGCGCTTTCGACGGCGAATGCTGACAAGGCTCCAGGGCGCAGGCTGCAGGCAGCGGAAATTCTCGAACTGCTGAAGCGCACGAACAACCTGGACGAAGTGCGCCTGCTTCGCGGTGATAGCTGGGTTCCGCAATAGTCAAAGCGTTCCCTTACGGGTGAGGTGAATCATGCGATGGAGAAGGCTCATATCACTGCTGATCGCGGCCCAAGCGCTGGCAGCGGCTCAGGATTTCGCGATCAAAAATGCGAAGATTTTCGATGGAGAGCGAGTCATTCCACGAGGATCGGTGCTCATCTGAAAGGGACGATCAGCAGCGTAGGATCTCACGTCCACATCCCCAGGAATGTTCGCGTCATAGATGCTAAAGGCAAGACCCTGTTTCCGGGACTGATCGATGCCCACACCCACATACATTCGAGGCGAGAGCTGGAGCAATCTGCGGTTTTCGGTGTCACCACCGACATTTCGATGTTGATGGATTTGCAGCTAATGAAGTCGCTCAAGGCCGAACAAAGCGCGGGCAAAGCTGCAGACCGCGCAGATCTGGTCTCCTCCGGCTACGTTGCCACCGCACCGGGCGGGCACGGCACCGAATACGGGCTGAAGTTCCCCACTCTTACTGGTCCCGACAACGCCCAACCATGGGTTGATGAGCGGATTGCCGAAGGTTCTGATTTCATCAAGATTATCTACGAATACGGCGGCGACACCGGTCATGGGGGAGGTAGACCCAGCATCGACAAGCTAACGCTCCAGGCAGTGATTTTGGCGGCGCATGCGCGAGGCAAGCTGGCCGTGGTGCATATCCATACTCAACAGCAAGCCTTCGACGCCATAGAGTCCGGCGCAGACGGACTAGCACACTTGTTTGTCTTTGGCGGAGACACCGTTGATCCAAAATTTGCTCCGCTTGTCGCCGAGCACCACGCATTCGTGATCCCGACCTTCAGCGTATTGGAGAGTGTATGCAACCAAAGTCCAGGGCAGCAGCTTCTCGATGACCCAAAGCTGAGCCCGTATGTAGCCGATGAATACCTACCTAAACTGAAGAAGAATATCGATCGAGGGCCGGCACAGAATTGTATGTTCTCCATGCAGGCGATCCCGCCGCTTGCTGCGAATCAGGTTCCCATTCTCGCTGGGACGGACGCTGGCAATCCTGGTACAGCACCCGGCATTTCATTGCATGGCGAATTGGAGTATCTCGTAAAAGCCGGATTGACGCCGGAGCGTGCTTTAGCAGGTGCCACTTCTATTCCGGCTTCTGCGTTTCATCTAACGGATCGTGGTCGGATCGCTCCCGGAATGCGGGCCGATCTTGTGCTTTTGAATAGCGACGCGACGACTGATATAGCGGCGACACGCGACATTCTGCAAATTTGGAAAGGGGGCATTCCGGTCGATCGTGATTCGTGGCGTCAACGTCTCCATTCTTCGGCATCGAGTCCGCAGTAGCGGAGATCCACCGGTAAAACCGTTCCTGCGCGAAGAGTAGCTATTTTGCAGATGATGGCACTATCTGATTGTGCAAGGCCGCCAGCAACCATTTTCCGTTGTGCCTCAAGTAAACATGGGTGAAATGGAGAGTACCGCTAAAACTCGAAGTTGGGTCGGCCAGCCAGGTGTGCTGCGGTCCGGGCTTCGCTCCGGTTCCCTTCAGGCGCAAATCGCCGGTTACAATGGCACAGTCGTCGTGGATTCGAAACTGGAGATTCGTTCTCTCGTACTCATCCCAGTGAAACTTGCCGGCTTTAATCAGATCGGCTAGCGGCCTGAAATATTCATTGAGCCATGTGGTTTTGTCCTGGCGGTAGCCATTGATGTCCGTTTGAACGTAATCGTCAGTCATCGAGCTTGCGATAGTGTCCACGTCGCCTTCGAGGCTTGCTTTTCGGAGTTCGGTCATGAAGCCGCGCAGCTCGGCTTCGCTGGATGTGTTCGTGGACTCCGACTCCGTGCCTATTCTTTTGCCTTTAAGAGTGCCGATCTTCTCGATTGGCCCATTTCCGATCTGCCGATACGATGTGACCAACAATTCCTTGTTCTCAATGAACTTGTACCGGTTTGTAGAGATCGCACTCTGACCATCG
>DATGFC010000021.1:0-9192 GCA_035309485.1 Candidatus Sulfotelmatobacter sp.
CCATGGGCTGCGCGTTGCCGTCAATCAGCACCACTTCGTGGCCTGGCGGAGTCAGCGCTTGCAGCAGGAACATCCAAAGATGCGGCATGAAGTTGCGCGTCACGCCGTTGTCAGGGTTGTACAGTAAGATTTTCATTTAAGGGGAATTTTGATCAGCGCAGTGTGAGTCATCAAGGAACGCATAACTGTTCAAAATTGCACACCCGACGTGTATGCGTCATCGTTTCTCAAGCTCCTGGTAAACGCGGTAAGCGTCCATGTCGGTACTAAAAGCAAGAATCTCCGGCGGCGACTTACCAGGACTTACTCTATGTCCGTGATATAACCTTTCTGTTCTATTCCGTGAATCTACGATTTTGCAAATTATCATGCGTCCGGTCATTCAAGTGTCTGGAGTCCGCAAGACCTACGGCTCAACGGCAGCTGTCGATGAGGTGTCGTTCGAAGTCAATGACGGCGAAATATTTGGCTTGATCGGGCCGAATGGCGCGGGAAAAACTACCACCATGGAGTGCATCGAAGGTCTGCGCACGCCCGACCGGGGCAGCATCTCGGTTCTGGGTCTTGATCCCTTTCGAGAAGTCTACAAACTACAGGACCGTATCGGGGTTCAGCTCCAGCAGGCGCAGTTGCAGAAGCGGATCAAAGTGTGGGAGGCGGTAGACCTCTGGGCCTCGCTTTACAAGAAGAAAGCGATAGACGGCCAACACCTACTCGAACAGCTCGGCCTCACTGATAAGCGGAACGCATGGTTTATGAACCTCTCCGGAGGCCAGAAGCAACGGCTGTTTATTGCCCTTGCGCTGATCAACGATCCGGAGGTGGTGTTTCTCGACGAGCTGACTACCGGGCTGGACCCGCAGTCGCGGCGGGCAATCTGGGATCTGGTGCGCGGCATCCGCAAGCGCGGCAAAACCGTCTTTTTGACCACTCATCTGATGGAGGAAGCCGAACGGTTGTGCGACCGAGTAGCAATCATCGAGCATGGACGGATCATCGACATCGACACGCCCGAGAGCCTCGTCAACCGGCATTGCCCTGACCGGACCGTCGTTCTCACCACCAACGACCCGCTCGCTGAGGAACGCTTTCTGGCGATCCCCGGAGTGCAAGCGGTGAACTGCGCTGACTCGCGATTCACCATTCGCGGCCGCGGCGATGACTTGGTCACCGAGGTCATTCATTGTCTGTCAGAGAACCACATTCGAGTCTCTGATTTCCGTACGATTCTTCCTAATCTTGAAGACGTTTTCCTGAAACTGACTGGTCACTCGATTCGGGAGTAGGCGCCAATATGACGCTGCGCGGGCTCTGGAAACTGACTTGGCTTGAGATCAAGATCTTCATGCGCGAGCCGATGGGTGCGTTCGGCGCCATCGTTATCCCCGTTCTGATTTTCCTCGTGGTGGGTCGGATTGTCGGCGGCAGGCTCCAGCCGCCCGCACTCGCCGCCAGCAGTTTTATCCACGTGGGTCTCCCGGTTCTTGCATCCCTTTTGATTGCCATCAACGCGGTGATCTCGCTGGTCACCATTATCTCCATCTACCGCGAAGGCGGCATCCTCAAGAGGCTACGCGCTACGCCGCTGCGCCCACAGACCATTCTGACCGCCCACGTGATCGTCAAGCTTCTACTCACCGCGGCCACGCTGGCCTTGATGGTGGTGGCCGGCAAACGCTACTATCCGGTTGGCGTTCATGCTCCATTGTTCTCGTTTACCATCGCGCTATTGATCAGCACTTGGAGCATCCTGTCGATCGGTTTCCTCATAGCCAGCATCGTTCCCACAGCGCGTTTTGCGCAGCTCATCGGCGGTTTCATCATGTATCCGATGGTCGGTTTCTCGGGACTCTTCGTGCCCGTCGAAGCGCTGCCGCCCGTGCTCCACGTGGTGGCCCGGGTGCTGCCGCTAACCTATGCCGTGGCACTTCTCCAGGGAATCTGGAGCGGCGACGCGTGGTCGGTGCACGTCGGCGACGTAGCCGCATTGGCAGCA
Source organism: Candidatus Sulfotelmatobacter sp. (assembly GCA_035309485.1). GTDB lineage: Bacteria > Acidobacteriota > Terriglobia > Terriglobales > Acidobacteriaceae > Sulfotelmatobacter. The sequence continues at coordinate 1,997 of DATGFC010000021.1, forward strand.
GTCTTTGTGGTTTGCACCGCGCTTTCCACAAAGGTGTTTCGTTGGGAGTAACCTGGGTGGCGCAGCAATCTGGTTCTGTCTCTCCCCATTGGGCGCCGGCGCCAGACCAACGCAAAATGAAAACTTCACCTGCCTGGAAAACACGCTGGTCGTATGAGTCCAGCGCAATGCCGATAAAGGGGAGGCGAACTATTCGTAGCGCAATGCGACCATCGGATCGACGCGCATGGCGCGGCGTGCCGGCGCGTAGCAAGCCGCCAGCGCAACGATGGCTAGCACAATGACCACGACTGCAAAGGTTTCCGGGTCCGTCGGCTTGACTTCAAAGAGGAGGCTCGTCATCAACCGCGTGAGGGCAATTGCACTTGCGATGCCGATCGCTATGCCAAAGCATGCGAGCTTCGCTCCGTCAACCAGCACGAGCCGCAGCACGTCGCGGCGCTGAGCTCCAAGAGCGATGTGGATGCCGATCTCGTGCATGCGTTGGCCTACGCGATAAGCCATCATCCCGTAAATTCCCACGGCCGCAAGAACTAGCGCGAGCGCGGCGAACAGCCCGAGAAGCAACATGTTGAAACGTTGCTGCGCAAGTGACACTGCCATGAGCTCATCCATGGTGTGCACATCGTTCACCGGAATCCGGCTGTCCAGGCTCCAAACCTGCTTCTTCACTTCTTCGACCAGCCCGGAGGATACGGCCCCCGTTCGAATGGCGAGCGTCATAAAGCTTCTCCAGATCTCGTTAGATTGCGGAAAAGGTGTATACACAGCGGGATCCACCGGTTGATCCAATCCTGAATGTTTCACGTCGGCCACCACGCCGATGACGGTCATCCACTGAGGAGGTTCCGTCTCGCGCGCCCAGTGGATGCGCGCGCCGATGGGGTTCTCGTGCGGGAAAAATTCCCTAACAACTTCCTCGCTCACGATGGCCACCAGAGGTTGCCCTTCGCGATCCAGCGGAGTGAAGTCGCGGCCCGCGCGCAGAGGAATCTGCATCACGCGGAAGTAGTCGCCCATCACCGAGAGGGTTTGCACATCAGGCTCACCGCCCACAGCCACTGGAGGGTGCCCATCGATGACGAAGCCATGGCCCACATAGTTCCCGCCGAGCGGAATATCGGTCACCATCGCCGCTTGCAGGCCCGGCAGGGAATTCAAGCGGGCGAGCAACTCGCGGCGGAACTGTGTCTGTTTGGGGATCTCGGCATAACGTGTCGCCGGCAGTTGGAGATACATCGTCATTACGTTCGCGGGATTAAACCCGGGATTCATCGAGCGCAACCGCGAGAATCCCTTGATCAGCAAACCGGCTCCCACCAGCAGCACCAGAGCGAGCGCGAGTTCCGAGGTGACCAGAATATTTCGTATGCGATGCCCCATTGCGCTCGCAGTCGTGCTTCGTCCGCTCTCATTTAGGGCTTCGGCCACGTCCCCGCGAGCCGCGACCCACGCCGGCGCCATTCCGAACACCACACCGGTCAGCACCGATACCGCCAGGACAAACAGCAAAACGCGCGTATCCATGTGAATCCCGCTCAGCCGCGCCAGCTTCTCCGGCCTCAGCGCCAGCAGCATGCGCGTGCCCCATTGCGCTAGCAGCAACCCGGCAACGCCGCCGAGGACCGACAACAGTGCGCTCTCCGTCAGCGTTTTCCGGATGAGGCGACCGCGCCCCGCGCCCAACGCCGCCCGGATCACCAATTCCTGTCGCCGTGCGACTTCCCGTGCCATCAGCAAGCTCGCGAAATTCGCGCACGCGATAAGCAGCACCAGGCCTACAGCCCCGAAGAGCACCAGCAGCGCCGGCCGCACATCTCCTACCAGCCATTCATGCAGCGGAACCAATTGCGTCTTCCGTTCCTTTTCTTCGGCGGGATACTGCTCCGCGAGCCGGCGGTCGATTGCGGCCATCTCCGCCTGTGCCTGCGCGAGCGCGACACCCGTCTGCAATCGCCAGTAGGTATGCATGAAGTGCACATCGCGTTCAGCAGCCGCTCCCGGGTCGCCAGCCCACATCGAAACGAAAACATCGGCATGCTCCGCTGGCGGAGCAAAACTCGCGGGCATGACACCGATCACGGTATAGGTGTTTCCACCCAGCGGAATCGCCTTGCCCACCGCGTGTGGATCACTGCCAAGGAAGTTTTGCCAGAAAGAATAGCTGGCCACGGCGAGGCGCGGCCCGCCTTTCATATCCTCAGAGGGCGAAATGATCCGGCCCAGCATCGGCTGCACGCCCAGCGTTTCGAGAAACCCCGCATCGACGAGCCCGGTGCGGACTTGCACGGGCTCGGTTCCGCCTGTGTAGTCCATCTTCTGGACGTTGATTCCGCCGCCTTCTGAAAACGCGCGCGCCTGTCTCTGGATATCCCTCACGTTCGGGGGCGAATCGTTTCCCCTCCTGACAACCAGTTGCTGCGGATTCTTATAGGGAAGCGGACTGAGTAGCACTCCATTGATGACACTGAAGATCGCGGTGTTTGCGCCGATGCCAAGGGCAAGAGTAAGGACGGAGACGGAGGTGAAGCCGGGATTCTTGCGCAGCATGCGCAGGCCGTAGCCCACGTCCTGCACGAGGTTTTCGAACCATTCCCAGCCCCACGCAATGTGACTCTTCTCCCTCAACGCAGTTACGTTGCCAAACCGGCGCCGGGCGGCGGCCCGAGCAGAGTCTGCGTTCATGCCCGACTCGAGATGTTCTTGCTGTCGCAACTCCAAATGCAGCTGCATCTCTTCTTCGAGGTCCGCATCGAATTGGCGCCGATGCACGAGCATCCGGAGTCGTCTTGCTACTTCGCGCAGCCAGTTCATGACACAACTCCTTTCAGACCGCTTCAATTACACGCGTGATCGCGCCAATGACGCGTTCGAACTGCGACATCTCGACGGCCAATTGTCTGCGGCCTGCTGCAGTCAGCCGGTAGTAACGAGCGCGGCGGTTGCCAGCTGTCGTGCCCCACTTCGCGGTTACCCATCCCTTGATGAGCATCCGCTGCAACGCGGGGTACAACGAGCCTTCTTCGACTTGGAGAACGTCATCCGATATCCGCTGAATAGAATTGGCGATCTCATATCCATGCATCTCGCCGGAGCGCGCCAAAGTTTTCAAGATCAGCAGATAAAGTGTTCCTGGAGGAATCTCGTCTCGGTGCAAATCACCACCGCGGTCGTGACATAGTTAAACTATGCCAGTGTCGGATGGATAGCAGCCGCTGTCAAGGGATCAAGTGTCCCGGCTCCCGTCCCTTCAAAAGGCGTTGGGAAGCGAAAGGTGAGATTCTGGGTGGGTTGTCGGCAAACCGGAAGTTGGCCGATTACTTCCGGGTAGCTCGTTATCCAGGAACTTCGCTGCGTATGCGTCCTCGATCCCATCCCGCGAAACCGAGTTGCGTCGTCTCTTCTTAGACGATTCGGCTGCTCACTTCGGCGCGGATCGACGAACTGAGGTTTGTCAACTTGTCTAGCCAGGCGACCATTCGCTGTGCGTCAGCAGCATCCGGGCTGTATCGTGCGCGGGCTAAGAGTGCGCCGGAGCAGCGCGGATTCTATCGCGAGCGGCTACCATGATAGACATACGCGGGCGCGGAACATTTTCATCCTTCGTTGCGGCGCGAAGGACCATGTCTTACTCGTGCCGCAGAGCCGCCAGCGGATCAATTCGGGATGCTCGCCTTGCCGGCGCATAGCCAGCAAGAATCGCGGCGCTTAGGAGCACGACACCGGCCAGCGCCAGGCTTCCCGGATCATTGGGCTGGGTCTCGAACAGAAACGATTTGACAAGCCGGGACGCGCTCAATGCGGCAGGCACGCTGATCGCGAGCCCCACCCCCGCTAGTAGTAGAACGCGGCGCAGAACCATCCATACCACGGCTCCGCGTTGCGCGCCCAGAGCCATACGGATTCCAATTTCGCCGACCTGCCGCGCGACGTTGTAGGACACCGTCCCGTAGAGTCCCACGCAGGCGATCAGGAGAGCGAGAACCGCGAAACCCGTGCTTAGTTTCGCGAACGTGACCTCCTGGCTGATCGTCCGATCGATTTCCGCAGCCTGTGTGACTACGTTCGTGACGGGTATGTGTGGATCTGCCTCCTGCACGATCTCATGCACACTCTTGACATACCTCAGCGGATCACCAGCAGTGCGCAGCGCGTAGGTCACTCGGTCCGGAGAGAACTGGCTGGCCGCTACGAACACGGTCATCGGACTCCCCTCTTTCAGGCTACCGTAGCGCAGGTTAGCCGACACGCCGGCGATTTCGAGATCGCGCTTGTCGTCTACGAACGTGATGCGCCGCCCCACCGGATTCTCGTTCCCGAAGTAAGTCCGCGCCAGCTGTTCGCTGATCACTGCAACCGGCGTCGAGTCCGGTTGGTCGCGGTCGTCAATCTCGCGCCCGGCCAGGATCGGAATCTGCATCGTCGTAAGGAAACGCGGTCCGGCGGCCATAACGCCTACTCCTTGGATGGTAACAGCGCCGATCTTTATTGGCCCCCTGTATGCCCCCCCGGCCATGCCGGCGCTGATGATCGAGGATCCTGAAAGCGTTACGCCGCTCACTCCGGGGATCGATTCAAAGCGCTTGCGCAGGTTCTCGTAAAAAGTGGCCATCTCCCGGTCACGATGCCCGGCCTGGTGCGCATTCACGGTGAACAGAAGGATATGCTCGCGGGTGTAACCAAGTGGGATGGAGTGCAGCTTGTCGAGCGTCCGGACAAACAGACCCGCGGCGACCAGGATGAGGAAAGAGATCGCGATTTGGGCGACCACCAGAACGTGCTGCCCGCGGCGGCGCCGTCCGCCCCCGCGTCCATTCTTGAGCGCGGGCATGACATCTGAGCCCGTCGACTGAATCGCTGGAGCCAGGCCAAAAAACAGACCGCAAACCACGGAGAGCGCCGCCGTCACGCCCAGCACGTTCCAGTTCAATCCCGCGTGCAGCGTAAAGTTCTCCCGCCCGTTGGAGAGCAGAAACGTCAGCGCTCGGACGCCCCAGATCGCAAACAAGACCCCTAATGTTCCGCCGAGCGATGCCAGCATCAAACTCTCGGTAAGCAACTGCCGCACCACTCGGAACCGTCCCGCTCCCAGGCTGAGCCGGACAGCCATTTCGCGGCGTCGCGCGGCGGCCCTTGCCAGCAGCAGATTGGCGATGTTCGCGCACGTAATTGCCAGGATCAATCCCGCCATCATCAGGAGCACGTAGAGAGGCTTGGAATACTTGCGGCGAAGGCTACCCAGGCCGGCGGCGCCGGGATTCAGAATCAGCGCGGGCAGTTTGACGCGCTCACCGTCGGTCGTCGCCGTGGTGGCAACCCATTGATGGAAACGAGGAGCCAGCTCTGCCTGCGCCTGGGCCGTGCTTACGCCGGGACGCAGGCGGCCCATCATTTCGATCCAATAGAAGTTTCCGTCGCTATACAAACGAGCCGCTCGGGCGCCGTCCACGAGCAGATTCGTGTGCAACGGAAGGTAGAGGTCCGGCGCCTCCGCTGGGTCAACTCCGAAGAATTCCGGTGGCGCCACACCGATCACCGTGAAAGGAATGTTATCGACGAGAATCGGCTGTCCAATTGCATTCGCCGGTTCTCCAAAGCGATTTTGGCTGGTCGCAAAACTGATTACGGCGACCGGCGCCGCGCCTGCACGGTCGTCTTCGGAATCGATCAGACGTCCCGCGGCCGGCGACACTGCCAGGCCGCGGAAATACTCGCCGGTGACGTACTCCGTGCCGGCGATCATGGCCTGCCCGCGGATGGCCAGGTTACAGTTATGTCCGTTGAAGTATCCGAAGAGTGTGGAAAAGACGGGATTCTCCTCGCGAAGCGTCTCGAACGCGGGATACGGGAATATCCCGCTGACTAGATTACCTGTGTCACCTGGCCAGAAAAGGCCTTGTAACCCGTGCACGACCCATTGCCCGCCGTCCTTCTGGGGCGGCCGGCTATGCCAATTCAAGACCACCAGCGACTCGGGATCGGCCACCGGCAGTGAGCGCAACAGAATCGACTCCATGAAGCTGTAGATCGCAGTATTGGCCCCGATGCCCAGCGCCAGCAACAAGACCGCCAGGGCGCTGAAGGCCTTGTTGGCGGTCATGGTGCGACAGCCATAGCGGACATCCTGGCCAAGTTCCGACCAAAACCGTGTTATCCAAATCTCGCGTGACTCTTCCTGCTTCAGTCCGACGTTGCCAAATCGGCGGCGCGCTTCAGCCCGGGCACACTCCGCCGTCATACCGTCTGCTTGCAGCTCCGCGGCTTTTTCCGTAAGGTGGAGTTCCATTTCCTCACGCAGCTCCTCGCTGCGCCTGGCGCTTTTTATCCAATACCTCAGCCGGCGTAACATGTCCGTCATTCCGCTCCCATCACACGGGCGATCGCCAGCGTGAGTTTCGAGTACTTCCGAGTTTCAACGGCCAACTGTTTGCGGCCTGCCGTCGTTATCTTGTAAATCCTCGCCCGCCGATTATTCGACGTCATGCCCCAGACACCGTCGATCCAGCCGTTTAGCTCCAGCCGCTGGAGAGCGGGATACAACGAGCCCTCCTCGACTAGGAGCTCATTGTCGGACGATTGTTGAATGAACTGGACTATGCCGTAACCGTGGAGATCGCGCCGCGACAGGGTGCGCAGAATCAACATGTCCAGCGAACCGGGCAACGAATCGTTTTTTTGCGCCTTGCGCCCCATACCAAGAATTCTTAGCTTACGGCCACGAGATGACGCGAGTCAAGTTCAGATTGGCGAGCCATCGCGCCGCAAGACGATTCCGGGGTGCTCACACGCCGGATACGAATCGCTATGGCGCGTGCTGCCGCTGCCGACAATGGGCTACGTCCGATCTCAACTGTCGTAAGCTCTCAGAGCGCAAGGCGGTTGATGATCTCAGCGGAATAGAATTTGAGCCAGGGTGGGCACAAAATAGGGCACAGTTTTTCTTGAGCGAAAACCCGGGTGCGGCTAACTCATTGAAAAGACCTGGTGAACCGGGGAGGACTCGAACCTCCAACCCGCTGATTAAGAGTCAGCTGCTCTACCATTGAGCTACCGGTCCACGAACTTTTTATTTTAGCACGGCTGTCGAGATGCTGTCGCAGCGGATCGTGCGCGCCGCCCCCGAAGTTCGCGAAAAATTTGCATCGATTAGGCCGTGCCGGCTGTTCTCTCCGCGCGAATTCCCTGCCTGTCTTCCG
>DATGFC010000022.1:0-22427 GCA_035309485.1 Candidatus Sulfotelmatobacter sp.
GCCGTGTTCAAAATCCTTTCTCTCAGGTCTTGACGCCGAACTGTCCCGCACCAAGCTCATGACCTCGACGACTCTGCCCTTCATCAATGCCCGATCGCACATCCTCGCCAACAAATCTCAGTTCTGGTGAATTAAGCAGGCTAACCCCATGCTCAGCCAGCAGTTCCAAATAAGTGTTGTGCGGATAAAACACTTTCTCTTTGTATCCACTGACGTACCGTGGCAACTCCGACGGCATCCGATGAAACCCCCACCCGGTCCATGGGCGATCCAGAAACATCTGCCAACTTGCGGCATAAACGGCCTGTCGGAAGTCCACCGGACCACGCTCTTCGAGGCGATCACTGAATTCTTCACCAAATCTGCTCGAACCCAAGAGCATTCCCACGCCCATCGCAGCTACCATCATCCATGTCACATACGAACGCCTAGGCTTTCCCCTCTCTGAGAAAAGTGCCAACGCCACCAGCGTTCCTGCGAATGTTAACCACACGGCTCGCGTCATCGTGGCCAGGATCGCAATCGGCACAGACGCCAACAGCAGCGCGAGGCCTATATTTTTTCCCATTTTTCTGTGATATGCGTGCAAAGCCAGCAGGCCCAGCATGTTCAGCGAAACGCCATTGGCTACCGCCTGCAACAGCGGTCCTCGTGCTCGCCCAGCTTGGATTCCGAGACTTTCATCCAGAATGAATCGTGGAAAAATCAGCCAGCGCGCACCGCAAAGAAAGGCAATCGCCGTGAAGCTCAGGTAAGCGAGGATTACAAGGGCGAACCCTTCAAACTGGCGAAGATGCTTCTCGCTCGTGAACACCAGCTGCGCGAGATGGAAGAGCGTAAATGGGACGATTAACTTAGAGGCCAACACACTCCACGTCTCATGATCGAACGGTTGCTCGGCAATGTCGATCAAGGCCAGCAACGTGAGTCCCAGCATTGGCCATGTCGCCCGCTCAACCACGATTAATGGCTGCCGTAAAACGACCGCACGGCTCACGACGGCCAGCAGCAAAAGCCCAAACGCCACCCGATCAATCTGATAGAACCGCACATCCGGATGCCGCAGCAGCATCGCAGTAAGCGCTGCCAGAAAGAAGAAAGATGGAGATCCAATCAGTAATTGAAAGGGACGTAAAACGGTCTTGGCTACGCCTACTGAGGCGTGCTCGCCCCACAATGCCGGCACCATCGCCCGTGGCAAAGATCCCGCCGTCACTCCCCGCTCCCTTGGGCCACGGCCAGAAAAGTCTTCATGAGAATGCGCATGTCCAGCCCTAAGCTCCAGCCACGTATGTATTCGCGATCCAGTTCCATGCCGCGCCGAAACGATGGATCGCGTCGCGCGGTCACCTGCCATAATCCAGTCATACCAGGAGTCACATCCAGCCGCCCGAGGTGCTCAATCTCATACCCTTCCACATCGTCCAGCGGATGCGGTCGCGGCCCGACCAGGCTCATTTCGCCCCGCACTACGTTCCAGAACTGCGGCAATTCATCCAGGCTGTAGCGGCGCAAATGCCTTCCAATCCGTGTCACCCTGGGATCGCTCGCGATCTTGAAGAACGGGCCGCTCCTTTCATTTCGCTGTTGTAAATCCAGCTTCAACTCCTCTGCGTTATTGACCATGCTTCGAAACTTGCAGCAATGAAATGGACGCGCCTTGCGTCCCGCGCGACGCGCGCGGTAGAGGATCGGCCCCGGAGAATCCAACTTGATCAGAAGCGCAATCACGGCCAGCACGGGCGAGAGGGCCATCAATGCAAGACTGGCCCCCACAACATCAATGAGCCGCTTGAGCACGAGACCTGAAGCCGGAAGCTCTTCTGCATGCAGGCAAATAAGGGGAACTTCCCCGATTCGTTCAATCTCTTGATTTACGGGCCGGCATCCGAATAGCTCCGGCACAATCGCCACATCCAACCGCAAACGGCGAGCTTCGCTCAGGACCTGCGAAGCCAGGTTGCTGTTCTTCGGCGCGGCCAGGATCACTTCGTCCACGAATCTGGTTCGCGCCAGGCGCGCCAGGTCCGCCGCCCTGCCAATGATCTCTCCATTGACGGGCTTGTCCTCATCGAGGAAGCCGCAGAGCCTTCTCCCGCTCTCGGGGTTCGCTTGCAGATGCGCTGCAATCGCACGCCCCGCTGAGCCGGCACCCACGATCAACACATTTCGCCATCGCTGATCGCCCTGCTCCCGCTGCCTACTCATCCGGCGGCACATCCAAAGCGCGCCAAGATGCATGAATCCGGCGGTGCAGCACAACCCAGCCGTTGCCCAGCGACTTGTAAGCAATCCGGCTCCCAGCGACACCAGCCCTGTCGAGAATGAGATCGACTTCTGCAGGATTCTTAGCTGCGCACGCAAATCGCATGTGGCGTACAAACCTTCCGTATGCCCCACCAAAGTGATCAAAGCCGCGTGTAAAACCGCCAGACCGAGCAAAGGAAGGGGCGCCCCAGTCGCATACTCAAAGAACGTGGCCTGCGGAAAAATCATCCGCATCGGTACCAGAAGCGCTCCCAGCAGCAACCAATTCAGCGCCACCAGCGCCCAGTCGGCAGCGAAAGACCTCAACCACCTCCACCCGGAACGACTCTGTAGGGGCGACGGAAGCAGCGTAGCGAGCGCGCTATCTGTTCTTCGATCCGCTGCAGGCGTTCTCTCCATCCCTCGGCGGAAGGTACCGCCGGCACGCTCGGTAACCAATCAAATTCATTTGCTTATGGAATCCATTCTTAAGAAAAAAGCACGAAGACAAACCGCCCACGCCACCCACTCGCGGCTTACCCACAAAGGTGGACTTGCATGTTTCACAGATCACAGGCTTGGGATTTGTTTCCCATGCCCGCCATGTGAACTCTTCCCAGCAATTCACCCGAAACCGAATGTCCATGCCGCTGTGTCATCGGCGGCTCTCCTACGTCGCCGCATCACTCCACAAGGAATGAGAATGCTGACCTAAACACTTTCCACACCCACAGCCATTCTGACTGGAGCGCTCGCTGCGCAAAGGCTTCATTCCCATTTTGAAATTGAGGTTCACATTTTCTGTGCAATTCCCTTGTTGGTGCGCTTTCCGCCTACCTACAATCACTAGTCGTTCCTAAGTTCGTTGGGAGCCTTGCATTCATGAGCACGTCCGCCGCAACTTCAGAGGATCTTAGTGTGCTTATCGCCGATTCCAATCGGATGCAGTCTCAGTTGCTCGTCGGTGCACTGCGCCGGCATCCGGCCTTCCGCATTAGCGCCTGCCGCATGGACACGGTCTCGATCCTCCAGGCGGTTGCCGCCAAGTCTCCCCGTGTGCTGCTTCTGGCGGCGAACTCTTCCGGGAATGCCTCAGAAGCTGTAATGACCCTGCGCCGGCTTCATCTCGCTCATCCCGAACTGCCCAAGCTCTTGCTTGTGGATTCCTGCAACCGCGAACTGGTCGTGAGCGCCTTTCGCTCTGGCGCCCGAGGAGTCTTCGCAATCAGCGACGCCAACCTGCGCCTGCTCTGCAAGAGCATTCTTTGCGTGGCCTCGGGCCAGATCTGGACCAATACCGAGCAACTGAACTATTTGATGGATCTCATCTCCGAGGTTCCTTCGTTGCGAGTCGTCAACGCGAATGGTGACGGCCTCTTGACTCCACGCGAGGAGCAGGTGGTGGCTCTGGTCGCTGAGGGCATGAGCAACCGCGAGATAGCTCGAGAGCTCACGCTGAGCGAGCACACGATCAAGAAATACCTCTTCCGCATTTTCGACAAACTCGGGGTCTCCAGCCGTGTCGAACTCGCGCTCTACGCCGTCAACAATGGCGCCCCCCGGCAGGCCGAGTGGCTCGCCCGCAGCACTCGCATTATGCCGGTTGCGTAGTCGCGCAGCCTGCTTTATGGATTCTTGACTGTTACGGAGTCCTCTTGACAATTAACTCGGATTCCGATATACCAATATCCGATCTATGAAGGAAGATTTCACCAGTTTCCTGCCCCTGTCTCCCGCGGCGCTGCACATCCTCCTGTCCCTCGCGGGCGAGGATCTCCACGGTTACGCCATCATGCAAGAGGTAGCCCGCCAGTCGGAGGGAAAATACAAGCTGGGCCCGGGGACTCTCTACGACAATCTCCAGAAACTGATTCAACGCGAGTGGGTCGAGGAACTCGGCCATCGACGTGGCGACGACGACCCTCGCCGCCGTTACTACCGCCTCAGTTCCCTTGGCCGGGGTGTCCTCGCGGCTGAAACCGCCCGCTTGGCCGGCGTGGTCCGCGAAGCTCGTTTGCGCCTGCAAATCGCAAAACCTCGGAGGGCCTGAATGATCCGCTCTCTTTATCGTTGCGCATTGCGCCTGCATCCTCCTGCATTTCGGAAGCGATTCGCGGATGAAATGGATTCGATCTTCGACCAGGCAGACGGAAATCCTGCCGCCCTCAAACTTCTTCTCGACGCTCTGCTGTCCCTTTCGCGCCAGTGGACGCTGCGCCCCGAGTTCTGGCACGATGCTTCCCCATCGGCAGCGCCGACCCCTGTTTTTGATGGCGTTCCATCCTTCTCTTCAATAAGTCCTTTCCGTCCTCGCAGTGCGGCTTTGCTCAATGGATTGGCCCTGTCGCTCGCCGTCTTTTGCCTGACCTGTTTCGCCATCCGTTACAGCTGGATTCACGTTCTTCACGTGCGCATTCCCGAAGTTCAATTCGAGCGCCCCTCCGGGATTCCTCCCAACCCCCGCACGAGTGGCATGAGCCCAATGATGGAAAAGCCGATTGCGCCGCCACCGCCCGTCTATAAAGCGCCTTCTGTCGCGACGGTCCCGGCCACGCCCGCACTCCCGCAAATTCCGCCGCCCGTTGAGACCGTATCGCGCCTTCGCTCCGCCAGAAACTCCGGGCATACGAACGCAGTGAAGCCTCAGAGCAACCTGCCGATTTCGAAGTGGTCTGCCGAAACGATTGGCGAGGCCGAAATTCCGCTCGAGTCTTATGAAGGCACGTACGTCGTCGATTCTCCCGCCAAGATAACGATTGTGATTGCCACAGAACGAGACAGCCTGATGATGAGCATTTCCCGCCAACCGAGGCTCGGCCTGACCCCGATGTCCAAAACGAAATTTACAGTCGAAGGTCTCCAAAACTGCTGGATCGAATTCACGCCCGGCGACGGCGCCGCCAGTCCGAGAATGCGCGAACTACAACTCTCCTGCAATGGCAAGCGTTACGTGGCCCATCGCCAACCATAATGCCGCCATGATGGGTAGCACACTCGTCCCGGGTCCTGATATTTTGCGACCTTGAAAGTCTCGCCAATACGCTGTATAACTTGGGGCGGAATTTCCTTGTCCCAGGACCTATCCAACCCGCCCGTGCCCAAGCCGCGCCGCTGGAGCGTCATTGCCGCGGGCCTGCTTCTGCTCGCTCTGGCAATCGTCGTCATTTACACGACACGCCCCGCATTTTTCAGTCCCATGGCGCTCGTGGTGGTCGCTGCAATTGGCATGGCTGCGCTCTTGCTTCAGCTTCGATTCCGTAAAGATCAGACTGCCGCCGTGCGAGCGCCGTTGTGGCTCAACGCAGTCGGCCTGCTGTTCGCCGTTGCGGCGGTCTTTGCGGATCTTTTACACCTGCACCCTAACGTCATGATCCTCGCTGCCCTCGGCACAGTCGTCTGCTTCGCAATCAGCGGCGTCAAGGTGATTCACTCCCTTCGCAAACAGCGAACCTAAGCCGCCCAGTTCCCCGCTCCCGCTTTATGCGCCGCCGCCAATTTTTCAATTGATGTGAGAGTAGGGTTGAGGATTTTGGGAATGCTTCCCGAGGCCCGAGGTTCAGAAGACTTCTAGCTCTTAAACTCCACTGCCATGGTCGTCTCTACCACAGCGGGCTCGCCATTCACGCGATACGGCTCAAACTTCCACCATCGCAATGCGTCCATAGCTGCGCGCGCCAGCACATCCGGACCATTCACCGCTCGCATACTCACTACCGATCCATCTCGCCCGACCACGATATCCACCGCGATTATTCCCTGCAGCTTCTGCTTGCGGGCTTCCGGTGGATACACGGGTTCCACCCGATGAACAAGCAACTTCTGCATCACTTCCGCTGGAACCTGCACCTGCGGCTTTTGTGCCGCAACCGTGTCCGAACTCTTCAGCCCGGACTCCAGTTCCTCCCAGCCGCGGTTCCACTTCCACCAGAAAAATCCGGCTGCGGCTGCAAGCAGCAGCAGGATAATCACCCACACCGTTCCGCTCCGCTTCTTTCCTATTTTTCCCGGCGGACCTCCGCCTCCCGATATCGGGCGGGCAGTCGGCGCTCGATCGTCTCTCCTGGGGCCTCGCTCCACCGCTGGTGTCACGCTGATCTCCGTCTCGGCCTTCGCTTCCTTGGCCCAATTCCGAATGGACGAACGCTGCTCCGGAGAAATCGACACAAACTCCAGCCCATGTCTCAAATTCTCCTGATATCGCACCGTCGCTTTAGTTCTCAAAGGCTCTGTTGCCGCCCACAGCTGCAACTCGAGTCCCACCGATTCTCCCGGCGTCAACTCCCCCGCCAGGACCGCCGCGATCCCGCGCTCGCAAACATTCACCGCTCTGCCTGGAACCGTATCGGGAATCCCTGACCGCAAGACCGTAACATCCAGCGGCGTGTCCATGCGAAACCGCGGCACTCTCCTTCGCGACGGACCACGCCAGCCTTGGATATGTGCATCGGCAGCCATAGATTTCCGCCATTCACCCTCAGTACTGTCCGTACTTAGGCGCCGCTTACCGCCTCCACTCCTCGATCTCACTCCCGCGCGCAAACAGCGCGACGCTGGCCATGCCGATAAACAGCCCGTGCTCCACCACGCCGGGCATTTCGCTCAACTCGCGTGCTAGACCTTCCGCATCCCGAATCTCTCCAAACCTGCAATCCAGAATGTGATTATTCTCGTCGGTCACGTAAGCGTTGCCGTCTGGACCAGTTCGCAGCTGAACCTCGGCTCCCATCGCCGCAATCCGCTTCGCCACCAATGCCTGAGCAAACTTGATCACTTCGACGGGTAAAGGAAACTTCCCCAACCGCTGCACCTGCTTGCCCGCGTCAGCCACTACGATCATCTGCCGGGTTGCGGACGCGACAATTTTCTCCCGCAGCAGCGCCCCACCGCCTCCTTTAATCAACCGCAGCTGCGGATCCACCTCATCCGCTCCGTCCACTGTCACTGCGATCTCCTGACACTCATCCAGAGTCGTTAGGGGGATGCCGAGGCCCTCAGCCAGCTCTCGCGACCGCACCGAAGTTGGAATTCCCCGAATCCGCAACCCGTTCTTAACCTGCTCGCCGAGCAGCTTGATGAAATACCCTGCCGTCGAGCCCGTTCCGAGTCCTACCACCTGGCCATCTTTCACGAATTTCAAACTGGCCCGCGCCGCCGCCTCTTTTTCCGAATCGTTCGCCATTCGTCCTTTCGCGTCTTGGCTCACCCCACACTCTTCTCGATGTAAATCAAATACCCCGCCAATACCAACCCAAACAGCACGGTCAAAGCCGTAACCAGATCGAGCACGAATCCTGCCGGCTCAAACGTTCCCTGATCCAGCCGCGCCCGCGTCTGGCGGTACCGCACCAGCCCCGCCACCACCAGCATCGCCCCCAGAACAATAGAAGCCGCTCCCATCCACACAGAAATCCCGCTGCGGTGCAGTGGATGCCCTTCCAGCGCCGTCAACTGCCGCAATGCAATCGAGAACCGCCCAATGGCAAAGCCGAACACGACAATTGCCGCACCGGTCCGGACCCACCCGAGAAAGGTGCGCTCGTTGGCGAGATGATCGCGCGCCCGGTTCGGATTTGTATCCTCAACCACCCGCTCCCCCATGCCGCCAGCATTATTCCACAGCCTTCGCGATCAGCGCTTCCGCCCCGGCCAGATTCTTCAACTCCTGCCGATGCCGCAGATATTTCCGTCTAATGGCCGCTCTCGACTGACCCCAATTTCCTGTCCATCCCAGGCGTCTTGCAGGGTAGACTACCCGCGGAGAAAAACATGCCTTCCTCCCGACAAATCATAAATTACGCAATCAGCTTCATCCTTCTCGGCAGCTTCCTCAGCTCACAAAGACTCCACGCACAGTCCGACTACCAACCGCCCCCCGAAAACCTCCAGGCACGCCGCGAATTTCAGGACATGAAGTTCGGCATGTTTATCCACTGGGGTGTTTACAGCGTGCTCGGCGACGGAGAGTGGATATTCCACAACCGCAAGCTCACGCTCGACGAATACAATCGCCTGCCGTTATTTTTCGATCCCGAAAAGTTTGACGCACCAACCTGGGTCGCCCTCGCGAAGTCTGCCGGCATGAAGTACATCACCATCACCTCGCGCCATCATGACGGGTTCGCCATGTTCGACTCGAAAGTTTCCGACTGGAACATCGTCCAGCGCACGCCCTATAAGAAAGATCCGCTCAAAATGCTCGCCGATGAATGCCACCGTCAGGGCATCAAGCTCTTCTTCTATTATTCGCAGCTCGACTGGCATAATCCGGACTACTACCCGCGCGGCGTTACTAGCTGGGACAATGGCCGTCCCGACCACGGTGACTGGAACGCCTACCTCGACACCTACATGGATGGCCAACTCACCGAACTCCTCACCAACTATGGCGCCATCGGGGGCATCTGGTTCGACGGCATGTGGGATAAGCCCGACACCGACTGGCATCTCTCCAAAACCTACGCTCTCATTCACAAGCTGCAGCCCTCCGCCCTCATCATTCCCAACCATCATCAGACGCCCAAGCCCGGTGAAGACGTTCAGACCTTCGAGCGCGATCTTCCCGGCCAAAATACAGCCGGCTTCAACACGAAGTATGTAAGCACCCAGCTGCCGTTAGAAATGTCCGACACCCTGAACGAGAACTGGGGATTCAACATCGGCGACAGCAATTACAAAAGCGCGGCCGAAGTCGAGCGCCGCCTGGTCCGTGCCGCCGGGAACAATTCGAACTTGCTGATGAATATCGGCCCATATCCGAACGGCGAGATCGACCCGCAGTTCGTCACCCGGCTGCACGCCGTGGGCGAGTGGCTCGCGAAATACGGAGATTCAATTTACGGAACTCGCGGCGGCCCCATCCCGCCCGGAGATTGGGGAGTCACCACTCAAAAGGATGACAAAATCTACCTGCATGTTCTGAACTGGAACGCCCCGCTGTTGGCGCTTCCGCCAATCACGAAAAAAATAACCGCAGCCCGTTCACTGCTCGGCGGTGCATCGGTCGAACTAACACAAAACCCGAACGGAGTAATCCTGCACCTGCCGGCGGTGAAATCAGACGAAACCGATCGCGTTATTGTCTTGACAACCGCGACCCCCTAGCGGCGATTCAGGGCGTCGAATGCTCTCCGGACGAGGACGATAAGGTCTCTTTCACTTCCTTGCTCTGCTCGATCTCGCTCAACCGGATCACCGCCGCCGCCGCGGTGTACCGCACCTTGGCATTTCGATCGACAAATTTCTCCTGCACCTTCGGCAATAGCTTCGCATCACCACGCTCCGCAATCGCCTCCAGGGCCGCCGCCCGCACGATCCAATCCTTGTCATTGGTTGCCTTGACCAGCGCCTTGGCACTGGCCGGATCGGGGTCGTGCGCCAGATACGACGCCGCCACCGCCCTCACCGGATTGGGATCTTTTTTGTGCAACGTGCGGTACGCATCCCATCCGATGCCGGCAAACGGAATGTACCCGATTCCCTCTGAGAAACCGATTTTCGCCAGTTCCTTGGGATCCTTCAGCGTATTGACCTGCGCGGCAATCAGCCCGTCGCTGCTTTTGCGCTCCCCGGTAAGCAGGTCGTAATAGATTTCGTAGGCAGCTTTATCGTCTTTGAGTTCGCGCAACGAATGCGCCGCAGCCATGACGACAGGGATTTTCTTATCAGAAAGTGCCTTCTGTAGTTTCGGAATCGATTCCTTCGCATGCATCTGGCCCAACGCAGTCGCGGCTGCCGCGCGTACGTTCGCATTCGGATCGTTCAGAGCGTTTTCCGCCAGCTCGCGCGCCCGCTTGTTACCGGGCACAAGACCGAGAGCCCGAATTCCATCCGTGCGTTCTACCGTTCCCTTCGAGAACGCCGCGGTCCACAGCATGTCCCAGGCCTTGTGCTTGGGACTCTCAACGTCCGTGTCGACTTGTCCAAACGAAGCGATCGCACCCGCGCACAGCAGCACCAGGCCAGCCGCGAACTGGAAGGACCTTCTCATTGGCAATCGCATTCATGTCCGGAACTTGCCGCTTGCTCTCCGGAAGCTCAGTAGCGCGGATAAGATGCCTCTGGGGCGATAACCGTAGATAGTTTTTCCTTGGGATGGAGAGCACCTTGAACGCACGGCATCAGGCGAAAACAAAAGGTTATCGAAGCGAATGCAGGATTTTCCGTATGGAAAGGGGTTGCGAATCGGGCCGCCCCGCCGCTCGCCTACCCCCGATCCAAGGCAAGATCGTTGCGGCCCGCTCGTTACTCGACAACAAACTGCTCAATGTTCGTTCAATAAATGGCGGTATTCTGGGACTTCTTCGCCATCTCGACGACTCAACCGCTTCATTGTGCTGCCACGCACCGAATCTGACAACATCCAGAAGGACCTAAGACTGCACCGTCATAGGCGAGAGCATCTCGGGCTTTTCAGGCCTTCGCCGGCCAGGCGATCTGGCCGCCGCGCTGGTGCGCCAGATTGGCAATCTGGCCCGCGCGTGCAGCGGCTACCCCGGTTTCTACCGGAGCATTCGGTTCTTTGCGCGACTTGATGCAGTCGAAGAAATTTTCCACGTGCGAGATCGTTCCATCGAGCACGCTGTGCGCCGTCACCGCAGGATTCTTCTCTTCCTCTACGCGCTCGCGATAGACGCTGAAGCCGCCGCGGTTGATCTTCAACGTGGCTTCCGTCCCGCGGAACTCCAGCCCGCCATCGTCGATCGAGGAATGCATCATTCCCTCATATACAACATCAAACCCCGGATAGCGCAATGCCGCCTGCACCGTGTCTGGACAATCCCACTGATCGAAAACATATTTGTCGCCCAGCATCTGCACCTGGCGCGGCTGATCCGCCTTCATCGCCCAGTGCACCACATCGATCCAATGCGTGAACAGGTCGGTCATCGCGCCGCCGCCAAAATTCCAGAACCAGCGCCAGTGCTGAAACTTCTCGTCACTGAAGGGCTGATCGGGTGCCGCTCCCAGCCACTGCTTCCAGTCCAGTGCCTGCTGATCGATGGGCTTGGTTCGCCAGTTCCTTCCATAGTTCTGCCACCAGTAGGTGCGCACCTGTACGACTCTCCCGAGGCTTCCGCCCTGAATCAGATCGACTGCATCGCGGAAGTGCGCCCAACTGCGCTGCTGCATGCCACACTGCACAATCTGTTTGCTGGAACGAACCGCTCGCGTCAGCGCCGCGCCTTCATCCACCGTGTGGGTGACAGGCTTTTCGAGATAGACGTCCTTGCCCGCCGCCAGAGAGTCCGCCGCCATTCGAACGTGCCAGTGATCCGGCGACGCGATGATCACAGCATCCACATCCTTGGCGAGAACTTCCCGATAGTCCAAATGCGCCGTTGCCAGGCCGTGGGACCGTTCCACGACGGCATCTCGGTTCGGACCATACACATCGCTCACGGCCACGATCTGGTACGCGGCCCCAGTCTGGTCGGCGGAGTCGAGCAGGCCTTTCATGCGGTGCCCGGCTCCGATGACTCCGATGCGAATGGTATCGTTCGCGCCAAATACTCGCGTCGAGGCGAGCGCGGTAAGTCCGCTGGCAATCAGGAAAGCGCGGCGATTGATCATGTGGCAGGCTCCATCCGTTGGTGCGGAATGATCCTACCAAGTTTTGGGCGGCCCGCAATCCCCATACGGCAAGCGCCGCTCAATCACGCTCTCCAAAATCCCGCCGAGCCACTACGACTGCACGATCTTCTCCAGCGCCATGCGCGAGCGGATCACCAGCGTCGCGCCCTTCAACTGCATCAGCTGCTTCTTCTTGAATTCCGAGAACAACCGGCTCACCGTCTCCCGCGTCGTCCCGATCATCTCCGCCACTTCTTCATGCGTCAGAGTCAATTTGACCTGCGCCGATCCGTCCTCGGCCGCGTTCTTGCTCGACCAAGTCAGCAACAGCTTGGCAAATTTCTCCGAGGGTGAAACCGCCAGCCCCAGTGTCCGGATCTCTTCATAGGCAGTGTAGTAATTCCGGCTCAACTGCTGCGCCACCTTCATCGCCACTTCCGGATGGTCCTTCAAGAAATGCAGCAGCGAATCCCGCGGAATGAAATTCGCCTGCCCCGGCTCCATCATCTCCGCAGTCACTTCGTAAGGACGATTGGAAACCACCGCGTTCAGGCCAAGCACATCCCCGTCATCCGAAATCTTGGTGATGATCGTCTTGCCCTCGCGCGAGGTAGTCGAAAGCTTCACCTTTCCCGCGCACAGCACAAACACACCACGCGGCTGTTGCCCCTCGATGAACAACATGGCGCCTTTGGGATATACCGCCGTCGACTTGATGTCATTCAGCCGCTGCCCTGCCTGTAGGGAAACATTGCAGAAAAGGTGTTCGCCTCGAACCGGGCACGTCACGCAATTATCCAGAATATTTAGACCATAAGGAGCTCGCATTGGGACTCTCCAATCGGTTAAGGCTCCATCGAACCCCAACCCTTTCGCATTAGCCACCCATGAGAGGGGCAAGCAGTGCGCCATTTCCTCATGGCACCGAGAGCGAATGCCAGCGTTGTATATCTCACAGATAATAAGACACTTAATGCAAAATGGAGCTAAGGCGCGCTAAGCCGCGACCGTCCAATAGGCCTCGATTTGGGTTATTTCCCTCACACCTCTGTGTGATCTGCATCACTGGCAGTTGTGATTTTTGACGAAAGGAGTAGCACCACGGTTCGTAGCGCCGGCGTCTCGCCGGCTGTCGCGAGGGCGTCCCCGCCCTCGCACCTTCCCTCTTCTCCGCCCCCGACGCCTTCGGAAGGGTGTCCCTATGGTCCGACCATCACCTGCAACGCCTTGGGCGTCTGCATCCGGTCCCGATAGATCAGGTTCTTCGCCGCCACCTCACCCACCGCGTCCACGTGCACCATGTATCCCCCACGGGGCAACTTTTCCCCAAACGGCAACTCCTTGGCAATAGTCCCTCGCCGCAGCAGGAAGTGCTGATAGCCAATCGCGGTCGCCCGCCCATTTCCCGGCACCGCCATCACAATGAACGTCAAATCCATATCATCGGCAGTCGTATTCGTTACCTCGACGCTCCCCTCGATCCGGTTCCCGTCCACGTGGGCGGCGGTTTTCCAATTCAAACTTAGTGCCGAGAGCACCCGCAGCAGGAATCCTTTTTGCACCGCCTGCTGGCTGCCATCCCTGACCGAAACTATGAACTGGAACTCTCCAGTGCGCTGCGGCTCGCCATGCAGCAATCCATCGTCCTCAAGCTTGATCCCCGGAGGCAGCGCTCCCTTCTCCAGCGTCCAATGCAGAACCGGGACACCCCCGTGAGCTCGGAATCGAACTTCGTAATTCGCGCGTGGATAGGTCTCCGGCAGCTCCCCATCGTTCTCGATGACCAGCCCCGGCTCGCTCTGCGCCGCTTGATCCGACCTTTGACTCAGCCCATCGCTTGCGACCGCAGCGACGTGCTCGATCTGGCACCCCGTGCCAAGAATTGCTAACAACGTCAATAGCAGCCGTGTATTTAGAGTATTTTCCATCTCATCTCACGGGAACGGTCGAATTCTCCTCGAGCTCAGCAGAAGTCGGTCCATCTCCTACTCTCCCACAGTCCAAGCCTCTCCTCTATAGGAATGTTCCGTAGGCCCCGTCTTGCACCCAGACCATACTGACCGCCCTGCTCCTAAACTCCGGTCACATTGACTTGAATTCGATTTTTCTGCAAAACTAGCCCTTCGCGCACTCGTGGTACCCCTTTAGATCAATTCCAGTTCATGGAACTGCTGCTGAATTTAGCGTGGCTGCTGTTGGCGCTGCCGGCGTATTGGCTCTGGCGCAGTTCCCGCTATGCCGCGACTGGGCGCAGGCTTGGCTCGTTACAGCGCCTCTTTTCACTCGCCTGTTTGCTGGTCATCCTCTTCCCTGTAATTTCGGCCACTGACGATCTGCGCGTCATGCGCGCCGAAATGGAAGAGTCGCCTTCCACGAAGCGCAGCGCCTGCCACAAAAGTGCGGATAAGGCGCCTTTCAGCACCTGGCACGCCCAGCCCGCTGCCATCTCGACTTCCAACTTTTTCGCTACGCATGACGAAGTCTGGCATTTCGTCGCCACTTCTGGATTCTCACTTCCATCACTTCCCGCCATCGCACGCACCGGTCGCGGTCCTCCGCTGCCTTTCCTCGCGTAGTCCGCTGCCAGCACCATTCGTTCTCACTAGCGGGTGGTCGTTAGTCCGTTTTCTCCAAGCTGCATTTGGATCAGTCACAGCAAAGGCGTTGCCGCAAGGCCGCCAGTTCTGACTGTTTCCTAGACGCGGCTCAACCGGAGTTAGAGCTCTTGCATGCGAAGGTTCTTCTTTAATTTGGCGTTGGTGCAAGCGCTCGCTGCCGGCCTATGCGCGCAGGCTATCTCCCCGTCGCCAACTCAGATCTGGAATTGGGATCAGGTCAAGAACCGCTTCGAACTCAACAACACGACCCTGATGGCCAGCCGCCTGAATATCGACGAACTCAAAGCTCAGGAGATTACCGCCCACCTCCGCCCCAATCCAGACTTCACCCTCTCCGCCGACGGTACCCAGATCGCCCCCAGCCACGGCGTTTGGACGCCTTTTGCCGGAACCTTTGTCTCCCCCGGCGTCAGCTATCTATTCGAGCGCCGCAACAAACGCGGCCTCCGCTACGAAGTTGCTAAGCAAGGAACCGCCATCGGCGTGGCCCAGCAATCCGACAGCGAGCGCACCCTCTTATTCAACCTGCGCAGCGCTTTTGTAGGAGTGCTCCAGGCCAAGGCCGTACTCCGTCTCGCCCAGGACAATCTCGACTATTACGACAAGATCCTGAAAGTCAGCCGCGACCGCTTCCAGGCCGGAGACCTTGCGCGCATCGACCTGGACCGCCTCGAACTCCAGCGCCTGCAGTACGAGTCCGATTTGCAAACTGCGCTGGTCAACCTGCGCACCACCAAGATCAATCTCCTCGCCTTGCTGGATGACCGCCGCCCCGTCGACAGCTTCGACCTCGAGGGTCCCTTCGACTTCGCGGAACAACTTCTTCCGCTGGATGACTATCGCAAAGACGCCCTCGACGCCCGTCCCGATCTGAAAGCGGCAGTCTTCTCTCTGCAGCAGGCGCAGGCCAGTTACAGGCTCGCCGAGGCCAATGGATCCACCGATCCCACTCTGAGCCTCTGGTTTACCCATAACGGCTCATTCAACAACCCCGACGCCCTGAACACGATCGGCGCCAGCGTCAGCATTCCTTTGCGCATCTTCGACACGAACCAGGGTGAAAAGCTGCGTACCAAAATTGACATCCGGCGCAACGAGAAGCTTCGTGATGGTGTCGAGACCCAGGTATACGCCGACGTGGATTCTGCCTACGCCACGCTCGAAAGCAACATCAATCTTTTAAAGCCTTACAAGCGCCAATACCTCGAACAGGCAGTTCGCGTCCGCGACACCGTTCTCTTCTCCTACCAGCACGGCGGCGCCGCCTTGTTGGATTTCCTCAACGCGGAGAGCGAATACCGCGCCGTGCAGTTGAGCTACGTCAACCTGATCGGCGCCTATCTGACGGCAGCGGCACAGCTGAATTTGGCGGTAGGGCGTGAGGTCATCCCATGAAGATCTGTAAGCACAATTTCTCAAGCTCAGGAGCGCAGCGTGAATATGCGTTCGCGCGCCCCTGCGGCACGAATGCGACTAACCCCCTCATTCCGTGCCGAAAGCGGAACCAGGCTGCCTCGCCAGCGGCAGCCTGGATTCCGCTCATTGTTCTGCTCGCAATTCTCGCCGGCGCAACCGCCTGCTCCCAGGACACCCCTGCTGCCACCAGCAAGCCGCCCGTCACCATCGACCCCGACGTCTTCTCCACTGACCATCCTGACCTCTTCAGAACGGCCAAGGCCCTCACTCGTGCTCTGCCCAATGTAGTCACCGCCAACGGCACCGTCTCCCCTGACGTGAACCGCACCATCCACATCACCTCGCTCGGCAGCGGGCGAGTTGTCGATCTCAAAGTCAAACTCGGCGACAACGTTCAGAAAGGTCAAACTCTTCTCGTAATCTCCAGTCCCGACCTCGCCGCCGCCTTTGCCGACTATGAAAAAGCCAAGGCCGATGAAGTCCTCTCCCGGAAAGCTGTTGACCGCGCCCAGATGCTCTTCGATCGCGGCGCAATTGCCGCGAAAGATCTCGAGCAAGCTCAGGATAACGAGGACAAAGCTAAGGTCGACCTCGATACCGCGGACCACCGCGTGCGGATTCTGGGCGGCGATCCGTCGCATCCCGGCCCGCAGCTCGAGCTGAAAGCCCCGGTTTCCGGAACCATCGTCGAGCAAAACGTCGCCGGATCGGAGGGCGTGAAGAGCCTCGACAACACTCCCAACCTGTTCACCATCGCCAATCTGTCCCAAGTCTGGATCGTCTGCGATGTTTTCGAAAATGACCTTGGCGATGTTCATGTTGGGGATGCGGCCGAAATCCTCCTTAGCGCCTTCCCTGACCGTGTCTTTAAAGGACCGGTCGCAGATATCTCCCGCGTGCTCGATCCCAACACTCGCTCTGCCCGAGTTCGCATCGTGCTCCCCAACTCTGACGGATCTCTTCGCCCGGGCATGTTCGCCGTCGCCACCTTCCGCTCCCGCAAGCTGATCGACCGAGTGATTGTTCCTTCCACGGCCATTATGCGTCTGCACGACAAAGACTGGGTCTTCCGCAAAGAAGGAGACAAGCAGTTCCGCAAGATTGCCGTTCAGGCGGACGGCCTCACTCCCGACGGCATGCAGCAAATTCGCGAAGGGGTGAAGCCCGGCGACGAGTTAGTGACCAACGCCCTGGAGTTCTCCACCGACGTGGCGGAAAAGAAGTCAGGGGATTAGGGAATGCTGCGTAAAGCCATCGATATTGCCCTGACCAATCCCCTGCTGGTTCTTGGCGGGGCTCTCGTTCTCTTCGTCTGGGGCATCATCTCGTTCCACGCTCTTCCCATCGAGGCTTACCCGGACGTCGCTGACACCTACGCGCAGGTAATCACGCAATGGCCGGGTCACGCGGCCGAAGAGGTAGAACAGCAAATCACCGTCCCGCTGGAAGTCGAACTCAATGGTGTAGCCCATCTCACGCACCTTCGCTCGGTGTCCCTGATGGGGCTCTCCGTGATCACGATCATCTACGACGACGACATCAGCACCTTCAATGCCCGCCAGGAAGTTCTCGATCGACTGCAAATTGTGACCTTGCCCCCCGGGGTGAATCCCGGCATTGGCCCCGACTACAGCCCCATCGGCCAGATCATGTTCTACACGTTAACCAGCAGCAATCCGAAATATGACGTGATGGAACTGAAGGCGCTCAACGATTGGTTCGTGGTCAATCAGTTGAAGTCGGTTCCGAATATCGTCGACGTCAACCCGTTCGGCGGTCCCACCCGCGAATATCAAGTCCAACTCGATCCCGCCAAGCTCGTCTCCTACGGACTTTCGCTTCCTCAAGTCGAGCAGGCGCTCGTGGCCAACAACATCAATGCCGGTGGCGGATTCATCGAGCGCGGTCAGCAAGCTCTCAATGTCCGTGCCGTCGGCCTCATGCAGACCACCGACGACATCAGTGCCACCGTGGTCAAAGTCCAGAACGGCACGCCCGTGAGGGTCCGCGATCTCGGAAGTGTGGTGCAGGCCCCCAAAGTCCGCCTGGGCCAACTCGGCAAAACGATCCGCAAGCTCGACGGCACCATCGTCAACAACGACGACGTAGTCGAAGGCATCGTCCTCCTGCGCAAAGGAGCCGTCGCCGAAACTGCGTTAGGCGCTCTTCACCAGAAGATCGATCAACTCAATGGCAGCAAAGGGAAGCCCGGGCTGCTCCCCATCGGAGTCAAACTCGTTCCTCACCTGGATCGCAGCGAGTTGATGCACCACACCACTCACACCGTCCTGCGCAATCTCACGGACGGAGTGCTCCTGGTGACACTGATCCTCTTTCTGTTCCTGGGTAAT
Organism: Candidatus Sulfotelmatobacter sp.; assembly: GCA_035309485.1. GTDB lineage: Bacteria > Acidobacteriota > Terriglobia > Terriglobales > Acidobacteriaceae > Sulfotelmatobacter. The sequence continues at coordinate 18,203 of DATGFC010000022.1, forward strand.
GTTCGCAGCGCGCTGATCGTCGCCGTGACCATCCCCTTCTCGCTGCTCTTCGCCGCCATCCTCCTCGATCTGCGGCACATTCCGGCGAACCTGCTTTCTCTCGGCGCGCTCGACTTCGGCATGGTCGTCGATGGCTCGGTCGTGATGGTTGAAAACATCCTTCGCCACACTTCGTTTGGCGACCATAAGAAATCTTTCCGCGAGATTATCGGTACCGCTGCTCACGAAGTTCAGAAGCCGGTCTTCTTCGCCCGCATCATCATCATCGTTTCGTATCTTCCGATTTTCACCCTGCAGCGAGTCGAAGGCCGCCTGTTCAGCCCCATGGCCTGGACTGTCGCCTTCGCTCTCCTCGGAGCGCTCGTCTTCGCGCTGTTCATTGCGCCCGTGCTGTGCGCCTACCTCTTTCGAGAAGGAATCCACGAGTGGCGCAACCCGGTTCTCGAATGGCTCAACCGAACCTACGCCCGCTCGCTCGACTGGTGCTTCGATCACATGAAGTTCACCCTGGGGATGGGCCTGCTCGCGCTCGGCCTCATGCTCTTCTTTGCCCTGAGCGGCATCATCGGCTCCGAATTTCTGCCTCATCTCGATGAAGGCGCCATCTGGGTTCGCGGCACCCTCGCCCCCAGCACCGGACCTTCTTCCAGCATTGACATGGCCCAGCGCGCCCGCCTCGTGCTTGCCGACTTCCCCGAGGTCAGACAGGTGGTCAGCCAGGTCGGACGCCCCGATGACGGCAGCGATGCCAGCGGCTTCTACAACACAGAGTTTTTTGTGGACCTGCGCCCTCGTGAGCAATGGCGCTCCCAATTCCATGGCAACAAAGACGAACTCATTGCCGTCATGGATCAGAAGCTGCAGCAATTTCCCGGAGTCGATTGGAACTTTTCTCAGCCGATCTCCGACAACGTCGAAGAAGCGGTCAGCGGTGTCAAAGGCGAACTCGCCGTCAAGTTATTCGGCCGCGATCTGAAGGTCCTGGAAGAAAAAGCCGACCAGATTCAGGGTGTGATGAGCCAGATCCCCGGCGTAGCCGATCTTGGCACGTTCCAGGTTCGCGGCCAGCCCAACGTCAACGTCAACGTGGACCGCGTTGCCGCCGACCGCTTCGGCATCAACGTCGCCGATGTGCAGGACGCCATCGAAACTGCGGTCGGCGGCAAAGCCGTCAGCCAGATCCTGATCGGCGAGCAGCGATTCGATCTCACCGTTCGTTATCAGCCCCAGTTTCGCCGCAGCGTCGAAGATATCTCCAATATCCGCCTGCTGGCCCCGTCCGGCGAGCGAGTCTCGCTGGCCCAGTTGAGCAAGATCACCCTCGACGACGGCGCCTCCACCATTTATCGCGAGGGCAACTCGCGCTACATCGCGATCAAGTACAGCGTCCGCGGGCGCGATCTCGGCAGCACCGTGCGCCAGGCCATCGATGAAGTCGGGCAAAAGGTGCAACTGCCCGAGGGCTATCACCTCGATTGGACTGGCGAGTATGAAAGCCAGCAGCGCGCCAACCGCCGCCTTTCCATCATCGTTCCCGTCACGCTGCTGCTGATGGCTTTCATCCTCTACTCCGCTTTCGGATCTTGGAAGTGGGTTGGCCTGATTCTCGCGGTCGTTGCGCTCTCGCCCCTCGGCGGATTTCTCAGCCTCCTGATCACCGGCACCCACTTCAGCGTGTCCTCAGGCCTCGGCTTCCTGGCATTGATCGGAGTATCCGTCGAAATCGGCGTGATCATGGTCGAGTACATCAACCAACTCCGCACCCGTGGCATGCCGGTGCGCGACGCCGCCAAAGAAGGCGCGGCCCTCCGCCTCCGCCCCATCATGATGACCATGCTGGTCGCAACCCTGGGTCTGCTGCCCGCCGCGATGTCGCACGACATCGGCTCGGACTCGCAGCGTCCCTTCGCCATCGTGATCGTCGGCGGACTTATCGTCGAACTTCTGGTCAGCGTAATTCTCTGGCCGACACTTTACGTCTTCTGGGCGCGCCCCGGAGACCGCCTACCCCCAGCCGAGCAAAGCTTCATGGCGGAAGGCGAGCACGTGGATTAGCCCCAATGGGCCGGTGGTGTAAGGAACACGGCGAGCGTCACTTCCCGGTTGACGCTCGCAGATGCAAGTTCGAATCTTGCCCGGTCCACCATTCCCGGAACCTGCGCTATACTGCCTGAACTCCGGATCTCATCCATGGCAGTCGGCATTCGCACTCAGGATTTACGCAAGGTGTACACCTCCGCGCCTCCATTGGCGGCCGCAGGAGGATTCGTCATGCGCGCCGCTGCCAAGGATTCCAAACAGCCCAAGCCGCAGATCGCAGCGCTCGACGGGCTTTCGCTCGAAATCCATGCCGGAGAAATCTTCGGCCTTTTAGGCCCGAATGGCGCGGGCAAGTCCACCACCATCGGGGTGCTGACCACGCGTGTACGTGCCACGAGCGGCCAAGCCTGGATCGGCGACCACGAAGTTTGGCAGGAACAGGCGAAGGTGAAGCGCCTGATCGGCGTCGTACCGCAGCGTCCGAATCTGGATTTCTCGCTGACCGCCCGCGAAATTCTCATCTTCCACGGCGCCTACTTCGGCATTGCGTCCAAGGAGCGCATCGAGCGCGCCGACTCGCTGCTCGAAAAATTCAAGTTAACCGATCGCGCCGGACAGATGGTCCGCGGCTTTTCCGGCGGCATGATGCAGCGCCTCTCCATCGCCCGCGCCATGATGCACGATCCCCAGGTCCTGTTTCTCGACGAGCCCAGCGCCGGCCTTGATCCCCAGACCCGCATCTTGCTATGGGAGATCATTCGCGAGTACAACCAGTTCGGCAAAACCATCCTGCTCACCACTCACAATATGGAGGAAGCCGACGCCCTCTGCCAGCGCCTGGCCATTGTCGACCATGGCCGCATCATCGCGCTGGGCACGCCCAACGAACTGAAGCGGTCGATTCCCGGAGGATTTCTGTTGCGCTTGCAATTCGGGAAGCAAACGCCAGACCTGCTGCAACGCCTGCAGTCTCTCACCGGAGTGCGCGAGGTGCGCTCGTCCGACACCATTGGCGCCGATATTTACGCCGACCGCGGGGGCTCGCTCATCCCGGAAATTGCTGCCCTCGCAGTCGCGGCCGGCGCCGAGCTTTCCGACGTCCACATTTCCGAGCCCAGCCTGGAGAATCTGTTTCTGCACCACACCGGAAGGAGCCTGCGCGATTGAACTGGAAATGTTTTAGCGCCATGCTGCTCCGCGACGCCCACGTGGCTCGCCGCAACGCCCTTCAACTTTTCCTGCAGACGTTCCTGCAGCCGCTTCTGTTCGTATTCATCTTCGGCCGCGTCATGGTCGGCAGCGGTTACATGCCCGTTTCCTATAAGAGCTTGCTGCTTCCCGGCATCATCGCCATCAGCATGGTCTTCACCGGAATCTGGGCCGTGGCCATGCCGCTCATCGCCGAATTTCAGTGGACGCGCGAAATCGAAGATCGCCTTCTCGCCCCCATCGACCTCTCCTGGATCGCCATCGAAAAGGTGATCGCCGGCATGCTGCAAGCGCTGGTCGCGGGACTTGTAGTCCTTCCACTCGCCTGGCTGGTCTTGCGCCCGGGCGTCGACATCAGCATCCACGCTCCGCTGAAATTTGTTGTGATGATCATGCTGGTCTCTCTATTCGCCGCCAGCGGAGGCCTCGCGCTCGGCTGCAGCATGAATCAGCAGCACATCGGCCTGATGTTCAGCCTGGTCATCACGCCCATGATCTTCTTCGGCTGCACTTACTATCCCTGGAGCGCGTTGAAAGCGTTCCCCATCCTGCAGAAAGCCGTTCTCGTAAATCCGCTGGTCTATGCCAGCGAAGGCCTGCGTGCTGCCCTGGTCCCGCAATTCCCGCACCTGTCGACCGCCGCGATTCTGGTGGTGTTATTCGTATTCGACCTCGTGCTCCTCTTCGTCGGCCTGCGCCAATTCGAAAAGAAAGCCGTCAGCTAGATTGCGAAGGCAGTGCAACTCTAAATGTCTGGAGGTAGTTCTAGGACGGAAGTCCAAAATGTGAGAAGGGTACTGGGTACTGAGGGTGCGGCGCTTACAATCACAGCCCAAAAATAAGAGAGTTCCGAGGTGGTGTAGGATCCATTCGTCTCGGCCAGTAGCTCGCGTTTGACCCTCGCTCGACCTGCTCTCGTCGCCTCCCTTGCGGGGCGCAACGCGCGATCGTAAGCTTGGGCTCCGGGCTCACCGCC
>DATGFC010000023.1:0-8137 GCA_035309485.1 Candidatus Sulfotelmatobacter sp.
TTTGTGAAGCCGGCAAATTTGGGATCGTCGGTGGGCATCAGCAAGGCCCATAATCGCAAAGAACTCGGGCCCGCGATCGAGGAAGCAGCGAAGTTCGATCGCAAGATCGTTATCGAAGAGGGCGTCGGCGGAAAGACAGACAAGGCGCGCGAGATCGAATGCTCCGTGCTTGGCAACGACAACCCGATTGCGTCCGTGCCGGGAGAGATCGTGCCAGTGAAAGAGTTCTACGATTACAACGCCAAATATCTCGACGAAGGCTCGGAACTAATCATTCCGGCCAAACTCACCAAGGCGCAGGCCAAGAGAGTTCAGGAGCTTGCAGTGCAAGCCTTCAAAGCCGTGGACTGCTCCGGCTTGGCGCGGGTCGACTTCCTGATGGACGCGAAAACGCAAAAAATCTATTTGAACGAGATCAACACCATGCCCGGCTTCACCGCGATCAGCATGTATCCCAAGCTGTGGGCGGCCTCTGGCTTGGCGTACTCCGATTTGATCGATCGCCTCATTCAACTGGGCATCGAGCGCCACGAAGACAAGAAGAAGAATCAGTACAGTCGGTAGCGTGGACCGTTAAACATGGACCGCGGCCGGTTCCGCCAGATCCTTGCTCAGCGTACCCGTCCCAAGCTCCCGCTTGGGCTCGATGCACCGCTCTTCCGGCAAGTTCGGAGGTCTGTAGCTGGAGTCTACTTCTAACTTCTCGATTACGCTCGCGTGCAGCACAGATTGTTCGGGGATGATCCGCCTGCGGCCAAGTGGAATCGCCCACTTCGCCTTCTTGTCGACCGGGTCGTAGTAAGAGTGCGGGAGAAACTCCAGAATCCACCATGCCGGCGTCAAAGAGTTATTGATGGGAGACGCCGGGTCGGGAGGAAATGGTGGCGGAGGCGGCACACGTCCAAGAACCTGCTTCGCGCGGTCCGGGTCGATGATCAATCCGAGTTCCCCCGCTTCGCAAAGCATCCATTCCAGCGCGATCTGAGAAAGGCCACTGCAAGCTGGCGCATAAGAGCCCCCGACGTCGGAGTGCACCCCCGCGAACCACACTTGCTTGATGCTCTGGCCGGGCAATTCCTTGCCCCAGAGGTTATTCCGGAAGTAGCAGCGGCGCTCATCGATCGAGACGGCGTGACGCCCATGCAGCATCGCTGGGTTCTGTGCCGTGTAAGGCAACTTCAACGGGTCCCAGACCCAACCTACCGAGCTGACTGTGTCCCACACTCCCACCAGATATAAGGGGCAATCGCGGCCAAACGTCTCCTTGAAGCCCTTCGCGACATCGAAAGTGTGAGTCATCCCTCCGGCTTTCCGCGTGCGTCGGGCGAACATTCGGATGACGTAGGGAATCAGGCCATCATTTCCCGGGCAGAGCAGTCCGAACATGTGCAGAACTCCGGCCAAGGCGCGCGCGGTATAGGCGCCCCGGCTGAAGCCGAACAGAAAGACCTTGTCACCATCCTCGTAGGTATCCATCAGGTAGCGATAGGCATCGCCAACATTGGCCAGCAAGCCGCCACCGAAGGCCAATCCGACGACGACCGACCATGCTTTGCTGAGACGATTGGTCGCGGTAGGCGCGCCCATCGTCCCCACTCCCGGGTGATAGTAGCCCACTTGCGTGCGGCCATCGATGATCAGCGTGCTGTACAGTTTCACTACGTTGGAGTTGTGATCGCCGAACTCGTTCCCCGTGCCATCGCAGCAAATCACGATGTTCTTTGACATGGTGACCTCCGGCGGGAAGATAGATTTTGTTCGCCCCGGTGCCTGCGCAAGTGTACTAGCACAGATTTTGCTGGCCGGAATAGGGCGGTTCGACTTGTTCGGTTAATGGAACAAGAAGGCTTGGTTGTTTATTCCGCGGTTGTCTTACTTCTTCTGGGATTCGCAGGCGAAATTTGCAGCATCGTTGGTATTGCCGCTGCCCTTATACTTCGCGGCTTGCGGGTACGGACATAGCGGCCGCGTCACGGTCGGGTGCTCCCGGTCCTCACCCGCGTACTTAGAGGCGATGATCGTCCCCGGAGCCGTGCCTTTCTCGACCCAATTCACCAAGGCGGCACTCACACTGTGTGTTGGATCGTCGAAATTCAACCTGCCGACTTGTCCGAACGAGTCCGGTCCCGGACCCCCAGCGCAGTGCTGCACACCGGGCTCCATGTAGAGGCGCACGAAGGAATCGGCATTGCTCTGGCCCATCTTCGCAATGACACTTTCGTAGTAGTGAATGGTATTGAGCGCGGGAATCGCCGGATCTTCCCATCCGTGATAAAGAATCAGCTTCCCACCTCGTGCCTTGAAGGGCTTCAGGTCAGCATCGATCGCATTCAGTGCGCTTCCGGTTTTCTCGTCCGCCAATTTCAATCCTGAGTCGACTGCGAACGTCTTGTAGTCCCAGTCAGCCTTCTCGTACACAAAGTTAGAAAAATATCCGATCCCGAAAGCCGCCATCAGACTCTTTGCCGGCGCCGGCCCGGTGATCCACAGGCCCCAGCCGCCTTCCCCCTCCTCGGCCCCCGGCAAATAGCCGGGAAACACTTGATGGCCCTTCGCATCGTGCGGCCCCTCATAAAGCTTCTTTAGTGTTGTCACTTGCGCAGCGGTCAGGCACTTATCCGAATCCTCGCCTGCTTTGCATTCGATCGTTGCCGGATCGAAGTGACACCGCCGTGGATCATTCAAAACTCCATCTGGCACGCCATCAAGTTGATCGCAGGCCGCATTCACCGCGGCCGCAATTCCCGCAATCTTCGCCGGCGGAATGAAGCTCGCGGCATCCGTCGTCAGCAATTGCGTATCCGTCGCAGCCATCGTGAGCAATCCCGTCCAGTAGTTGGCCGGAGCTCCCGCGAGAATACCGTCGTAATCCTCGGGATAGCGTTGCGCCTCCATCAGCGCTTCACGGCCGCCATCGGAGCAGCCCGCAAAATACGAGCGCTGCGCAGCTTTCCCGTAGAACGCCTGCGTCACCGCCTTGGCCACTCGCGTCATCTCGTGTATTCCGCGATGCCCGAAGTCCACCACCTTCTCCGGATGACCGAGCGCCCAGGCTGCATCGATCGGAGATCCCGAGTGGCCTGTGTCAGTGGCAGTTGCGGCGTATCCGCTCTTGACCGCCGTGCCGAGCTGCCGATTGTCGATTAATCCCGCGAATCCACCGTTGCCGATGCCTTGCAGCTTGCCATTCCATCCTGAGACTGGCAGCCACACCTCGATCTTGATGTCGGAGTCCAAGGTTGGCTTCGCTTCTGCAACGACACGGCAGAATGCAGGAAGGGTCTTGTAAAAAGCAGAGAGATCCCCTCCGCCGAATGGCTCCGCAGGGCCAACGAATGTTCCGGCAGCAACCGTCTGCGCCAGCGTGATCTTCGTGCCGGCAACCGGCACGCTAGCCAGCTTCTCACAAGCATCCTCGGCCAGCGCGATCACGTTTGAAAAGAGAACCAGGCATGCGATGAACAGGTATGTCTTTTTCATAATGATTCCGATCATTTGTAATGTTGCTCAGCCGCAGCTGATCAGGATACTGCCCCTCTGGCCCTAGCCGCTGCCTTACGGTATGGCCTTCTCCATAAACGCGGCCTGATCCGCCTTCATCTTCTTCAATCCTTCAGTCGGCAGGTAGACCATGTGGCCCGAGTCATACGTAGCGAACGAAACATTGGCGCGATATTTTTCCGGCAAGTTCAGGTGATCCACCGTGTAATTCGCCGCATAATACGGCGTCGCCAAATCGTAATAACCTTCCATCACCAGAATCTTCAAATACGGATTCTTCACGATCGCCTGCCGCATCGCCGTGGCCGTATCCGGAAATCCCTGAATGGCCGATCCCCAGTCCCACTTGTCGAAACCGGCATCCCGCGCGCTCACGTTGTACGGAGTGTCCACTTTGTAATTCAATTCCGTGCGCAGATAGTTGTTGAACACCGACGTGAACGGCGGGTTGGTCGCCGAGCCGGTGGGATCGTAGAACTGAGTGTCGAGCAAGCCGTTGGGGTCAGGGCCCGTATAGCGCCCATCGAGCCGCCCCACGCGCACTTTCTGCTCGATCAACAGATAATGCGTAAACTTGCGCACATTGATGCGCAGGTTGGCTTCGTCGATCACTTCCTTACTCAGGCCGGTAAAACGCGCCATCTGGTCGATAATTTTCTGCCGGTCCTGCCCGGCCAGCGCATCCCCCTTGTCGAGTGCCTGCTTGTAGTCGGTGGATGCCCACTGCTCGGCTTGTTCCCGTGCGCGTTTCATATCCTGCGCGAGATCGGGCGCCAGCTTGTGATGGTAGCCTGCAATCATGGTGAACGACGGAATCAAAAAAACGTAAGGCTGGTCGTTGGTGTTATTTTCCTCGAGCGTTTCAAAATTCAACACGGTCGAAAGTAGCGTGATCCCATTGAATGAAATGCCCCGATCGGCCAGGTATCCGGCAATGCCGGCGGCACGCGTTGTGCCATAGCTTTCGCCAAGAATAAACAGCGGCGACGACCAGCGCTCGTTCCGGCTGATGTACAGGCGTATGAACTCGCTGAACGATTCAATATCGCCTTTCACCCCCCAGAATTTCTTCATGAGTTCAGCATCTGCAGCGCGGCTGAACCCAGTGCCAATCGCGTCGATCAGCACGAGATCGCTTCTGTCGAGCAGCGTGTAGGGATTGTCCTCCACCAGATACGGCGCCGGAGGCATGAATCCGTCCGGCAGCAGCACGACTTTGCGCGGGCCCAGCGCTCCCATATGCAGCCAGATCGACGCCGATCCCGGCCCTCCATTGAATGCAAACGTGAGAGGACGCTTGGCCGCTTCTTGCCCGTCGAGCGTGTAGGCGACGTAGAACATTTCCGCTTCGATCTTTCCGTCCGCCCGCTTGATGGGAAGCCTGCCGGCCGTGGCCGTATACTTCAGCCCTTTACCCTCGACGGTGATCTGATGGTGCGTCACCACCGGAGGCATCTCGGTCATGTCGAAGTGTTCTTCTTTATCCTTGTCCTTATCTTTCTCGCTGGGAATTTCGCGGATGGCGGGCTTCGGCTCGGCAGAAGGCTCGGGTTTCAGGTTCGCCTCTGCGGGCTTTTCCGCGGGCGCCTGCTTCTTCGAGGCCGCGGGCTTCTTCGAATCAGGCTGTTGAGCGAAGGAAGTGGCATTCAGGGAACTGAGAAAGATGATCATGGCAGCAGCGGACATCCCAAAGACTCGCTTCATGCTTCCGTCCTCGTGATAATTGATCTCAACATAGCCTTCCTTATTGCTGTAGGAGCGCGAGAAATTGTACATCGCACGAAAAGAATATGCTGAGGCTTTACAATCAAGATCTCGATCAGCGCGCGGAGTTCAGGTTGCTAGTGTTACAGTGCGACCTTAGATGCGACCAGGGGCCACCTCTCACTCGTCCCGCAGTGCCGACGTCGGATCGAGCGCCGCCGCCCGGCGAGCCGGCAGCCACGAGGCCGCCGCACCGATGAGCAAGAACACAATCGCCATCGCGCTGAAGGTCGCAGGGTCCGTCGCCTTCACACCCACCAGCATGGCATTCATCAATCGCGTTAGGCCGAAGGCGGCGATCAGACCAATCAAGATGCCAATCGCGCTCAATCGGAATCCCTCTCCCACGACCAGCTGAAAGATTCGGCCCGGCTCCGCTCCCAGGGCCATGCGCACGCCAATCTCCGACGTGCGCTGCCGCACTGTTGTCGCCAGTACTCCGTACAGGCCTACGCCGGCCAGTACTCCCGCGATCACCGCAAACACCCCAATCAGCAGCAAGGAAAAGCGTGTGCCTCCCTGAGCTTTGTAGAGCAGGAATTCCGCCGGCTGCATCTCTGTCACCAGCAAATGCGGGTCAAGCTCCCGGATCGCGCTGCGCACCACGTTTCCGTAGCCGGTCGGATCGTTGCCCGTTCGAATCGCCCACGTGTCAATTCGACCGGAACCCGCAAACGCGTCGGTGAAGTAGACCTGCTCGCGTCCCGGTGCCGCCAGCGACGTGGCGCGCTGATGGGCAATCACACCGATCACCTCTACCCATTCCGGTTGCGGGGAGCGAAGGCGAATGAGTATGCGCTTGCCGACCGCAGACTCGCCATGAAAAGCCTTTTTCGCCAGAATGTCGTCAATGATCACGAAATCACGATGCGGCAAATTATCCTGATCGGTGAAGGTGCGTCCCGCAAGCAAGGGCACGCGCAGGGTTTCGAAATATCCCGGCAGAACGATTTCAAAATCCGCCGCTTGAAACTTGCTGGCATCGGCGAGAGCCTCGCCTGTGCCCCAGCGGATGGGACTGAACCCTCCAGCCAGAGGAAAAGGACTCGAGGCGGTTACGCTCTCCACTCCGGGAATGGCCCGCACACGATCTTGGATTCGGCGGACGAACGCGGCGCGTGCTTCCGGCTTATCTCCGCCCCCATCGACGCTGACTACTTGAAACGTTAATAGCCGGCTCGCGTCGAAGCCCGGATCCGTGTGCTGCAGTTCGAAAAAGCTGCGCAGCATGAGCCCCGACCCGACTAGCAGCACGAACGACAGAGCTACCTCCACCATGACTACTGCGCTGCGCAATCTGTTTCCGCCCAATAGTCCGGCATTGCGACTGCTGCCGCGCAACAAATTCGCCACTCCGGGCCTCGACGCCCGCCAGGCAGGAATCACGCCAAAGATCGCCGTCGCAGCCAGGCAGGCCAACGCGGTGAAGCCAAGCACGGAAAAATCAATCCGAATCGTCTCCATGCGGGGAAGGTTCGGCGGCGCTACGGCCAGCAGAACCTGAATCCCGATCCACGCCAAAGCCAATCCGGCGACCGTACCCGCGGCTGCGAGCACGACCGCTTCGGACAGCAGCGGGACCAGCAATCGCCACCGGTCGGCCCCGATGGCGGCACGCACGGCCAGTTCCCGCTCCCGCAACGAAGCGCGGACCAAAAGAAGATTTGCCACATTCGCGCACGCAATCAGCAACAAGAAAATTGCTGACCCCAGCAGCGCCAGAATTGCCGGCCTCACATTTGCTACCAAGTGATGCCGCAGCGGCTCCAGGTCAATGAAGTATCCTGCGGTTCCAGAAATGAGGAAATTCTTTCGGGTTTCAGCCGCCACTCGGTCGGCCGCCTTTTGCGCCTGCTCGAGAGACACGCCGGGCTTCAGACGTCCAATGGGACGGATCGAGAACGCAATGCGATTCGCGGCATCGTAATCCAGACGGTTCGCTACCCAAATGTCCGGAGCCTCCTCCTCATTAGCCTCGGGCGGGAAATACAGGCGGAAGTTCGGAGCCAGTACGCCAACAACGACTGGAGCCTGCGGCGCTCCCGGCACGAGCGCATGGCCGAGAATTGCCGCGTTCGCCCCATACCGCCGTTGAAAATATTCCCAGCTGATGATCGCGACCAGTGGCAGTTGAGGACCTGGGGTCGTTCCTGGCGCTGCTTTCGGCTGCGGCACCCCATCTTCATCCTGGAAATCGCGGCCAATCGCGATTCGTTCCCCCATCAACCGAAAGAAATTCGTGGTGACGATGGCATTTCGAACCTGTTCCGCCGTTCCGTCCGCTCCGGGCAGCACTCCTCGAAATGTGAACACGCCGGCGAAGTCTTCAAAAAAATCTTTTGTCCCGTCGCGCAGGTCGATGTAGTCCGCATTTGAAAACTGCAGGTCGCGCACATGCCGCTGGCGCAACTCCATGCCCGCGATCACCAACTGGTCCGCATCTCGGTAGGGAATCGGCTGCAGCAAGACCGCGTTGGCCACGCTGAAAATTGCCGCGCTGGCACCGAGTCCTAGCGCGATCGTCACCACCGCAGTCAATGTGAACTGAGGACTTCGAGTAAGTACCCGAACGGCGATCGCCAGATTTCGCAGGATCACGGGGGACCTCCTGAGTGCGCAAGAATTTCAGAATTATCCTTCAACAGGCCGCCCAGCGAGGACTCAAAATCGATGGTTTCTGGGGCCACCGATTGCCCTTGACGCCAGCCCCCTACTTTCTGTAGCATCTTAGGAACAAGTTCATCCTTCGGGGTGGACCTGAATTTCATGCAGAGTGGCTGAGGGACGAGCCCTGAGACGCCACGGCAACCGATCCCGGATCATATATCCCGGATGTCTGGTGCCAACTCTCTCCTGGAAACAGGGAACATGG
>DATGFC010000024.1:0-4222 GCA_035309485.1 Candidatus Sulfotelmatobacter sp.
GAAAGAGTCTAGCGGTCCCGGCCTGCCCTCGGCAAACTCCGACCTTCTGGAGCGGTTCCTTTGCTCATCCAAAGCCCGATCCTGTAGGGGTTGAGCCACCTGCGTTGTCCGAATAATGGTAGGATGCCGCCAAATTGGATCGGAAGAGGACGCTTTATGCGCGGCACCATGATGGATTTTCCGCTGACGCTCACAGCAATTCTGGAGCGGGCCGGCAAGCTCTTCCACCGCGTCGAGATCGCTTCCCGCAGGCCGGACCGCTCGATTGTGCGTAGCACATACGGGGACTTCTACCGCCGCGCCCGGCGCCTTGCCGATGCGATGACCAAACTCGGCATGCAACCGGGGGACCGGGTCGCTTCCATGATGTGGAATCATTCGGGACATCTCGAAGCGTTCTTCGGCGTGCCATGCGCGGGGGGAATCCTGCACACGCTGAACCTGCGCCTGCACCCGCACGAACTCGCGGCCATCATCAACCACGCCGAGGACCGGTTCCTGATTATTGACGACGTGCTACTGCCGACATTGGAAAAATTCCGCGCCAGCGTGTCCTTCGAGCGTGTCATCGTCGTCCCGTACGGCGGAGGGAGCATCCCGGGCGGCTTTTTGAACTACGAGGAACTTCTTGCGGGAGCGAGCGACGATTTCCGCTACCCGGCAATCGATGAGGATGATGGCGCGGCGATGTGTTTCACGTCCGGCACTACCGGCAATTCGAAAGGCGTAGTGTACTCCCATCGCGCACTGGTTCTGCACACGTTTGCCGAGATGGGAGTGGATTCGTTCGCGATCGGCCACCACGACACGGTCCTTCCCGTCGCACCAATGTTTCATGCGAACGCGTGGGGATTGCCCTATTCCTGCGCGATGGCGGGGGCTCGGCTGATACTGCCAGGGCCCAATGTCGATGCCGAAAGTGTTCTGGACCTCATTTCCCAGGAACACGTCACGATCGCTTGTGGCGTGCCCACGGTTTGGCTCGGAGTGCTCGAGGCCCTCGAGAAAAATCCTGGCCGGTGGAAATTCTCGTGGCCTGTTCGCATCGTCATAGGTGGTACGGCGCCACCCGAACAACTGATGCGTACTCTCGATAAATACGGTCTGCACATACTGCACCTATGGGGCATGACGGAGACAACCCCTCTGGCTACTGTCGGCAGGCTGAAGCGCCACATGCTCGATTGGACGTCCGACCAACAATACGCGGTTCGCTTAAAGCAAGGCTGGCCCACACCGTTTATCGAACTGCGCGTCATGCGCCCGGAAGGACTCGAGGGCAAGACGGTAGAGGCTCCCCGCGACGGCGATACGCCTGGCGAACTTGAAGTGCGGGGACCGTGGGTGGCTGCCAGCTATTACAAGTCTCCGGACCAGGGTCATCGGTGGACCGAGGATGGGTGGTTCAAGACCGGCGACATCGCCACGATGGACGACGAAGGATTCATCAAGATTGTCGACCGCGCCAAAGACCTGGTGAAGTCCGGGGGAGAATGGATCAGCTCCGTGGATATCGAGAATAGGTTGATGGGACATCCGGCGGTCAAGGAAGCCGCGGTGGTTGGCGTCCCGCATCCGAAGTGGCAGGAGCGCCCCTTGGCCGCGGTTGTGCTGAAGGACGGAGCGCAGGCCAGCGCGGAAGAGCTACGCGCTTTCCTTGCTAAATCCTTCGCCAAGTGGCAAATTCCGGACGCCTTCGTTTTTCTTGACGCACTGCCGCGCACGTCCGTCGGAAAATTCAAGAAGATCGCGCTCCGCGAACAGTTCGCCAACTGGAACTGGGAACTATAGCCGCAGCACCGGTTTTTTCGCTCTGTGGTTTTTCCCCTTCAGACCGGCATCGCAACCGAGCCGCCCAGCGCCGGTGTGCTAGAATGTGTTTATGGCGAACACACGAAGCGCGACGCTCAGCATTCGGCTGAAGCCCGAAATCAAGAGCCGCCTGGCAAAGCTCGCAAAGAGTTCTGGCCGAAGTTCCAATTTCATCATCTCCGATGCGGTCGAGTCGTACGTTGCTGACCAGGAAAGAATGCTTGAGGAAATGCGCGAGGGGGACCGTCAAGTGAATTCTGGACACTACATCCGGCACGAAGAGATGAAGGCGTGGCTGCTCTCCTGGGGCACCAACCGCGAACTTCCTCCCCCAAAATGCGTTTGCGGCAAGAACCACGATGAAGAGGTCCCGTGACGCCAAGGCCGTGCCAGCGGAGATCATTTGGTCCCCTGTGGCGCTCGCCCGCCTCCAGGAGATTCGGGCCTACGTTACCTTGGACAAACCCATCGCGGCGGAACGATTGGCCATCCGCATCGTCGCCGTCGTCGAAGCTCTCAGGAATCATCCGCATCTGGGTCGCGCCGGGGCCGAGCCCGGAATTCGCGAGTTGATCATAGGCGGAACCCCTTATTCGGTTCTCTACCGCGTAAGCGGCAACCGCATCACCATCAGCACTATTTGGCACGCTGCGCAATCAAGGTGATCCGCCGCCGCGCAGCCTTGCGATGGGGTTGTGGCGATCCATGGTCGTTGCTACTTTCAGAAACTACTTTGTCATGCCTGCAAACTCAATGCGGAATGCGTAGGCGTACTTACCGGGCGCCTGCGGCGGAAGTTGAATATGCAGGCCGCCGGGTTTTTGCTCGAACAGAATCTTCGAATCAGAACCAAGCAGCACAACCGAATCAATCTTCTGGCCCTTCCTCGCGGAGCTTCCGAGCGAATGGATAAGCGCTTCGCCTGCAGAAGGCCAGCCAAGCTCGATGGCGTAGAGCGTGTTGCCTTTGGTGGTGAAGCGAAAATCTTGGGCAGTGTAAGCCGCAGTGTCCGTGTCGTGGAACGAGCCGGCGGTTACCTTGGTTGGTCCTTCGCCGTAAATCTTCCACGGACGCGTGCCGTAAATCGCTTCTCCGTTGACTTGCAGCCACGAACCGACATCGCGCAACACTGCCTGTACTTCCTCGGGTATCGTGCCATCCGAGCGCGGGCCGATGTTTAAAAGCAAATTCCCGTTCTTGCTTACGATATCGATGAGCTGATGAACGATGAACTGCGGCGACTTGAAGGTGTCATTCTTGATGTAGCCCCAGGACTTGTTGCTCACTGAGGTGTCGGTCTGCCAGTAGAGCGGACGGATGTCGCCGAGCTGCCCGCGTTCCATATCCAGGACCGCGCTGTGTTCCTGCATCGCAATGTCTTTGTAATTGATGACGCCTGCGTGGCCGCTGTACTTGAGTTCGTTGTTGTAATAGAACGCCGCGAAACGTGTCAAGTCCGCGCGCACCGAAGGCTGCCCGATCCACCAATCGAAGTACATCACGTCAGGATGATATTTTTCGACGATCTCGGTGGCTCGAGCCAGCCAATCCGCGGTCCACGCGGAGGAGACGAACGTGAAGTCATTGGATAAAGGGGTGCCTTGTTTGGCTTCCATCCAGTTGTGAGCGGGCCCATAGAAGGCGGCGTATTGCGGATCGTTGATATCGGAGGGGATCGCGCGGCCGACGCCCAAAAAGAAATTGTGCTCGACGCGGTGTGACGACGTGCCAAAGTGAAGACCTTCGGCCCTGGCAGCTTTCGCCAGTTCGCCGATGACGTCGTGGTGCGGGCCCATTTTTGCAGCCGTCCAGTCGCTTAGTTCGCTGTCGTACATTGCGAAACCATCGTGATGCTCCGCCACCGGAACCACATATTTTGCGCCCGCTTCTTTAAAGAGCCGCGCCCAGGCGGCCGGGTCAAAATGTTCGGCCTTGAACATGGGGATGAAATCCTTGTAGCCGAACTTATCGAGCGGGCCATACGTGGCGATGTGGTGTTTGTTTTCTTCGGATCCAGCGCGGTACATGTTTCGCGGGTACCACTCGTTGCCGAAAGCGGGGACTGAGTAGACGCCCCAGTGGATGAAGATGCCGAACTTTGCGTCCTTATACCACTCGGGGGCTTCGTAGTGTTCGAGCGATTCCCAATCCGGACGGAATGGGCCGTGGTGATCCTCACGATCGACTTCCTCCAGGAGTTCTGCGCGGTGCGCATCATACTTCGCACTGGCGCGTTGCCAAACTTGATCGATCTCGGCTGGATCTTGAGAAGCCGTTGGACGACTGGAAGAGGCTGTGGCCTGCGAATACACCGGCGAGGGAACAACGGAAAAAATTCCGCAGCATAAACCCAAAGCGATAGCCAAACGCATCGAGGCTGCATCATTCCGCGAGAACATGTGTGTTGGTC
>DATGFC010000025.1:0-144530 GCA_035309485.1 Candidatus Sulfotelmatobacter sp.
CGTCCTGTACTTTCATCGCCCGCTCCATCGCGGCCTTCGGGTAGGATTCCATGCTCCGCATGGTCTCCTACCCTCGCCGCCCGCAAAGCGGACATATCACGTGCTATCTCAACCGGACATATCATGTGCTACCGACATGCATTTTCCTTCATCTTGTCACGCCATTCGTGCGGCGATAGACTCGCCCGCATCTCGTTAGGGTTCAGCCAGCCGCTTATCCTTCGAGGCACCACTATCTCTCCAGACGCTTGTCCATCAAGAGGAACACTATGAAGAAGATGCTCTTGCCTGCTTTCGCGCTTCTGCTGGCTTCCACGTTGCTAAGCGCTCAGACCTACAAATTCAGAACGATTTACAGCTTCCCGAGCAGCGGAACGGGCCCGTCCCGCGTCAGCAGCAACCTGATCCTCGATAGCGCGGGGAATTTATACGGTGTTTCGGCCCAGGGAGGACAGTACCAACAGGGGACGGTTTTTAAAGTAACCCCCAGCGGCACGCTGAGCGTGTTGTACAGCTTCCAGGGATTGCCGGACGGCTCCGGCCCGTCTGCCAGCCTTTTCCGCGACAAAGCAGGAAACCTCTATGGCACAACCTTCGGCGGGGGAACCGATGCCTGCGGTCCGAACTTCCCCGGATGTGGAACGGTCTTTAAGTTGACCCCTGGGGGACAGGAATCGATCCTCTATCGATTTACCGGACTGAATGACGGAGCCCTTCCCACCATAAGCGTAACTGCCGACTCAGCAGGCAACGTTTATGGCGCGACTCTCAATGAAGTGCAAGCAGGCGGGGCGGGTGGGAACGGGGATGTCTACAAGATCGATACCAAAGGAACCTTTACCATTCTCCATTCGTTTTGCGCTATCGATCCGAACTGTTCGGATGGACAATATCCAATGTCGGGACTTATTCCCGACGCCTCGGGGAACCTTTACGGGAGTACCGATGGCGGTGGTCAGTTCAACGGAGGAACCATTTATAAGATTACTCCGTTTGATGTCGAGAGCGTGCTTTACAGCTTCCCCAACGAGTACGAATCGCAGAACTGGGGAAATTTGACGCGCGACTCTCTGGGCAACTTCTACGGAGTCACGGTCGCCGGGACACTCAACACGATCGACGGAGGCAAGGTATTCAAAGTGTCGAGCACCGGCGTTGAAACCGTGCCCTTTAGCTTTTGTGTTACGCAGCCGGGCTGTATTGCCGGAGATGAGCCCGAAGCGCCTCTGCAGATCGACAAGTCGGGAAATATTTTCGGAGTAGTCACCCAGGGTGGAAAACACGGGTCAGGGGGCGTATTCAAACTAACTCCCGGCGGCACCGAAGCTTTGATCTACAACTTTCCCAGCGGGTTCAGTTCGTATGGAGTCGTGATGGACCCAGCGGGAAATCTGTATGGAGTCAGCGTGAACGGAGGCACCTACAACGCTGGAGCGATCTACAAGCTCACACTCCAGTGACACAAAGCCTGTTGCGAAGGGCCGGGAAGAGAATCGGCCCTTCGCGCCCATTTGTGTAAGAAGATTAAACCGGCTGCCGCCGAATCGCTTCGTTTTGATGTAAACGGCTACAGTCGGAATCGCGAGGGCATCGTGGAACCGCGGATTGTAGGTTTACTCGGCTCTCACATGATGTGGCGGATGAGCGGTATCGCGACTTAGCCATAGTCATGAGCCCGGAGCAGGACTAACTTTTTTCAGTTCCCTATAACTTGCCTGATGATCGGTCCATGCTGATGGGGCAAGTTCCCGATAGCCGCTGCAGCCGTGCCAAAGTGCACTGAAACAATTTAAGTCAAGGTCAAACACACGCGACATTGGAGCGTTCGGCACGAGCGGAACCCAGGCCAGCCAAACTTCCTGGGGTGGACCAACAATGCCGCCGGGAGGTCCAACGATGTAGCCAGCATTGCCCACCTCCATATCGAGGTGTCGCTCTGCCCAGACTTGATACTTGATTGGGAGAATGCCTTCATACGGACCCAGTTTGCCCCTTCTCACCTGTGCTATCTGCGTGCCACACGTCTCTAGCCTGTTCTGGCTAACTTCAAAGTCGGAGTGAACGAACCACGGACGAATACCCAAGTATGGGAGAGCCGAGTACAGCGATTCGGCTGATCTGCCCTTACCTGGAAGCGCCACTAAAGGATGTTCTATGCGAACCACGAACGTGCATTGGCGCATGGTACATCCGGGAATTTCTTGTGCGGTGGAACCGCCATACCGAACCACGAGATCGCGTATTTGAACAAAACTTGCATTTGCAAAAGGGAACGACTTTAGATCAGAGAGGAATCGTTCTGCTTTCCTGCGCTGAACGACGGAATCAAGGTATAAGGATAACCAAGCACAACACAGCAAAATCACAAGTGCACAAAGGGTACGAATTAAGCCGCCTCGAAACCCGCGCAGATTGCTCATAGCAGTTTTCCGTCTCTACAATTATCAGACTCCAATCGCAAGTGCACTGTTCCTTGCACATTCAAACTGGCGTTAGAAGGCGATAGTGCTCAGAACGGCTGTTGAAGGCTCAAACGTCATGCTTCCGATCACAGACGCGATCCTTTGACCAGTGGTACCCTCCTGCGTCACGTTCCTTTTTAGCGGGCGCATTACACGGAGGTGTCTATGGACGTACTTGCCCACGCCCTGTGGACTGCGGGTGCCGGGCTTCCCCTTCGGCAGCGGTTTCGGGTCCGACTTTCTTTGGGCTGGGCAATTTTCTGGGGCGTGTTTCCTGACGTTTTCAGCTTTGCCATTCCGGCAGTGGTGAGAATCTGGTGGTTTCTCAGTGGGACGACGTCATCCCTGCTGCCAGATCCTCATGGGCCGCAGCATTTCCACTATGTATGGACGCTCTATTACGCCAGCCACAGTCTGCTCGTATTTGCGACGGTATTCGGCATCGCGTGGCTTTTCGCGAGACGGCCAATCTTCGAGATGCTGGCGTGGGGTCTGCACATTCTCATCGATATTCCGACCCATCAAGGAATTTTCGCGCTCCATTTTCTTTGGCCGCTCTCGTCCTACGGGTACTCTGGCGTTCGTTGGGAGAACCACTGGTTCCTGGCCGCCAACTACACCGCGTTATTCCTCCTGTATTGGTGGATCTGGATGGGTGCTCGAAGACGGGACTCTTTGAAAGAGGCTCGAGGGCGGGACGCCCTCTCGACAGCCGGCGGGACGCCGTCGCTACGATAGCGGCGTCATCATTGCTCCCTAGGGAGCTCTAGAAGAAGTCGATGGCCTTCACGTCGCCCACGTAGCCGATGACGTTGATCGTCCCCTGCGGCAAGAAATCATTGATGAGCAGAATGTCTTTTCTGGTGTCGTAGACGCGCAGCGAGCCGCCTTCGGCCACATACTCCACCGTTCGGCTGGTGAATCCCTGCAGGCCGTCGACATTGCCATTGTCAGGGGGAAACAGAACCGAACCGTCTGCCGTCTTATAGATCGTCAAACAACCGCGGACTTCTCCGCTGGGATTGTTCACGTCTCCAATGTTGGTGCAGTCGCGCGATCCGATAAATAACTGGCCGTTGGTGGTCAAGTCCATGTGGTCGTGGTAGCCGTCGGTGATGACGGCTGTGCCGGTAACCGTGCCGGAAACCAGGTCGACGACGTCCAGGCGTCCGCATATTGTTGCTTGAGTAGTCTGGCCGGTACAGGCATGGTTGCTGGGAGACGTGCCGGCCACATAAAGGGTAGAGCCGTTCAGAAAAGCGGTGGTAGCCGCGTCCACCGAAATCGTGCTGGAAATGGTCAAGGTCGACAGGTCGAAAACCATGACACTGGCTTGCTTGCCTCCGCATTGCGGGCCGCAGTTCAGAACATAGGCGGTTGATCCATTCACGATGGCGGAGACGGGACGGTCGAAGCCCGGCACAATCGTGCACACGGCATTGGGCTGAGTGTAAAAGCAACTCGTATCCACTGGAGGCACGGCGGCTTCCGGGGAGAGCACGGTGACCGAATCGGAGTCGTTGCTGAACACCAGCAACTGCGTCCCGGTTGCGTCCGAGACCACGGTCTGCGCACTGTTCACCGCAATCGCGGTAGACGAACTGTTCGAGAAGTTCATCACCACGACCGCACCCACGTAGGAATAGCCATTGAGCGTGGCGGAAGGGACGGCGGCATATCCGATCTGTTGCGCTGTCGGAACCACGATGCTCGAGGTCGGGCCGGGCAGCCTGATATTTCCAATGGCGCTCTCCTTGGTCGTGTCCACGGCATAGACCGTAGTGGCGCCGGCATCGTAGGCCGCCGCGATGTTATGGGTGGGCGACAATGCGATTAGCCCGGGAGAACTGCCCGCGCTGATCGGAGATACCGGCGCGATGGTGTCGTTGAAGCCGTTGATGATGCGAAGGCTTCCAAAACTCTGGGGAGTCGATACGCCTTGCGAGGCCAGAACGCGTTGCTTCAGGCCACTCGCAACAGGAGTGCTGCTGGACGACTTTCCACAAGCGGTGAAGCTGACGCTGGCCAATAATGCGATCACCGAAGCAAGGATGCATTTCTTCAAACGGCAGGCTCCTAACGACATGAAAAAGGAAGATTTAGTTGCGAAATGGTGGATTATAACAGACCGCCGCGATGCCATTGCCCTCAACCCATCGAATCAAAACTGGGATTTTCCCCCTTTATTGCCCAACCATTGGCTGCGAACGGCGTGCGCGAGATAGCCATGATCCTGTATCCTCAGCAATCATATGCCGGCCGATTTTCTTACCCGCCTCAAACAGGCCCCAGTGTTGTGCGACGGCGCCATGGGCACGCTGCTGTACGCCAAAGGCGTGTTCATTAACCGGTGCTACGACGAACTGAATCTCTCCCAGCCCGACCTGATTCGCGGCATTCACCACGACTATCTCCAGGCAGGCGCCGAAGTTATTGAAACCAACACCTTCGGTGCTAATTCCTTCCGCCTGGCGCGGCACAGTTTAGCTGACAAGGTGAATGAGATGAACCGGGCCGGCGCGCGTCTGGCCCGCGAAGCCGCCAAAAGCTTCGATGTGTGGGTCGCAGGATCGGTTGGCCCGTTGGGGACCAGAATCGAACCCCTGGGAAAGACTTCGTTTCAAGAGGCGCAGGATGCGTTTCGCGAGCAGATTCAGGCACTGGTCGAGGGCGGAGTCGACCTGCTGATCCTCGAAACCTTCGGATACCTGGAAGAAATTCATCAGGCGATCTCGGCGGCAAAGCAGGTAAGTCCGTCGACGCCGCTGGTAGCTCAGGTAACGATTGATGAGGACGGCAACTGTCTGGACGGCTCCGCCCCGGAAATTTTCGTACCGAAGCTGGTGGAGTGGGGAGCGGATGTTGTTGGCTGCAATTGCAGCGTGGGCCCGGTTGCCATGCTGGATGCAATGGAGCGCGTGCGCGCGCTCACGACCCTGCCCTTGTCGGCGCAGCCGAACGCCGGAATTCCTCGCTCGGTAGATGGACGGAACATCTACTTATGCTCGCCGGAATACATGGCTAGCTATGCGCGAAAATTCGTGGCGGCGGGGGTCCGGCTCGTGGGCGGTTGTTGTGGGACCACTCCCGAGCACATCCGGGTCATGAAATCGGCGCTGCGGGTGGGAGAAGCTCGCGGAAAAACTGCGGCCGCGCACGTGACCAGCAGCCAGGCGACGCCGAAAGCGATTGCCGCATTGCCTTTGGAGCAGCGATCCGCGCTAGGCGCGAAACTGGCGGGCGGCGGGTTCGTCACCATGGTCGAGATCGTGCCGCCCAAAGGCATCGATGTTCGCAAGGAGATCGAAGGTGCGCGATTTCTGAAGTCCGTGGGAGTGGACGCGGTCAATATCCCTGACAGCCCGCGGGCCTCGGCCCGCATGAGCAACCAGGCGCTCTCGCTGCTCATTCAGCGCGAGGTTGGCATTGACGCGATCCTGCACTACACCTGCCGCGACCGCAACGTGCTGTGCATTCAAAGCGACCTGCTGGGCGCCGCTGCCGTGGGCATCAAGAATCTGATCTGCATCACAGGCGATCCCCCGAAGATGGGCAATTATCCAGATGCGACCGCAGTGTTCGATGTGGACGCGATCGGGCTGGTCAATATCGTGCACAACCTGAACCGGGGACTCGATCTGGGCGCGAATCCAATCGGGGTGGGCACTGGATTTGTGATTGGCGTTGGCGCCAACCCAGGGCTCACCGATATGGACGAGGAGACTCGGCGCTTCGAATTCAAGGTGGAGGCTGGAGCCGAATACGTCGTCACCCAGCCCGTATTCGATCTGCGCCTGCTGGAGAACTTTTTGCGGCGCATCGAGCATTGCCGCATTCCGGTGGTAGCGGGAATTTGGCCGCTGGTAAGCGTGCGTAACGCCGAGTTCATGAAGAATGAACTGCGTGTTTCCGTGCCCGATTCGATTCTGGAGCGCATGGCGCGAGCGCAAACGCCGGAAGCGGCACGGGAAGAAGGCGTCGCGATTGCGCGGGAAATGTTGATTGCGGCGAAGCAAATGGCGCAGGGGGCGCAAATCAGCGCGCCGCTCGGCCGCTACACGGCCGCCGTTGATGTTTTAGAGGCTTTGGGCGGCGGCGATTCCGCCGCATCGGCCTAGTAGAAAGGGACTCCGCATCAAACCTCACTCAGCGATCCTGCAAAAACGTTTTTCTGATCGGCGACATCGCTTTTGACTAGTATTCATGCACCTTTTCGCTGTTCCCATTGCGGGAACCTTTTCATCATTTTTTGCGATCCGACATAAAAGAGTAGACTCCCCGCCCGAGTAGGTGCATTACAATAGACAAACGGAGCGAACCCGTTGGCCAAATTTGAAGAGTGCCTCCAGCGACTGGAGAAAATAGTTCAGGAACTCGAAAAGGGAGAAGTCCCTTTAGAAAAATCGCTGACACTGTTTGAAGAGGGCATGCAGTTGTCTTCCTCGTGCAAGAAAGAATTGGAGCAGGCGGAAGGCAAAGTTGAAATTCTGCTGAAGAAAAATGGAAAGCTCCAGGCCGAACCCTTCGAGCCGCTGACAGAAAAATCGCCAGTGCGCCGGTGAGCATCCGCGACTCGAGGCTCTGTTAGATGTCTGTGGAGTAGGTTTTCCCAGCCGCCCCGCAGCCTAGTCCAGCGTTAACGTGCGCCGTTGACGACGGTTGATGATCGGGGGATTTATGATCCAAAGTGTAGTTCTACTCGAAAGCGATCCAGGAGTAGCCCAGTCCCTGGCTGGCGGATTGCGCAACCACTTCTCGGTCCACGTGACCAATTCGAACGAGGACTTGCGGGACAAGGTGGCCCGCAATCGTCCCGAGGCCGTGGTGCTCAACATCGAGCACTGGCAGCTGACCGATGTAGAAAATCTGCACCGGGAGTTTCCTCAACTGCCCATCGTGTGCACCCACCGCATTCCGGATGAAGAAATGTGGATGGCTGCGCTGGCCGCCGGAGCATGCGATGTGTGCCCCGCGGATGACGTAGGAAACGTGCTGACTTCGGTTCTGCGCAGCGCCGCGCTGTCGCGGAGCGCAGTAGCATAAAATCGGCCACGGATCTCACGGATTACCACGGATAGACAAACAAATGATGCATTGATCCGTGTAGATCGGTGAGATCCGTGGCCGTCTTTTACGGCTTGCAACCGAGCGCGACCCTGACCGGACCTGTCGTGTCCTCTTGCTATACTTTCCCATTCATGCTCACTGAAACCCTGGAACAAGGACAGCGCCTGACCGACGCTGCCCTCGACCGGCTGATTCCGCTCGAAACTGCGCATCCCGTGTCGATCCACAAGGCGATGCGCCACAGCGTGTTTGCCGGCGGCAAGCGCCTGCGCCCCGTGCTGTCGATGGAAGCCGCTCGTATGATCGCGGGATCGTTGCCCGCGGGCGTGGAAGAACTGGGCGCGGCCCTGGAGATGCTCCACACCTATTCGCTCATCCACGATGATCTGCCCGCGCTCGATAATGACGACTTGCGGCGCGGGCGGCCGACCTGTCACAAAGTTTTTGGTGAAGCCATCGCGATTCTTGCCGGCGACGCCTTACAGACGCAGGCCTACGAAGTTCTGGCGCGGCTGAAGTGCCCGGCGGAGGCGCGGGTGAAGATCATTGCCGAGATCGCGCGCGGGACCGGAACCGTTGACGGCATGATCGGCGGGCAGGTCGTCGATCTCGAGGCCGAACATACGCGGCCGACTAAGGAAATGCTCGAGTACATTCATCGCTCGAAGACGGCGGCGTTGATCACGGCAAGCCTGGTCAGCGGTGGCTTGTACGCCGGCGCCAAAGACAGCGAGGTGGGCCGCCTGCGGGCTTTCGGCCTGGCCATTGGCCTGGCGTTTCAGATTGTCGATGATGTGCTCGATGTGACCCAGACCTCGGAGCAGCTCGGCAAAACTGCTGGAAAAGATACGGCTTCGGAAAAGGCCACGTATCCGGCGTTGTTCGGTGTTGACGCTTCGGTTCAGAAGGCGGATGCGCTGGTGAACGATGCTTTCGCGCAACTGGAGAGCTTCGGACAGCGTGCAGACACGCTGAAGGAGCTGGCGAGATTCCTGGTCGAAAGAAAGAAGTAACTTCCCGGCACAGTATCCCCTGTGCTGCGCTGCGTCCGCTGTGGTAAAAAATTGAAGACGGCGATGGAGTTCGCCATAACCGCCCTGCTGCACGGCTGATAACTCCTACAGAATCAAGACTACTTTTGTAGGAGAGTTCGCGTGAAAGACTTCCTCGCTATATCCGTCGCCGCCATTCTGGGCGCCAATCTTCGCTACGTGCTGAGCCGCCTCGCAGCACGAGAGTTCGGCCCCGTCTTTCCGTACGGAACGCTCATCATCAACGTGCTTGGAAGCTTCATTGTGGGACTGTTCGTTATCTGGACCACGGAACGCGTGCTGGTCGATCCGCGATGGAGGCTGCTGGTGGTGGTCGGCTTCTGCGGTTCGTTCACGACGTTTTCCAGCTATGCTTTTGAGACCATGTCGTTTTTCGAGCAGGGCCAGTGGGGCCTGATGCTGGTCAACTTTCTCGGCAACAACCTGCTGTGCCTGGCAGCCGCATTAGCGGGTATGTCGGTAGCGCGGGCACTTTGAAGATGACTGCGAGACCTACACTCGAAACCGCGCGAGTAAGGTTGCGCGCTTACTGCGAAAGCGACATTGCTGAACTGTTGCCGCTCATTGGCACCCGCGAAGTCGCGGCCACGACTTTGCGCATCGCTCATCCCTACACCGAGCAGGATGCGCGGGCTTTTTTCGCGCTCGCTCAGGATCCCGACAAGCTCTGGTTAGCGATCACGCTCCGGGCTGACGGACGCCAGATCGGCGGCATCGGCCTGCGCCTGGAGCCGCAACATCAGCACGGCGAACTGGGCTACTGGCTGGGCGTTCCATACTGGGGCCAAGGCTACGCCACCGAGGCCGCGCGTGAAATCCTGCGCTACGGATTCGAAGACCTCGGTCTGCATCGCATCTTCGCCTCGCATTTCAAGCACAATCCCGCGTCCGGCCGGATTTTGAAGAAGCTCGGCATGCGCTATGAAGGCTGCCAGCGGGAACATCTGCGCAAGTGGGATCAGTTCGTGGATTCGGAGTTGTACGGGATCTTGCGGCAGGAATGGCAGATTTCCGGGGAGGTTCGCGAGTAGAATGCCAGATGCCATGGCGGTGCAGGTCACCATTTACTTAAACGAAGCCGACAAATGGCAGCACCGGCCGCTGCACATGGAGATCCTCAATTACTTGCGCAAGGAAAATGTCTACGCGGCTACCGCGATTCACTGCGTTGCGGGATTCCTGGGACGCCATCGCGTCGAAACCGCGCACTTGGTCGAAGCCGGAGGCAAGCTGCCGGTGATCATCATCTTCGTAGACACCGACGAGCACGTGAACCGCGTGCTGCCCACGCTGAAGGAGATGGCGGCGCACCGGCTGATCGTGCGCGAAAACGTGGTGCTCGAGCAAGGCAATCTTGACTGACATGTCCTCCCTTCCCGCAAGTCCATCCATCGACATCCTTGCCATCGCCGCGCATCGCGACGATGTCGAGCAGACTTGCGGCGGCACTCTGCTGAAGGCCTCGCAGCGCGGGCAGCGCACCGGCATTCTGGATCTGACGCAGGGCGAGATGGGGACGCGCGGTAGCGCCGAAGATCGCGCACGCGAGGCGGAGGATGCCGCGAAACTCCTGAGAGTGAACTGGCGCAGGGCGCTCGATATTCCTGACGGGCGCGTTGAAAATACCTGGGAGAACCGGCTCAAAGTTGCCAGCGTAATTCGCGAGACGCGGCCCCGGGTGGTGATTTTGCCCTATTGGAAGGGACGGCATCCGGATCACTATACCGCCTCAATCCTGGGTTATGAGGCTTGCTTTCTGGCGGGGCTGGCGAAGCTAGACCCGGCAACTGGCTTGGGGACGGGACGTCCCCTCGACAGCCGCCAGGATGCGGGCGCTACGGCGCCTCACCGTCCGTTCAAGATCATTTACGCTACGCTTTATTACGATATCCGGCCCTCGTTCGTCGTCGATATCAGCGAGCAGTTCGAGGGTAAGTTCGCCTCGATTCTGGCTTACCAATCCCAATTCAGCGATCAGGATGCCGGCAAAGAGGTATTCCCTGCCCATAACGAAATCCGCGCCCGGGTCGATGCTATGGCGCGCTTCTACGGCATGCTCGGCGGTGTCACCCATGCCGAACCATTTCTACAAAAAGAAGTTGGACTGGTTGACGACCTGTTGGCCATTCCCGTCAAATCCATTTAGGATTACTCAACTCAACTATTTTCAGAGGAGAACTATTGAATATGTCTCGTTTTGCTCTTACTGTCGTCACCGCTCTGGCGATGGGCGCCACGGCCGCGGCCCAGGCCGGAACCTGGCAGATCGATCCCAATCATTCGGCCGCGCAATTTTCCGTGCGGCACCTGGGGATCTCAACCGTGCGTGGCGCGTTCACCAAGGTGAGCGGCACCGCGAAGTACGACCCATCTGATCCTTCCAAGACCGCCCTGGATGCGACCATCGATACCAATTCGGTGGACACTCGCGTCGAAGCGCGGGACAAAGATTTGCGCAGCCCGCATTTCCTCGAAGTCGAGAAGTATCCGACCATCACGTTTCATTCCAAGCAGGCGAAGGCGGGAGGCTCCGGCAAGCTGCAAATTACTGGAGACCTGACCATTCACGGCGTAACCAAGGAAGTGGTACTCGACGTGGATGGGCCGTCCGCACCCGTCAAAGATCCGTGGGGCAATCAGCGCATCGGCGCATCGGCGAGCACGAAAATCAATCGCAACGATTTCGGCGTGAGCGGCGCTCCCGGCGTGGTGGGAGACGAAATCACCATCACCATCGATACGGAATTGATCCAGCCGCAACCAAAATAGTGTAGAGTTCTAAGCCTGAATCGCGGACTACTGGTTCGGAATACCGTCATTGGGGAGGCAGGTATGAAGAGCAGAGTGGCAGGGCTGTGGTTCGGCTTGGCTGGATTATTGGCTTCGGCCGCACTGGTGCCGGTGAGCCTTTCGGCTTCGACCCGCGTTGTGAGCGGCGGCGATTCGGCGCCCGCAACCGTCTCCGTTACTCTATCTCCGAAATCGGCAGCGGTTGCCGCTGTGAGTCAGACACAACAGTTCACCGCCACAGTCTCTGGCACTACGAACACGAGTGTCACTTGGAGTGTTGCAGGCGTAATCGGCGGGAACCTGACGGTCGGCACGATCAGCACGGGCGGACTTTATACACCTCCGGCCAAGGGAGGCGTTTACTCGGTCACGGCCACAAGCGTGGCCGACCCCACCGTCTCCGCCTCGGCTACCGTCGCGGTTACCGCCCTGCCCGGCGTGCTCACCTATCACAACGACCTGGCGCGCGATGGAGCCAACAAGCAGGAATATGCCTTGAAGCCTGCCACGGTAAAAACGGCCAGCTTCGGGAAGCTGTTTTCGTGCTCAGTGGATGGGGCTGTCTACACGCAGCCGCTCTGGATGCCCAACGTCAGCATCGCGGGCGGCGCTCACAACGTCATCTTTGTGGCCACACAGCATGACAGCGCTTACGCGTTCGATGCCGATGCCAGTCCGTGCGTGACGTACTGGAAGGTCAACCTGCTGGACACCCTGCACGGCGGCACGAGCGGCGAAGCTTCCGTGACCTGGAACGATGTGGGCAATTGCTTCGGCGACATCTATCCGGAAGTCGGGGTGACGGGTACCCCGGTCATTGATCACGCAACGAACACGATTTATATGGTCAGCGCGTCGGAAAAAGGTGCAAGCAACTCAGGGAGTTGTTCAGGCACCGTGGGGACCTTCTACCACCGGCTGCATGCCCTGGATATAGCGACCGGAAGCGAGAAGTTCAATGCTCCTGTAACCATCGCCGCGTCGGTGCCTGGCACCGGCGATGGGTCGGTGGGCGGCATTGTGAGCTTCAACTCGCAACTTTCACACCAGCGCTCCGGCCTGGCGCTGACAGGCGGGAACGTTGTGGTTGCATTTTCCGCCCATGAGGATGCGACCCCGTATCACGGCTGGGTGATCAGTTACCAGGCGTCCAACGTGCAACAGCAGACTGCGGTCTTCAACACCACGCCCAATGGTCTGAACGGCGCCGATGGCGGGATCTGGGCCGCGGGTGGAGCACCGGCGGTCGACAGTGGTGGAGACATTTACGTCACCACGGGAAATGGCGACTTCGATGAAATTAATCCAAACCCCGACAATGATTACGGCGACAGCATTCTCAGGCTGCACCCGTTCAGTGGGAACACGCTCAATGGCGTGAACCTGAGCATCGCCGGCTGGTTTACGCCTTATGACGAAGGCACGCTCCAGCTCTACGACACAGACCTGGGATCGGGCGCAGTTGTGCTGCTGCCGAATCAGAACTCGGGAGCCGGTCCTGTGCACTTGCTGGTGCAGACGGGCAAAGAAGGAGTCGTCTATCTCATTGACCGCGACAATATGGGGCAGTTCAATTCCAGCAACAACGATCAGATCCGGCAGAGCTTCCGGGGCCCGTCGTCTGGTTTATGGGGTACACCGGGATTATGGCAAAACAACGTGTACATCGGGGGAGCAGGCGATTCGGTGAAGGAATTCTCGTTCAGTCCGACGACTGAACTGTTCAATACCTCGGTGATATCGCAGTCTGCGCATGTGTTCCAATTTCCCGGTGCGGCCCTCTCGATTTCGTCGCAAGCCGCCATGCACGGCATTGTATGGGCCATCGATGCCACCTTATATGGCTACGCGAGTCCAAGCGGCGGCACCAATTGTTACATGGTGCCCGTGCCCCCATCGTGCACCGGCCCGGCAATCCTGCACGCCTACAGCGCCGGCAACCTTGCGACTGAGTACTGGAACAGCACAATGGCCGCGAACCACCGGGACCAGGCCGGCAACGCCGTAAAATTCGTGCCGCCGACAGTGGCCAATGGCAAGGTCTATGTGAGCACGCGGACCGAGGTCGATGTCTACGGCATTTTGCCCAAATGAATCGTCAACTTACTTCTTGAGCGCGACGGCCAATCCATCGCGAATGGGCAAGATGGTTGTGTAGAACTCTTTCGAGTCATACAGCTTGCGATTGAACTCGAGGATCGCCTTCGTGGTGGCGTCCGGATTCTTCTGGGCGACTCGCCCGCTCCAGAGCACGTTGTCGGTGATAAAGAGCCCGCCTTTGCGTAAGCGGGGCGCAACCAGGCGCAGCACGCGCGGGTAGTCGTCTTTATCAACGTCGTTGAAGATGATGTCGAATTCCTCTTTCTGCTCTGAGAGATATTCCAGGGCATCGCCCGTATGCAGCGTGATTTGCTTTGAGACGCCCGCGCGGGCGAAATATCCGCGGGCGCGTTCGGCATTCTTTGAATCGCCATCGGTGTAGATGACCCGGCCGTTCTCGCCGACCGCCTGCGCCCACCAGATCGTCGAATACCCGATGGCCGATCCCAACTCGAATACCGTGCGCGCATGGATGGCCATCGCTAATTGCTGCAACACCCGCGCCACCGCGGGGCCGACGATCGGTACGTTGTGCTCGGTCGCGTAGTCTTCCATCTCTGCCAGCACTTCGCCGCGCTTCGGCAGCATGGAGTAGAGATAATCGTCAACCGGTCCGGCGGTGGTGAAGTTGTAGTGCCGCCAACTGGAACGCGAATCTTTCTTCTTGCTCTGAGGCACAGGCTTTCCTTTCATAAACTTCGAATGCTGAAGCGAGCTTCAGCCGCCGATGGTCTGCCCCGGCTTCATCTCCAGGACTTCCACGCCGGGCACTAACTTCTGCAGTGCGCTCGGGCGTCCTGTGAGCACTGGGAATGTTCCGAAATGCATAGGGATTACGGTCTTCGGCTTAAGCAGATTGCAGGCGTATGCGGCCTCGCGCGGCCCCATGGTGTAGTGGTCGCCGATGGGAAGCATCACGATCTCCGGTGCGTATAACTCCCTGATGATGGCCATGTCACCAAACACGTTGGTATCGCCGGCGTGATAAATCTTGGCGCCATTGGAAAATTCCACGACATACCCGCACGCCTCGCCGCCGTAGACCATCTCATCGCCATCCTGGATGCCGCAGGAGTGATCGGCATGCACCATGGTGACTTTGATATCGCCTATGGTTTGCGTCCCGCCCTTGTTCATTTCGGCAATTTGTTTGGCGCCCTTCTTGCCCAGCCAGCGCGCCAACTCAGGGATTCCGACCACTTGCGGGTTGTGTTTCTTGCAGATTTCGACGGCATCCCCGATGTGGTCGCCATGACCGTGGGTGCAGAGCAGAATGTCGACCTTCTTTACGTTCTTTTCCGCATCCGGGCACATGGGATTTCCCATAATCCAGGGATCGATGATGACGATCTTTCCGCCGGGAGTTTCGATGCGGAACGTTGCGTGTCCTAACCACGTCAGTTTGACGCCTTGCAGATTCATAACAGCTTCCAGCTCCTCACTCTTTCCTTCTTAGCTTCTCGCTTTAAGCAGTCAGCAAGCGGATGGCTGACGGCTGACAGCTTTTTTAGTTTAATATGAAACGCCATGCCAGAACTTAAGGTGCTGATTTCGCGGCAAGAGATTGCGAAACGGGTCAGCGAATTAGGCGCGCAAATTACGCGCGATTTCTCCGGACAAGCCGTGAACCTTGTCGGCGTTCTGAAAGGCGCAGCAATTTTTCTCTCCGATCTCGCGCGCCAGATCGATCTGGACGCAACATTCGACTTCATCGGAGTCTCCAGCTATGGCAACCGTCCCACCCCGAGCCAGGAACTGCAGAGCGGATGGGAGTCAACCGGCGAAGTCCGATTTACCAAAGACGTCGATCAATCCATCCAGGATCGCAACATCATCCTCGTGGAAGACATTCTGGACACCGGGCTGACGATGACTTATCTGAAACGGATGCTGCTGGCCCGCCGGCCGAAATGTTTGAAGATCGCTGCCCTGCTCGACAAGCCGTCACGCCGCAAGCTGCCGCTGGAGGGCGACTACATCGGGTTCAAAATTCCGGATGAATTTGTGGTGGGCTACGGCCTCGATTACGCCGAGAAGTACCGCAATCTCGCCGACATTTGCATCGTGCCCAAAGGATCGGACTGAGCACGGGATGCGTTCTCAACCCGCGGTCTCAGGCCGTACGCCGGACGCACTGAATTCCTGAACGCGGCTGCTATCATAACCAAGCCATGGGTTCTGCCGTTTCCAAGCCGGATCGCCTTCCCGTCGAGTCGCTGCTGCTCGATGTTGCCGACGTGTTGGCCACGTCGCTGGACCTGGATACAACTTTGCGCCGGGTTGCAGAAGTCGTCCGCAAGGTCATCGATTACGAGATTTTCGCCATTCTGCTGCTCAACGAAAAAACGCAGGAGTTGCGCTTCCGCTTCCAGATCGGCTATCCGCCCGAATTCGCCGAGCGCAGCCGCGTCAAAGTCGGCGAGGGCGTTACCGGCCTGGCAGCCCAGACACGGGAGGCAGTTCTGATCGACGATGTGCGGAATGATCCCCGTTATATCGCGGCTATTCCCCACGTGTGCTCGGAGCTGGCCATTCCGCTGATCACCAAGAACCGCGTAATCGGGGTGATCGACATCGAGGCCCGTGAACCCCGCGCCTTCACGGAAGAGCATCGGCGCTTGCTCACCCTGGTCGCATCGCGCATGGCCGCAGGCATTGAGAACGCGCAACTTTATACCCGCACCACCAAGCAGGCGCGCATTCTTCTGCTGCTCAACGAAATCGCGCGCGAGCTGACTTCCATCCTGAATCTGGATGAGCTTCTCGGCCGGATCGCCGAACTGGTGCGGCGTCTGATCGATTACCAGATGTTCAGCATCCTGTTGCTCGATTCCGGCGGCGAGAAACTGCAGCACCGTTTTTCCCTGCGCTTCAACGAGAACATTCATCTGAAACACGAGATTCCCATCGGGCGAGGGCTGGTGGGCTCAGCGGCGGAAAGCCGGCAAGCGGTGCTGGTGCCGGACGTCACTAAAGATCCGCGCTATGTGCAAGCGAATCCCGAGACGCGGTCGGAATTGGCAGTGCCGTTGATCTACAAGAATAAGGTCGTGGGAGTGCTCGATCTGGAGCACACGCGCCGCGGATTCTTTACCGAAGAGCACAAGCGCACCATGACCACGCTGGCGGCGCAGATCGCGATTGCGATCGAGAATGCGCGGCTTTATGAGGAAATCGAGCGGCAGGAGCGGCGGCTGGAGCGCGATCTATCGCTGGCGCGCGAACTGCAGGGACGCCTGCTGCCGCAGACCAATCCCAAGCTCGCCCATCTCGACGTGGCCGCCAAATTTGTCCCGGCGCGCACTATTGGAGGGGATCTCTACGACTTCATTCCCTACTCGATGTCGCGGCTTGGCATCGTGATCGGGGACGTCAGCGGCAAAGGCGCTCCGGCAGCAATCTATGCGGCGCTGGTGAGCGGCATCATCCGCTCGCACGCCCCTATCGAGCCCGCGCCCTCCGAGATGCTTTCGGCGGTTAACCTGTCGCTGGCCGAACGGCGCATCGAGGCGCAGTTTGTCTCGATTATCTATGCGGTGTGGGACGACGCTCAACGCACGTTGACGGTCTCGAACTCGGGACTGCCTCGCCCCATTTACGTGCACGGCGGCAAGAATGAGGTCATCGAGGCTACCGGGTTGCCCCTGGGTTTATTTGATGAAGCGGAATACGACGAGTTCGAATTCCGCATGAAACCTGGCGATATGTTCGTGTTCTTCTCCGACGGAATGTTGGACGCGCGCAACCGCAAGGGCGAACTCTTCGGCCGCGGACGAGTCGAAACCATTGTCGGCGAATGTGCCGACAAGTCCGCCGCATGCGTTGTCGACTCACTATTCAAAGCGGTTGCCGAGCACTCGGCTGGCGTGGAAACTTTTGACGATCAGACCGTTGTTGCCATCCGCGTGCGCGGCGGCACTTCCCATAAGAAGAAATGATTCGTCCGATCGCAGCCGAGCGGCCCCCGGGGTTCATCTACCGTAAGAGCAAGGGCGGAATCTTGCGCCCGGCCCGCGATTTCGTACTGCACAGCGAAGAAATTCCTCTGACAAAACTCGCGCAGAAATATGGCACGCCGCTCTACGTATACTCCGCCGCGGCCATCCACGAGCGTTACAACGCCTTCGATCGCGCCTTCCGCGAGACGCCGCACGCGATCTGCTATTCCGTGAAGGCGAATTCGAATTTGACCATCCTGCGCTTGCTGGCCAAGAAAGGCTGCGGATTTGACGTTGTCTCGGGCGGAGAACTCGAGCGCGTCCTCACGGCCGACCGGCGCGCCGCCAAGAGAGTCGTATTCTCCGGCGTGGGCAAAACTCGGGAAGAGCTGACCGCCGCATTGAAGGCCGGCATCCTGCTCTTCAACGTCGAGAGTGAATCGGAGCTGTGGACTTTGGCAGAGTGTGCCGGGCGCTTACGGAATACGGCCCCGCTCGCATTTCGCGTGAACCCTGACGTGGCGGCCGAAACTCATCCTTACATCTCCACCGGATTGCGCAAGCACAAGTTCGGAGTGCCCATCGCGGAAGCGCGGACCCTGTACGCGAAGGCGTCCGGTGCGCAATACCTGAGAGTTCGCGGGGTGAGCGTTCACATCGGATCGCAGATCACAGATGCCGCTCCTTTCGGCGAGGCAATGGCGCGGGTCGCTGACCTTGTGCGCCAGTTGCGGCGAGATGGTCATCAGATTGAATATGTCGATGCCGGGGGTGGGCTGGGGATCTCGTATGACCAGGCCGTTACCGGCGACTTTCCCGCTCAGGTCGCGGCTTATGCAAAGGCGTTGATGTCGCCTCTGCGAGATCTCGACTTGCACCTGCTCCTCGAGCCGGGACGCTCGATCATCGGTCCGGCGGGAGTTCTAGTGACCTCCGTCGTCTACAAAAAAACCAACGATGGGAAGCGCTTCGTGGTGGTCGATGCTGCCATGAACGACCTGCTTCGTCCCGCGCTGTATGGCGCTCATCATGAAATTGTTCCTGTAATGCAGCGCGCCAACACTCCAGCTAAATCAGAGACAGCAGACATTGTGGGTCCGGTGTGCGAAACGGGAGATTTCTTTGCCCGCGACCGCGAGTTGCCCGCGGTGGAAGAAGGCGACCTGCTCGCGATTCTGGATGTAGGGGCCTATGGCATGGTGCTGAGTTCGAACTACAACACCCGTCCGCGCGCAGCCGAAGTGCTGGTCTCAGGAAAATCAGCCACAGTGATCCGGCGAAGAGAAAAGATTGCGGATCTGCTGCGGGCGGAACTGTAGTCAGGCCTGCCGTTCTCCCCACTTCATCTTGGATCGCAATACCTGAAAGAAATCCGCCCCGGTGCGGAAGAGGTGGACTTTATGCTCTGAGCGGCGACAGCGCACGCGGTCGCCGTCGCGCAAATCGAGTCCGGGCTGGCCATCCAGACTGAGATACGCGACTTCCTCCTCGCTGCGCAGCAGAATCTCGATGGTGTTGGAATCGGGCACTACGAGCGGCCG
The DNA here is from genome assembly GCA_035309485.1 of Candidatus Sulfotelmatobacter sp. GTDB lineage: Bacteria > Acidobacteriota > Terriglobia > Terriglobales > Acidobacteriaceae > Sulfotelmatobacter. The sequence continues at coordinate 18,951 of DATGFC010000025.1, forward strand.
ATGCGTCAAAGAGTGCGGCGCTACCGGCGTGACCACCAGAGCATCTACTGTCGGCATCAGCACCGGCCCGCCCGCCGAGAGAGAATATGCGGTCGAGCCCGTTGGAGTGGCGACGATCATTCCGTCCGCGCGGTAGCTTGAAACGAAGGCTTTGTCGATGTAGAGGTCGTACGTATTCAGGCGAGCCAGCGGGGTCTTGTTCACGACGGCATCGTTGAAAACCAGGTAGCTGCCGCGAACTTCTTCGCCCCGCAGCAACTGCACCTGCATCAGCGCCCGGCTCTCCACCTGCGCATTCCCCTTGGCGATCGCTTCCAGCATTGGAAACAGCGAGTGCAGCGGAACTTCCGTCAGGAATCCGAGCGAGCCCAGATTAACTCCCAGCAGCGGCACGTCAATGGCGGCCGTCGCCCTGGCGGCTGAGAGCAGTGTCCCATCCCCGCCCAAGACCACGACCAGATCGAGCGACTTCGAGGCCATCTCCGAGCGCGGCACCACCTCCAACCCCGTCGTGTAGTTGGCACTCTGCTCGTCGATGACAACTTTGTATCCGTGCTCGGCAAACCACGCGAGCAAGCCGGGAAAGATCTGCGCTACCTGGGGACGGTCGGGACGCGAGATGATCGCAGCGGTTTTTGTGCCCGCGGTCCTCTGGGTAGAGGTCTTCGTTACGGCAGACTTCCGGGAGACGCTCCTCTGGAAAGATGGTCGAGGCTTCGCTTTTGCCATGAAAGAGTGATTGTACAGAAACTAGAGGGTTCACCACAGAGGGCACAGGGGTTCACAGAGGGATCAGAGCAGGCCGTAGAGCAGGAATTCGCGATTGCCTTCCGCTCCCAGGATGGGCGATTCAATCGTGTCCGTCTGCCTAGCCCCGAGATTCAGTAACGCTGTCTTTACCTTTTCCACCGCCGCCAGTTGTGCCTTCTCGTCGCGGACGATTCCCCCTTTGCCCACGAATTCCTTGCCAGCTTCGAATTGAGGCTTGACCAGGACGACGACTTGCCGGCCTTGGCGTTCATCAGCAGATGCGGGAAAGGCAGCACCTACTACGGCAGGAAGCACGAGCGTCGCGGAGATGAACGACACGTCCATGGCGATGAAGTCGGCAATCTCGCCCAGGGCCTCGCGCGTCAGATACCGGGCATTCGTCTTCTCGAGCAGGCGGACGCGGTCGTCCTGGCGCAGTTTGAAATCCATCTGGCCATAACCGGTGTCAACCGCGATTACGCGCGCCGCACCGTGCTGCAGCAGGCAATCGGTAAATCCCCCTGTGGACGCGCCGATATCCACACAGACTCTTCGCTCGACTGAAATGTTCCAGTGGTCGAGCGCGCGCTCCAACTTCAATCCGCCGCGGCTGACGTACTTCAGGTCTTCACCGAGCAGTCGAATCACGCTCTCATCTGCGACTTGCGCTCCGGCCTTCTCCAACTTCTGGTCGTTGACGAGCACCTTACCTGCCAGAATCAAAGCCTGGGCGCGCTCCCGCGATGCGGCGAGGCCGCGCTCCACCAGAAGTTTGTCGAGTCGAGATTTCAAAAGCAGTTCTCAGTTCTCAATTCCACGTTCACCGCTGACAACCGATCACAGAAACTTAAACTTTCTATGCGCGAGATATACCACGAAAGTGCCAGCACCCCTCGTAGTGCAAAATGCTGAAGCATTAGTGAGTGAATCAGTTACGAAGGTACTTCGCTGGTTTTCCACAGTATTTTCCACGAACATGTTGAAAACTTCGGTTGGCGAAATGCTCGCGCTAAAACAAAAGCCGCCCAGTCGCGGGCGGCCTTCAATTCTGAAACAGTCGCAGGCTATCCGGCAACTTCTTCCAGGAGCTTCTGGTCGATATCGAAGTTGGCGTGCACGTTCTGCACGTCGTCATGCTCTTCGAGCGCTTCCATCAGTCGGATCATGGTATTGGCTGCCTGCCCTTCCAGCTTGATGTAGTTCTGCGGAATGAACGAGACGCTGGACGAGATGGGCGTGATGCCGGCCTTCTTCACGGCTTCGAGCACAGTCTCGTAGGCGGAGGGCTCGGTCGTGATTTCCCAGTTGTCCCCATCGTCATTGAGATCTTCCCCGCCCGATTCGAGGACGATATTCATCAGGTCATCCTCTTTGGCCGCAGTTTTGGGAACGATGATGTCGCCTTTTTTATGGAACATCCACGAAACCGCGCCGGCTTCGGCCATGTTGCCGCCATTCTTGCCAAAGACGTGGCGGATTTCGCTGACCGTGCGGTTGCGGTTGTCGGTATTGATGTCGAGCAGAATGGCAACGCCGCCCGGGCCGTAACCCTCGAGAGAGAACTCCTCGTAGGTCGCGCCGGGAAGTTCGCCGGTGCCGCGCTGGATGGCGCGCTTGATGTTGTCGGCGGGCATGTTCTCGGCCTTCGCCGCCAGGATGGCGCCGCGCAGGCGCGGGTTGGAATCGGGATCCCCCCCGCCGTTCTTGGCGGCGATGCTGATTTCCTTGATGAGTCGGGTGAAAATCTTGCCGCGCTTGGCGTCGAGCGCGCCCTTCTTATGTTTGATTGTGGCCCATTTGGAATGGCCGGACATGGTTCGACCTCGTTATGTAAATCGATTCTAAAGAACTTGAATGGCGCAGGAATCGCCTTTAGAGGAGATCACAGGATTGCCTCGGTATGAATGCAGGCGACTTCAGATTATAGCATGAGTCAAGCCGCACCTACCCCTGTTGGGCTCATGGATGGGATGCTTCCTCGGTTTCCGGTGGCCTGGAAGGTTGAAATGCGCGCTGCTGCAGGCGCGGCCAGGAGGCCGGGAAACATCATATGCGGAAGGCGGCGAGATGAGACGCGTCAGGCCAGTCAATCTTCGAAAATCCAATTCGATTGAGATCTTTAACCATAGCCGCGGGAGCCTGTCGCATTCCCCGGTCTTCCAGTATCTGGAAGTGAATCTCGACGAATAAGGAACGCACGCCGCCGAGGATTCGATACATCCCGCGAATGACCTCCTGTTCGTATCCCTCTACGTCGATCTTCACCACTGCGGGAGGCCGCACTGACACAAGGTCGTCACCGCGCATCATTTTTACGCTCTGCGCACGCATTCCCGAAGAGGAAGCCCGCGCGACAGAACTCAACGGACCATTCACAAACATCGGTATGTCGCCCATCGAATCGCCGAGCGCAATCTGATGGCATTCTACATTCGTCAGTTTCTTGGATTCGATTTGCCGGCAATTCTCAGGCACGGGTTCAAATGCGACCGTGTGTTGAGCGAGCCTGGAGAAGCGCTCGGTGTAGTAGCCAACGTTGGCACCAATATCCCAGACACAATCCTCCGGCCGGACGGACGCAAGCATAATCTCGGCGAACCGGTCCTCGTAGTCATTGCGATGCCAGAGCATTCGGATGCCATGGGCTACGGGGATAAGCCTTGTTCGTCGCAGGATCGAACGGGCGAGTGTTTTGGATTCCAAAATCACGATCCGGGACCTCTCAGCCGCCGCTAAATGGTCGTACAGAAGTTCGGGAAGTAAACTGCACCAGACCGGAATGACGTGCTCGATTGATTCTCGCCCTTTGGCGTCCCTCGTGAGTTCGGTAGAATTCAAGGTCGCGATACATGTCGCATCCGGCACAGGTCTTGTTGAGGGAGTCGGTTCCGAAACTGTCGCGCAGTTGCTTCAACACCTGACTCTGCCAAATTTCGAGCAGGCTCGATCGAAGGACATTGCCGATGGCCAAATCCACCAGAGCGTCCATGGCCGCTACGCAACTGCAAGCCATGACAGTCCCATCCGGCAGAACGATTGGCCCATTCCACAGGTTGACACACGATTCGGGACGACGATTGACAGTTCTCAGCTTCATGATCGTTGGCAGCGCTTCGCGCTTCAGCCGCCCGTTCGCAGATGTATAGGCCCAGGTGAAATCCAGCAGTGGGTGGAAGGCTAGGATGTCCTGGAAATCAGGGTCCCGCATCACGTCATCCAGAGGGCGGTCTGGTCGTAATGCAATCGTGATCGGAATCGGAGTGCTGGCTCGCGCGTTTAACCTGAGCAATTCCAGGACGTTCTCCCGCATCCGGCGGTAGGACTTGTTGCGGTACACGCGAACATACATAGCCTCGTCAAAACCGGCGGTGCTGATGTTCATGTGCGTAATGCCCGATGCGAGCACTTCCTGGATTCCATGTTTGTCGAGCAGAATGGCATTGGTGGTGAGCCAGATACGATCGATGTTTGCCTGCGCTCGTAAGCGTCTGATCCGGTCGAGGAAGTGCGGGTCGATGAGCGCGTCGCCAACGATCGGCGTCAGGCCAACGGAACCGCCTCCGATTTGCACGAAATCGGCAATCGCTTTTTCAAAAACCTGCTCGCTCATGAATTCGGTTTTGCGCTGCTGAAATTGATACGGACAAAATACGCAGTCCGCGTTACAGAGATTGGTCAGTTCGAGGTGCAGTTCGAAAGGACGAAGGCCCATGCTCTCCAGCGTGGGAGCGAGCGGGCGAACACGGCCCACCAAGGCGTCCGCTTTCCGCGTGACGACTCGTGAAACCTTGTTCAGAAAAAGGGAATTGAAGTACGACACTGGCTAACGATATTACAGTCGGGAAGGCCGGGTGTCATCTCAATCCTGCCGCCTCTCCGGCTGCGGCGCGACGCATCCCATAACTCATTGTGTGGACTGCGGCCTTGACTCAAACCCCCTGCAAACCTAACATGCCATCCACGGGAAGTTGTAGTTCTGCGTATGATCGGTCAACTGGTCGGGCACTATCGAGTCCTGGAGAAAATTGGTGCGGGGGGAATGGGAGAAGTATTCCGCGCCCGCGACGAGAGGCTAGGGCGCGATGTCGCGCTCAAGCTGATCCTGCCCGCCTCCAGCGACAATCCCGACCATCTGCGCCGTTTCGAACAGGAAGCTCGAGCCGCCGCCGCCCTTAATCATCCCAACATCCTGGCCATTTACGACGTGGGCTTCGAAGGCAGCACTCCTTATATTGTCTCCGAGTTGCTGGTCGGCAAGACGCTGCGCGCGCGGCTCGCGGGAGAGCCACTGCCCGCGCGGGAAGCGGCCGCGTTTGCCATCCAGATCGCGCAGGCCCTGACCGCCGCTCATGAGCGCCACATCGTCCATCGGGATCTGAAGCCGGAAAATCTGTTCCTGACTGCCGATGGCCGCATCAAGGTTCTCGATTTTGGGGTCGCGAAGCTGCTACCGCCGGTGGAAGAGGGCCGTTCCGTCGAGAGCATGACCACCGTCACCAAGCATGGCGCGGTCATCGGCACCGTAGCGTACATGTCTCCCGAGCAGTTGCGCGGCAAGACGGTCGATCACCGCAGCGACATTTTCAGCTTTGGCGCGATCCTTTACGAAATGCTGTCGGGAAAGCGCGCTTTCCACGGCGAAACCGAAGTAGACACGATGACCGCAGTTCTGCGGGAAGAACCTTCCACTGCCGTTTTAGATCAGGCCGCGATCCCCGCAGGCTATCAGGACGTGATAAGACACTGCCTCGAAAAGGAGCCGGAGAACCGCTTCCAGTCCGCCAAGGATCTGGTGTTCGCACTGCAAACCATCTCCGGCTCGTCGCCGGTGAAGGTGGCGCCGGTCCCCGCCAAAGCTGCCCCGAAGACCTCCCTCCCGTGGTTGTTGGCTGCCGTGATGGCCGCGGCGGCGTTCGCTCTCGCAGCCATGCTCTTGCTGCAGGCTCCTCCGGCCGCACCCAAGTACAAGCGAATTACATTTGAAGCCGGGACGATTTATGCCGCGCGCTTCGCCGCCGACGGGCAATCCGTCATTTACGGGGCTGCCTGGAACGGCAAACCCGTTCAACTTTTCTCCACCGTCGGAAACTCTTTGCTGGCCCAGCCTCTTGAATTGAGCAACGCCAACCTGCTCGCCGTGTCGCCGTCCAACGAGCTTGCAGTCGTTCTCAACGGAAATCACAATGGCCAACTCGAGACCGTCGATGGCGTGCTTGCGCGCGCTCCGCTGGCCGGAGGCTCTCCCCGGGAAGTGCTCGCCGACGTTCGCTGGGCGGACTGGAATGCTCATGGGCAACTCGCGGTCGTGCACTACGTCGATGGCCACAGCCGCCTCGAGTTCCCCATCGGCAACGTGCTCTATCAGAGCGGCGGGTGGATCAGCCATATCCGCTTTTCTCCCACTGGAGATCAGATCGCGTTTATGGATCATCCGACGCTCTGGGATACGGGCGGCATGGTCTCAGTCGTGGATCTTTCCGGCCATGTTCGCACCCTTTCGTCAGCATGGGAGTCGGAAGCCGGGTTGGCCTGGCGCCCGGATGGAAAAGAAATTTGGTTTACTGCTGCCGAGAAGGGCAACAACCTCGATCTGATGGCAGTCGATCTTTCCGGCAAAATTCGTGTGCTATTGGATTTGCCTGTAGGCATCACGATTAACGATATTGCCCCTGACGGGCATGTGCTCGCTTCCTCCTATTCCAGGCGCCTTGCGGTGGGATATACCACGCTAGGCAGCAAAGAAGATGTAGGGCTCTCATGGCACGATTGGGAGTCGGCTCGAGACATCTCGCCTGACGGGCAGTTCGTTCTGTTCGAAGATGCGAGCGAACTCGCAGGATCGACTTATTCGGTCGTGATTCGGAAGGTCGATGGCAGCTTGCCCGTGCGCCTGGGAGAGGGCAGCTCCGGGGGCCTATCGCCCGACGGCAAATGGGCTGTTTCGTTCGCCACCAGTCAACAGAAGCAACTGACTTTGCTGCCCACCGGCAGCGGTCAGCCGCGGGTCATCCGCGTTACTGGACTCGATCACATGCAGAGCGGGTGGGCTCGCTTCCTGCCCAATGGCTTGAATGTGATCGTCAATGGGAACCAGCCCAATGAAGCGGCCCGCTGCCACGAAATCGATCTTTCCACCGGACAAGCGAGAGCGGTGACTCCGATAGGCGTATTGTGCGGCCCTGCATCGCCCGACAATCAAGCAATTCTGGGGAGAGGTCCCGGTGGATCCATGGCCATCTATCCCCTCAACGGTGGTGCGCCGAAACCCATCGTCAACGTGAAAACCAAATTCGTCGCCGCGCAATGGTCGAGCGATGGTTCCCTGCTATTCGGATATCACGCCGGCGAGTTCCCCAGCCGAGTCTACAAAATGGAGATTGCCACCGGAAAAGAGACTCTCCTGCAAGAGCTCAAACCGGGCGTTCCTGCAGGCGTCGTGATCGTCGCTCCCATCGTCGTGAGCCGCGACGGCAAACGATTTGCCTACAGCTACAACCAGACCCTCTCGGTTCTTTATCTGATCTCCGGATTGAAGTGACAACGGGCGATCAGTTCAGCGGGCCGGCAAAATCCTCGCGTACATAATGGAAGAAAATCGACGTCGAAGTCTGCCCTTCCGGCAGCGGCGCGCGGTAATGCGGAAGACGAGTACCCCGGTAAGCTAATCCATCTCCCAGAGCCTGGTACACGGTAACGGTTCCCGTAGGAGCATCCAGCGAGATTGGCCATGGAGTTGCCAGCACCGGTTCCGGAGAAAAATCCAGAGAGAAGGTCACGCTGAAATCGCATTGCTCGCGGTCGGTATGTTTCTTCAGCTCTGCCCCGCTCAGATACGAGGCGAAATATACGTAAGAAGGTTTCAGAGCCTCGCCCGCGACTGCGCTCAGCGTGGCCGTGATCTGGTGATGAAAGAAGCGCGCGACCGGTTCGTTGTGAGCGCAATACCGGCGGGCACTCTGCCGGTCTCCTAGTGCAATGGCGCCGCTGCGGATCTGATGGCGGTAGTAGCGCCTCAGCGCGGCCACGTGAAACGGGTGAAGCAGATGCGGCAGCGGCGCATAGCCTTTGCTTGCGAATAGCGGCGCCGCCTTGCGCAACGTGTCGCTGGTCTGTCGATCGACGCGATCGGCCGCGGGATCCACCAGGATATTGGCCGCCGCTAAAATTGCTCTTACGCGCTTGGGCACTGACTCTGGAACCGGCTCTCCGGCAATCAGGCCGTGCAGCACGCCTTCATATTCAGGTCCCAGCCAAAATGGCGACCAGGACCTTCCCGGTGACTCCGGAACCCACGCGATAGTTCCTTGCAAGGCGAACCCCGACAGAAGGTCGCGATCCAGTTCCACCTCCGCAGGAATCTCCGCACCCCGAGAAAGAACGCACTCCGGATTCAGATACAGCTCCCGGCCTTCTTCATCGAGCTTGACTAAGCCGCGGGCGCCCTGCGGAATAAGGTGCAGGGGCAACTCATCCAGCAGGCAGTAATAACGGTCGGGAGGAAATGTCGCGGACAACGTTTGCCGCGACACTCCTCCCATCAAGCTGGTCATCCACTCCAGCCACGCCGAGTTGGTTAGCGACGAAGCCATCCATTCACCGTGAAGCGGCTGTCCGCGAACTGCTGCGAGGGGCAGTGCAGCGGGGTGATTTCATGCATCAACTGGCAGGGGAAGAAAACGATCTGGTTCTGACGGGGCTCGATCGTTTGATAGCTTCCCTCGCTGACGTAAGTTCCCTGCTCCAGATGCGCATCGTGAATCCGCAGTTCTCCGCCCTCGAATGGCCGCGGTTCGCGATGGAAGAAGTAGACGAACGTCAGATACCGGGACGCCACCCGATCGCTGGCGTTATCGCTATGGAAATGGAAGTAATCGCCGTCGTTGCTGGCCGTGATCTGCGCTTCAAAACCCGAAATGCTGAACTCCTCCATGTCGAGTTTCCTGAGTACTTCGGGCAGCACCGTCTTGATGCGCTCCAGCATTACGTCCTGATGGCGTTCCAGATCCATCAGCACACGCGAGCGCCGGTGTTCATAGTTGACGATTCCGTCGTCCGCATGAGGAGAGAGCACTTCACTGACCTGAAAGTCCTTCTCGTGCTCGAGCGTGAATCTGGTCAACTCCGCCAGTTCCTGCGGCGCCAAAAATTCGTCGAGCACAACGCATCGCGCCGGCAAAGCCTCAGGACGATCGGCGACCGCGGTACCCGCTTGCGACACGATTGTCTTCACGACTCCATGTGTCGGCGTCTGGGGATCGGAAGGCGATGGCACGCCCGGTATACCCATGGGAGCACGCGGGGGCTGCGGTTGTCCCGGAGCGGTCGGAGCGCGGTGTGACGGCGGCTGCGGCTCCTTGGTGCCCGGATGCGGCGGTTGTGGACCGCGGGGTGTCGCATGGGATGGAGGCTGCGGCTCGGTGCGCGGCGCGCGGACTCCCGGCCCAGGCGCAGTGGGAGTTTGCGGATCTTTCGGCCCCATGACCTCTACACTGCGCTCATTGCCGACAGCTGCGGAACTTCCTTCCAGAATGCGTTCCACAATGCTTCCACCCAGCACGGTAAACGCACGTTGCGCGACAATCTCGCCGACTGCCGACGCCATCACCGCCTTCACTGCCTCCTGGACCTGGGGACTCGTGTCCGTTGCCGCCTTCGCATGCTGTAGCAATGTTGAAACCAGCGCATGCTCTTGCGCACTGAGGATGCGCTCGTCTTGAATTAAGGTTTCTGAAAAGGAATCCAGAATCTGCTTCGGTGTCATTGAAGACACGCCTCCCTGCGTGTGCAGAACCAACATTTGAGGGTTGGGGAACCCTCACATCAGGGGAAGCAGGAAGACAATATACCCGGAGGTTGTGAATCGCAAAGATTTTTTTGGGTCGGCCAGGAAAATCTTTGCCCACGACTTAGGAAACGTATCTCAACGCGCGACCGGCGCCGCTATCATCGACTTAAAAACCTTGACCCCGTCGGTACATCCCAATTCCGGCTCGGCCGAACGTTCGGGATGCGGCATCATGCCCACAACGTTACCGCCCTCGCTGCAGATACCGGCAATGTTGTCCAATGAACCGTTGGGGTTCGCTTCCTGGGTGATCTCTCCTGCCGGCGAGCAATAGCGGAACACGATGCGATTCTCACGCCGTAACTGCTCCAGGGTCGCCGGATCGCAAAAATAGTTCCCTTCCATGTGCCCGATGGGAATGGTCAGCACTTCCCCTTTGGAGCATGTGTTGGTGAACGGCGTCTCGGCATTCTCTATTCTGACCTGCACTGGCTTGCAAACATATTTGAGACCCACGTTCCGCATCAATGCGCCGGGAAGCAACCCCGACTCGCAGAGAATCTGGAATCCGTTGCAGATGCCAAGCACCAGCCCGCCGCCGGCGGCAAATTTGCGCACCGACTCCATCACGGGCGAGAACTTGGCAATCGCGCCGGTGCGGAGATAGTCCCCATAGGCAAATCCCCCCGGAACAATGATGGCGTCGCAGTTTTCCAGATCGTGCGACTCATGCCACAGGAATGTCACCGGTTGCTGCGCAACATGCTGGATGGTCCAGAACGCATCGTGATCGCAGTTAGAGCCGGGGAAGATAATGACGCCGAATTTCATGGGTGCCTCAGCTGTCAGGGATTGATTTAAGTTTAGCACGCCCATTCGCGCCGCATCCTCGTCCGATCCTTGTGCCACCCCCCGATCGGCACGGCACGGACTGGCCTTGTAGAGGCATGAAACTATGCCATTTACAAGCTGGTGACGGCTGTGATCGCGGCGCTAGACAAGGTGCTGCTTCTATGGTTCTATGCAAAGCACGATGTTCTTGACACGACTAGTTAGTAACTGTATTGTCTCGACCGATAACTGATCTGCGCGCTACCACATCGTGCAGGTACTCCGTGGCAGCCCGCCCAGCCTCTCCATTCCCCGTTCAGGCTTGGCGTGGCACAAAGTAGTCCCTCAGGTGAACTCGGCCATGCTGATCCGTCGTCCCGTTCTCCGCTCTCTTTTTCTTCTGACGGTTGTTTTCGTATGCGTTAGCTTCGCGACCGCAGCCTGGGCTGTCGGCTTTCAACCCGTCAATCCCGACGAGTTGAAGATGACAAGCGAGCCCAAGGCTCCCGGAGCGCCCGCCATCATTCTCTTCCATCAAGTGGATCGCGACGACCGGGGGCGAACCGCGCACGAAGACGTCTACTTCCGCATCAAGATCCTGACGGAAGAAGGACGGAAGTATGCCGACATAGAAATTCCTTTCTTCAAGGAACAAGGTTCTGTCGGGAATATTCATGCCCGCACCATCGAACCTGACGGCTCCATCGTGCCCTTTACCGGCAAGGCTTTCGACAAGTCGATCGTGAAAGCTCGTGGCGTGAAGTACATGGCTAAGACGTTCACCTTGCCGAACGTTCAGGTTGGCAGCATCCTCGAGTATTACTACACAACTGATCTCTCGGAAAATTTCGTCTTTGATTCACGGTGGATTCTGAGCAGCGAGCTATTCACCAAAGACGCGAAATTCTCTCTCCGGCCCTACACCAGCGAATATGCCCCCATTCACGTCCACTGGATCTGGAACCAACTGCCACCGGGAACCACACCGCCGGCCGAAGGGCCCGACCACGTCATCAGTTTGAACGCGAGCAACGTTCCTGCCTTCCAGACGGAAGACTATATGCCGCCGGAGAATGAGCTGAAGTCGCGCGTGGATTTCATCTACACCGACGATGTCATCGAGAAAGACGTCGACAAGTACTGGAAGAATCTCGGCAAGAAGCGGAACGGTCAACTGGAAGGCTTCATTGGCAAGCACAAGGAAATGGAGCAGGCGGTGGCCAGCATCGTCTCCCCCGGCGACTCTCCCGAGGTAAAGCTGCAAAAAATTTACGCTCGGGTACAGCAAATCCGTAACACCTCGTACGAGGTTGAAAAAACGGAGCAGGAGCAAAAACGGAACAAAGAAAAAGAGCCGGACAACGTGGAGACGATCTGGAAGAAGCAATATGGAAATGGGCAGCAACTGACCTGGCTGTTCCTCGCCCTTGCCCGCGCTGCTGGATTCGACGCCTCGGGCATGTGGCTGGCCGACCGAAGGAATTACTTTTTCTATCCCCAGACCATGGATGGCCGCCGCCTGGACGCGAATGTGGTGGTGGTTAAACTCAACGGCAAAGATGTCTTCTTCGATCCGGGCGCCGCGTTCATTCCCTTTGGCATGCTGCCCTGGGTCGAAACAGATGTGCAGGGATTGAAGCTCGACAAGGACGGCGGTAGCTGGCTCCTGACTTCACTCCCGGACAGCACACAATCCACTATCCAACGCAAGGCACAGCTGAAGATCACCGATGCGGGCGACCTCGAGGGCAAGCTGACGGTCACCTACACGGGACTGGAAGCTGCACAGCGTCGTGTAGAAGAGCGCCTGGCTGACGATGCTGACCGCAAGAAATTTCTCGAGGAAGAGATCAAAGAGTCTGTCCCTGCCGCTTGCGAAGTGGACCTTACCAATCAGCCCGATTGGAAAAGTTCTTCTCCTACGCTGCTGGCTGAGTACACCCTCAAGGTTCCCGGCTGGGTCGCGGGAGCCGGCAAACGTGCCCTTCTCCCGGTGGGCCTGTTTGCTGCGCCGGAGAAGCACCTTTTCGATCACGCCGAGCGCGTGCATCCCATTTACTTCGAATTCCCATTTCAGCGATCGGACGATGTAAGCATCGATATCCCGTTGGGCTGGCAGATTTCCACCCTGCCCAAGCCGGCAAAGTTGGATGCCAAGGCGGTCACCTACGCTCTCGAGGCCAAGGACGACAAAGGCACTCTGCACCTGAGCCGGGTGCTGAATGTGGACTTCCTGCTGCTTCCGCAGAAGAACTACGCTACCCTGCGCCAAATCTTTCAGATTGTGAGGACGGGAGATGAACAACAAGTCATCTTGCTACCCGGCGCCAGCACGGCCAGCAACTGAGGAAAGACTCCGCATCGTACTGCTCGCGGCCGTATGCCTGCTGACCGCCGCGCGCCCGGCGCTGGCGGGCGACGCTCCCCAGTGGATGCATGCCGCGGCCTCGGCCCCGCTTCCCGCTCACGACGAAAAGACCGATGCTGTGCTGCTCTACGCGGAAGAAACCGTCAACGTCCAATCCGCCGACAAGATCAAGACCCACGTCCGCAGGGTCTACAAGATTCTTCGTCCCGGGGGCCGTGAGTACGGCGTCGTTGGGGTCGCCTTCAACGCCCAGAGCAAGATCAAAGGACTGCACGGCTGGTGCATCCCTGCACAGGGCAAAGATTACGAAGTGAAGGACAAAGAAGCGGTCGAAATTTCTCTTCCGAGAATTGCCGGCAGCGAGCTGATTTCCGATGTCAAGGAAACGCTCCTGCAAATTCCCGCAGCCGATCCCGGCAATGTGATCGGCTATGAATACGATGAAGAAGAGCAGCCCCTGGTGCTGCAGGAAGTCTGGACCTTCCAGCGTGAAATTCCAGGCCGCGAATTGCATTATTCACTCCAGCTTCCATCTGGATGGGAATACAAAGCGTCCTGGATCAATTACGCCGAAGCCCAGCCTACGCAAAACGGCAACCAGTGGAACTGGGTCATCAACGATGTAAAGGCAATTCGCAAAGAAGCTGAGATGCCCCCGATCGAAGGCGTCGCAGGCCAGATGGTCATCTCTTTCTTTCCTCCCACGGGCAGTTCAGTGGGCAGTTTCAGCAGCTGGCGCGAAATGGGCAAGTGGTACGCAGGCCTGACCGCCGGCCGCCGTGATGCTTCCCCTCAAATCTCGCAGCAGGTTGCGACCCTCACCGCCTCCGCGCAGAGCCCGCTGGACAAGATGAAAGCTCTGGCTGATTTCGTGCAACATAATGTCCGTTATGTTGCCATCGAACTCGGCATCGGGGGCTGGCAGCCTCATCCCGCTTCCGACGTCTTCACCCACCATTATGGCGACTGCAAGGACAAAGCTACTTTGCTCAGCGCGATGTTGAGCCAGATTGGCATTGAGTCGTTTTATGTAGTCATCAACGCGGAGCGGGGATCGGTCACTCCCCAGACGCCGGCCAGCACCGGCGGATTCAACCATGTAGTCCTGGCCATCAAGCTGCCGCCGAATCTCTCCGATCCTTCGCTTGTGGCGACGATCGAGCATCCGCGCCTGGGAAAACTGCTCTACTTCGATCCCACCAACGAGCTCATCCCTTTTGGTGAAATTGGAGGCTACCTGCAGGACAATTACGGACTGCTCGTAACCGCCGAAGGCGGCGAACTTGTGGCATTACCGCGCCAGCCAACGGCGATGAACAGCATTGTGCGGGCGGGAAAGCTCACGCTCGATCCCAACGGCACCCTGAAGGGTGAAGTCACGGAAACCCGCCTCGGGGATCGCGCCTCAGGAGAGCGCTGGCGCCTGCGCAACATCGCCAAAAATACCGATCGCATCAAGCCGATTGAAGATTTGCTCGCCGGTTCTTTGTCTCTGTTTCGCATCACACAGGCCAGCATCACCAATCTCAATCAGACCGATCAGCCCTTCGGCTTCCACTATGCCTTTGAGGCGACCGACTATGCCAAGAATGCCGGCGGCCTCTTGCTGGTTCGCCCCCGCGTGCTGGGAGTTAAAACCAGCGGCATTCTCGAGACCAAGGAGCCGCGCAACTATCCCATTGAATTCGAAGGTCCGTCGCGCGACACCGATACCTTCGATATTGCCATTCCCGCAGGGTATGTTGTGGATGACCTGCCGCCAGCCGTCGATGCCGACTACAGCTTTGCCAGCTACCACGCCAAGAGTGAAGTGAAAAATAACGTGATTCACTACAGCCGCACGTTCGAGGTCAAAGAGCTCAGCGTGCCGGTCGCCCGTGCCGAGGAATTGAAGAAGTTCTACCGCATCATTGCCAGCGACGAGCGCAACACCGTGGTCCTCAAGCCGGGAGCGCAGTGAGAGCAGTGTCAGGTTTCGCGGTTACTGCGGAGCTTGCGCCAGCGTAGCAGCCGGCGGAGTTTCGGGACCAGCTAACGCTGGGGCTACCGGGGAACGCGGATCTTGCTGATCATTCTTTTTCGTGGCGGTCTGTATGCTTGTGCCTGCATAACTTTCAGGCGGATACCCTTTCGCCTGCACAATCGCCCAGTGCCACTCATCCCCTGGGCTCAAATCGAAATCTAACGGCGCACTGAAAATGGCTCGCTCCCAGGGTGGCGAAGCGGTTCGCATCCGATAGATGACGGTCACGTCGGGCTTCTTCTCCGGACGCACTTGCTGCAGGGGATCGGCTCCCATCGAAGAGACTCCATCTTCATCGCCACCCACCAGAGGCTCTCCAATTTCGAATGGACTCCGACTACCCGGCTTCCGCACTACGGTCAAAGCCACATCCAGTTCGCTCACATGCCAGTCCGTTCCGTTGAACACAGGTATGGTCAACGCATCTCCCTCGATTGTAGCCTTGCCCTGCACCTTGCTCACGAGATCGTCCGGAAGATCCATTTGCGAATACTGCCTGGACAGCAAAGATTTCACCTTCGGCGTGAAAGACAGGCTGCAGGTCACGTCAGGCGCAGAGATTTGAAAGATCTTTCCCGCTCCCGCCATCAGAAACCGCAGCGCAGAGCCCGGAGAGCGCCTGCTCTCCACCTGCTCCATCACCTGCGGCAGATTGTCGTCATCGATCACAGGCTGTGCCGGCGGATTCTTCTTGCGCAGGGTACGGGCAAAATCGCCCAATGGCATATCGTTCGGATCGTCCTGCGCAGACGCGCGCACCGGCACCAGTACCGCAAGCAAGACCGGCAGCACCAACAGAATTCTGTTTGCAGGAAGACGCATCGTGAATGCTCAGATCAAAAGACGCGGACTGCTCCCGCGCAGGCGCGCGAGGCCGGCGCAAGAAGTCTCTGAGCTCAATTGTATGGAGAGCAGGGCAAAACGAGGCAGGCAACGCCAAACGATGGTAATCGTACTTCAGGGTAGGGTAACAAGGGCGCGCGTTGACGAAATGGAAACGCAACGGGTGCGCGCGCCCAAGCTTGTGAAGAGCCCTCTTACAACAGCCCCTGCGACCGGAAACGTACGACTGGATCTGCTATCGGCAATGCTTGCCGTTTGAATATCCAACGGGCCACCGCAAAGCCTATCGCCGCATAACACAGATGCATGATCTTCATAGCACCCCCCCAATTCCGGCTCGACGTTTCATTGAAGGGGAGGACCACGTCACCTCTATCGGGAACAATAG
Source organism: Candidatus Sulfotelmatobacter sp. (assembly GCA_035309485.1). Taxonomy (GTDB): domain Bacteria; phylum Acidobacteriota; class Terriglobia; order Terriglobales; family Acidobacteriaceae; genus Sulfotelmatobacter. The sequence goes on from DATGFC010000025.1 coordinate 34,939, forward strand.
CAACGCTCTTTAGACACCGATAGGGCACAACAGTGCCATCGAAATGGCACAGAAGTAATAGAAGTAATCAGGAAAGCAATCGCCTAAGCCGTTTGAAAGCGGGTTGCGGCTGCGGTCTTAGGTCTTAAGTCTTAGTTCTAAAACCTGCACGGCGTCAGATCAGGGGTTAGGTTCGGCGTTGAGCCTACGACCTAACCCCTAAAACAGCGATTGCTGGTTCGGTTCAATGAGCCGCGAGGGGCTCTTCGGTTACTCGTCCCGGCGGAGGCACCACCACCGTAGACAGGCTCCCCGCTGCCGCTAATTTCTGGAACGACGCCAGATCCCGCCGCTGGACGTCCTCCCATCGCGCAATGAATTCCCCGCTCTGCCGTTTCAGTTTCTCGAACTCACGGTACTCCGACTCGGTTGGCGCCGAGTCCGCTGTGCCCACGTCCATGGCGAGGTACGCCAGCTTGGCATCGAGTTGCGGAGGATACGCCAGCGAGTCTTCATTCGCGGTAATGTCCAGGTTGATGAGGTCCTCGCGGATCGCCACCAGCTTTTTCTCCAGATCGTCGGCTGCGGTGACGATGTTTTTTGCGCTCGCATTTTCCGGCAGTCGCCGCTTCAGCCCGGCTAATTGCGCCCGCACATCCTGGATCTGGTTGACCGTGTCATACACACGGCTCAACTCGTCGCGGGTGTCGAGCAGCAGCTTCAGTTGGGCTTCCAGGTCTTCCTGGCTCACCTTCACCCGCGGATCAAGCTTCAGCTCGAATGGCGCTGTCTGCGTCTGCGCGCCCACCGTTAGCCGCACCTGATATTTCCCTGGCACTGCCACAGGCCCGCGCGCCCCGCTGCCGTATTCGTAGAGATAATAACCGGGCACGTGGCGCGCCTCTTCATAGCGCAAGTCCCAAACGAAGCGGTTCAATCCCGCTTCAGGTTTGAGCTCCTTTTCAGGTTTCTTGTCGTCGGGATCGGGCGGCTCTTCCAGCGTGTTGGTCTCGGTGCTGGAATATTTGCGGATCACTTTTCCGGAAGCATCCAGGATTTCGAGCTTGGCTTCGGAGTCCGCCTTGGGAGCGTCTTTCAGGTAGTAGTAAATAATCGCCCCCGCCGGAGGATTCTGCCCTACGAGCTTCGAAACATGGCGCGGCCCGCTGGCACCGGCCTGAATGCGGTATGCCGTACCCGGCGTGTAGAGGAATAGATCTTTCTGCGCGATCTCGTCGCTGTACTGCCGCAGCGGCGTGAGGTCGTCAAGAATCCAGAAGGCCCGCCCGTGCGTGGCCACGACCAAATCGTTGTTCTTGATCTCCAGATCGTGAACCGGCGTGGTGGGCAGGTTCAACTGTATCGGACGCCAGTTCGCGCCATCGTTGAACGAAACGTAGATTCCGGTTTCGGTCCCGGCATACAGCAGCCCGCGCTTCTTCGGATCCTCGCGAACCACGCGCACAAACGCCGTGTCCGGAATTCCCTGCCCCAGCTTCGTCCACGTCTTTCCGTAATCGCTGGTCTTGTAGATGTAGGGATGCAGGTCATCGAACTGATGCCGGTCCACCGCAACGTACGACGTTCCCGCATCGAACGTTGAAGGATCAATCTGGCTGATGCGGCTCCACTCGGGCATATCTTTCGGAGTGATGTTGGTCCAGGTCTTGCCTTCATCTTTCGTCAGTTGGATCAAACCATCGTCGGTGCCAACCCAAAGCAATCCCTTGGTGACCGGCGACTCGGCCAGCGCGAAAATCGTGTCGTAGTACTCCGTGCCGGAATCGTCGAGCGTGATGGAGCCACCAGAAACTTTCTGCTTGGCCTTATCGTTGCGCGTCAGGTCGGGGCTGATCGCCTGCCAGTGGACGCCCCCGTCAGTCGTCTTAAACAACATCTCGCCGCCGTGATACAGCGTGTTGGGATCGTGCGGCGAAATCATCACCGGGGCGGTCCATTGGAAGCGGTGCTCAAGGTTGGCGGCTCCGTGCGCGTCGGAAAGTTCCGGCTGCTCCGTAATTGCCTTGATCTGGCCCGTGTGCCGGTCGTAGCGCGTGATCAGCCCCTGATAGTCCGCCGCATAAACAATGTTTGGGTCCAAAGGATAAGGCGCGATGTAGCCCGCCTCGCCGCCGCCCACGTCGTACCAGTCTCTGTTGTCGATCGTGCCATCGTCGCTGCGGCTGGCAATGGCGACGGTCCCGCTGTCCTGCTGGGGGCCGTACACGCGATACGGCGTGGCGTTGTCGGTGATCACGTGATAGAACTGCGCCGTGGGCTGGTTATCCTGCAGGGTCCAGTTCTTGCCGCCGTCCAGAGTCACCGTCACTCCGCCGTCGTTCGATGCGATCATGCGCCGCGTGTTCTGCGGATCAATCCACAAGCCGTGATTGTCGCCGTGCGGCACATGAACTTTGTTGAACAGATGTCCGCCGTCGGTGGACTTGTAGGCGTCCACATCCATGATGTAGAGCGTATTTTCGTCGCGCGGATCGGCGATGACGTGCATGTAGTACCAGGGCCGCTGCCACAAGCTGTGGCTGGGATTCACCAGTTGCCAGTTTTCGCCGCCATCATCGGAACGATAAAGCCCGCCATCGGGATTGTGGGCTTCAATGAGCGCGTAGACGCGATCGGAATTCGCGGCGACTGCTACGCCAATTTTCCCGTACGGTCCTTTGGGAAGGCCGTGCTCCTCGAGATGCTTCCAGGTGGTGCCGCCATCGGCCGAGCGATATAAGCCGCTGCCCGGGCCGCCGCTCTCCATGCTCCACGAGGTGCGCCGCGCCTGCCAGAGCGCGGCAAACAAAATGTTCGGATTGTGCGGATCGAACGCAACGTCGATGCCGCCCGTGTTTTCGTCTTTGTAGAGAACCTTGTCCCAGGTCTTCCCGCCGTCCATTGTTCGGAAAATGCCGCGCTCGACATTTGGACCATAGGGATGCCCCAGCGCCGCGACGAAAACGATGTCCGGATTCGCCGGATTGATGATGACCTTACCGATCGCCCGCGAATCGCGCAGGCCCACGTTTTTCCACGTCTTGCCGCCGTCTAGCGTCTTGTACACGCCATCGCCGTGCGAGATGTTGCCGCGAATGCAGGCCTCTCCCGTGCCCACATAGAGCACGTTGTGATTGGAGTTCGCTACGGCGATGCTGCCGATCGAGGACGTCCCCTCTTTATCAAATACGGAGGTCCACGTCATGGCGCCGTCAGTCGACTTCCACACTCCACCGCCAGTCGCGCCGAAATAATAGGTGGTCGGATCGCCGGGAATGCCCGCAGCGGTCAGTGACCGCCCGCCGCGGAACGGCCCGATCAGGCGGTACTTCATTCCTTTGAATGCTTTCTCTTCCGGCTTGGTGGATTCGGCAGTGTCAGTGTCGCTGGCATTGGGCGTGGGTGCAGGCTGGTTGGCCTGAGCGGCCGGCGCAGGCTTGACCGCTTTGGATTGCCGCTCGGGCTTGGTTTGCGCAAAACTCAGTACGGCGATGAACGTGAACAATGCAGTGGCAAGAATCAGACGCACACAAAACAAGGCATTCTTTGAGCCCATGTTGAGGGTATCTCCGGGGAAGATGTAAACGATTCAGCTATGGTAATCCTGGAAAGGCCCGCTGCAAAGGGCAGTTCGCCACTTCGCCCTGTTGGGCGGGTCCGCATGAGCCGTACTGACCATTGCCGCTGCCCTTCAACTCTTTTCTGCCAGCAGCACTCGCTTCGCGGTCGCCAGTTGCTTGCGCTCCGCCGTCTCGACCGTGGGATAGGCGAGATGCAGCGATTCCAGCGTCTCCACGATGACGCTCGAAATCACCAGGCGGGAAAACCACTTGTTATCGGCTGGGACCACGTACCACGGGGCGCGCTTGGTGGCCGTATTGCGGATCATGTCTTCGTACGCATCCTGGTAATCGTCCCAGTACTTGCGTTCGTGTATGTCACCGGCCGAGAACTTCCAATTCTTCTCCGGCTCGTCCAGGCGCTTGAGGAATCGCTTCTTCTGCTCTTCCCGGGAGAGATGCAGGAAGAACTTGCGGATGACGGTCCCGCTCCGGTCCAGGTGGCGCTCAAAACTGCAGATGTCTTCAAAACGCTCCTTCCAGATTTTCTTGCCCGCCAGCGATGGCGGAGTCTTCTCTTTGTCGAGAAGTTCCTGGTGCACCCGCACCACCAGCACCTCTTCATAGTAGGAGCGGTTGAAGATTCCGATGTGCCCGCGCTCCGGCAAAACCCGGGTCGTGCGCCAAAGAAAATCGTGCTGCAGTTCCCGTTCGGAGGGAGCCTTAAAGGAATGCACCTCGCAACCCTGCGGATTCACCCCTGACATGACGTGCTTGATGGCTCCATCTTTTCCCGCCGCGTCCATCGCCTGCAAGATCAGCAACAGCGACCAGTGGTCGTCCGCATAAAGCTTGTCCTGCAGCTCCGCAGTTCGCGCAACCCCCTCCTGCAGCGCCTCGGCGGCGTGCTCCTGGGAGTGCCAGCGCCAGGTGTCCGCCGGGTCGAAGTCTTTCAGCTTGAAATGTTTCCCATGGTTCACTCGGAATCGGTCCGCCAGCTTGGCAGTGTTCATTCGTTCGCTCCTAAACGCTTTCCTGATCCCACCATAACAGTATTTGAAGAAGCATCCATAGAATCCGAGCGGTAATGATACGATTCGCAGCAAGCGATTTTGAACCGCCGCTGACAACTTTGAACGAGCCTTGCATTCGTGGGTTGTAAGGAGTCTTGATGAAACCTCTTGCTATTACTGGAATCTTGCTCATCATTTTAGGGATTCTCTCGCTCACAGTTCCACTTCCTCATCAGGAAAAGCACGGTGTGAGCATCGGCGACGCAAAGATCAGCGTCCAGACGGAAAACAGCGAGCGCCTTCCACCCATAGTTGGAATTCTTCTCGTGGGCGGCGGTGTACTGGCACTGGTCCTCGGAATGCGCAAGGCTTAGCTCCTGGTCGCTGCAGTTCAGCGCAAGCGGCGCTTCAGCGCCGCGTTGGGAGCGTACCAGCTTTAGGCCATGGAATTCGATTGAGGCTCTCCGCTTGTTCGAATCTGATTTCCTCACATGTAACGCAGCGAGCACGAAGGCGTATCGAGAGCTCTTATCGCAGGCCGCCCAGTTGATCTGCGAGGCGTTACCAGATCGGCCGTATTCAGGCAAAAGCCCGGCCGAACTGGCGCATCTGATCAATACCGATTTCCTTCCCGCACTCGAATCTTCGCCCGAGCAGATCGCGGCCACGCTCCGCGCGGTAATCGAAAACTCGATCAACGTCAGCCATTCCCATACCGCGGCTCACCTGCACTGCCCGCCCTTGCTGGCAGCCTTGGCAGCCGAAGTTGTGATCAGCGCGTTGAACCAGTCGATGGATTCGTTTGACCAAGCGCCCATGGCCACGATGGTCGAGCAGAAACTCATCCGCTGGCTCTGCACGGAAGTGGGCTTGCCGTCTGGCGCAGATGGCACGTTCACCACCGGCGGCTCGCAATCCAACTACATGGGCTTGCTGTTGGCACGCGACACTTTTCTTCAGCGGATGTGGAAGTGGTCGGCGCAGAAATCTGGCCTGCCGCCTGAGGCCCGCCAGTTGCGGATTTTGTGCTCCGAGGTGGCTCACTTCACGGTGGAAAAGTCGGCGGCGCAGCTGGGCCTGGGAACTGATGCTGTGGTTCGCATATCCGTGGATGATCACTTTCGGATGCAGGCCGGCGCCCTGAGAGACGCGCTAACTCAGCTCCATGAGCAGCAGCTGCTGCCAATGGCCATCGTGGCCACGGCAGGAACGACCGACTTCGGATCGATTGATCCGATCGAAGAACTGGCGGCGATCGCGCAGGAGGCAGGTCTATGGCTTCACGTTGACGCAGCCTACGGCGGAGCGCTGCTGTTTTCTGCTCAACATCGCGACCACCTGAGCGGTATCGAGGCGGCCGACTCGTTGTCGATCGACTTTCACAAGCTATTCTGGCAACCGATTCCGTGCAGCGCGTTCCTGGTTCGAGATTCGCGCAACTTCGACTGCATGAAGATGCACGCCGACTATCTCAACCCCGAACTGCACGAACAGGAAGGCATCCCGAACCTGGTGACCACGTCGCTGCTCACCAGCCGCCGCTTTGACGCGCTGAAGCTATGGATTTCGCTGCAAGCTCTGGGACGCGAGAAACTCGGCCGCATGATCGATCGCACGATGGCATTAGCCAACCAAGCAGCGAAGGTGATCCGGAGGACGCCGCAACTCGAACTGGTCGCGGAACCGCAGTTGAGCACGGTCGTATTCCGCTATTTGCCTTCGGCATCCAACGTCGATGCCGACAGCATTAACCAGCAGGTTCGCCAGCGACTGTTCAATCTCGGACGCGCCGTGGTTGGCCACACGCGCGTTCGCAACCGTCAATGCCTGAAATTTACCTGCATGAATCCAGCAACCAGCGAATCGGAATTGGAGGAATTGATTTCGCTGATTGCCCGGCAGGGAAAAGAGTTGGAAACAGCGCGCCCTCCTAAATAGCTGATTAGGCGTGAATTTACTGGGATGTGTACATACAGTGTTGTAAAAGTGTTCCTGCAGGAACACTTTTTCCACAGGCTTAAATGTGATTTGAATCACACTCCGACTTGTTTCCCGCTGACGGATGGCAATTGTGCCTGCTGCCAGGCGTCAAATCCGCCGACCACGTTGATGACGTGCCTGAAGCCTGCGCGCTGCAGCAGACTGCTGGCGACCATGCTGCGGTATCCGCTCTTGCAGTGCACTGCCAGCGGCGCGTCATGATCGATTTCCGGCGGAGACACCCTGAAATTATCCAGCGGCCACCAGATCGCGTCTTCGATGTGAGCCACATCCCACTCGGGCTCGCGCCGCACGTCCAGCACTTGCAAGCTGCCGGATGGCAATTTGGCCTTCAGGTCGGCGACAGTGATCTGCGCGATGGTCGCAACCGGAAGACCGGCCTGCTTCCAGGCGGCGACGCCTCCAGCAAGATAGCCGTCCAGGGCTTCGATGCCGACGCGCGCCAGCCGCGTGCGCGCTTCGTCAACCTGCGCGTCGGTTGCGGCAATCAATACCGGATGCGACGACAATCCGAACACCGTGCCGGCCCACGACGCAAATTGCCCGGAGAGCGCGATGTTGACCGATCCGGGCACGTGGCCCGCGGCGAAGGCATCGCCCGGGCGGACGTCTAAGGCGATCTCTCCCTCCTTCAACATCTTCTCCAACTCTCTGGGCTCGATGGCGCGCAGCGGCGGCAACTCCGCCAGCGCCGAAGCGCCGGTGCGGTTGATCTCAGCATCTTTCGCGAAATATTCCGGGCGCGTGGGCAGATGACTGGTCAGCTGCGAGATGAACTCTTCCCTGCTGTCGATCTGCAGCGCGTAATTGGTGAGCCGCTCGGTGCCAATCGTGGACGAGCGCTCCGCCCGCATATTCTTTCCGCAAAGGGAACCCGCGCCATGCGCGGGATAGACCAGCACGTTGTCGGAAAGCGTAAGGAGCTTTTGATGCAGGCTGTCGTAGAGCAATCCGGCTAATTGTGCTGGCGTATGCCGCGGCGAGAGGTCAGGCCGGCCGACGTCGCCGATAAAAAGCGTGTCGCCGGTCAGCACCGCCCAAGGCGAGTTCGATTTCTCGTGGTCGGTCACCACTAGGCAAATGCTCTCGGGCGTGTGACCAGGCGTCTCGAGGATGCGGATGGAAGCCTTGCCGAACTTGAGTTCGAAGCCGTCGCTGACATCCACATGCGGAAAGGTTGCGCCGGCCTGCGCCCCCATATAGATCTGCGCGCCGGTGCGCGCCGCCAGTTCCCGGTGACCGGACACAAAATCGGCATGCAGATGGGTCTCGAAGATGTGTCGGATCGTGACGCCATGCTCGGCTGCGGCTTTGAGGTACAGATCGACATCGCGCTGAGGATCGACCACTACAGCCTCACCCTCGGAGGCCAACAGGTAGGAAGCATGCGCGAGACAGCCGAGGTAGAACTGCTCGAAGTACATAGGAAACTCCTGGCACCGCCGAAAGATGTTAGACCAAAAATGGCGGCAGCGCTACAGGAGGAAGTGAGGGAAAATCAGGCGGGCAACGGGGTAATGAACTCTAATCCAAAACAGAAGCCATTGCGCGAGCGCACGATGGCGGGCATGCGCGAGGGGGAAGGAGTATCGAATTCAACCTCCAGCAGATCACCGGGATTGAGCAGGATTCCCGCGTAGAGAACCATGCCGCCCTGGCTGATTTCGGTGCCGCGGCCTTCAACCACGGTGGTCGAGAAGCCCTTGGAGGTGACTACCCGGACGGGCAGGTCGACGGGCATTCTTTCCCAACGGCGCGTTTTGGCAGAATCAGACATTGTCCAGAAATGATCTACCGGGCTGGTGCTTTCCTTCAAATTACGAAAGTGACTTGGCTTATTGGGTTGAGACTCAGGGTTTTGCGGGAGCGTCCTGCATCTTGTGGCGGGGGCGGTACCACTTGAAATACACCAGGGCGCCAATCGATCCCACGACCGCCAGGGCAATGAGCGCGTACAGGAAAGGTTTGTAGTAGCGGCTGAACCAACCCACGATGGCCGTGCCATAGATGTGACCTAAAAAGGCGAGGGCGAAGAAGCGAATGCCTCGTCCGATGGCCAGCGCGGAAAGAAATTTTCGAGGCGGATATTGCATCACGCCCGCCGCCATCAGCACCGGGACCATGGGAAACGGAGGCGGCAGGATAGCGCCGACCAACACGGTAGAGAAACCGCCCTTGGCGAACCGGTCATACACTTTCTGGACGCGCTTCTTGCTGACCTTCTTCTCAAGTTCTTCCTTGCCTCCTTTTTTGGCCAGGCGGTAAGTGATGTAACCGCCGGCCACCGCTCCCACCACGGCCATAAAGGCGTAATAGAACCACCATTCAGGATGATGAGCGGCGAGCAAGATGACGAAGAAGTCCATGCCGCCGGGGATGGGGATCACCGAGTTGTCGACGAGGCCAATGACAATCAGACCTGGACCGCCAAGCCGGAGAAGCCACGTCCAGGTACCGCTCCTGCTCACAATGAGGCCGATGGCGCGCAGAGATGGATCCTCCCCCTGGTTCTTAGTAGCCAGTTCGGGCAACGGCGATGCCGGGAAAAGTGGTTGCTGCCAGGGAGTGGAGCGGTGAGCGCACTTTATGCGGAGCTAGAGCACTGGCCTCGCACCCGTGCCCTTGACCTCGGAGCCGTATGCCTTCAGGTCGCCGATCACGAGCCAGTAGGCGAGCACTCCGGCTAGCAACACGATCGAGGCGAGTTCAAAACCTGGGGCGTATGATCCGTACGATCTGATCAGGAATCCCTCGGCAAGCGGGGCAACAATTCCGGCGAGATTTCCTGCGAAGTTTTCCGCCCCGGTCCAGATTCCCACCGCTTCCGCTGGGGCACAGGACTGGAGAATCGCGAGAAGGTTTCCCGTCGCAAGCCCGACCAGGGAAGCTCCAATGAGCAGCCAGATCGCGATGGCAACATGGGCCGTGCGCATGGCCGCGATGAGAAAGATACCCATGCTGAAGGCGACCGTAACAATGCCTTTGCGCGTGATGGTTTCGTCCCAGCCGCGGCGGATCAAGCTGTCGGCGATCCATCCGCCAATTGGTTCGGCAATCCCGAACATGAAGAACGCGAGGGAAGCATAAAATCCTGCTTGCACGATGCTGAGCTGGCGAACTGTGACGAGGTAGTCGGGCAACCACGTAACCAACGCATACCAGTAATAATCAAAGCAGAAGAATCCCAGGCATATTCCCAGTAAATTGCGATTGAACAAACTGCGAACGGCATGACGCGATCCCGGGTCGGGCGAAGGCAAGTTGGCGTCCGCTGTCTCCAAGCGGCGGGGAAACACTCGGAACCAGGGTGCAATCCAGGCTAGCGCTACGAAGCCGAGAATCAGGAAAGTGCGGCGCCATCCAAAATGAACCAAGAGCCAAGGGACGAGAATGCCTTCGAGGACCAGTCCGGTTCGGGTGCCGAAATCGAAGATGCCGGAGGGCAGGCCGCGCTCCTTCCGGGAAAACAACAAACTTACGATCTTCGTTCCGCCGGGCAGATAAATGGATTCTCCAACACCCAGGAGAATGCGAAAAAACAGCAACGCGATAAAGCTGCGGGCCACGCCCGTAAGGGCCTGAGCGAATGACCAGATGGTGAACGCGGCGGCATAGAACCAGCGCAAATTGAAGCGGTCGGCGCACCAGCCAACAGGAATTTGCATCAAGGCGTAGGACCAGAAGAAGGAAGACAGCAGCAGGCCCTTGCTTTGCGATGTGAGATGAAAATCTCTTGAAATGAGCGGGAGCGCGAAGGAAATGGCGGCGCGATCCAGGTAATTGATGAGCGATGCGGTGAATAGCAAACCGATAATCCACCAGCGCCGCTTGTGAGAAGAGTCTGACACGTTCATTCTTCCGAGAGGATCGTCAGGCTCTGCCGCTCGAAAGCAGGAGGCAGCAGGCCATTACTTGCCGGAGGCGGTTGAGTCCCAAACGATCTTGCCGCCGACGAAAGTTTTCAACACTTTCACGTCCCTGATTCTTTCTGGCGCGATGGAAAAGATATCGTCGCTAAGTAGAACCATATCGGCCAGTTTTCCCGGCGTGATGGATCCCTTTTCGTTTTCCTGAAACTCAGCATAGGCGGATCCCATGGTGTAGGCTTCGACCGCTTCGGCCACAGTGAGTTTCTGCTCCGGAAACCAGCCGTTGGGATTCTTGCCATCCAAAGTAGCGCGGGTGACGGCAGCATAAACGGTCAACACCGGGTCGAGCGGGGCAACTTCCCAATCGGTGCCGAAGGCAAGCCGGACACCGTGATCCAGGAAGGTGCGGAACGCATAGGTGCGGCTGGCCCGGTCGTGCCCGATCCGCGATTCCGCAAAGCGACCGTCATCGATCGCATGGTAAGGCTCGACGGATGCGATCACATGCAGTTGCGCGAAGCGATCGAAATCCTTGGCCGCCATGTGCTGGGCATGTTCAATGCGCAGGCGGCGGTCGGCTTCTCCATGGGCCTTGATCAGGTCCGCATAAAGATCAAGGATGGTCGAAATACCCTCGTCGCCGATGGCGTGCGTGCAGATCTGCAGTCCGGCCGCATCGGCTTTCAGATAGCGATCGCGCATGAGCGAGGTCGGATGCATCTCGTCCGACAGCAGGCCACGGTTATTTCCTTGATTCAGGAATGGTTCATAGAAGTACGCCGTACCCGAGCCGAGCGAGCCATCGGCAAAGGCCTTCACGGCTCCAATCCGTAGGTACGGACCACCGAAGGCATGCCCGATCCCAAGTTTTGCTTGGTCGTCAACGTTGGTTATGAGAGGAGCGGCATAGATTCGGGTGGTCAGCTCGCCTCTCTGCAAGAGTTCGGCGTAAACCGCAATATCGTCGTAGTCCGCGACCATGTGCTGCGCGCTGGTTACACCGACGGAGGCTGCGTAAGCCAGCGCTCGCTTGACGATTCGCAGGCGCTGGGCGTGCGAAAGGGGTGGGATCACTTTATCGATGTAATCCGTCGCCGCATCTTTCAGTGCGCCGGTGGGATTGCCCTGCGCGTCACGAACAATCCTGCCGCCAGGGGGATCGGGCGTCTTAGAGGTAATGCCGGCCAGCCGCAACGCCACCGAATTTGCCAGACCCATGTGCCCGTCGTAGCGGCTGACGAACACAGGAGTGTCGGGGGTGAGACCGTCGATAAGCTCTTTGGTTGGAAGGTTGGAGGGGTTCCACTTGGTTTCGTCCCAATTGCCTCCGGTGATCCATTCCCCCTTGGGCGTTATCTTGGCGCGATCGGCGATGCGGCGCGCAAATTCTTGCGGACTCGAGGCATCGTTGAGCTGGACGCTGTCCAATTGCTTGCCGCCGGAGACAAAATGCAGATGGGCATCATTGAACCCGGGAAGCAGGAGTTTGCCTCCGGCATCGATCACCCGAGTATGCGGCCCGCGCCAGGCATCCACATCGGCGCTCGAGCCAAGGGCAACAATGCGTTCTCCAAGCACCGCGACCGCTTCCGCCGAAGGCATGGACTTGTCCACGGTCCAGATTTTCGCGCCGGTAATAATCAGATCGGCAGCGGGTTTGGATTGAGCTGGGGTTTGTCCGGGCAGCACGACGCCATAGAGGACGACCATCAGGCAGAACAAGAGTTTTTGACGATTCATGAGAGTGATGGCAGAAAACAACGCCTCCAGGTTCTTGTTTATGGAAAATTCTTGTCTCGATACGTATCTTTTCCACCCATGACGGTGAGCAGAACTTTCGTCGTCAGAATTTCGGCGGGTGAGATGGTGAGAATGTCTTTGGACAGGACAACGAAATCCGCCAGCTTTCCGGGAGTGATGGTTCCGCGGACATTTTCATCGAAGCTGGCATAGGCGCCGTCTCGGGTGAAGTGTCGCAGGGCGGCTTCCACCGAGATCCGTCCTTGCGGATACCAGCCGCCGGGCGGAGTTCCCTCTGGAGTCATCCGAGTCACCGCGCAATAGATCGCCGGCAACGGCTCGAATGGAAAGACGCCCCAATCACTGCCGAATGCTTGCACTGCGCCGGCGTCGTCATAAATCTTGAATGAATCGGCGTGCGATGCGCGCTCTGGACCGAGCAGAGGAGCGAAGTTCTCCAACACCGTCGCGTCAGGGCTCGCGAACATGGCTTGCGTGGAAGCGATCACGCCCAATTGCTTGAAGCGAGGCAGATCGGCAAGCAGAGGAACTTCCGCATGTTCCACGCGATGGCGACGGCCGGTGGTGCCATTGGTTTTGGCCGCGTACTCGAAGGCGTTCAGGGCCATGTTGATGGCTTTGTCGCCAATCGCATGCAACATGACTTGAAAACCTTCTTTGTCATAAAGGGCGACGGTCTGGTTCAGGTCGTCCTGCTCCCAGAAAGGAATTCCGGTGCCTCCGCCAACGTAAGGCTCGAACATGGCGGCAGTCCTTGCGTCGACGGTTCCGTCCAAAAATCCCTTGATGGCCCCGAATTTCAACAATGGGCCTCGGAATGTATCGCGCAGCTTTTTATAGGGCGCCAAATCTGCGTCGGTCAAAGGCTTCTGGAGCTTGTGATTGGCCGGGGCGCCGCCATCCTTGGGCAAGATGAGCGGAGCAAAACGAAAACGCAGTTTCAAAGCACCTGCAGCCGCGGCGCGCTCGAAAACCGGAAATGTTTCCAGACTCGTGGCGGCATCTTGCACCGCTGTGAGGCCTGCGGCCGCGGCTTCGTCCATGTGCTGAAGCAGGGATTCGTACTCGTCTTCCAGAGTCCGGTGCGGAATCTTGCTGAAGATCAAATCCTGAGCAGCCTCTTTGAACTCGCCGGTCGGCTCGCCATTTTTTCCTTTCATGATGTGGCCGTTCGGCGGGTCTGGTGTGGAACTGGTAACGCCCGCAATCTGCACCGCCTTCGAGTTCCCGAATCCCATGTGTCCGTCTCGTTCGAGCACGTAGACGGGACGGTCGGAGATCACCTCGTCGATATATTTCTTGTCGACTGTCTGATTAGGAAAAGCTGAATAGCCCCAACCGTGACCGGTGATCCAGGGCAACGAGGGATGAGCCTTGGCGAAATCCAGCAGGCGTTGCTGAAACTCTTTGAGAGTCTCGATCCCGTGCAGGTCAACTTCATTCACCGAGCGCCCGGGAAAGTGGAGATGAGAATCCTGGAACCCCGGAACAACGAGGCGTCCTTGAAGATCGATGGTTACAGTGTCAGGGGCTGCGAGGGTTTTGATTTCCTCGTCGCTGCCAACTGCGAGAATCTGGTCGCCGCCCACCGCCAGAGCGCGGGCTTGGGGGTGAGACTGGTCCTCAGTCCAAATCTTTCCATTCAAAAAGATCCGATCGGCGTGCCGTACGGGTGCCTGAGCAAGCGAATAGACGCTCACCAAGGCGGCTGCAATCATTGTTTGCCAGAACTTTTTCGCCAGCCTCAGCCTCATGGAACACACCTTCTTTGCCCGAGCAGGAGAATAACGGTGAATGGGCTCGGCTGGAAGAAAAAAATCCTGACCTGAACCTGTGCTGGTCAGACACCTACCCTGAAGTTGTGACCGGGGTTCATGTTGGCAAGTCCTGGATCAGAATCAGGAAGAATGAATGCGGTTGCGAACCATTTGTGAGATTCGGTGTGTTGGTGGTTGCTTTCCACACGTTGACCCGCGTCCCTTGCCCCTGCTACCGTCATATGTTTGCCCTCCGGCGCGCAGCCGGTTCTGTGGGGCGGTAGCTTCCCTGCATCAATCGCCGGATTTTGGGGAACCAATTCCTCAGGAGATTCGCTCATGCCTGCCATCAAATTCCGTGGAGTCGACTTCCTCCAATACGATTCGCTTCTCACCGACGAAGAAAAGCTTGTCCGCGACACCACGCGCAAGTTCATTGAAGACAACCTGATTCCCATCATCGAAGAATGCAACCGCGCCGGCCGCTTCCCGCGCGAGTTGGTGAAGCCCATGGCCGACCTGGGATTCTTTGGCGCGTCGCTCAGGGGATACGGCTGCGCCGGGATGGGCAACGTCGAGTACGGGCTGATGACGCAGGAACTCGAGCGCGGCGACTCGGGCGTGCGCAGCTTTGTCAGCGTGCAGTCGGGGCTGGTGATGTATCCGATCTACGAATTTGGCAGCGACGAGCAGAAAAATACGTGGCTGCCGGCGATGCAGAAAGGCGAGAAGCTGGGCTGCTTCGGCCTGACCGAGCCCGATTTCGGATCGAATCCCGGCGGCATGCGGACGCGCGCGCGCAAGGTGGGCAACGAATATGTGATCAATGGCGAGAAGATGTGGATCACGTCGGGAACGATTGCCGACGTCGCCGTTATCTGGGCGAAAGTCGAGGATGAAAAAGATCGCGTCCGCGGGTTCCTGGTGGAGACCGACCGGCCCGGTTTCAAGGCCGATGATATTCATGGCAAGTGGTCGCTGCGCGCGTCGGTCACATCAGGCCTCTCGCTGCAGGATGTGCACGTGCCGGCGTCGAACCTGTTGCCCAAAAGCGGCGGGTTACGCTCTCCGCTGATGTGCCTGAACCAGGCGCGCTACGGCATTGCCTGGGGCGCGGTGGGCGCGGCCATGGCCTGCTACGATTGCGCGCTGCAATATTCGCTGCTGCGCAAGCAGTGGCGCGACCAGCCGATTGCATCGCATCAACTCGTGCAGGACAAGCTCACGTGGATGATCAGCGAGATTACCAAGGCACAGTTGCTCGTGCTGCAGGTGGGCCGACTGAAGGATGCAGGCAAGGTGGAACCGCAACACATCTCAATGGCCAAGCGGAACAATGTCTGGATGGCGCTGGAGTGCGCCCGGTTGTCGCGCGATATTCTCGGGGCCAACGGCGTGGCCGACGATTATCCGATCATGCGGCACCTGATGAATCTTGAGTCGGTGAAGACCTACGAAGGCACGCACGACGTGCATTCGTTGATCATCGCCCAGAGCATCACGGGGATTGACGCGTTTTAGAATCGGGGAGCTGTTAGCCTTTAGCTCTTAGGCTTTTAGCTAAAAGCCAAGAGCTCTTACCCGATGAAAGCAGGTCAGACTTCTCCGCGTCCTCAGCGAATCCTCTGCGAACTCTGCGGTAAAAGCTTTTAACCGCAGAGTTCGCAGAGAACCGCGCGCGGAGAACGCCGAGAAATTCGGCCGTTTTTAACCGGTGAAATTGAACAGACAGCGTCGGATCGCGACTGCAGTGGGCTTCCTCTCCGGAGTGCTCGCCTGCCTGGATGCGATGCGTGATGCAAAGGTATTTTGGCCGCCGGAGGCGTTGTGGCAAGTGTTGCGGCATCCGCAGCGGCTGGAAATGGCTGGCGGCATCGCTTTGATTGTGGTCACGCTGGTGATTTCGGTCGTGCAGGGCCGAGAGCGCTGAGGTGAATCGCAGGAGCGTTCGTCAAGGTGAACCCTTGAGCCCCTGCCATTCACGCTTCCCTAGCCGTACATCTCTTCCAGCAGTTCGTAAGCGCGGCGCAGGTGTGGAACGACAATGCTGCCGCCTACTACGAGAGCCACGTTCAAGGC
The DNA here is from genome assembly GCA_035309485.1 of Candidatus Sulfotelmatobacter sp. Taxonomy (GTDB): domain Bacteria; phylum Acidobacteriota; class Terriglobia; order Terriglobales; family Acidobacteriaceae; genus Sulfotelmatobacter. The sequence continues at coordinate 50,958 of DATGFC010000025.1, forward strand.
TTCTTCCTGCTCAGCGCGGGTTACGCCCAGGCGATATGCCTGGATCGCGTGATAGAAAATACAATCGTCGCAGCGCAGACAGGCGGAGCCGACCAATCCCATTAATTCTTTTGTCTTGGCCGAGAGCGCGCCTTCCAGATAGGTGTTGTGGTCGATGTTGTAGAAGCGCTTGACCAGGAAATTATTCGCCTTGTCCACATTGGCATTGAGGCGCTCGCGGGAGTCGAGGAATTTGCGCGCGGTCTCGCTCTTCTCGGAAACATATTTCTCGGTGAACAGATAAGTGGGTTCCTTGCGCTCAGGGGTCGAACGCTCAGAGGCTGGACGTTCCGCAACGGCTGTAGTTTCGCTGGTGGTTGTTGCCATGGGCAAATAGTAGCAAAGAAACATGCCGCTTACACCAAGAGTTCACAGAGGGGCGGACCATGCCACAAAGATCACGCGGTGGGCTTATCGCGCGGTGGTTCCACGGCAAGAAATTCCTCCGCAAATCGGCGCGCATAATCTTCGAGTAACGCCGGAATCCGGCGCGGGTCGGCAGAGCGCAACACCAATCCCGCATGATGATGTTTCTTGATCCGCAGGTACACTTCGGGATCGTGATACGCGGAGGTGTCGGGATTTTCCTGACGCGCCAGCGAAAGGATTACGCCAGCGTATTCCTCGCGCAGGGGCGGCAGCTTGTACGTACCGTCGCCGCCGGAAATTTCGATGCGCGCCCACTCGCGCCACAGATTAAGGCCGGTCGCGGCCTCGACCATCTCGCTGATGTAGGCGCCGCCGACGCGCGCGGCGCATTCCAGAAAATAGAATTGACCTCCGGCGTTCGCCCGGATAAATTCCGCATGGGCCACACCCCGGACCAGGCCGAGGGCCGCCATCAAGTCTCGGTTGATTTCCCGCAATAGCGAATCCTCCGCGCTGCCTCTCGGAACGGTGTAGGTCGTGAACACTCCTCCATGGGCCACGTTCATGGGCGGCTTGCCGTACTGGCTCACATTGGCAAAGACCACTTCCTTTTCGCTGATCACCGAATCCACATGAAAGACCTCGCCCGGAACAAACTTCTCCACCAGATACATGGACTGCTTGTCGCCCAGGTTCTCCAAAATCGGCCAGAGCTCGGCGGGATCGTGGATTTTCTTGATGCCAATCGCGGAGGCCTCCTGCCGCGGTTTAAGAACCCAAGGCCCGGGCACATGGGCGAAGTAGTAGCGGATGTCTTCGTGATTCACGACCGGAACGAAATCGGGCACGCGGATATGACGCTCGAGGGCGCGCATGCGCATGGCCAGCTTGTCACGGAAATAGCGCATGGTGGTAAGGCCCATGCCCGGGATGCGCAGATGCTCGCGCAGAGTCGCGGCGGTCTCCATGTCGAATTCATCGAGGGCAACGATGCGGTCGAGCTTCTGCTGGCGAGCCAGATGGGACACCGCGTTCACGATGTCGGGGAGCGGAATATCCTCGGGAAGATAGAAGGTATTGTCGAGGCTCTCGCGAGGCCAGTCGGCGTTGCGCAGCTTTTCGGCTGTGAGCAAGACAACGCGGCAGCCCTGGCGCTTGCACTCGCGCATGAACTCCTGCCCTTTTCATAGGTCGTAATGCAAAGGAAAGTCAGCGGGCGCGCGTCGGCCATCGGCTTGTCCGATCAGGGATAGGAGCATACCACGCGCCTCTGCAGCCCCGAACAAAAACGATTGGGCGAATCCTGTATTTTCATTCTCCGCGCGCTTGGTTTATAGTCTCAACCCGGCGCGATGGAAAAATTCACTTCCTTCAAACCAGTATCAGGCCCATAGGAGAAAGCCATGGCAACCCAGACTCGCCCCGAAGGCAAAGCCCGTATCTTTGGGGAAAACATTGAGAGCGACCTCGCATCGCGGTTTCTGCGGGTCGTGGAAGTGGCGGCGATCGCCTCCGCCCGGACGATGGGACAGGGAGAACGCAAGCTCAGCGACCAGGTTGCTACCGAAGCCATGCGCAAGACGATGGATTCGATCCCCATGCGCGGCTGCATCGTCATTGGAGAGGGCGAGCGTGACGAGGCGCCCATGCTTTACATCGGGGAAAAAGTAGGGGCCGAATTTCCGGATGGGACCGAAGTTCCCGAGGTTGATATCGCGGTCGATCCCCTGGAAGGAACGAACTTGTGCGCCACCGGTGCGCCGGGCGCGATCACGGTGCTGGCTGCGTCTGAGCGCGGCGGCCTGCTGCACGCGCCCGATTGCTACATGGACAAAATTGTCGTGGGCCCGTCGTGCAAAGACGCCGTCTATATCGATGCCCCGGTCTCGCATAATCTCAAAAATATTGCGCGCCGGCTGGATCGAAGGGTGGAGGATCTTGTCATCATCGTGCTGGACCGCCCGCGTCACGAGAAACTGATTGCCGACATCCGAGCGACGGGCGCCCGCATTCGCCTGATTGGCGATGGCGACCTTTCTGCCGGCATCGCAGCAGCGGTCATCGGCACGGGCGTGCATGCGGTCATGGGATCGGGAGGCGCACCCGAGGGCGTGATTACCGCTGCGGCGGTTCGCTGCCTGAACGGCTACATGCTGGGGAGACTAGTGATAAAGCCTGACCAGGAAGAGCGGCTCGAGCGCATGGGAATCAAAGATAAGAACCGCATCTACGAAGCCGAGGATCTGGCGCCGGGAAAGCAGTTGATTTTCGCGGCCACCGGCGTGACCGACGGCGCACTGATGAAGGGCGTGCGCTTCTTCGGAGAAGGCACCCGAACTTCATCGGTCATTCTGACGCTGCGCACGGGCAAGGTGCGGTTCGTGGAGAGCATCCACCTCGAGAAAGGGCCGGACGTGAAGGTGCGGTTCGCATAATTGCGAGGTATTAGATCCGAGGGATTCGGCGTTAAGCATCGTCGGGCATATGCCGCCGAAGAGGCGGCACCGAAGACCTAAAACCGGCTCGCTCACTTTAGATATTCCGAATCCTTCTTCAAGTCTTCCGGGATTGGTGGAAACGGGGGCCACTCCTGCGAATATCCCTTGAGCAGCGGGGTCGCGACTTCCGAGCGCAGGGTGCCATCGTGCACAGCGAATTTGTGAGGATGCCCGGCTGAGTAGCCTTCCCACAGGCTCACACCGGCATAGGCCCCATCTTTGCGCAGGATGTAATACGTCATATCCACGTAGCGGATGCGGGACATATCTCCATTGAAATTTCGGACGATGCGTTTGAGCGCGTCCATGCCGGCCTCTTGCGGAGACATGCCGTGGCGCATGTTCTCGACGATAGTGTGCGCGCCGGCGACTTTAATGTTCTCTTCGCCGGCTCCGGTCGCCCCGGCCGAGCCCACATCCTGATCGGTGTAGCAGCCGGCGCCGATGATTGGAGAATCGCCGCAGCGCCCCGGAAGTTTGAAGGCCAGGCCGCTCGTCGTCGTAATGCCAGACATCTCTCCCTTTTCATTGAGGACCGAACAGTGAATCGTCCCACTGGGCGGAAACAGGACCCGGCGCACGGCGGCCAGTTGGAATTCCGGTTCGATGCCCAGTTCGGCGGCGCGCTGCTGGAGGCGCTGGATGCGTTGCTTCAGGAGTTCAGCCTGCGGCTTGTCGTCCGAGGCCGGAGGATGGAAATGTGGATCGGCAATGCCCGGGCCCCACCAGTCCCGATCCGAGTTGAATTCCTTCCACAGAAGCCAGATTTTGCGCGAGCGGTCGGTGAGCAGGTTTTCGCGCGGATGTCCCATGGCGACGGCGAAGCGTTCCGCCCCTTCTCCCACCAGCATGACGTGCCCGGTATGCTGCATGACGGCTTTGCCTACCATGGAGACGTTCTTGATATTGCGGACTCCGCCCACGGCGCCGGCCCGCCGCGTCGGACCGTGCATGCAGCAGGAATCGAGTTCGACCACGCCTTCCTCGTTGGGCAAGCCGCCAAGGCCCACGGAGTCGTCGTTGGGATCATCTTCAGGGCCTTTGACCACGCGGATTCCGGCGTCGAGCGTGTCACCGCCGCTCTTGAGCAAATCGTAGGCCGCCTGCACGTAGTTGTAGCCGTTATTGGCGCAAATGATGATCGGGCGCTTGGGCGATTCGCTCTGCGATGCGTGTCCCTGGGATTCGGCAAGCGCTTCCGGAATGGCGGAATTCGCTCCGACCCCGGCTGCGACCGCTCCCAGAACTGAAGTCTTCACGAAGTCACGGCGCGAGTAGGTCACGGATCCTCCTGGGGGAATTCAGTTTCGAGTTTCGAGTTTCGAGTTTCGGATTCGAGTTTCGAGTTTCGGGTTTCGGGTTTCCAGTTTCGAGTTTCGAGTTTCGCGAATTGGCCCTTCTGCAACGGGAACTCAATTGCATTCATCCGCGAACGGCCACGGGGCGGATGATTTCCGCGTGCAGGTATGGATGAAGACAGAAATGCGCGCGGAAGGCGGAAGAATATCATGAGCTCGCGGCACAATTCATCCGCTCGATATTTTGGAACACCTCGTGCTGGGCTGGAGGGACAGCCGAGGTGGCTGTCCCTTCATAGGTCGTTACCTCCGGGCATAACGGCGCAGGCGGCCGGGATAGACGGCGCCGGCTTCTTCCTCGCGGTGGCTCGCGGATTCGCTGATCGGCTGGACTTTCTCGGAGCGGTAGCGCAGCAAGGCAGCGATATTTCCAACCTTGTCGAATTCGGGATCGTCTTTCACGTAGAAGGTTTCGATATCGCGGCGAATCACCCAGGGCAGGATGGCTTCCCCGACGTCTACGATTTCTTGCGTGACCCTGCCACAGACCGGGCAATGGCTGACCAGGTGAGCGTCAATGTGACCGCATCCCGTGCACTCGACGGCGTGGGCCTGCAAGTTTTCGCCAATGAGCAGGGTTTGCACCTCGCCCAGTTCCATCGAGCGCAAGACTCGCCGCAGTCCTGTAACCCCGCGTGCGTTGCTGCGGGCCCGGGTCAGAGCCTGGTTGACGAGTTCGTGTTTGCGGTGATCTTGCCACTGTTCCAGAATTTGCTGCGCCTGACTACGGATTTCTCCCAGGTTGACATGGCCGAGATCGGCGTGGAAACGTCCGATGAGTGCGTGGCTGACGTAAGGATGCAGTTGGGCCTCGAACAGCGAGCGATGCTCATCCGGGCAGGCCAGAATCCATTTCTCGAAGACGCCTTTTTCCAAGAACTCTTTCAACAATCCGGCGACATTTTTGAAATGTTGCCGGGCCTCGTCCTCCACCCGGCGCTGTGCGTGGCCACCGTCGTATCCGGCAAAGCCATCGCTGCGGCCACGGCGGGAGAGCGGATGAAACAGGTCATCGCGCTCGGTCAGTTCGCCCAGGCGCAAATCGAAAATTCGCGCCCGATGGCGGTCCACCAATACGACTCCCAGCAGCGGAGATGCTCCCAACAAATGCGCAATAGGTTTGAGATGAAAATGACGGTCTATGAAAAGTTGGGTGTCGGGCAGTGCAGCGGGTAAATCGTATTCGCGCCAGAGGTTTTGACTGGCGCAGGCGAAGACGGCTTTGCCATGCGTACCGTTGCTGCGTAATTCTCCAGAGAGCCTTACCACCCGCTCGATGTCGGGGCGGGCGCACTCTTTGCTTCCCTTGCTCTCGAGGTGGCGCAAGGCTTCACGCGCCAGATCCTTGATCAGGACCGCATCCTCTTTGTGCGCTTTGTTGCGCGGGGTGGAGGGTTGAAAGTAAAAACTGACCGCACAAGAGTTTGCATCTTGAAATTCGGCCAATTCACGGATTTGTTCGCGAGTCATGCTCATGGATGAACCCCCAAAGAATTTGAATTGGAATTATGCTGCGCCGGTCGGAGCGAACCGGCCACGAAACTGCCTGGCTAACCCAGGCGCTTTGCGCAAGTGGTCGCGCGCTGCGGATACAAAGGCGAGAACACGATCGGATGGAACGCCGGTGATGGCGACGATTTCTTCGATACTGAAGCCCTCCAGTGCGTGCAGAATGAAGGCTTCACGCGGACCCGAGCCCAGATCGCGCAGAGCGGACGCGATCAGGCGCAACAACTCGTCCGAAGCCATGATCTGCTCGGGCGTGGCAACGCGCGAATCAGGAATCACGGTAGCGCCGGTGATGGATTCATCCGGCTGATGAAACTGCAGTTCGGATTCATCGCTACCACGAACATTGGGACGGCGCGCCGAGTCCTCCAAGTGGACGGCGTTGCCATTCGTCTCGTCACTGCGAGAAAGACTGTCCAGTGCCCGTAACGCCTGGCGGTACAGCCACGGTTCCAGCGCCAACTTTTCCGGCTTCTCCTGGCCGTCGCTGAGAGCTGCCGCAATGGCTTCGTCAATCACCTCTTCTTTCGAGATCGAGCCGGGCGGGATCATTTCCTGGGCTTCACGGATCAGGATCTCGCGTTCGACAAAGCGGTCGAGCCGCGCCAGATTGACGTTGACGTACGAACGGATGTCTTCAGAAGAGATAGTTGGCGGAAACACGGCCGCCAGTGTCGTCTCGAACGGAACCTCGCTCACGGGCGCACCCGGACGGCTGGAGTTGCCGCGGCGTCCGCGCTGCCACTTGTGGGAGGCGCGCAGAATCTCCTTGTGCTTGTTCAACTGCTGCAGCAGGTCGTCAAACGCGGCTTTCACGGCTGCGTTCGGAGTAGGAGCCGACTTTTGCGCCGCCATCTGCCCCGAGGGCAGCCGCAGGTTCAGCGAAACGCTGGTGCCTTCCCTGGCGGAAACCTCTTCCACCACTCCTTTCAAGTGGATCAGTTCCGGACGGAAGACTTGCAGGCGCTTTTGCAGTTTTTCGATTTGATGCTGAACATCTTTTTCAACGGCGGGAAGTTTAGGAAGACGATAGCTGACGTGAACGTTCATGAGCGCCTCGGCCTTGCGAAACGAAGTGCGCAACCAAGTGCTTTCTAAGCCGATTGTACACCCGGTATAAAAAAGGCAAGCGGAGAATTCATGTCAGGAAAAACCCCAAGGAGCAATGCGGGAATTTCATTAATGCCGGCTCATTACGTTGGGGTTTGCAGCCTTGGGCGGTATGTCGATATCATCCCGGCCATGATCTATCGCATAGTTTTTTGCCTGCTCCTGTTGTGCGAGTTCGTCACGGCTCAGACTTCATTCTTCAAGGAAGCGAACAACGTTTATCCGGAAGCGCATGAGTTCTATGTGGATCTTCATGAGCATCCGGAGCTATCGACGCACGAAACCCAAACCGCTGCCAAGCTCGCGACAGGCCTTCGTAGTGCGGGATACGAGGTAACCGAACGTGTGGGCGGCACGGGAGTTGTAGCCATTCTAAAGAACGGCGCCGGACCAACGATCATGCTGCGAACGGAACTGGATGCGTTGCCGGTCGAGGAGAAAACCGGTCTCGCCTATGCCAGCAAAGTGCGGACGAAAGACGATGCGGGGCGCGATGTTCCCGTGATGCATGCTTGCGGCCACGATTTGCACATGGCTTCCCTGCTAGGCACGGCGGAAATCATGGCGCGCAGCAAGGGTAACTGGCACGGAACGCTGATCCTGATCGGCCAGCCTGCCGAGGAAGCCATCGGCGGGGCCAAGTCCATGCTCGGCGACGGCCTGTTCACCCGCTTCCCAAAGCCCGACGCTATTGTGGCCTTGCACGTGGCCAATGTTTTTCCGGCCGGAGTCGTCGGGATCACCCCGGGAGTGTACAACACGAATTCAGACTCGGTGCGCATCACGATTTACGGTAAAGGTGGACACGGCGCGATGCCGCAGACGACGATCGATCCGATTGTGATTGCCGCGCGCACTATTCTGGCGCTGCAGACGATTGCCTCCCGCGAGGTCAAGCCGGGTGAGATGGCGGTGGTTACGGTCGGCTACATTCGCGCGGGCAACAAGAACAACATCATTCCCGATCAGGCCGAGATGGGGTTGACCATCCGGACTCGCAATCCGGAGGTGCGGAAGCAGGTGCTGGCGGCGATCACGCGCATGGCTAAGGCGGAAGCGGCGGGAGCAGGCGCGCCGCGCGAACCTTTGGTCGAGCGCTACGAAGGCACGGACCTGGTCTACAACAATCCTGAACTGGCGGAGAAACTGCGAGCGCCGCTGGAAGCTGCATTGGGAAAAGCGAATGTGGTCACGGCAGAGCCGATCGCGCCCTCGGAAGATTTCTCGTACTTCGTGGAGCAAGGAGTTCCGGGATTCTACTTCAGCCTGGGAGGCGCCGATCCGCAGAAGTTCGCCGAGGCGAAGGCAGAAGGGACTTCCCTGCCCTCGAATCACTCTCCATTGTTCGCACCGGACGTGGATCCGGCGCTCCACACGGGTATTGTGGCGGAAGTGGCCGTGCTGAGGAATCTGCTGAACACACCGGTCGAGGAATTACACAAGTTTGCGGCTACACCGCAACCGTAACCGAAGTCTCCGTTCGTGTCACCGGCCGGTAGAGCGTATCGCGCTCGATGGGTTCGCGCCCGGCGGCGCGGATCAGGCGTTCGAGTTCTTCGCGGCGCATGCCTTGCGGCGTAGTCGCGCCGGCATCGTGGTAGATTTTTTCTTCGATCACCGTGCCGTCCATGTCGTCGGCGCCGAAGCGCAGCGAGATCTGGGCGATCTTGGCAGTCATCATCTGCCAGTACGATTTGATGTGCGGGAAGTTGTCGAGGACGAGCCGGCTCACCGCAATCTGCTTGATATCGAGCATCCCCGTGGTTTTGGGCAGGTGCTGTAGCGGTGTGTTGTCGGGATGGAACGCCAGGGGGATGAATGTCTGGAAACCGCCGGTTTCATCCTGCAAGGCTCGGAGCTTCATCAGGTGGTCGACGCGGTCTTCATCATTTTCGACGTGGCCGTAGAGCATGGTCGCGTTCGATTTCAACCCGATCTGGTGCGCGAGCCTGGCGGTTTCGAGCCACTGGTCGCCGTCAATCTTGTGGTCGCAAATGATGTGGCGCACGCGGTCGGCAAAGATCTCGGCGCCGCCTCCGGGGAGGGAGTCCACGCCCGAAGCCTTCAGTTGCTCCAGCGTTTCCCGGATCGAGAGTTTCGCGCGCCGCGCCAGGTAAGCCACCTCGACCATCGTGAATGCTTTTAAGTGGACCTGCGGGAAGCGCTGCTTCAGTCCGGCGCAAAGATCAAGAAAATACTGGAACGGCAAATCGGGATGCAGGCCGCCGACGATGTGAAATTCCGTGACTGCCTCGGAGTATCCCGAGGCCGCCGTCTCGAACGCCTCTTCCAGGGCCATGGTATAGGCGCCGGGTGCATCCTTCTTGCGGCCGAATGCGCACAACCGGCAGGCCGCCACGCAGACATTGGTCGGATTGATATGCCGGTTGACGTTGAAATACGTCTTGTCGCCGTGCATGCGTTCGCGCAAGAAGTTGGCCATCCAGCCCACGGCAAGAATGTCGCCGGTGCGATAGAGCGCGAGGGCGTCATTTTCATCAAGCCGCTGCCCGGCAAGGACTTTTTCATGGATCGGCGCCAGGCGCGGATCGTCGGTCTGAAAAGCATGCAATGAACGTGCAAGGGCCATCTGCTTGATGATATCGCAGGAATATCCGGCGTGCCACGGGGAACGCGCCGACCTCAACCACTAAGGACACGAAGTATCACGAAGGGATACGAAAAGCGCGAACCACGAAGGACACTAAGTATCACGAAGGACGACCCCTCTTTACCGATTTCCTTCGTGTGACTTCATGTCCTTCGTGGTTTCCGCCTTTAGGGATTCACCACCACGCGATCCTGAACCTGGGCATACTCGTCTTCGGTCAGCACATGGCGCGAGACCAACTGGTGGGTATTGGCATAGGGGCGCTCGGCGATGATGCGGTCGGCCTGCCGTGAACTAATCCCCGGCAGCGATGCCAGATCGTCCTTCGAAGCCTTGTTCAGGTCGACCGATCGCTTATTGCTGAGACCATCTTTCAGGCCCTGGGCGACGGCCTTGCTATCGCGCTTGATGGCCGCCGTTTCTTCCGCAGTCTTCTGGCGGATCTGGTCTGGACTTTCATTGGTACAAGCGGCAGCGAAGACCAGGAGCACGGCCGCGATCAGAATCGAAAGGCGGAGATGCATGGTACTCCGATGCCATTCGCGAAGTCACGGTTGGCACCCGCCCAGCAGATCGCCGCCTACCTTGAGAGGCAAACATTGCATCTTAACGGCAGGCGGTTGCGCGCCTTTCCATCGAACTTTGGAAGGAGAGCTTCAATGAAGAATGTATTCGCGGTTGCATGCATGGGCGCATTGTTGTGCGGCGCGGCGCTGGCACAGAGTACAACGCCCCCTGCGGCAGAACCAGGAGCAGCACAACCTCCCGCAGCCCAACCCGTGCCGCAAACATCGCAGGCACCCACCCCCGCGCCGACGCAGGCACCTCAGACCTCACAACCAGCCACCTCGCCGCAACCTGGCGGAAGCGCCTCGCAACCGGCCGGCGAAAAGAAAATTGCCCCGGGCAGCGTGATCCCCGTGCAGCTGACGAAAACGGTGGACGCCAAGAAGGCCAAAACCGGGGATCAGGTGGTTGCTAAGGTCACCCAGGACATGAAGACCTCGACGGGCGAAGTGCTGGTGCCGAAGGACACGAAGATGATCGGGCACATTACGCAAGCGCAGCCTCGCACCAAGGAGCAGAAAGAGTCGGAGCTGGCAATTATGTTCGACCGCGCGGAGCTCAAGAAGGGCGAGAGTATGAACCTGCCGATGTCGATTCAGGCCATCATCGGCCAGCAGAATAATCCGGCCGGCGAGGGCGGAAATGATCAGGCTGGCCCGGCGGGTGGGGGCGGAGGCGCGCCTAGCGGAGCTGCGTCGAACGCCGGCGCCTCAGCACGATCGCCCATGGCCGGCGGGTCGACCCCGCCTCCGAGTGCATCGCCGTCGGCAGAGGCCAATGGGCCGAGCGAGGGCCATGCACAAAATGGCGGGAGACCTCCCATCAACGCGCAAACCACGGGCGTGATCGGGCTTTCCAACATAAACCTTTCCCCAAATTCGAACGCTCAACAGGGATCGGTGGTCACGTCAGACAAGAACAACGTGAAGCTCGAAAGCGGCACGGTGCTGCTGCTCAGAGTCAATCAATAGGTTAGGTATTGATCGGAAGGCGGAGCCTGGGGCTTCTCAGGCTCCCGCACCGACCGCGAGAGCATAATTCGCTATCTGCGCTGCAGCACATCCGCTGCCACGAACACGAAGAACAGCACGGAAATAACACCATTCATCGTGAAGAACGCCGCGTTGAGCTTGGAGAGATCGTTTGGCTTGAGCAAGGAATGTTCGTAGACAAGCAGGAGAATGACAGCGAGGATGCCGCCGACGGCCAGCTTGCCCAGCCCGAATACGAGCAGCAGCATGATAAGCAGAGCAACCATGATCAGGTGAAACCCGCGCGCAATCCACAATGCGGCTGGGATCCCGCAGAATCGTGGCAGCGAATGCAGTCCCGCCTGCCGGTCAAACTCATAGTCCTGGCAGGCATAGAGGACGTCGAAACCTGCAACCCAGAAAGTAACCGCAGCGGTGAGCAACAAAATACGCGGATCAAGGGAACCGCGCACGGCGATCCAGGCTGCGGCCGGCGCGATGCCGAGGGCGAATCCCAGCACCAGATGCGACCAGCGGGTCAGCCTCTTCGTGTAGGAGTAGAGCAGCAAAACGGCCAGCGCTACGGGCGACAGTTCCAGAGACAGCCGGTTCAACTGGCTGGCGGCCAGAATGAAAACGCCGCTGGATACCACAACGAAGGTCACCACAAAGGCCGGTGAGAGATGTCCGGCAGGCAGAGCGCGGGTGCTGGTGCGCGGATTGGCCGCATCAATGGAAGCGTCGGCCCAGCGATTGAACGCCATAGCAGCCGAACGCGCCGCGACCATGGCGATGACGATCCACAAGAGTTGGTGGCTCGAGGGAAATCCGCCGGCCGCCAGCATCGCTCCGCACAGCGCAAACGGGAGCGCAAAAATCGAGTGCTCCCACTTGATCATCTCCAGCGTGACGCGCAGGTTGTGGAGCAGAGGCACGATTTGATTGTAATGCAGTGGCGGCGAGGCTTGGGCCTGGGCCTATGCGTCCTCTGTGGTAAAGATTTTGCGGTTCGACAGCAATGGCCCGCCAGTTCGCACGCAGCGGCTGTAGGTCCTATTTCTGACTTCCTGAAATTTTCTCGAGCATCGCCGCCGTCACCAGCTTTTTCTCGATATGCCGCTGCAGGATCTGGATCAGCATTCTTCGCAAGTCTGCGCCACGCTCTTTGGGCCACGACTCTCCGGCAAAGGTTTCGACCGGGGAACGAAACATTTGAGCTGCCCAGCTTCGTGATTCGCTGGAAATCTCCGAGGACGCCAGCCGTTTGTCGTCACCGCACATCAACCCATCCGCCAGCGCGTGAAAGTACGCTCGGCTGCCGTTCAGATTGCGCCCGCAGACCACGCATTCGGTCAGCTCAGGCAGGAATCCAACCAGCCGCGTCAGCCACAAATCGAAATAAGTGACGGGCATCCAGATCTCCGGACCATCCAGCACATGCAGCACCGAAAGCGTCAGGCGAAAGATGGCGTCGTTAGCTTCGTGATCCGGCAGCAACTCATCGAGCAACTCGGCGATGTGTCCCAGAGCGACCGCCCGCGGGTAGCTGACCTCCGAAGCGAGCGGAGATTCCAACACCTCGCAGGCGTCCAGACGGGCCAACTCCTGGCGCTCGCGGATATCGTAGAAAGCGCGCACGTAGGTGAGCGGCTCGAGCGCGCCGCCAAACCGCCGCTTGGACTTTTTGGCCGAGCGCGCCACGCCCCGAACTTTTCCTTCCGTCCGGGTAAACAACGTGACCAGCAGATCCGCCTCACGCAGCGGATAGGTGCGCAACACGACCGCCTCTGACTCTCGCAGCGCCATCTCTGAGCGTGATTCTAGCGGAAGCTCCGCAACCAGGTATGGCCCCTCTAAGAAACCGGTCATCGGCGCAAAGCGCGAGGTCTGTATAACTCCGGTAACCACCCTTGACTCACTGTCGGACTCTTTTCCAGGCTCGCCCCGTGCGAGATAGTACATGTCCTAAGGGACAATGCTCGGCTAGCACCAAGGTCATCATGCTGAAATCTTCTCTAATCATGCTCGGGACGCTGTTGATGCTGGCGGCAGTCGCAATGGTTCAGCCGGCGCGACTTTCCGCACAGGAATCCAGCTTTCACTCTGAAATCGTGGATGTAAACCAATCCGTTGCCGGGGAACCGGTGGAGATTGCGTCGTTGATGTCGCTTCCTGAAGCACCTGACGCGGTAGCTCCCGTGAAGTTCGAGCCCGCACCGTTTGAGTTTGCACCCGTGGTTGGAGTGACGCCAAGGACTGCCGGAGGGCATCGTTTCTGGGATCGGGAAAATCGCATCCTGTTCGCGGTCGCGGGTGGACTTGCCGTAGCCGACTTCTGCGTGACCCGGGCAAATCTGGCGAAGGGCGGCCATGAACTGAATCCGGTCACGCGCGTCTTCAGCGGCAGCACTCCTGGCCTTGCCGCCAATTTCGCCCTGGAAACCGGAGGCCTGATCAGCGTCAACTACCTGCTTCACAAGACCGGGCATCACAAACTGGAACGCATCACGTCGTACGTGAATGTCGGCTCATCGGCTGGAGCAGTCGCCTGGGGCTTGAGCCATCGCTAGTCTGTACATCAGGAGAGTCCACTCAGAATTTCACCAAGATGCAAACGCACAAAAGCGCGCGCCCGGCAGGGACGCGCGCCTTTGATCAAACGCGGGCTAAGAGCTAACGGCGAACAGCAAGCAGCGGGTCAGCGCCCAAAGTACTTGGCATTGCGCTCGGTGAAAGCATTCCACTTTTCCGGCAGGTCGTCGAGTGCGAAGATGGCGGAAACGGGGCAGACCGGAACACAAGCGCCGCAATCGATACATTCCACCGGGTCGATATAGAGCAACTCCTCGGTCGCGTACGCGGGCTCATCTTTCTTGGGATGAATGCAGTCCACCGGACACGCATCCACACACGCGGTGTCTTTGGTGCCGATGCACGGCTCAGCAATCACATAGGCCATAAAAGTGTCAGTCTCCTGGGAAGTCTTGCTTTCATTCTACTACCGCCGACCACTGGGCGAGCGCCATTCTAGCAAGAATTGCGGGCGCGGGTACAGCCGCGGATGGAGGATTGCGAGGAAAAAAATGGCCGGCAGCTTTATGCTGCCGGCCATTGGTTGCTTTCACTCGAGATGATTACCGGCGTCCGCCACCATGTCCGCCGCCACCGTGGAAGCCACCGCCTCCACCATGGAATCCGCCGCCACCGTGAGACTCACCGCCGCCATGGTATCCGCTCCCGCCGTGGAAGCTATTTCCGGCATACGCATTGCCGCGGGCATACCCTCCTCCGTAGCTGCCGTGCGCGTAACCACCGCGGGCATATCCATTCCCGTAGCCGCCACGAGCGTAGCTATTTCCGTACCCACCGCGAGCGTAGCCGTTTCCATACCCACCGCGGGCATAGCCGCCGCGGTATCCTTCACGGCCATAGCCCCAACCGCCGCGAGCATAGCCACGTCCCCAACCGTCGCGATCCCAGCCGCGGCCCCAATATGAGTGATACCACGGTCCGGCGCCGATAAAGACGCCGTTTGCGAACCAGTTCGGACCGTAATAACCGTACGGCGCGCACGCGTACGGATAATAGTCGTAATAGCCATACTCGCAGACTGGAGGTCCTGCATACCCAGGCCCCACTGCAACCCCGACTGGGCCAATGCCGATTCCAACCCTGACCTGCGCTTGCGAATACGCCAGCGGCACCATCAAGACCGTCAGCAACGCCAAATATTTCCAGTAACGCATAATCAACCTCCTGCTCCAGGACCCGCAACCTTTGCTCAACCAGGTTCAGAGAGCCTTTCCGATCTCACTATGTATTGGAACCTCAGAGGCGAAGAAAAGTTGCAAGTTCTGAGGTGGCTGATTTCAGCCATCATGGTTGAAATCAGCCACTTACGGGGGTTCCGGAGTGCCGTGCACGTTCTCCCGATTCCGGCGGGGCGGTGGAAGGAATGCCTCGAAATGATGTCACAGGGTCAGCCGATGAGGGATCCTTCGCTTCCCTCAGGATGACAGATTCCAGGATGACAGGAATTTCGGGATGACAGGAACGGGAGGGCCTAAACCGACGCCAGTTCCTTCTTCTCGCTGGGCTCGTATTCCACGATGTAGCCCGCCACCGCGCTGGCGGCAACCGTGAGCGGCGACGCCAGGTACATCTGGCCGGGGCCGCTGCGCCCAGGAAAGTTGCGATTCTGTGCACTGATCACCACCTGATCGGGACGCGTGGAAACGCCAGGTCCGGCATTGATGCAGGCTCCGCAACTGGGCTCAATCACCTGCGCTCCGGCCTTGCGGAAAACATCCAAATATCCGCGGCGGACGCAATAGTCGCGCGTCTCCTGCGAGCCGAACTGAATATAAAATTTCACCGAGTCCGCAACGCGCTTACCCTGCTTGAGAGCATCGGCGAGCACCAGCGCATACATATCCATGTCTTCGTTTTTTCCGGCGGTGCAGGTGCCGCCATAGGCGATCTCCACCGGCACTGGCGTATTCAAATCACGAACGTACTTGCCGTTGCCGGGATCGCCTGGCGTGGCGACCATCGGAGTAATGTCGGCGGCGTCGAGTTCGATCACGTGCGCGTACTGCGCGCCCGGATCGCTGTACAAGCCCTCGATCATCGCTTCCGCCTTCTTGCGATCCATGCCGCGCCGCTCGACCAGGAAATCCACCGCCTTCTTATCGGGAGCGACGATGCCGGTAAATCCGCCGATCTCGGCGGCCATGTTGGTCATGGTTGCGCGTTCGTCGACGCTCAATGCCTCGATCGCTTCGCCCGCGTACTCCATGACTTTGGCCAGCGCCTGGCCGCTGCGCACGTACTCGAGGCTCAGAATCTTCAGGATGAAATCTTTCGCGGTCACGTTGGGATGCTTTTTGCCGCGAATCATGATCTTCACCGACTCAGGCACTCGCACCCGCACATCTTTCGTGATCCATGAATTAAAGACGTCGGTCGTACCGATGCCGAACGCCACGCATCCGATTGCGCCCACGTGCGGCGTGTGGGAATCGGAACCGATATTCAACTGCCCCGGCAGCGCGTAGCTTTCCAGCACGATCGAGTGGCAGATGCCTTCGGAGCCCTTGCGGTCGGTCAACTCGCCGTGCAGGCGGATGCCCTGCTTCCTGGCGAAGTCCTGCTGCTTGAGCTTGAGTTGGGTGGCCAGATCGAGCAGCCCGAGTTTTTTCTTTTCCTCGGAGATCACCTCGTCGAGAAAAGTCAGGTGATCACGGAAGAAAAGAATGCTGGAAGGATCGTTGACCTTTGCGTCCTTGCCCACATAGTGTTCGAAGAAAATCGCTGCCATGGGCGTAACGTATTCGTGACTGAAGCGCAGATCGGCGCGGGCAAAACCCGTATCGCCTGGCTTCACTGCGGGCACACCCACTTCGCCTTTCTCATTGATCATGTGCCGCGCGAAGATTTTCTCGGCCAGAGTCATTCCTCGAGCTGTGCTCTTGATCGGTGGCAGGAACACCTTCCCCTGCATGCGCGCCACATTAAACGGAAACAGCCCGCCGTACTCAATCACCTGCCGGGTAATCTCATCCTCGCCGGATGTGAACTCGCTGAGTGGGATCTCCTCTCCGGAACGAACGCGATCGATCAGCGAAAAATTAGTAGAAGTCAGCAGTCCCAGGTTTTGGCAATTCTGCTTGTAAATCCGTTCAATATTCTCGGCGATCACCAACTGAATGCCCGCGCACATCTCCGCATAAGGGGATTGCTCCCGGCTTGATCCTTTGCCGCGCCGTTTTCCGCTCACGGCGCATACGAATCCTCCTCGTTTGACTTCCGAGCGCCCGACCGGAGTCACCCCGCCGCATTTCAGGCCAAGATACGGAATCTCGCCCAGCGTCTCGTCAAAGTAAAAGCAGTAGTGCGCAGGAGTGATCTCGTCGGTTGAAATGTCGTCACGCAGCTTGGGATTGTTGGCGGGATTTTTCGTATCCCACGGCAGGTCTTCACCCGCGAGTTGCCGTTTGATCAGTTCCGGGTCTTCAGTGAGAAAAAGAATACGTCCCTGCAATCGGACTTTATCCGCCCGCTTTTCGATCTTGCGTTCTAAAAGTGAGTTGATCACGATAAACCTGGGGTCTTGCTGATTTGGCTGCCACAGAGCGGCATTCCCACAGATTCATTGTAGCGCGGCAGGGTTGGCTGGACTGGCTCGCTAGCGTTGATAAGCGCGCGGTTCGGGCAGGGCTTCGAGGTCGCGTCCCTGAAAAATCTGCTGAAATTCCTGCACCAACGCTTCATGCACCAGACCGTTGGAGGCGAGCGTCTCGCGGCTATTCAGCTCAAACGTGGAACCGTCGAAGCGGCTAACCTTGCCGCCCGCTTCTTCCACGATGAGCACACCCGCGGCTGTGTCCCAGGGATTGAGATTGAATTCCCAGAACCCATCGAAACGACCGCAGGCCACGCTGCACAAATCGAGCGCGGCCGAACCCGCGCGGCGCACCCCATGCGTGCGTAGCGTGATCTGGTGATAAAAAAAGATATTGGGATTTTTATGCCGTTTCTGGCTGGGAAATCCGGTAGCCAGCAGGCATTCCTTCAGCTTCTCGGCTTTCGACACATGGATTGCCTTGCCGTTGAGTTGCGCCCCTTTTCCCTTCTCCGCGACGAAGAGTTCGTCGCGCGTGGGATCGTAAACCACCCCTGCGATGCGAGAACCTTCCTCGCCCGATCGATGTTCCAAGGCCATGGAGACACAGAAGACCGGATATCCATGAGCGAAGTTCGTCGTTCCGTCCAGAGGGTCAACGTACCAGCGGTATTCGCTGCCCCGATCGTTCAACCCCTGCTCTTCTCCGAGCACATCGTGGGAAGGAAACTGTTTTGCCACGCGCTCCCGGATCAGTGTTTCTGAAGCGCGGTCGGCGGCGGTGACCAGATCGGCCTCGCCCTTGTATTCGATCTTGAGTCCCTGGTGAAAGTACTCGAGCAGCAACGACCCGGCTTCGCGCGCGATGGCTGACATCGCTGGAAGGAAGCTCCCGGGTTGGATATCGGCTGGCATCAGAGTTCAGACCTCAAACTTCCGCCCTCAGACCTTAGGCGTCGGAAACTCAAAGGGAGGTTTTCCGCTGAAGCGGGCGAGGTCCACGGCCTGGGTCCGAGGTCCGACTTTATTTCTTTTTCGCGCCGCCGTCTTCGGCGATGTACATGATTTCGTGCTTGAAGATGAACAAATTCGGTGCGCCTTCGCGCGTCAGCCGCACCATGTTCTTGTCGTAGTATTCGATCCAGCCGCGGACGACTTGCCCGTCCATCAGTTTGACCGAAACCAACTTCTGCTTCTCGCCCAGCGCCTTGAGAAATGATGCTTCCTCGAAGGTGTCCTCCGGCGGAGGCGTCCGGCCGCGCTTGGCATTGTTGGGACTTCCGTGATCCCGAAACGGCATGCTGGCATTGTACACAATGCTGTGAGCTGGTTCGGCGGGATCTGAGGCCAGGCTGCAGGCGGAAGTACGATACTCCTTAGAAGCTGCGAGAAGCCTGCGATGCTGTTCCACACCGCAGTTTGAACTAGAAATCGACTCTCAATCCAAACTGGATCATGCGCGGCGCCCCAACAGCGTACGTTCCCGATTGAAAGCCCGCCCGGAATGGAGTCACGTTCCCGGGCGTTACACCTCCCACTGCGTTAGGAGCAAGCGTAACGTTGTTCAGCGTTCCCGGCAGCAGTGAGCCGAGCGGCAAATTTCCTGGCAGGAAAGAATTCGCGAAATTGAAAACATTAAAGACGCTCGCGCTCGGTTCCACGGTAATCCGGTCACGGATCTTGATCGGCCAGGCCGCTTTCAGATCTAACGATTTCAGCCAGGGAAAATTCATGGCTCCAGGCGGCTCCGAACCCAGCCGCGGCATCACCCATCCCAGACTGCTCATGTCGGCTAATGTCATCACCGGGACTCCTCCGAATCCAGGACATGATGCATCGCTGACCAGGCAGTGCCCGGCTGGAGTCAGCTTGCCCGCAAAATGCGTGTTGTAGTTGCTGATTACCGTTTGCAGCGCGGAGATATCGCTGCCGCGCATAAACTGCCCAATTTTCGTGCCGGGAATCGGCTCCGGAGCTGCTCCCGATCCCAGTCCCGATCCCAGCCAGTCGGTGGCAAAAATTTCGCCGCCATTGGTCAACTGCGGCAGCAGCAAGTTCTCGGGCAGCGGGCTGTAGAAGTGCCCGATCATGCTGACCCGGGTAAAGAACGGCAGCTCGAAGGTTCCGCCGAACGACACCCGGTGCTTGCGATCGAGCCCATTCTGGCCGGTGAACTGCAGAGGATTGTCATTGTTCGTCGCTAGGGCGACGGAGTCCTGATCCGGTACCTGGCTTACATATTTCGAATAGGAATACGCGAGCTGAAGATTGGCGGATCTCACGTATCGCCCCGGATTCTTGATGTACTGCGTGAGCTTGAACTGCACTCCACCGTAAACCGAACGCCCTATCGGCTCCAGCGTGTCCAACGCACCCAGCGAACCGTTTCCCGCGCCGCTTCCGTTCGTGTTCTGGCCGGTTGGCGTAATGCCCGGGAATGCACAGTAATTGCAAGGCCCTCCACCAGCGACTGCGATATTGGAATCCAATCCCGCGGCCGAATAGGCGGCCTGCGCATTCGACAGGCCCAGATGCTGGATCATGCAGAGGGCTTGCCCAAAGCCCGCGGGGCAGCCGTTGGCCAACTGGGCTGTGTCGCGTGCGGTCTGGGCAAGAGCCTGGTTATACGACCGGGCTGCGCCGCTATGATTTTGATCAACGGCGATAAAGTAATGCTCCCCGATATTGCGGACGTAATCGAGGCTAAGCACCATTCCCGGCCGGATCTCCCGTTGAAATCCGATATTCATTTGCACAGATCGGGGCGTGCGATAGTTTGGATCGAACACGCCGAATCCGTTAGCATTCGCCGCGTTCAAAGTGCTGCCGATATAGTTGCTGTTGGGCTGGCTTCCATTGTTCGCGGCTGCGGTTGCCTGGAACGCGCTGCTCAACGCCACGACATCGTTCGCAACGGCGGAAATCGTGCCTCCGCAAAACGTTGGCTGCACCTGATTGGCCCCGGCCACAACCACGCCCGATCCGCCCCCCACTAGGGACCCCACCACGCCCGGGTTCGTCGGCCATGTAAATGAGGTGGGCAGTCCGTAAGAACAAACCTGCGGCGTATAGGAATAGTTCCCATTTTTCCGGCGAACGGCGCTATCGCCGAGCATATTCATCCAAGGCGAATCTGCGAAGAACAGACCTACGCCGCCACGGAACACCATTTTCCCGCTGCCGCCGGAATCCCAGGCGAACCCGAATTGCGGTGCGAAATTCGTGCTCGGCGTGCGCACGCGACCACCCAAGGTCGGCTGCCAAAGACTTAACGTTGGCTCTGGTCCAAGCCCGGAGTCTGTCCTGTTCGTATCGCGCGAGTAGTGCACGCCATAGGTCAAAGTCAGGTTTGGCTTAAACTTCCAACTGTCTCCGCCATAGGCTTCGATACGATTGTCCGGTCCCAATACACCGCCTGCCAGGCCAAAACCCGACTGAGGCGTTGAGAACCCGATTCCGTTGCCCAGTCGGACGAAGTCCGCCGAGTACGCGGTAGGATCGCTGCTCGTCAGGCAATTCAGGGTCGCAGTTCCCGGCAAGCAGATGCTGCTCGTGCCTACTTGAGGAGAATCCGCAAACGCGGCCGATACCGCAGCCTGGATCCGGTTCCACAATCCTCCATATTGGAAAACGTGGTTTCCCCGCACGCGTGTGCCGTCGTATCGAATTTCCCAATCTGATTGAACCCTGGTCTGGGGCGCGAGATAGCCCGGCCCACCACAGTACGCCCCGCCCTGGCTCAGAGTGCAATTCCCTTGTACGGCCGCGCCGATGTTAATGCCGATTCCAGGAATCGGATTGTCACCTCCAGCCGGAATTGACGAGGTTACGTCGAAGAACCCCGCCCGGGATTTCAAATATTCGATTCGAATGCTGTGCAGGTAGGAACCGTGCCGGAAGTCATATCCCAGAGCGTGCGAGGGCGTGCGCGTCTGATTCTTGAATGCCTGCAACGAACTGGTAGCCCCGAACGGGCCCGTCTGCGTATTCTGGTCGAAGCTGAAGCGGTAGAAAGCGTGGGCGTCGTCGTGCACCTGCCAATCCAGCCTGCCGTCACCCCGCCATACGCGCAGGGGCTCGGACATCGTTGTAGATAGATTGGAAAATGGAAAAGAAAATGGCTCGCCCGCGGTGAAGTCCTGTTGAGTGTGCTCCACGTCAAGGAACCAGAACAGCTTGTCTACGATCAAGTGTCCGCCCGCTCGTCCCTCGAACTGATCACGATGAAAGTCTGAGTGCACGACTCCGGGCAACGCGGCTGCCGTCTGATTTCCCGCGAACCATCCCACTGCCTCGCCATGCAGGTCGTTGCTGCCGGAGCGAGTCGCAATGTTTACCGTTCCGCTCGACGTCAATCCTGTTGAGGGATCGGGCAAGGACTGTGCCAGATTGAATTCCTGAATCGCACCTGCAGCGACGTTCTGAGTCGTGCTTCCGACGATTTCATCGGAAATATCAACCCCGTCCACCTCAAATCGAAGGCCGCGCCCGGTGTGCCCGAGCATGGACGGAGATGACAGACCATTTTTTCCGGGGAACAAAATACCGCCGTCGACCAACTGAACGCCTGGCTCGAGTTGCGCCAGATCGAACGGGTCGCGGCCATTGAGCGGGAATTCTTCGACCTCGCTGCCGAACAGCACACCTTGGACGGTGGGCTGCTCAGAGCTCATCAGGGTTTGCGGCGCCAGCTCCGTTATAGCGGGTTGTTTCTCCCCCGCGCGTAGAACAAACCGGGTGGTGGTGACGACTCCTATGCGGACTTCGACCGAGGAGTGCGCCGCCTCAAATCCCTTCGCTTCAACCTGCACCGTGTAAATTCCTGGCTGCAACGCTCCGGATGAATAGATTCCAGTCGAAGAGCTCTCCGCATGCGCAACACCCGACGTGGCCTGATTCGTGATCGTCAGCGTCGCCCCGGCAACTGCTTCCCCTTTTTCATCGATCACATTTCCCCGAATACTGCCGGCTCCAACGTTCGCCTGGCCCAGCAGCACGGAAGGCAACAGGGTCAGGCAAAAAATCACGAAAACCATTCGGCTGATCCATTTGCTGGAGCCGCCGGAATTGAGGTTCAGCATCGTCCGCCTTTCTTTTCTTCGTTTTCCGGTGAAGCCTTACAAAGTCCTACGCTTCTTCGAGCCTCTCCCGAAGATCCTTCACATCCATGTAGAACGGTATGACCTACGACTGGTTTGCAGGCTCGCGACCTTACCTCGTTCCTGCAAATTGAAATGATCTCTTAGCCTAACAGGTATTCCCTTGGCGACACTTCTTCACAAGTCCCCCAAAGCAATCCATCCTATCGAATTCTCTGTGCTTCCCGACAGTTATACACGGTCATGGCGCTCAGAATTCCGACTTCACGGTGTAATATCCCGCCCGATGCCGCACGCGATAGGCTGAGGCCTCAGGCACTCCCGTCACATTCACTTCAATTCGCCGGAATTCAGAGAAGGACGTGCGCTGGGACGGGTAGTACGCCAACAAATACTGCGTGCGTAGTTCATCGCTGATCTTGTGAAAGGCGTCATCCAATTGAGCCGTCGACGTCGCGTAATAGTACTTACCGCCGGTATCTTCCGAGAGCTGGATCAGGGCATGCTCGCCACCGGTCTCGCGTCCGGCGCTGTTCTCGATGGGCACGATGATGATTGAGTACACCAGCGCCTCCGCTTCTTCGGCGGCGCGCAGCGCCTCTTTGTAATCCACTTTGCTGATCGTATCGCCTCCATCGGTAATCAGGACGAGCACCTTGCGGCCTTTGCGTTTGTCGAGCGCGCGCGAGGTCAGGTAGACGGCGTCGTAAAGTGCCGTCGCCGCACCCACCCGAATGTGCTCAATAGCATCGTCAATACTTTTCAGATCCGACGTGTACCCTCGCGTAGATTCGTTCACGATTTCGCTGAAGCTGTACACCGACATGGCATCCACCGGCCGGATGATCGCATGCGCGAAACGCCGGGCCGAGGCCTGCTCCAGAGGCAGGTCGTGACGCGTGCTGAGACTGGTGTCGATCGCAAGAGCGATGGAGATGGGTACGGCCGATTCCTTGCCGAATACCGCTATTTTCTGCGTTTGATCGTCTTCCTTCAGAATGAAATTCTCTCTCGTCAGACCGCCAATCGGACTTCCATGTAAGTCGGTGACCGTCACGAACACGTTCACCAGATTGACATCCATCTTGAGCGTGGTGGATGGTTCGTTTTGCTGGGGGCGCGGTTGCGCAGGCGAAATCGAAGTTTGCTGCGCCCGCAAGCTGCAGACGGAGGCGAACAGGCTTAGCAGAAGCAGGCTCGTGGCGGGTTCTCTCATCGAATCTGAAAAGTATACCTTTGCAAATCTGCGACCCCGCTGCCCTGCCCCCGGGTTCGGTTCGGCGTGAATGATCGGATACCGAGGCTGACCTGCGCTAAGTGCCGTTCACTTAGATGCTTGTGCGATGGCAGGGCTGCCTGACGATCAAGAATTCGCGCGTGGGATATCGGCGGGAAAAGGTTCTCCATCGGCCCAGACTGCGCCGTCCTCGAAGTGCTCTTTCTTCCAGATCGGGACCGTGCGTTTCAGGGTGTCGATGATCCAGCGGCAGGCCTCGAAAGCGGGGCCGCGGTGGGCCGACGCAACTACGATCAACACACTGGTCTCGCCGATTTCAAGCCGTCCTAGCCGGTGGATGATGGCCACGTCCCGAACTTTGAACTGCTCGATCGCCTGGGCGGCGAGAGACTCCATCTGCTGCAGCGCCATCTCTTCGTAGGCTTCATAATCCAGAAACAGGGTCTTGCGCCCGCGAGTCTGATTCCGCACCACACCTTCAAACACGACGGCAGCTCCATCCTCGGCGTGCTTCAGATTGTCGAGCGCCTGTTGACTGTCAATCCTGGTGCGGGTAATAGAAGCATGCCTGCTGCCCTCCGCTTTGTCCGCCGAAGAAAGACCTGGGGAGCCTCCGCTGACCGGGGGCAGCAGCGCGACTTCGTCGCCGGCGTTCAAGTTTGTGTCCGGTCCCGCATATTGCTGGTTGACTGCGACCGCGAGCGAAGCGACCCATCCCCTGAGGGGCGGAATTCGCTCCTCATAGTGTCGGAGGACATCACGGACCGACGCCGGTTGCGGAAGTTCGATCTCGTCGGAGGACTTCCCCGCCGAATCCCGCAGCATTCCGAAAAACAAAACACGCACACGCATCAGATGTTTAGTGTACCGCCGGACCGTCCGTCCTCGTCTCAACAGCGAGCGCAATCCCGCTTGGACGTGACCATAGTCACGTCCACAACAAGAGTCATAGCATAAATTCTTCTTGAAGTTGAACGATCAAAGAGATTAGTTTCGCTTTGTCCCAAGAAATTCATGTTTCCTGAGTCAGATCGGACTCAGGCAGCAGTTCCTCCCCCGAACGTGTACGCATATCTGCGCTCGCGATGTCGAGACAGGAGAATTTATGTCAACAATTTCCAATCGTATTCCTCTGATTGCCGCAATCTTCGCCGTCTTCAGCCTCCTGGCGGCAATGCCGACGCGAGCCGTTGCCCAGGACGTCGCTGCCATCACGGGCGTTATTACGGATGCCTCGGGCGCAGTCGTCCCAGATGTCGAGGTTACTCTCTCCAATCCGGAGACCGGCGTTTCTTATAAAGCCGTCAGCACCTCCTTGGGTTCTTATACGATCAACGAAGTCAAGCCGGGCCCCGGCTACAAAATTGAGTTCACCCGCAATGGTTTCAAACCGCTAGCAATCTCCGGCCTCTACCTGAATGTGGCCGCGACGCGGACCCAGAATGCTCAATTGACTATTGGAGAAGCGCGCGAGACCATCGAAGTTTCCGCCGCCAGCCAGCAAGTCACCCTCGACACTACGGACGCGACCGTCGGCAATAACTTCCAGGTTCAGGTGCTGAACGACATGCCGGTGCAGGATCGGAGCAATCCGTCCGCACTTTTCGTGCAGCAACCGGGCGTCACCTTGGATGGCGCTGTTACCGGCGCGCGCACGGACCAGAGCCGCGTCACCGTCGATGGCCTTGACGTCAATGACATGGGCACCGGCGAATTCGGATACATCGTGGGCAGAGCCCCGGTGGACTCGGTGCAGGAGTTTCGCGGGGTCAGCGCCGGCTTTCTTCCCGATGCCGCCGGCGGTGGCGGAGGCCAGTACGAACTCGTGACGAAGAGCGGCACCAACTCCTTCCACGGCTCGCTGGTGGAATACCATCGCGACACCAGCCTGGAAGCGAACGATTGGTTCAACAACAACTCCGGCGTGCCGCGGCCTCCTCTCATCCGCAACCAGTTTGGCGGCAGCATCGGCGGCCCCATTATCAAGAACAAGCTCTTTTTCTTTTTTACCTACAACGGGCGGCGTGACACCCTTTCCAACCTGGAGGAGCGCACGGTTCCGATGGACTCCTTCCGGAACGGCACGCTTTCCTACATCAACACTTCGAACCAACTGGCAACTCTGACTTCCTCCCAAGTAGCGGGATTCGATCCGCAGCATGTCGGTTTCAACTCATCGCTGCAGAGTCTGTTCTCCAGCCGCTATCCCCATGCCAACGATTTTTCCGGTGCAGCCGGAGATCTGATCAATACCGCGGGCTACCGTTTCAACGCACCTTTTCCCTATAAGGAAGACGATTACGTTCAAAGGGTCGATTACAACCTGAACGACAAGATGAAGATTTGGGGAAAAGGAAATTTCGTCAGAACAAACGGAACCGAAAGCGCCATTCAATTCCCCGGCGACCCGCTGACCTCTCCGTTCTTTGACCGGAGCTACACCTGGGTGGTCGGACACGTCTGGACACTCAACACGAGGATGGTGAATAACGCGTCGTTCGGCGAAGTGTACGAAAACTTCAACTTTCCGAATACCTATAATCCCACCGGTGCCAATCAGTTTGGGTCTGTCGGCGGCAATGGGACCGGCGGATCAATCATCGATGGTCCTTACGCCAGCGCCATTAATGCCCAGGGCCGCACCTACCCCATCCCGGTGATCCGCGACGACTTCAGCTGGGATAAGGGCAATCACAGCTTCCGCTTTGGCGGCACCTTCAAGTACATCACGCCCCATGACTACACTATCCTGAACTACAACGTTCCCACGATCGGCTTGGGCGGAAATACACCAGACCTGAATACCAGCGCCAGTCCCGATCCCCTGCGGCCACTTGACATTTGCCCGGCGAGCGCGCCGCCCCCCAACTGCAATCCGAGTGCGACCGGACTCTATGACGCCGCGTTCGCACTCGCACTCGCTCCATACAGTGCCGTCAGCAGCACTTTCAACTACGACGCGCAGGGCAACGCGCTGGCGCAGGGAAGCGGTTCACAACATACCTACCGCTATTACGAAACGGAACTGTATTTTGCGGATACGTGGAAGATACGGCCGAACCTGACCATGTCATATGGATTGCGCTGGATCAATTACAGCGTCCCGTACGACACCCACGGCATCCAATCGATCCAGAATTATGACTTCGACACCTACTTCAACGACCGTGTAGCCCAGAGCGCCGCGGGTCAGTCGGGAAACTCGGTTGTGCCCTTCATTTCCTATTCGCTCGGCGGAAAAGCCAACCACGCTCCAGGGTATTTCAAGCCGCAGTATACGAACTTCGCGCCGAGAATCGCGGTCGCCTACGCCGTTAATCCAAAAACCGTGTTTAACGCAGGCGCAGGAATCGTCTATGACCAAACCGTGGTCAACGCGGTGCAGTATCAACAATCGCAGTTCTCGTATCTGTTCCAGGCG
Source organism: Candidatus Sulfotelmatobacter sp. (assembly GCA_035309485.1). Classification (GTDB taxonomy): domain Bacteria; phylum Acidobacteriota; class Terriglobia; order Terriglobales; family Acidobacteriaceae; genus Sulfotelmatobacter. The sequence continues at coordinate 77,871 of DATGFC010000025.1, forward strand.
AGCGCAACACAGCCCTTCGGGGCGCCGGGCGATCCGGTAAAGTCTCTAAAGGAGGATGCGAGATTCAGCGGTCTCACCAACCCGCCCGCCGCTCCTCCGGCGCCAAGCATCACGAAACCTTTTCTCCCGTTCGTAGACAGCACGGGTACGCCCTTCGGCTTGGCGAATGGTGGAGCCTTCAATGAAATTATTGATCCGAACCTCAAGACTCCCTATTCAATCCAGTTCAATGTGGGGTTTGAGAAACAACTTCCTGCCGGGCTCATTCTGCGGTCTTCCTATGTGGGCCGCCTGGGCAGGCGGTTGCTAGCGCAGGCCGACGCTAACCAACTGATCGATTTTAAGGATCCTGTTTCGGGTCAGCTTATGTCCGACGCATTCGCCAATGTCACCCGGGAACTGCGGGCGGGAGTAGATCCGGTCTCAGGCGTCACCCCCCAACCCTGGTACGAAAACGTGCTTTATCCAAATACAGGCGCCTTCTTCGGGCTTCCCAACAACACAACTGTAGTCTCGGCCCTCGTCAATACTCTGGCATCACGGGGCGATTTTGCCGACACCACCCAGGTTCTCGCTCTTTTGAACTACTACTACAGTCCTTTTGCCACTTACCCGATGGGCTTGCCTGCCAATATCGGGATGGGCTCGCAGTTCTCCGAGAACACCTTCTACACCAACAAGGGATCCTCAAACTACCACGGCTTGCTCACCACGCTGCACAAGAATGTCAGCCATGGTCTGCAATTCGACCTGAACTACACGTGGTCGCACTCGATCGACAACGTTTCCATCATCGCGAATCAGGCGGCCTTTGGCGGGTATGGGTTCGTATGCGACGTCTTGCGCCCGCGTGAATGCCGTGGCAACTCCGACTTTGACGTGACTCACTACTTCAACGGCAACTTCATTTACGATCTGCCGGTCGGCCGTGGCAAGGCATTAGCCGGAGGCGCACATCGTTGGTTGGACGAGGTGATCGGTGGCTGGAGCATCAGCGGCCTTCCGAGCTGGCATAGTGGAGGAGCCTATTTTGCGAGCTCAAACGCCTTCGTGGCTGGATATGCCAACGACGCGCCCGCCATTCTCACTGGACCGGCGTCAGACCTGCATATCCACCTGAATGGAGGGAAAGGCCAGCCGCTGTATGGCTTCGCCAATCCGAGCCAGGCTAACGCGGACTTTGTCGGTCCCATCGGCTTCAACGTCGGGGGCCGTAACAATCTGCGCGGCCCCTCTTACTTCGACATGGATGCCGGGCTCGCCAAGGCATTCCCGCTCTCCAGCGAAAGGTTCGCGTTGAAGTTCCGGGCGGATGCATTCAATGTCTTCAATCACCCGAACTTCAGCAACCCGTGCAGCGACATCACCAACGTATCCTGTCTGTTTGGAACGATCTCGAGCACGGTGGGCACAAGCATTCGTAATGGCGGCCCCTCAGCACGCGTCCTGCAGCTGGCGCTGCGGTTGGAGTTCTGAAACTGAATTGCTTGGATTTTCGGGCCGGCCCGTTCGGGCCGGCCCTTTTTGTTGGCTTACAAAATCCGCGTCAGCACGCGGTCATGCACCGGCTCTGGTTCTTTGACCGGCTGCGTGGGGTTGTAGTCCTGCTTGGGGTCCTTGGGCGGAGCCGCTGGCAGAATCTTCGCCGCAGTACTTTCGGCCACTGCCGGCAATGAGACCTGTAGCGCCTCATCAATCGTCTTCACGTAGTGGACCTTCAGGTTGTCGAGTTGCTCGGGCGACAGATCCTCTTCGACGTTCATCTTGTTCTCCGCCGGAAGGATCACGTCGCGCACCCCGGCCCGCTTCGCCGCCAACACTTTTTCTTTAATCCCGCCGACCGGAAGCACGTTCCCGCTCAGCGTGATTTCTCCGGTCATCGCGATCAGCGGCGTGATGCGGCGCTTCGACAGCAACGACACCAGAGCCGTTGCCATGGTCACCCCGGCCGACGGACCGTCCTTCGGAATCGCGCCCGCGGGCACGTGGATGTGAATATCGTGATTGGCGAAGAAATCTTCCGCCACCCCGAGCCGGTCTGCATTCGACCGCACCCACGTCAACGCCGCCTGCATCGACTCCTGCATGACCTGCCCGATCTGGCCGGTCATGGTGAATCCGCCTTTGCCCTTCATGGCATTGGCTTCGACGAACAACACATCGCCACCGGAAGGAGTCCACGCCAGGCCAACCGCCACTCCCGGGCGTTCCGTGCGCTCGGCAATTTCGCCTTCGCTGCGGATCTTGATCCCGCCCAGGAATTCCTGAATGACTTCCTTGGTCACCATGAGCTTGTCAGTCTTGCCCTCGGCCAGGCGCCGCGCCTGCTTGCGGCAGATGGTGCCAATCGTGCGTTCCAGGCTGCGTACGCCCGCTTCCCGCGTGTAGTGCCGGATGATGTAGCGCACCCCTTCTTCAGGAAATTCGATCTGCTCCGCGGTGATGCCGTTCTCGTCCACCTGCCGCGGGATCAGGTACTTGAATGCGATGTGAACCTTTTCTTCTTCGGTATAGCCCTGCAGTTCGATGATCTCCATGCGGTCGCGCAGGGGCTCGGCAATCGGGTCGAGCATGTTGGCGGTCGTGATGAAGAGCACTTTGGACAAATCAAACGTCACGTCCAGATAGTTGTCGCGGAACGAGGAATTCTGCTCCGGATCGAGCGCTTCCAGCAGCGCCGAAGCCGGATCGCCGCGGAAATCACGTCCGACCTTGTCGATCTCATCGAGCATGAACACCGGATCTTTCGTCTCCGCCCGGCGAATGCCCTGAATGATCTGCCCGGGCAGCGCTCCAATGTAAGTGCGCCGATGGCCGCGGATTTCGGCCTCGTCGTGCACACCGCCCAGCGACAAGCGCACGAACTTGCGTCCTAACGCGCGTGCGATGGACTTGCCCAGTGAAGTCTTGCCCACGCCGGGAGGTCCCACGAAGCAGAGGATCGGCCCCTTCATGTTCGGCTTCAAACGCCGCACCGAAAGGTAATCGAGAATCCGGTCCTTCACTTTCTCCAGATCGTAGTGGTCGGCGTCGAGAATCTCTTTCGCCTTGGGAATTTCGATCTCCTGCCCCGATGTCTTCGCCCAGGGCAGTACGGCCAGCCACTCGATGTAGTTGCGCGTCAGGGAATAATCGGCTGCCATCGGCGACATGCGCGACAGGCGGCCCAATTCCTTGAGCGCTTCCTTCTTCACCTCATCCGGCATGCCCGCTTCTTCGATCTTCTTCTTCAGGTCTTCGACGTCGCGTTGCCCCTCATCCTGCTCGCCCAATTCTTTCTGAATGGCCTTCATCTGCTCGCGCAAGTAGTACTCGCGCTGCGTCTGCTGTACGCGGTCCTGCACTTCGCTTTGAATCTTGTTGCGCAGTTGTTGGACTTCCAGCTCCTTGGCCAGGTGCTGGTTGATCTTCTCCAGGCGCACATGGATATCGAGGGTTTCGAGCGTGTCCTGCTTGTCGGGAGTAGATAACGACGGCAGCGACGAGGCGATGAAATCGACCAACCGGCCGGGCTCATCGATGTTCATGGCCACGGTTGACAGTTCATCGGAAAGCGTCGGAGATCCCGCGACAATTTGCTGGAACAAAGTCAGTACGTTGCGCTGCAGCGCTTCCACCTGCGACGTCGCGACCGGTGCCGCTCCCTCAGGGAGGGGGAAATAATGCGCGTTCATGAATGGTGTTAACTGCGTAAATTCGGCCAGGCGCACTCGCTCCAACCCTTCGGCAAACACGAACAAGCTCTGGTTGGGCATCTTGACGACTTTATGAACGACGGCGGAGGTGCCCACGTTGTAAAGATCGCTGGGCTGGGGCGCATCCACACGGGCCTCGCGCTGCGCGACCACAATGATCGTCTTGTCTTCCCCGAGAGAGTTGATCAGTTGAACCGAACTCTCGCGCCCCACCGTGAGGGGTAGAACCGCGTGCGGAAATAAAACGGTATCCCGCACCGGCAATACTGGCAGAGCCTTTTGTTCGTTTGTTTCCTTGTTCTTAGGAGTGCGCTCGGATGGCGTCTGCTGAGTCATGATTCTCCTTGAGTGTAACTCGCTCAAGTTTAGATGATCCTCTGCCGGGAAAGGTTTCAGCAACGCCGGAATCATTCCCGTAAGGTCTTGAATTGTATTCTCTTAATCCAATTGGCGAACGTGCCCAAGGTGCAGAGGCTAACGCGGGGCCAGAGCAACTGCAAGAGCTAAATTGCAGAAAGTCAACAACACGCGCCAGCATTTCGCGGCAAGCGGTCCGCCTCAACAAAAAAAAGCCCATCCTGGGCTTGGTCGAATGCAAGCTCCGAGCTCGTTGGAATGGGCGTCGAGCGATTCTAAGAACTCCGGGTTGAGACTCGAGAACCCGGCTTGCTCCGGGCCGGCCGGGCTCTCCTAATCCTAGAAAACGTGCTTAGCAGTGTCGCCGCGGAAAACCATTTCCTGGAGCACTCTTTCGTTCGCCGCGTTCACCGTGTACACCGTATGGGTCTGCTCCGCCTTTTGCGTCAACGGAACCAGCGTGCACTTTACTTTGAATTCATCCCTTGTCTGTTCGTGCCGGAACACCATAACGTGTTCCTCACCCTGCATGGTATGGCGGACAACATACTCTCCCGCCGGCATAACCGTGGTTCCGACGCGAATAGTAGCATCGAATTTGACGTGGTTCACCTCACGAACACCCAGCTTGTTCTCTCCTGCCATCGCAACCACTGCGAATGCAAAGAGCAGAACACCCAGCAGTTTCACAAAGCGCATATACCCTCCGTAGAGAAGATTCCATGATCCTGAGCAGGATCGACACAAGTGTAGAGGGGACGTCGCCGGCGATATGTGTGTCCAGTCACAATCCTATGTGATGGGAGGATAGGCAGTTAGTCCAACTCGATGCTATTCCGCGTCGGCCGCGGGATAGACTCCCAGCACTTTGACGAATTCCGCTACCTCGCCCAGGTGCCGCAATGCATTCTGGGCCGCTTCGTCATCTCCGCGCAGGAAGTCAACGTAGAAGACATACTCCCAGGGGCGGCCACGCATCGGGCGGGACTCGATCTTGCTCAAGCTGATGTCGCGCAGGGCGAACACGCTCAGAGATTTGAAAAGCACGCCGGGGGTATTTTTCACATGAAAGGCAATGGACGTCTTATTGGCATTGCGCGGGACCACATTCCGCGCCGGGCGTCCCTTCCCTCGCTGGAGTTTTCGAATCAGAAAGAAGCGGGTGAAGTTTTGCTTCTCATCTTCAATCCCTGCCTGCAGGATCTTGCCCCCGTACTCCCGCGCAGCCTGCTTTCCCGCGATACCCGCCGCATCCTTCAACCCGTTGGTGATGACGTGCTTCACGCTGCCGGCAGTGTCGTAAAACGGAACCGGTTCGATGCGCGGGTGATGCCGGAAAAAATCGCGGCATTGGTCGAGCGCCACCGGATGCGACAGCACGCGCCGCAACTCGCCCATTCGAACCCCCGCAGCCGCGATCACATTGTGGACGATCCGCAACAGGTATTCGCCGTGAATGAACACATCTTTCGCCACCAGCAAGTCCGCGTGCTCGGCGACGGTTCCTGCCAAAGTGTTCTCAATCGGGATCACCGCCGCTTCGACCGATCCCTTCTCCACGCGCTCAAACACCTCCGCCGAGCGCGCACAGGGCACCACCGTGCAACGGCGGAGCATGCGCTCGGCCGCTTCGTGACTGAAGGAACCCAATTCCCCCTGAATGGCAACTTTCATCTGCAAGGCAAGGTATCTGGAGAGGCCGCAAAAACGCAAATGGTTTCTGGATGCGTCTGCTCCGCACAAACCTTTAACGAGGAATCAGCGTTTCCTGACTGGCGGCGCACAGCCACTGGCCATCTTGCAATATCCACGTGTCGGTGAATCGTCCCCGGCGGGTGTAGGGCTTGCCATTTTCCGTGCCCTGCTCGCGGTACGCACCTGTTACCACGATCGCGGTTCCATAGGATTCGGCCTTCATGCCTTCGTTGACGATTTGCGTGGAGCGGGAAGCGCGAATGCTGGCCAGCAACTGTTCTTTGCTCATGAACGAACCGTCGGCATCGGTGTACACGAAAGTCGGGGCCAGCAACTGGGCCAAAGCTTTCAGATCATTGTGACTTTCCGCTTCGTTCCACGCATTCTCCAGCGCCAGAACCCGCATCTTATCCGAGTCTTGCGCCCACAGGTGCATCTGCGACAAGACGACTACCGCCGTCAGCAGGAGGATAGGTTTTCCACGCTGCATATCGTGGCTCCCGTGAAGAGGTTTGAACGATATGCGAAAGCTAAGGGAATTCACCAGGGAATGCAATAGAAGCTATCGAAAGGAACCATCTTGCTTACACGCAGGGTGGTGATCACGACCACAACGGTGCCACGCTGCAGCCAAAGCAGCGGAATGAGGCTAAAACCGCTAGAATGAAGCGTCAGCTTCCTCTCAGATTCAGGTAGCGGTGTCTAAAAAGAAGGCGGTCAGATCCAGGTGCGTTCCCCAAAGCTCATTCTGCTTGCACTCGTGCTGGTGCAATTTGCGGTTGCAGCTACCCCGACAGAGGTAAAGGAGATCGCCGCAGCTGTGGACGCGCACTACAACCACTTGCAGTCGCTTGAGGCGCAATTCACCGAACTGTATCGCGGTTCTGGAATGGAGCGAACCGAATCGGGAACATTGTGGCTGAAAAAACCTGGCAAGATGCGTTGGGAATACCGTTCTCCCAGAGACAAGCTGTTTGTCAGCAACGGGAAAGATGCGTGGTTTTACGTCCCGGAGGATCATCAGGCGCGCAAGACCGCCGCGAAGAAATTGGAGGATGTCCGTTCTCCGCTCGCGTTCTTGCTCGGTAAAGCTAAGCTGCAGAAAGAGTTAAGGGGATTATCTCCCGCTCCGGATATCGCGCCGATGCAAGCTGGCGACGTCGTGCTGCGTGGGGTACCGAGTGCTATGGCGGATCAGTTCAATGAAATTGTCCTTGAGGTCACGCCGGACCACCGCATCGTTCGGCTGATCGTTGAGGCTGTGGACGGCTCTTCGACCGAGTACCAGTTCTCGGATCAGAAAGAAAACGTCCCGATCGCCGATGCCCGCTTTCAATTTCGACCGCCCGCAGGCACGGAAGTGGTGGAAGGGGAACTGGGACAATAAGTTACTTGAGTACCGGACCCTGGCATTTCCGGACTCGATCGACGGCTTAGAATGGAAGTTGGAATGTTAGACTGGGGCCTTAGGCCCCCACCTGGAAAAGATTCGTAGAAATACCACCAAATGGCGGAATTTGTAGTAAAAATCGCGGACGATCGCGGGCGGGTACACCAGCACATCGAGCAGGGATACTCCGAAGCGGAGGTGCGCGACCGGTTCTCGCAGCAGGGCTATCTCGTCTATTGGGTGAAGCCGCAAGGCATGCTGGCGGGTGGGTTTTCCCTGCGGCGGCGCCGCAAGCTCAAGCAGTCCACCTGGCTCGTGTTTAATCAGCAGTTCCTTACGCTGATCCGCGCCGGGCTGCCGATTTTGAACTCGCTCGAACTGCTGATCAAGCGGCAGAAAGACTCCCAGCTCAAGGAAATTTTGCAGAATGTCCGCGACCGCGTAAAGGGCGGAGAAATGCTCTCCGACGCCTTCGCCTCTCAGGGGATCGTTCCCAAGATCTATACCACGACGCTGATGGCTGGGGAGAAGAGCGGAAACATCGACGAAGTGCTGACGCGCTACATCAACTTTCAGCGTCTGGCGATGACGTTTCGAAAAAAGCTGTTCGTTTCGCTGATTTATCCCACGCTGCTGGTCACCGTGGTCATGATCATGGTTACGTTCCTGTTCACGTATGTGGTCCCCAAGTTCGCCGACCTTTTCAACAGCCTCGACGCGAAGCTGCCGGCGATCACCGTGTTCATGTTGAATGTAGGGTTGAACGTCCAAAAATACGCGCCTTTTGCGGCGATTGGACTGATCGTTGCGGCGTTTCTATTCTGGCGTTGGAAAGACACGGATCGAGGCGGCGACCGCATCGACCGCGTCATCTTGGGCACGCCGCTGCTGGGCGACATCCGGCTGAAGCATCAGGTCGCGAGTTTTTCGCGCATGCTTTCCACCCTGCTGCAAGGCGGATTGCCTCTGGTCCCGGCCATGGAAACGGCGGGTTCGTCGATGAGCAGCCGGCGCATCGTAAAAGGAGTCGGGCGGGCTGTAATCCGGGTGCGTGAGGGCCAGGGATTGGCGCCGAGCCTGGAAGAACAGAAGATCTTCCCTGAGCTGGCGGTCGAGATGATTGAAGTCGGCGAGTCGACAGGCGCGTTGCCGGCTATGCTCAACTCCGTAGCGGAGTTCTACGAGGAAGATGTGCAGACAGCGTTGGGGGCATCCATGGCATTGATCGAGCCCCTGATCCTGATCATTATGGCGATCTTTGTTGGCGGTGTTTTGATTTCGCTGTATCTGCCAATCTTTACGTTGGGGGTCCACTAAGTTCTCCGGCAGAGAAAAGCAGTGGAGTAAGTGAATGTCAATGGCCGAAAAGAAATCACTCTTCGTGAATGGCGGGAACGGCGGGCCGATCAGCCCGACCGGAAATCCGGTGACCGATCTGGAACGCGCGCAGGATGTTGCGCGCCGCTACCGCTGCGAGTTCATTGACCTGAGCGGTTTCGAGCTGCATCACGAGCTGTTCAAGAAGATTCCCGTGGAGTTGATGTTCCGCTACAACTTCGTGCCGTTGGAGGAGACCGGAGACGGCCGGCTGGCGATCGCGATTGCCGACCCCAGCCAGCTGATGATGATCGACGAGATCAGCTTGCTGCTCAAACAGCGCATCGTCACCAAGGTTTCGACCCTCAAGCAGATCTCCGACATCCTAAAGAAGACCGAGCAATCGCAGCGCGTGCTCGAAGAGGCCAGCGAAGGCTTTCAGATCATTCGCGAAGACGAGAATACCGGCGCCGAAGAGACCCTGACCATCGACAAGCTCACGGCGGCGGGCGATAGCAGCCCGATCATCCGCCTGGTCGATACCACGATTTTCACGGCCCTGCAACGGCGAGCTTCCGACATTCACATCGAAACGCGCGACGACTCTGTCGTGATCAAGTTCCGCATTGATGGCGTGCTGACGCAGGCCATGCCGCCGATTGGCAAGGAGCATCATTCGACGGTCATCTCGCGCATCAAGGTCATGAGCGAGCTCGATATTTCCGAGCGGCGCGTGCCCCAGGACGGACGCTTCCGGGTGAAATACAACGGCCGTGCCATCGACTTCCGCGTCTCGATCATGCCCTCGATTCACGGCGAAGATGCCGTGCTGCGCGTGCTCGACAAAGAGTCGATGAGTGAGAAGTTCCGCACGTTGACTCTCGATGTCGTCGGTTTCGACGAAGAAGATCTGCGCAAATTCCGCCGCTATATCAAAGAGCCCTACGGCATGGTGCTGGTGACCGGGCCGACTGGAAGCGGCAAGACGACTACGCTCTACGCTGCCGTGAATGAGATCAAGACCGACGAAGACAAGATCATCACCATCGAAGACCCGGTGGAATATCAGCTGCGCGGCATCACGCAGATTCCCGTCAACGAGAAAAAAGGCCTGACCTTCGCCCGTGGATTGCGCTCGATCTTGCGCCACGACCCTGACAAGATCATGGTCGGCGAAATCCGCGACACCGAGACGGCGCAAATCGCCATTCAATCGGCTCTCACCGGACACCTCGTCTTCACCACCGTTCACGCCAACAACGTGGTCGACGTGATCGGCCGTTTTCTGAACATGGGGGTTGAGCCTTACAACTTTGTCTCGGCGCTGAACTGCATTCTGGCGCAAAGGCTGGTGCGCCTGATTTGTGATTCGTGCCGTACCGAAGTGCACTATCCTCCGGAGGTGCTCGAGGCCAGCGGGTTGGATCCGCAGCAGTGGGGCAAAGTGCCGCTCTACGAGGGCCCGGGATGCATCGAGTGTGCGGGCACGGGATTCCGCGGCCGAACCGCAATTCACGAGTTGCTGGATTTGAGCGACCGCGTCCGGGAAATGATTCTGGCCAAAAAGCCGACGTCGGAGATTCGGCGCGCGGCGCGCGAAGAAGGCATGCGCTTCCTCCGCGAGTCCGCGCTCGACAAAGTCCGGCTCGGCATGACCACGCTGAAGGAGATTAACAAGGTCACGTTTATCGAGGCCATGCGCTAAAGGCAAGGTTTCAAAGTTCAAAGTTGCAAGGTTTCAAGGTTGCAGCGTCGCCGTAATAACGCTCCCTTCATCCCGCCACAAAAACTTTGAACGGTTGAAACCTTAAAACTTTGATGTGCTCTCGCAGCTATTGCATTTCTGCACAAGACGGTTTCTGATTTATAGAGGTACAGGTATTTCTCAAGGGCGTACTCGGGAATGAGTTCAACCGCAAACACAGCAAAACCAAATCTGGCGTGTGAAATCGCAGCCGATCGCGTACTGGCGGGCCGCATCGTCGACCACGGCGGGGCGCTGGAAGCCTGTGCGGCGCGCGAACTGGCGCCGGGCAGTGTTGTTCCAGACCTGGTGGAGAGCAATCTGCGCCAGCGTGGAGCGGTCCGCGAAGGGATCGAAGCTGCATTAGGCACCGTGGGCGGACGCTCTAAAGACGTGATTGCCATCGTTCCCGATGCCGCTGTTCGCGTGATGCTGGTGGACTTCGACACCCTGCCCTCCGATCACGACGAAGCGCTCGGGGTGGTGCGGTTCCGCCTTAAAAAATCTCTGCCCTTTGACGTAGAGAAAGCCAAGGTTTCCTATCATGCCCAGAAGCTTGGAGACGAAGTTCGAGTCGTGGCTGCAGTTGCTTTGGGCAGTGTGATTGAAGACTACGAAGCCGCATTTCGCGATGCCGGATTCAGCCCTGGAGTAGTGCTGCCGTCTACCTTGGCGGCATTGGGCGCGGCAGAGGGCAAGAATCCCACGCTCGTGGTTAAAGTCGATGCCCATACGACGAGCATCGCCATTCTGAATGAAGACCGGTTGCAGCTGTTTCGCACCCTGGAAAATACGCGCGGAGTGACGATCTCGGGAGAGCAACTGGCGGAGGAAGTCTATCCCTCAGTAGTCTTTTTTCAGGATACATACCATCTAAATATAGAGAGAATTTATGTGGCCGGGCTGCCGGAATCCGGCGGAGCGGCCTCTGCCCTGAGGACACAAACCGGTGCCGATGTGCAGGAACTGGTGTCCTCCTCGCAACTGGGAATAACGTCCGGCGGGGCGGTTCCGCGCTGGAGAATGGCCGGCGTTTTAGGAGCGCTGATTTCGTAAATGCGTCTTGATATCAATCTCGCGAGCCGGCCGTACGAAGATGCGCGGCAGTTCTGGATGCGCTGGGGCACGGCCGTCGGCGCAATCGGCGTGCTGACGCTGGTGCTGCTTACGTTGGACGTGACCGGCTGGATCAATGCGCGGCGCGATCGCATCGCCATCGCCGACAAGCGCGCCATGATCGCCGAACGCGACCAGATTCGTTCCCAGGCTGAAGCCTTCTTGAACCGGCCGGAAAACCACACCACGCGTGACGAATCACAGTTTCTGAATGAGCTGATCGAACGCAAGTCGTTCTCCTGGACGCGCGTGCTCGAGAATCTCGAGAAGGTGATGCCGCCGCGCGTGCACCTGGTCGCGATCAGCCCTCAATTGGATGATGACAACCAGCTGGCACTGAAGATGACCGTGGCCGGCGACTCGCGGGATCGTGCCATCGAATTGGCGCGGCGCATGGAGGAATCGCGGCGCTTTGCGCAGACCACCATTGTCCGCGAGGCCCACATGGATTCCAAGGGGGGCGATACCGAACAGTTCGAGATCGCGGCGATTTATATCCCGGAGCAATTGCCGGCACAGGCGGAGGCGGCGCCCGCAAATAATTCGCCCGCACAATCCGCTGCCGCAGCGAAGCCCCGCACCGAATTGGCCAAGAGGAATAAACACTGATGCCCGATCTGCAGCGAACCCGGAAGAAGCTCACCAGCGCCATCGCCATAATGGCGGGGGTCGACCTGCTCGCAAGCTTGCTGTACTTTTCGCCGCTGATCGGTTCGCCCGAGAGCCGTCGCCAGGAATTGAACCGCCTGCAAGTGGAACTCATGACCAAAACGCGGCAGGTTGCTCCGTTGAAAGACCTGCCACATCGAGTCGTGCTTGCCAACCAGCAGATCAAGGATTTTTATAAGAATCGTTTTCCTTCACAGAATTCGCAGATTGCGACTGAATTCGGCAAGCTTGCCGCCGCCAATGGAGTCCGCATTGAGCAGGGACGGTTCAAAGGCGACGAGACGACTACCGAAGGCTTGCAGCGCTGGGAAATGGAATACGATCTGGAAGGAAGCTACAGTTCGCTGGCCAGGTTCATCAATGCTCTGGAACGGGACGAGATGTTCTTCATCATTGACAGCGTGTCTCTGGGGGGCGAACCCCAGGGCCCGGTCAAGTTGAGCATGAAACTGGAAACGTATTCGAAGGTGGCTACGTAGTGCAACTCGGATTGGAAAACAAAAAGAAGGCCACATGGGCCGCCGTGCTCGGCGTGATTGCCGTGCTGGCGTTCGGCTATTTCGTTATGCCTTTTTTTAGCGGCTCTTCCGCTCCGTCGTCGAATGCGCAGGCCGCTGCACCGATCGTTGCGCCTCGGGCCCAGTCGTCCCGCGGCTTGAGCAAGGGTGGGAAAAAGGCCCGAGTGGAGAATCTTGATCCGACGTTGCGTCTGGACCTATTGGCAGCGAGCGAGAAAACTCTTTATGAGGGCAATGGAAGAAACATTTTCGTGTCGCAGGCTGAGGATATTCCTCAACCGCATGGGACAGGAGCAACCGACGTAGCCAAGGTTGGCGAGACAACCGCGCCGACGTATGTAACGCCGTCGGTTCCGCCTGCTCCGCCGATTCCGCTGAAGTTTTACGGTTTCGCCAGCTCTCCCGGTGAGCCGAAAAAAGTATTCCTCAAGTTGAATGAAGACGTCTTCGTCGCGGGAGAAGGCGAGATTGTGGATCGCCGTTACAAGGTCATCCGTATTTCGCCCACATCGGTCGAGATTCAGGACGTGGTCGGCAGCGGCCCGCCACAGAACATTCCGCTCACGCAAGGCTGAACAGATTTGGTAATTGGGAAATTTGGTAATTGAGTAAATTAAGAAAGCTGAACAGCCCGCGCAATTATCCAATCACTCAATTCCCCAATTACTCAATTTTTATGCTTTCTGGATCCAAATTTCGTGCACGGCGGGGGGAGCAAGGGTACGTCATGCTGCTCCTGCTGCTGACTGTGGCGTTGATGATCATCATGGCGGCCGTGATCGTGCCCTCCATTACCTTCGAGATCAAGCGTGATCGCGAGGAAGAGATGGTTCATCGCGGCGTGCAATACTCACGGGCGATCCGAGCGTATTACAAGAAATTCGGCCGCTACCCCATGAAGATTGAGGATCTGGAGAACACCAACCAGCTTCGCTTCTTGCGCAAGCGATACAAAGATCCGCTGACCGGGAAGGATTTCAAATTACTCCATTTCGGCGAAGCCAAGATGACGATGAACGGCATGTCCGCCGGCGCGATTCCGGGCGCGGCAGTTGTCGGGGCCAACGGCTCGCTGAACACTCCGAATGGCATAACCCAGGTTTCCGGATTCGGCAACAACATCGCGTTCGGCGGAAACTCGTCTTTCGGGCAAAACTCTTCCTTCGGCCAAAATTCTTCGTTCGGGCAGACTTCGCAAAATACGAACTCGCAAAACAACCCGAGCGATTCCACGCAGGCTGGAACAGATTCCTCCCAACCGGGATCCTCTGCTACTCCAGGAACCGGTGCTGCAGGGCAGGGCCAGAACAGCAGCAGTTCCGGAGACAAGCTGGCGAGTACAACATTCGGGGGCGCGCCCATCGTGGGAGTCGCCAGCACCAGCAAGGAAAAAACGATCCGCGAATTCGATAAGAAGAAGAAATACAACGAGTGGCAGTTTGTGTACGATCCCACCTTGGATCGTGGCTTTCTGATCACAACTCCCTACCAGCCGCAGCTCCAGATGTTTGGCGCGGGACCGCAAAACGTGAATGGGCCCGGCGTCGCAGGACAGAACGGAATGGGACAAAACGGAACCAGCAGCGGGTTCGGGAACAGTTTTGGCAATGGCTTCGGAAACTCTAACGGGATGCAGAATAATCCGACATCACCCGGCGGAGGATTAAATTCCCCAAGTCAGCCAACCAATCCACCGCCTCAACAACCTCCGCAGTAATCCGCGGGCACACGGAAGATATAACAATGAAAAAAGCCTCATCTCGCGATGAGGCTTTTGATCTTGGAAGTGAGCCTTAGTTACACGCTGAACGACGATCCGCAGCCGCAGGTGCTCTTCACGTTCGGATTCTCAAACTTGAAGCCAGCGCCCTCGAGGGTTTCGACATAATCGACGATACAGCCATTGAGATACATGACCGAAGTCGCGTCGACGAAAACCTTCAGGCCATCCATATCGAAGGTCTTGTCCATCATGCCCGCGCCGTTCTCGAACTGCATGGAATAGGAGAAGCCTGAGCATCCTCCGCCTACGACACCAATGCGCAGGCCGGCGGGGACAGGGTTCTGCTGGGCCATAATTTCTTTCACCTTGGCCACGGCATTGGCAGTCAGGGTGACGGGTGCGGCTTTCTTGACTTCGGGAACGGTTGTGGTCGCCATTCGTATCTCCTTGGCTTTAAAGCTGTTTCATTATATCAGAATTAATCATCTTCGTAGCCCCCCGGTCGGCTAGGGCTGTGCAAAAGACTCCACCAATTGGATGCCATTTCGGCCCTAAAGTCGCACTTGTCCCCATTTCGTAACAGCTTCGGAACACAAGGATTAATTCGTCGCCAGAGCTTGCGAACGGGGCTATAATCGTGCCGTTAAGGCCTTCCCCGGATTAGTTGCGGGGTTCCTGCTCGCCCCGCCACGACGTGGAAAGCCGCTGTACTTGGGTCGACTCAGCCGAGGTGGCTTATGACGCCAATTGAAATCGTGGGGGGTCTGTTCGGACTCTTCGCCGTAGGGCTGATTGTGCTTCTCATCTATAAGAGCACGCTGACCATGCACGAGGATGATCAGCTGTTTCTCGATGATGCCAATTCGCACATGCAGGAAGAGCAAACAGAACTCCTGGTTAAGGTGAACAAACTGACGATTCCGATGCGCGTGTTCAGCATCGGCTCGGGCGTGTTTCTGCTCGCCTTTCTGGCTTTGCTGATTTACCAGAAGCTGAACGAAGTCCAATAACGAGCGGGCGGAGAGTTGGTTCGGCGCAGCGTCCGGACGCATTGCCGCGTTTGGCAGTGCATCACGGGTGCTTTTGTGTCTTGCTCAGCAGTTTCACAGATTGCCGCTAACGCACGCGCGACCTTCTCGTCTACATGCTTGAGGCTTCCGACAGCGGGACCGTCCGGCGACTTCCTCGAATTTGTTAACCGACGCGGAATCCTGAATTGTACCTAACGGAAACTGCGAATAAAGTTCCGCAAGCCTGACGTTCTTCCGCGATCTAGAGAGAGTCGGAAATAAGGGCCCGGTCGGGTAACTTAGTAAGTTCATACGCCGTGGGCAACTTTTAAGATACAACCCGATTCCTACGGCGGGAGTACCTCAGCATGAATACAGCTCCCGCGGAAGTAACTCCTGACCCAGAGTCGACCCTCGATCAGTCAGAGTTACGGCCTGTGTTGCCGCCGGTTCAAGAACCTCGCTCTCGCCGGCGGCTCTGGATCGTCTGCTCGGTGGCTGCTGTAGTTCTCGCTGGCATTCTGCTGATAGTCATCCGCAGCCGCACTCGATCCGCCGCAAAGCTTGCATCCGCTATTTCAGCGGCTCCTGGAGACATCCTGCGGCTCAAGGGAACGACCGAGGCGGTGCAAGCCCGAGCCATTCTTGCGCCGTTGCTCGCCGGTCAACAGGTTCCCACTCTCACCATCATTCACCTGGCGCCAGGAGGAACGCGCGTCAAGCAAGGCGATCTGCTGGTGGAATTCGACCGGCAGGCGCAGATGCGGGACTATGTCGACAAGCAGGCGGAATATCAGAAGTTGGTGGCCCAGGTTGCCTCTGAACAGGCCAAAGAGAGTGCCGCTCGCGCCAAGGACGAAACTGAATTGAAAACCGCCGAGGACAATCTGCGGAAGACCGAGCTTGAAATCCAGAAAGCGGAGATCGTCTCTCGCATTGATGCGGAAAAGAATCAGGAAAATCTCGACGAAGCCAAGGCGACCTACGATCAACTGCGCCAAACGTTCGACCTGAAGCGCAAGGCAGCACAAGCGGCGATCCGCATCCTGGAAATCCAGCGCGATCGCACCCAGCAAACCATGCTGCATGCGCAGGCCAATGCCAACCTGATGCAGATTCATTCTCCCCTCGACGGCGTCGTCGTGCTGAATACCATCTGGAAGCAGGGCACGATGGGCGAGGTACAGGAAGGCGATCAGGTGCGGCCGGGCGTGCCCTTTATGCAGGTGGTGAATCCGGCAACCATGCAGGTGCGGGTGATGGCCAACCAGCAGGACTTCCCTTCCCTCGCGGTGGGTCAAACGGCGAAGGTGCGGCTGGATGCGTATCCGGAGATGGTATTCCCGGCGAAGCTCGATCAGGTTGCACCCATTGGAGAGAACGGAGATTTTTCCAACAAGCTGCGAGCCTTCGTCGTGATTGTCTCGATCCAGGGAAATGATCCCAAGTTGATGCCGGACCTTTCCGCCGCGGTGGATGTGGACATCGCAAAACCGAATTCTGGATCGAGCACGGCGTCAGGCAAACAATCCCAGCCCAGCCCGGGGAGTGGCTCCTGATGATGCAGCGCTTCCATCGTCTGTCGAAACTGGGCAAGTCAGCGGTCATCGCTGTGATCCTCCTGGCCGGCAGCGGTGTGGTGCTCGGCGCTGTCCGTATGGGAAGGCGAGGGCCAACCGTTCCCACCATCGAGGTCAAACGTGGGGAGTTTCTTGACTCTGCGCAATTTCGGGGCGAAGTGAAAGCCCTGAAGTCAGTCACCATCAGCGCTCCGGCGGAAGCCGGCGACCTGCAAATCGTCAAGGTCGCTTCGGAAGGCACGGTGGTCAAGCCCGGCGACGTGGTCGTCCAATTCGACAGCACGAAAACCGAACAGGAACTGGCACAGTTCCGCTCTGCTCTGAAATCAGCTGAGGCCGAGATCGCACAGGCCAAAGCACAAGCTCGGCTCGCCGAGGAAGAGAACAAGACCGCGGTGCTCAAAGCGCGCTACGACGTGGAAGGAGCCAAGCTCGAAGCCAGCAAGCAGGAGATCGTCTCAAAAATTGAAGGCGAAGAGGCCAAGCTGAAGCTCGCCGATTCGGAGCAGAAACTGCGGGAGGCTGAGACTAAAGAAAAATCTGACGCGCGGCTCAACCAGGCCACGATCGAGAGCAAGGTGCAGGCCAGCGAGAAAGCCAAGTACGACGTCGCCCGGGCGGAACGCGCTTTGGGCCAGATGATGCAGCGTGCTCCTTCCGCTGGAACGATCAGCCTGTTACAGCACTGGGGCGGCTCCGGCATGATCACCTACCGCCCCGGCGACCGGGCCTGGCCGGGCGCGGCCATCGCCGAATTACCTGATGCCACCACACTGCGCATTTCCGCACGCGTGGATGAAACCGAACGCGGCCGGCTGGCCCTCAAGCAACCGGTCACCGTTCAGCTGAACGCCATTCCGGACCGGCAATTCACGGGACACATCGAGCAGATTGGCGCCATTGCCAGTTTGGATTTCTCCAGCGGGTGGCCGATCACGCGTAACTTCATTCTCGAAATTGTTCTCGACCAGACCGATACCCGGTTTAAGCCCGGCATCACCGGACAGGTGACCGTCGTCGTCGACAAAGTGGCGAATGCTGTGACTATGCCCGCGCAGGCTTTGTTCCAGAAATCAGGCCAGAACATTGCATACGTCTGGCGACGTGGACAGTTCGAAGAGCGCGCCATCGAAGTCGGAAGGCGAAGTGGCGACAAGATTCTGGTCGCCAAAGGCGTAAGCGCCGGAGAGCAAGTGGCGCTGCGCGATCCTACCGCGAAAGAGTAGAGATGCAAGGCATGAGAAGCCGGCGGACCATCACGTGGGCAGTTGTGGCAGTCGTGCTCTTCGCTGTGGGAGGAGTCGTAGCCGCAGTGCGCCGCTCCGCCCCCGCCGCCACCGGCACCGATGTCCCCACCGGAGTGGTCAAGCGCGGCAATCTCGACATGAAGGTGTTCATCACCGGCGAATTGCGCGCCAGCCACTCCGAAATGCTGACCGCCCCGCCAATCGGCGGCGGTGCTCTGCAAATTACTCACCTCCTGCACACCGGCGCGGCGGTGAAGAAGGGCGATCTGGTGGTCGAGTTCGACCCCACCGAGCAACTCTACAAACTGGACCAGAATCGCTCCGAATTGCTGCAAGCGGAGGAGGAGATCACCAAGGCAAAAGCGGATGCCGAGGTGGTAGCCGCTCAGGACAAAGTCGCGCTGCTCAAAGCCCGCTTCGACGTGCGCCGCGCCGAGCTCGACGTGCAGAAAAACGAGCTGGTAAGCAGCATCGATGCGCGCAAAAACCAGCTTGCCCTGGAGGGTGCGCAGCGCGTCCTGGCCGAGCTTGAGCAAGATGTGAAATCGAGGAGCGCGTCCAACCAAGCTTCCATCTCGCTCGCCCAGGAAAAGCGGAATAAAGCCAAGCTGGCCATGGATCAGGCTCAGGACAACATTAACAAAATGCGTGTCACTGCCCCCATGGACGGCTTGGTGGCGCTGGAGAAAAACGAAGGCGCCGCCGGAGGATTTTTCTTCAGCGGCATGACCCTGCCGGAATTTCGCGAAGGCGACCAGGTCGAGCCCGGAAGAACCGTCGGCCAGATCATCGATCCCAAGGGTCTGGACCTTATTGCCAAAGTCGGAGAGCTAGAGCGCAACAGCATCAAAGAGGGGCAATCCGTCGACTTTCAACTGGACGCTCTCCCCGTCGCCACTTTCCACGGGACCGTCAAGACCGTGGGCGGCAGCAATCAGCGCAGATTCTGGGAAGATGACAACGCCAGTAAATTCGAGGTCACCATCACGCTTTCAGAAGAGGATCCCGCCAGGATGCGCCCGGGTCTCACCGCTCATGTCTTCATCAACGGCGAGCCGAAAAAAGGTATTCTCTACGTTCCTCGCCAGGCGGTATTTCTCAAAGAGAATAAGCGCGTGGTGTACGTACGGAATGGCAGCAATTTCGATCCACATGAAGTGACCATCCAGGCTCAGAATGAGAGCCGCGCTGCGATTGAAGGTATAAGCGCCGGGACCGAAATAGCCCTCGTCGATCCCACCGCGCCACGAAAAGCCAGCAGTCCCAGTTCGCCTCCCCCGGGTGGTGCAGGAGGCACCCTGTAATGGCAACTGTCGCTTCCACCCCGGCCACACGCGTCCTGCACGGCTACCAGCAGTGGCTGCCCGATCTGCAACTTGGATTGCAGAATCTGCTGCTGCACCGGTTGCGTTCCCTGCTGACGATGCTTGGAATGATTTTCGGAGTGGCGGCGGTAGTCTCCATGCTCTCAATCGGCGCGGGCGCGCGCCAGAAAGTGATGGCGCTGATCGAACAGATGGGAGTCCACAACCTGATCGTCGAGGCCAAAGAAACCACCGAGTGGCAGGCTCATCAGAAGGTTCGCAAGATTTCTCCCGGACTCACGTTTCAGGATTATCGCGTGATTCGCGATGATGTCAGCGACGTCCTGGCCGGCACGCCACGCAAGCGGATGGTTCCCTCCAAGACGCTTCCCAAGGCGCAGCAGGATCCGCCAACCATCTATGGAGTGGATCCGGTGTACGCGAAAATCGCCGGTCTCAATGTCCTGCAAGGCCGTTTCTTTACCGACAATGAAGAAACGCGCGGTGCCCCGGTTTGCGTCCTGGGCGCGGCGGCCCGATGGAGCCTGTTCGGCTCATCGGACCCGGTCGGCCAATACGTCAAGGCCAATGAAACCTGGTTCCGCGTGATCGGCGTGGTCTCGCCGCAGTTGAGTTCGCAAACGGAAGTCGCGGGCGTTCCGTCGCAAGATGTGAACAACATCATGTACGTGCCGCTGAATTCGGCGATTCTCCGGCTCGAAGACAATTACAGCGACGTGCGCGACGAGATTGACGGCATCTACCTCAACATTCGCGACAGCGCCGACATGGGTTCCGTGGCCCAGGTCGTGCGCGCGATTCTAGATTCCTCGCACCATTCCGCCGGAGATTTCAGCGTGATCGTCCCCGCCGAATTGCTCGCGGAGCAAAAACGCACCGAGCGCCTGTTCAATGCCGTCATGGTTGCGATTGCGTCCATTTCCTTGCTGGTCGGCGGCATCGGGATCATGAACATCATGCTGGCCAGCATTCTGGAGCGCACGCGCGAAATCGGCGTCCGGCGCGCCGTGGGCGCCCGGCAATCGGACATCATTCGCCAGTTCGTCGTCGAAGCCATTTTGATCTCGTTCGTCGGCGGCAGCTTCGGCATCGTGTTCGGCTTTATCATGTCGCGCCTGATCGCGCTATTGGCAGGATGGTCTACCATCGTCACCGCCAGTTCCATCCTGCTGGCGTTCATCGTTTCGATCAGCGTAGGCCTGGTCTTTGGAATTTATCCGGCAGTCAAGGCCGCCCGCCTCGACCCAGTCGAAGCAATTCGCTACGAGTAGTGGGCGGCACGGTCCTGCGGCACGCGTCAATACAACTTCGGAGGAATTGAGGAATGAGACACTCACGCCTGGCCCCTGTCGTTTGTCTTCTGATGGTCTTCACTCTGCCGGGATGGGCCCAAAGGGGGGAAAGCTACGGCGCGTTGCTGACCCCGCAGGTTCGATCCAGCAAGCTGAGCACGCCCGACAATCTCCGAACCTATGTCGTGAACGGCAAGCTGCGCCTGAGCCTGCGCGATGCCGTTGAGCTGACGCTCGAAAACAACAGCTTCGTGCGTGTGCAGGAAACGGGAATCGAGTTCGCCAAGTTCGCGCTGCTCGGCGCTCATGCCCCGTTCGATCCGGTGGTAACCGGTTCCTACAATGCCAATAATTCGACTTTCCCGCCGCAAACGACCCTTGCCGGCACCGGAGTGACGCTCGCCAGCAAGAGCATCACGAAATCCGCGGCCATCAACTACTCCGAGACCTTTGAGACCGGCACGAATTTCCAGGCGGGACTGAACAGCATCCGAAATTCCTTCAACAATACGGGCATCAATAACATTGGCATTCTCAATCCCTTTATAAACTCGACCTTCAATCTCCAGTTCACTCAGCCTCTGCTGCGCAACGGCTGGCTGTTTGCCAACCGGGCGCCGCTGGTGATCGCCCGCCGCAACTTGCAGCAATCCCAAGCCAGCTTCGCTGCCGAAGTGAACAACAACATTTTGCAAGCTGTCGAGCAGTACTGGGCGGTGGTCGAGGCACAGGGGAACCTCGACGTGGCGCGCAGTTCAATGGACGCCGCCGAAGCCACCTACAAGCGCGACAAGCGGGCGCTCGAATTGGGCGCGCTGCCTCCACTGGACATCTACCGCTCGGAATCGCAGGTGGCCTCTCGCCGCGTGCAGGTGATCCAAAGCGAGTACGCGGTGAAGCAAGCCGAAGACCAGCTGCGCATGACCATCGGCGCCGATCAGGATCCCTACTTTGAAGCCCTCGATCTCGAACTCACCGAGAAGGCCGAACCCGTAGGCGACTTGCGCACCGTCGATGCTGCCACCGCGCTGCAGTTGGCTTTGACGAAGCGTCCCGAACTCGATGCAGTCCGCGCAGCCCTGACCATTGACGAAACCCGAATCCATCTCGCTCATAACCACCTTCTTCCCGAGCTCGATCTGACGGGCCTATACGCCAGCAATGGCCTCGGAGGCACCCAGTTCAACACCGCCGGGCAAACCGTTAGCAATTCTTCGATCAGTCAATTGTTTGGCTTTAACTATCCGACCTACCAGGCCCAGCTATCCATTACTCTGCCGCTGAAAAACCGCGCGGCCAAGTCCGAACTGGGCACCGCGCTCGTCTCTCGCCGCAATGACCTGTACAACGAGCGGCAAATCCGCGAGCAGGTCATCCTGGATATCAGAAATGCCGTGCATCAACTCGAGCAATCGAAGCTCAGCATCGCCGCCAGCAAAGATGCGCTGGACCTTGCCAACAAGACCATGGCGTCCGAACAGCGTAAGTACGAACTGGGATCGGGAACGATCTTCCTGGTGCTGGAAGCGCAGACCGAAGTCGCGGCGGCCCAGCAGAGCCTGTTACAAGCGGAGGTCGGTTACCAGATCGCGGTGGCCAGCGTGGACCGCGCCACGGGAGAGTTGCTGGATCCGTATCACATTCAGATCGCCCAACTATCTCACTAGGCGGCGGAATCCTGTTCTCGGTCGGGCCGCTGCGGAAGCATCTGCTTTCTTCCCTGCTGCGGGCATCTTTGCTACGATCAAAGCGGCAGGATCACTGCAGGCCCGTGCGAAAGTGGCGGAATTGGCAGACGCACCAGACTTAGGATCTGGCGGGTAAAACCGTGGGGGTTCGAGTCCCCCCTTTCGCACCAATGAGTTGCGCGGTATCGCCTTTTCGGATTGAGGGGTTGTGCCCAGTTTTGTGCCCACCTCCTCTAATTTTCCCCATTCCATCCTCCTTACATCCTTGGTCGCCAGAGGAGCAAAAGCTCGCTCTATCGCGTCCGCCTGAGGGTGGATGTAACGCTGTGTAATTGTGATTGAGCTATGCCCAGCGATTCGCGCCAGTGTGAAAGCATCGCAGCCAGCTTGGGCTAGTTGCGTCAAGGCCGTATGGCGCAACACATAGGGTTGAAATGGTACTAGCTTACGCGTGCCGTTCTTCTCGGCCTTCTCATTCACTTTTTGGATCGCTTTTGCGTGCTGATCCTTTGCGGTGTCTTTGTTGAAGTGGCCTTCGCGGGACGTTGAAGGAAACACCCACCCAGTCTCGGGCTTCCCTGCGGATGCAGATACCGCACTAGCGAATGCTTCCGCCATACTACAAAGAAAGGACGGGCCAAACGATGTAGGCTGCAACGTCACCCTGCAGCGCACGGGACTAATCTCTGTTTTTGACATTCAGGTACCCGCGGACATCTATAAAGACACTGATTTCCAAGAAGTCTGCGCTACGGCTGGGTACGTCCATGTTGTAAGCTCGATCAACTACTGCGGCGGTCTTTACTCATCCAACATTATTGGCTGCTCCACCACCCCTGGAAAATGCATGGTGGTCGTCCGCTACGCGACGGATGCATCTGACATTGAAGGAATCTTGTGGGCGCACGAATACGGGCACACAAAAGGACTTCAGCACCGCAGCGATGAAAGCGCGATCATGAACCCCTATGTTGGAGCTAGTGAACGTGGGGTGAATACCAGCGAATGCCATGCATTCCAAGGAACTATGACGTATCAGGCAACAGGAAAGCAACCGACAGCGCGTCCTTCAGTCGTCGACTTTGTCCATCGTACGTACTTCGAGGGGACCCCGTACGCTATTGCGTCAACCTATGGAGCCGACGATGCAAAAACTTTGCTTCAATTGTTAGGCAAAACCGAAGAACGCCCCTTCTACAGCAACATTGTGACGACGCTCGGCATGATAGGGGATCCGGTTGCCGTTGAACCCCTTAAGAGCTTCATCACTAAAGGGGAAGGGACAATCGATGGGAATACTGCCCGCGCGAAGACAACCGCGGTCACGGCATTGGGCTATATCGTCAACAAATCACACGACAAGAATGCGTTGCAATTTCTCGCTAGGGGGATGGAACCAACGGACTGGGAATCCCGTTTGGAGTGGTTACCTGCTGGTCAAACGATTAATGATCGAACATTTTCGCTTGTGCGCGCCGCCATTTACGGCTTGGCCTTCGCTGGTACGCCAGAAGCGGAAATTGCGCTCGCCTCTTCCAAAACTCAGCTTTCCAGTGCACTCGAACCAAAACTCAGTGAAAGAGCCGCAAAGGACGTGGACGAGGCACTCAAGATCAACAACACCATTCAACACGAAACACTGCAAAAGTATTTGAGCCAGTGATTCATTTCATAAATATCGATGGCTGTGCGTAGCTGCAGAAACTCGGGGCTACTGAGCCAAAAACATGGGCCCAACTGGAGTCTAAACACTGGGCAACAGCCAAGCCGAGGGAGAGGATAGGCTCTCAGGGTTGCAGGGTGGCCATATTCAATATTGGCCCGTAATCCATGATCTGGGCAGCCTCTGATTGGGTTACCGGAAAGCAGTGAACACATTTGGAATCAATGTTGACATCGAAGCATACGAAAGAGGTCGTTTTTCCATTCGAAGCACCGATGGCAGAGTTCTCGTTGGCGCAAACCCTCACACGAGATTCCTCTAGAAAACAACGCCATAGCTTTGCCTGTGCACGGTTGAACTCCGATAGCTGAGAATTCGAATTCAGGAGTTCGTCGTAATCCCCAACAGAGAAGACACAATCAAAGAACGCAAGAAACCATTCCCAGAAAGCAGTCTTGATCTCATCTGCGGTGAAATTACGTACAAACAGCGAAGGTTTGCCATGTCGGGTAAGCGCTTCAACCTCGCTTTGTCCATGTGCCAAGTGTTTCTTTTGCTCGGACGGTTTCATGAAAGTCAGACCTTCGAGCCGCCCAGCCCCATTTTTTTTGTACATTTGCTCGGCGTCAGATCGGACAGATTTAAGGTTCTGAACTATGCGGTCTAGCTCAGACGTTCCCAGCACAAGAACTTGCAACTCGGAATCGCAAGCGACATCTTGAGCACGCGCCACATGATTGCGCAAGGTCTTCTCCCAGTTAGCTACTAGAATGGTGTAGTCACCTATGTTAGAAAGACTCGTTTCTCTCTTCCAATCAACTGGGCTTGCTACCAACTGGCGATATTGATCCTCTAACGTCATTTTCAGATGTTATTGACTGCACAATTAGGTTCGAGACGAATTCACTAAAATGGGCACCTCTGACTGGGACCGCCGTGGCTCGAAACGCGCACAAAATGTGCGAGCCCCGGCTTTTCCAGCTTACCTCGAAGCAGGTTGACTTGCGATGTCCACTTGCAACGGACGCTGACGTAGCTCTCTCATTTTCGATCCTACGAATATTATCGTTCCAGTCGCGACCCGATATTCGACACGTATTGTGCCCAATGTCGGACCGTAAAATTCAAACTGCTAGTCGGCAAGTGGTTGACGGTGACGGTCCAGCGATGGGACTGTAAAGGCCACCGCGTAGCTACTGGCCTTGTATCACTGCCCGCTCAAGCACAACAATCGGTACCGGCGTTGGCAGCTATCCAGAAGGCACGCGCACTACAATCCTCCTAAAATGCAAGAAGCACTAGGGGGACGAGTGACACACGAGAGGGTAGAATAAGGAAACCGCTAAGATGCCACAGTTCAGTAGACGAACGGTTCTCGCGGCAGTCGATACGATTCTTAATAGGACGCACGCGGAGATAGACCGTTTCGCACTCGAATACGGGCTGGAGCGGACTGTCGTAGGATACTCCAAGGCGGACAAGGCCAATGCTCTGGGAGCTCATCTGGTCGCCAATCCCGACGCGACGACGGATGACGGGGAAAACCTTACAGATGCCGTCGTGACAGCACTGGTCGATCATGCGATTCGGAGATCACGTGCAGGGTATCCGCCACAATTCAGCCTTGATGAGTTCAGACGAGGTTTCCCGTTGCTCAGTCGCGGACTGGAAAGGGACGGCTTCACGGCCGAGGGTGGTGCGCTCCGGCGAACCTTGCCTGGAGCGCTCGACCTGCCCAGGGCGGACGATCAAATACACCAGCTACTCGACCATTACGGGTTCGCGGTCACGCGTGGGCATCTCGACCAGGGAATTGCCGCGCACTCCCGCGGCGACTGGGCAGCCGCCAATGCGCAGTTCCGGGCTTTCATCGAGAGCATGCTCGATTCCATTGCCGATCGGCTCGCAGCTGGGGCGGCTCTGCCTGACCCAGGGCATGAACGGCGTCAGTGGCTGGCAAACCGGAATCCGCCGTTCTTTTCGGCAGAGCTACACGAGTGGAACGCGCAGGGGTCGGGCTTCATTCAAGGCTTCTTCCGAAGGCTGCATCCGGCGGGAGCGCATCCTGGATTGTCGGATGAAGAGGACTCCACATTTCGCCTGCACCTGGTGCTGCTGACGGCGCGTCTGCTCCTACGGCGTCTGAATTAGTCTCGCACGCGATGTCGCCTTGGTTTTCCGTTAGATCGATCAGCCTTTCGGTTCGTCGAGAACCATAGGGAAGACCTTACAATAGCTTCCACAACGCTACCACCATTAGCGCGATCGCAATGAGAGCGAGGATTGCAGGACGCGTCATGCGCCGCCTTCGCTCCGTTCTCAGGGTCATTCGGATTTCTCTCTCTAGCGTCTCGCTGTCGCCTGCGAAGAGTCGAATCCTATGAACGAGTTCGTCGGCTAGCTTAGAGTTGAACGTAAATGGCACCCCGGCAAGGTCATTTTCGTTTGCCACAGAGACAACCGCAGCTCGCGTGCCGAAGTCGGCCAACGCGAGAAGTTCGTGGGAAAGATCGGGAAAATTGGCGCGAACGAATCCATAGACGCACCCTCCAATGATCTCCTCCTTAACGGTGTGCCAATTCGCTAGTAAGTCTTCATCTCCCCCGTCGATGCGGCTCCTGTCTAACAACACGCACAGTCGTTGCCAGTCCTCCTCATCCATTCCGAGCTCATCCGCCAACCGTTCAAAATCGCCCGGCACCAGCCTGTCTCCCTTAATCCGCCAACACTCATCAGAAACTTCGCGTGCGTCGTCGTCGAGCGTCATGGTCGCACCCAGTGGATGATTGTAGCTGTGACCGATTGTTAGATAAACACGATTTGTAGGAAATAGGCGACAGACGATGATGGCGGTGGATGCCTAATGATCTGCTCGTCCGCTTGGGGAACCGGATTCGGACGCTTCGCAAGAGGCGCGGCTGGACTCAAGTCGTCATGGCCGAGAAGATCGGACTGGACCGCAGTTTCATCGCGGACGTTGAGCGGGGAAAGCGCAACATCTCCATTCTCAACTTGGACCTTATCGCCAAGGGCTGCCAACTGTCGCTGTCCCGGCTCCTGTCAAAGCTCTAGCCGGGTGGGGAGTCGTAGTGCTCCCTACGGTCGCACCCTATAAGGTTTTGCGCTCTCGCGGAATGCTCCACCCGGATGCGGACGCAGTCCTCCAAGACGAATTGGAGAAGCATTCTTCTACAACGGGCAGGGTCGACTGGAGAAGATCGTCGTCGAATATCGGGAGGAACAGTCGCAGCGTCCCGCGGCAAGTGACGCCTTCGAGACTCTCGGCCCGCTGCCAGACTGGCCCGAATTTGTGAAGCTGGAGTTTAGAGTATTCAGTCGCGCAGTACCGCCTTCCGTTTATCTCATCGAATCTGCTTCGATTGAACCTTCTTTTCCTTCATTCGCTGATCGTAGAGCTTAACGTTGTGATCGTGCGAAAGGCCTAGCGAGTCGAGCGTATCGTCGTCGTAAAAGGCCCTCTCCCAATGGCGGACCGTTTGCAAAGTTTCGAGGTTCAGATTCTTAACTCCCTGGAAGTCAGTGTAGGTCAGGTCTGCGTCAGCTAGTCTGACATCGCTCAAGTCAGCAACGTTCAGCTTGGCACCGCTAAGGTGGGCGCCTATCAGGTCGGCACGACTCAGGTCAGTACTGAAAAAATCGACATCGGTCAGATTAGCGGAGCTTAGGTCAGCATCTTGCAGATCGGCCTCAATCAGATTTGCGCCGTGCAGGTCGGCAAACGCCAATTTGGCACCCCGCAGGTTAACGCCGGTCAAGTCAGCGCCGCTCAGATCGGCTCCGCTCAGGTCGGCACCGGCGAGAAAGGCCTCAGGCGCTAAGGCACATCGCAGGTTTGCTCCATTCAAACGTGCTCCGGCAATGGCATTCAGGTCCTTATCGTTGTTGGTCCAAGTCGACTTCTTCTGCGAAACCTCGGCGCCCGTAAGATCGGCAAATGGAGAATAGCCGACGATGGCCATCAATCGGGGGACCCATGTGAGGTACCCGAGACGCCCCGTATCAACGGCAGGTAGCTCGCGTCTGCGCGACCGAAGATGGAGGCCAAGAATGGGTTTATCTGACGGAACTCCCATGATCGCTCCCCACGATACAAGCCCAAAGAACATTCCGACAGCTGCGGTAATAGCGGCTGTCTGATAGACTCCGCCGCTCCTCAGAACCACCCTCCAACTGAACGGGTTCCGTCCCGCTCCTCGTAGCGCAACCCCTGCAAGCCGATAGAGTCGTCCCGCTGCGATCACCGAAATTGTGAGAAGAACTACATGAAACGCGGTTCCTGTTGGATTGTGTCGCGGAAGGTAACGTCCCCAAAACAAGAACATCGTCATGGGTACCACCCACCATGCCAGCAACACCGAGATCCATAGCTGGAGATATGAGAGAAAAGGCCGATTGACATTCAATCTTGGCAGGTGTGATCGTACCAAGTCGTTCAGCAGCCAAGGATCGATCTTGGCGTGCAAAGGCCGTCCATCTGGGAAAATTGCGGGGAGAGAGCCGAGTTCTTCCCAGAGCTTCTGCAGATAAAAGTGGAAATAGAAAGTAGACACAGAGCAACATCAGCGGCGCGACGGCATAGAACCCGACGATGGGAATGCTTGTCTGGATAATGGGAAGTGGTGAGGAGGCACGGTTGGTGATTAGATTGAGATCTGTGGTGGTGGCAATTGTAAGCCACGAGTACAGAGATGCGGCGAGCACGACCAGAAAAAGCTTGCGCGCACTTTCGGAGATGTTATTGACGTTCTCTAACGAGTCATATAGCTTTGTGAGCTCTTCCGGCAGAGTGGCACCCGTTAAGTCTGCCCCAGCAAGTTGTTCGGTTTGCAATCCTCTTTGCACGACGCTCAGGTCGACACCCTGGAGATTGGTTTCGCGGAGACTCGCGCCAAATAGTTTGACGTTTTTGAAGCCGGCGCCCCGCAAATCGGCGCTGCTCAAATTGAAACCAGACAGGTCCTTAGCTTGCAGGGCGGCCCCATTGAGATCCGGCACCAAGGCTTGGCTTGCCCTCCATCGATTCCAACCTTCGACGCCACCGTTTAATTTCGCAAGGTGTTCTGAGTTCGCCATGACAGTGTCCGCAAAGTCTACTCGGAAACCGGGCCTGCGCCAATAGAACCCTTCGGGGAAAGTCAGACACTCGTCCTTAATCAAACCGGATACTTCCGGGTTGAACGCCGCGTTAGAGACGGGACATCAGTTGGCGAGGGACGAACAGAAGAACAGAAGGGTTCGTGATGTCTCGTACCTAGAATAGCCAAGTGGGTGCATATCGTCCTTAAATACGTTCGGAACAATCCGGCCAA
Source organism: Candidatus Sulfotelmatobacter sp. (assembly GCA_035309485.1). Taxonomy (GTDB): domain Bacteria; phylum Acidobacteriota; class Terriglobia; order Terriglobales; family Acidobacteriaceae; genus Sulfotelmatobacter. The sequence continues at coordinate 107,230 of DATGFC010000025.1, forward strand.
GGCGCATCTGCCGACGGCCAAACTATTTTTCATGGCGATGCAAGAGGCGTTCCCCTGCAAAACCGGCCCAACAAAGATTTATTGATGCCAGCGCGAATAGCGTTGTAACCTTGATCGCCGCAACGAGACTAGAAGCCCGTGTTTAAGGCTTATGAGCTCGCGCTATCGGAATATCTATTTTGAGGCGGGTTCTGCGCATCTACTAATAGCGCGCGCTCCAGCACACTGAGTAAATCTTGTTGCTGATGGGCTAATTTGACTCAGGAGCCAATGTGGAGAACATACAAGGGGTGAAGCAGCTCGGGAGATTATTAATGGTTCTGCTTTCGTTGAGTGCGGCTGGTATTGGCCAAGATCGAGAGTGGGATTGCCAAACCCCAGAATGCGTAGGACACAAGGCGGGGTACGAGTGGGCGGCGAGTCGGCCCGTTTCCGAGCAGGACTGGGATAGCGCTGGCGAACACTACAACTCACCGTCGTTCACCGACGGATGCAAAACCGCTATTATTGCAAGACAGCGATTGGTCGCTGCCCGTGAGGCCGTGATGCCACTATTCCAAGCGTACGCGCTTGGGCAAGAGATGGCTAAAGAGGGTCGCGCCCTCCCGAGTGATTGCTTGTCAGCGTATGGCTCGATGATCAGCCCTGAAGCTTCGGGGAAGGTTGATACGGTAGCGGCAATCGGGTTCAAGAACGGATGCTTGGAAGTCGCGAACAAACAAGCCAAGCGGATACTAAAAGAAGACGAAAAGCGAGCGAAATCCGCAGAGAAGCAAGCAAAGAAGCAATCACGAGCCAGCGCCCACTGATGCCCACTTCCACAATGGTGCCGCCGATCAATTTCCACGTTCAAGCAGTACTTTAAGCCCGACTGAAATAACTTCGTGCAGCAATTTGATTCGCTCCGCGATCTTATCTCTTCCCTCCGGCTTATGAACCTCATCGAGGCCGTGCCTCTTCACTAGTTCCGCAAAAGCTCGAACATCATCAGGCAGCAAAACGGGATTGTGAAGCAATTCCTCATGGCACTCATAGCAGTAGACATCGCTCTTGCTTTCGTGTCCCCACGGGCAGGTATTAAAGATGCCCTCACGTCGTGTACCTCGCCTGTTCGTCGAGCGCCCGAAGAAACGCTCGGCAACGAAATGGTGGGCCGTGGCATGCGAGCGCCCACGAACCGTCGGAGTGGCGTACTCTCCAGAGCGATGGACCTCACAACCGCAAACCGCGCACCTCTCCTTACTGTCTTTCATGCGGGCAAGTTTATACCGCGATTGCTTCCAACGTCGTTTCCGAAAAGTCTTACCTCCCGCCCTCCAAGGGAAGGAGTGAGCATGATCCGAACCGCTGAGAAATTTTTAGAGTGCTCAATGGACCGAGCCACACCCCACCCACCACCGTTCTTGCCCCCTTCGGCAGCGCAAAGCATAAGCGGAGGGCCCTCAGAAAAAAAAGAGCCTGCTCTTGGAGTTGGGTAAGCACCAGCGCCAGCGAACGACGCTGCCTTGCGGGGTTATATGATTCCGAGCCCTTAAGTAGTTTGCCCACTGTGCCCAGTTTTGTGCCCACCACCAACCCCGACCGAGTGCTACCGATTGCGAGAGCATCGCCGGAAACCCTTGCGTATCAAGGCTTCCGGAGCGCTTTGTCGCAATTCATCGCCGTCGGTATAAGTTGTTGATTCTTGGTTAGCGAGGAACTTAGGATCTGGCGGGTAAAACCGTGGGGGTTCGAGTCCCCCCTTTCGCACCAACAACACCGTCGTCTCTCCCCGATTCTTCTGAGACGCCCGAGTTCTTGCGCTCATCAGACAGTGGACGTAAGCACCCTCCTGCTTTGCCTCTTCTTCGCCCGGGTGAAGACCTTACATTTTTCTTACATACCCCTCTTCCAAAATACGGCATACACCCGATAGAATCGCAGTAATCCCTTCAGCGTTGCACCCGCAGAAGGCAGCGTCATCTACCTGCTTTCGCCGGGCGATTCATGTGATGTGTGGGATGCACGTCCCCTGGTGTGGTAAGTCACAGGTTTCCAAGAACAAGCGCTCGCAAGCCGAAGTAGCGCTTCCTGGCCGTTGGTAATCGGGTTCACCCGCGGGACAAGTCCAAGTCAAAACTGAAGACCGGGAGTCTCCCCAAGAGCTCCTCAAAATCCCATTCGAGAGGTATATGGAATGCTACGCCTTCCTAACCAGGCGCCAAAAACATATGCGGGTTCAAATCGGTCCGTTCACGCTGCAGCAGCAATACTCGTGCTTTCTTTTCTTATCTTCGCCATCTCATGCGGAGGCAGTCCACAATCCAGCAACTTGAAAAGCTCCGTTCCGGCTGTGGCTCTGAGTATCTCCGCGTCCTTGCCTACAGCCACCGTCGGCGCAGGCTACACGGGGGCGCTCACGGTCACGGGAGGAACTGCTCCTTACACGTTTTCCGTAGCGTCGGGCGAATTGCCTGGCGGAGTGCAACTTTCCCCGAGCACGGGCGCGCTTTCCGGGATTCCCTCCGACGCTGGAACCTTCAGTTTCTCTGCTTCGGTTGTAGATTCACAGGGGTTGTCAAACCAGAAACCGATGCAAATTTCCGTCTCGAATAATACGAGTAGCGGAAGCGGGAGTGGCTCGGGCAGCGGCAGTGGATCGGGCAGTGGCAGTGGCTCGGGAAGCGGCAGCGGTTCGGGCAGTGGCAGTGGCTCGGGCAGCGGCAGCGGTAGTGGCAGTAGCAGCAGCTCAGGAAAGTCGTTTTCCAATGTGCAGCGCGCCGGCGGTTGGAGCCAGGATGGACAAGGTCCGCCAAACTTTGTGGACTGCTCTCCCTCACCCTGCAATGGCATCTCGTTCTCGATGACGCAGGGTATCAACAATCCGTCGATGAGCGGCGACGCAACCGTGTTCTGGCTGGGAGGAACCGCGCAGTATTCTGACGTCCTGTTTCACAATCACCTCATCGGGCCCTTCTCCTCGCAAGGCATGCCCGATTCCGGCTATAGCCTGGTTCCTACACTGTCTAATTTCACTTATGACGTTTATTTCTACGGCGATAATTTGAGCCTGTCGGAGGGTTTGGAGTTCGACATCAACCAATTCTTCGACGGCATGGGCTTCATTTTCGGCCACCAATGCCGCATCGCCAACGGCAATCAGTGGGACGTTTTCGATAATCAGAAAGGCCAGTGGGTCTCGACCGGTGCCCCTTGCTACCCGAAAAGTGGCGAGTGGAATCACCTGACGATCAAAGTGCAGCGCACTTCTGACAACCACTTGACCTACCAATCCATCACGCTCAACGGGCAAACCGCAACGCTGAACTGGTCCTTCCCGCACGGCTCCGCGCAGAACTGGTATGGGGTCACCATCAATTTCCAAATGGATGGGAACTACCGGCAGGATCCCTACAAGGTGTATCTCGACAACCTGACTTTCTCCTACGAGTAAGTGAGCAGCACGGATTGAGCTACGATCGGGGCGGCGCTTGATAGGCCGCCCCGTTCCATTTTGCCCCCTGTCATGCAGAGCGGAGCGAAGCATCCCGGGACCGCTGCTCTTGCCGACGCCGCTGGAGGCGTTTCTCACGGATACTGCAATCGCAGAATGGATCGCGGCAATTCTCGATTGCCGAACCGCTGTCGTCAAGCGTCCTATTTTGTGGGTTTGGAAGCCAGGTCGTTCTGACCGCCAGAACTGGAATGGCACTTGTGATCGTCGAAGGCGGCCTGCACCTGCCGTGTGGCCTCGTCCGAATTGTAGGCAAACGATGTGAACCGAGCGTTGCAGCGTTCACAAATGCCAAATAGCGGATTGTTCGGGTTCACAATGTGAAGATTGCGTTTCGGCATGCCGGCTCACCGGGAAAATTATTCGGATTATAATCCCACTGCTATAACTTTGGAATCGGGTTTACCCATCCCCACTAACACCTAAGTAATACAATGATCTACCGATAGTCTTAAATCTCGTTTGCAATGTACTTACCCGGAATGACGGATCGAAAATTGCTTCAAGAAGCCCTGGTAGAGGCAAGAACCGGGCTGCGCGAAGGCGGCCTTCCGATCGGCTCGGTGCTGGCGGATCGAGCCGGCCGCATAGTGGCCCGTGGCCACAACTTGCGCGTCCAGACGGGCGATCCCACCGCCCACGCCGAGACGGTGTGCATCCGCAGTGCGGGCAGGCGCAGGGACTGGGCCGATCTGACCCTGGTCAGCACGCTGAGTCCTTGTGTGATGTGTACGGGAACGGCGCTTCTCTACCGCATTCCGCGGATCGTCATTGGTGAAAATCAGAACTTTAAGGGCGCCGAAGACTGGTTTCGGCAGAATGGGGTGAACCTGTCTATCCTCGACGATCCTGAGTGCATTCAACTCATGCGCGATTTCATCCGCGAGCACCCGGATTTATGGAATGAAGATATAGGGAAGTAAGCGTCTGGTCCGCGATTAGCGCGTCGCCGGTTCACGCCGGTCCGGTTTTGGCTCAGTTCCTACTTCGCTGGCGGGAAGAATCCCTTTCAGGTCCCACTTGCAGAGAGGACAGCGCGTGGCCAGCGAGTAAACGATTCTCCCAAATCCGACGCATTTCGTGTTGGCGCACGCTCTCATGAGCAGCCTCCCGACAAGTTGCAGTGTGTCAGGTCAAACTAGCATGGCCGCTGCGAATGTCCATACTTCTTTTCCGTTGGCTTGAATTAATTTTCTTGCTAGCCGGCCAGAGCTGTGACCGACCGGAGAATGAGAATGGCGGCAACCCCAGAGTCACTCTTTACTGAATGACTAACTTCACAGCAACGCTGTGGCTCAGCGATCCTGACGTGCCCACCACGGTGATCGTATAAGTAGCCGGATTGCCCCCGGACCCTCCGCCACCCCCCGCACTGCTGACTCCACTACAGGCAGGCAGAATCAGGCTCAACAAAAGCGCCGCTGCCAGGCCAGATGCAAACCGCCTTCGCCGTGGCGAACCCGAAGCGAACAGAATCCAGCTCCACGTGAGTGCTGCCAGTAGACATCCCAAGGCATAAAACTCCCCGCGAGCGCCGGCCGAACTGGCTGCACTGGTGGTCGAGATGGTCATCACCACATTCACCGCGGAGTTCGCCAAAGTCTGTGGTGAGGATGGGCTGAAGATGCACTCCGCTCCGGCGGGAAGCCCACTGGAACTGCATGAAACCGTCACCGCGCCCGGAAATGACGATCCGGTCGGATTGGGCGCGACGGTTAACTGATAAGCTCCGGTCGTCTGTCCGGCAGTGACCGTCTGGCTGGGAGTGGCCGAACTGATCGAGAAATCCTCAATCACATTGAGCGCAAGCGGCAGCGTGTGGCTCGGCTCTCCGGAGGAGTCCGATACGGTCACATTGACCGTGTAACCCTTCGGGGTGGCGTCGTTTGGTATTGTCAGCGAAACCGTCACTGTCGCCGCCTTGTTTGCGCTGATCGTCGCAGGATTTGCAGGGGTAATCGAGCACAGTGCTCCCGCCATGCCGGTTACATCACACTCCGCATTTACCTGACCGCTGTAGTTCGGGGTCACCGATACTTTGGCCGTCTGAGCAGTCCCGGCATCGACGCTGGCGGGGAAGGCTTGTACTATTGCCAGCTGAAAATCGGTAGCCGTCCCTGCGCTGTTCGTCACTACCAGCGACATCGGCTGCGCAGTCGCGTGGGAGAGCGAGCCAGAGGTTCCCGTCACCGTTACCGGGTACGTGCCTGCGGTGGTCGAAGCCGCTGTGGAAATACTCATGGCCACGTCTCTCGCAGAACTTCCCGGCGTCACGGAAGGCGGGTTGAACACGCATTGTGCTCCGGCGGGCAAGCCAGAGGCGCAGGACAGCGAGACCAAGTTACTGAACGAAGAAGCCGCCGGGGTCGGCGCAACGCTCAGCTGGTACGGCGCAGTCGTTTGCCCCGCAATCACCGTTTCGCTTCCAGTAGAGGACGTCACCGAGAAATCCTGGATGACCGTCAGGTCCAAAAGCTGGATGTGGCTGGGCGTGCCGGATTGATCCGCAATGGTAAGTTTCACGCTGTAGGGACCTGGTGTTGTCGTGGTAGGCAGGTTCAGCGCTACGTTGAGAGTCACAGCTGTATTTGCGCTGATCGCGACCGGATTGGCTGGCGTGACTGTGCATTGTGCGCCCAGAATGGCGCTCGAATCGCACGTAGCATTCACCACGCCGCTGTAGTTTGGGGTCAGCAATAGTTTTGCCGTCTGTGAGGAACCGGCGTCAACCGCGTCCGGAAAGGCTTGCGCGATCGCTATAGAGAAATCGCCGCTCACCACCAGAGAAACGATCACGGAATGAGATAGCAAGCCGGATGTGGCCGTAACGGATATGGAATCGGTACTCAAGGGAGTCGAAGGACTCGTGGAAATAGTCATCGCGACCGGTGCCGAACTGGTTCCCGGAGTTATCGAACTCGATGGGCTGAAAATACACCGCGCCCCTGCCGGCAATCCGGAGCACGAAAGATTGATGAGACTGGTGAACGATGTGCCCACAGGCACAAGGCTGAGATTGTAGGCGGCGCTGGTCTGCCCTGCCGTGACGGTCTGGCTGGTCACTGAGGTGCTAATAGAAAAGTTCTGGATGACGGTCAGTGAGATGGGGAGACTATGGTTCGGCGCTCCCGTCTGATCCTGCATAGTGACGTTGACACTGTACGTTGCCGGCGTCGCATTCGCGGGGACATTAATGCTTGCCGCCACCGGCACCGTCCCCCCAACATTCACAAACACCGGGCTGGGATTGAAGGTGCAGGATGCGCCCGGCACTTTCAGAGCCGCGTCGCAACTTGCGTCGATCAGGCCGCCATAGTACGTCGCACCGGCCACTGCGAGACTGCCTGTGCCCTGGGCGCCGACTCCAACCGTCATCGACTGCGTCCCCGAAAGTTGGAAGTCCCCAACGTTGAAGGAAACCACCAGACTGTGCGTGGTCGAGCCGGTGCTCCCCTGAACCAGCAACTGGTAGCTGCCGGCAATGAGGGCCGCGGCATTCACCGTCACATTTGCCGTTGTGGGGATCGAGGTCACCGTGCTGGGGCTTATGCTGCAACTGCCGTTTCCTGAAAGCAGTGAACAGCTCAACGTTATCGTTCCGGTAAATCCGGAATCCGCAGTAACGCTGATTGGCCCGCTGGTTGTGCTGCTGCCGGCATTCACGACAGGAAACGCGTCGGGTTCGCTGAGTGCGAAGTCGGGGCTGTTGCTGAGAATATGCAAGACTGCGCTCGCCGCGTGCGTGGTGTGCTTGGAATCTGTGCCCACCGCTTGGACATTGAAGTAGTAATCGCCCACAGCGCCCCCGCCGGTAATCGTGAAACTCGTATTGATCCCCGGCGTCAGGCTGCCCGGCGAAGCACTACAGGTCGATGGCGAAGGAGTGATCCCGGCTGCACAACTCAAGCTTACGGAATTGGAATATCCGTTCAGCGCGGTCGCCGTGCCATGAAACGTTGCGGTTTGTCCGACGGAGATAGTCTGCTGTGAATCCGATACCGTCAACTGGAAGTCCGGCGTCATGAGCAGATTAAATTGCCAGATTCCTCGCCCGTAAGTGGACGCCCGCAGCAGTTGCTGTCCACCCGAGGCGAACACTGCCAACGCGGTCACCGCTACGTTGGGCAGAAAGCCGGACTGGTTGGGGCCGGGGACAGGTCCCAGTTCCGTCCAACTCGGGCTTGAAGTCGAGCTCCCGAACACCCCTACATCGGTAGCCACGTACACCTGGGACATAGGTGGATACACCACCACGGCGTTGACCGGAGAATCGGGCAAGTTCCCCGTGAAATCCGTCCACGTCGCGCCCGCGTTCTTCGTCTTCCAGACATGTCCTGTTCCGGCGGTGAAACCCATCACCGTTACGTAAGCCGTGCTGCCGGTGCTGTCGGATGAATCGAGAGCAACGCCTGAGATGGGAAACTGGTTGGGATTGATGTTGCCCTGTGGACCGTTACCAGTCACGTCGCTAAAAGCCGGAGGGCCGCTCGTCGCATCGGTCGTGACCCACACGCGTCCGCCGGATGGCGTATACAAAGGCCCATTCAGCGGGCCCCATCCGCTGGTCGTCGCGTAAATTACGCTGGAACCCTGGCTATCCGCAAGTCCTCCCGCCGCCAGCGCACGCACCTGGTTCACTTCAGTTCCCGTGCAGGTTCCCGATCCCAGGGCGTCAAAGTTCGGGCTCAGCGCCGTGAACGCGCCGCCTGTCCGCGCTCCCCGCCACACGCGGCAGGTGCCCACCAGCATCGCTGAGGTGCGCGGATCCAGCACGTAGGGAAAATAAAATGCCCCATCGTCCCCGCCCACGGAAGTGCTGGTTACGACAAAACTGAACCCGCTGTTGTTGCAGTTCACGCCGCTGGTGCAAAGCTGTACGCCCAGGCCGCCGGGTGGAACGTCGGGATTTGTGGCATACCAGTTCGACGCAGCTGTCGGATCGATTGCGTTATATCCCCCGTCGCCTCCAAGCACGTTTTGCCAACTCGGATTCGTTGTAGCCTGATTGGTCGCGGGCGAGCCATTGTCCTGCGCTCCGCCCAAGATTGTGTTCGAATCCGTCGGATGCTGTGAGAAGCTGACAAACTGCGTCATCGACCCAAGGTTCTGGTTCAGATCATCGAACGCATTTGTGCCGGAGCACGAACCCGTCGCGAGGCCCGCGTGGCCATCCAGCGCGCGGTAGATTCCCCCATCATTGGCGAAGTACATCAAAGAGTTCCCGGAATCGCTTCCGGACGCCGGAATCGTATAGGCCAGCGCGTGCTGATCGGGGTGAACATGCGCCGGCGCTGCAATCGGGAAGCATCCATAGACATGGGTCAGATTCATGAACGGCGTGGTCGCGCAGGTCGGATTCTGGGTAGTGATCCCGCACTTGTAGAGATTGACTGCTCCCGCATACAGGTCTGTGGCGCCCCCATCGGCTGCGGCCAGCAGTTCGAGATCATAAGAACCTTGCTCCACGCCGCAGCCCTCCACGTCGCCGCAATTGGTAATGCCTGCGCCTGATATTGAGACCCACGACGCGCCGCCATTCCCGCTCTGCCAGATACCGCCATCCACAGGGCTGCCGTTCGCCGAAAGATAGATGAACCAGACGTACATCTCATTACGGCCCGGCACAACCGTGATCTCGCCGCGATAAATCGGACACGCGTGATTATTAGAGGTGGACTGCGGCGGGCACGCCGCCGTGCTGAGGGCCGCTCCGGGCTGCACTGCCAGTCTGGTCCAGTTGACACCGTCTGGCGATGAATAGAATCCGTGATACCGAATCGCGGCGAAAAACTTACCGGCAGTGGCGTTGTAGACGACCGAAGTAGCCGACGTCGCGTCCGTCGCTGCTCCGGCATCGGTCAGGGCGTTGTACGTCCAACTCTGCCCCGCATCGAGCGACGTGTACAGGCCGCGCGTCGTGCTCGCAGTGACTGCCCCGTCGATAAGCCCTTCGGAACTGGTGGCCATGGCCGCGACCACGGTATTCGCGTTGCTGAACGCCATCCGCGTTCCGCCCAGTCCGCTGAACGACAACGCTCCCCCATTTGCAGTTCGAGCTAAAGTCCAAGAGTTCCCTGCATCCGTCGAACGCAGAATCCCCAGCCCGAAATAAGAGTCCCCTGAGTTATTGGCCTCCCCGGTCGCCGCCAAGATCAGCGACTTTGTCGCATCCGAGTTTCCCGGCTGAATCGCGATGGCGCCGATCGACAGGGTCGCCTGATCATCCGAAACCGGGGTCCAGGTCACGCTGCTCGCCGTGGGATTTGCGGCATTCGCGGACTTCCAGATGCCACTCTGCGCCCCGCCGATATAGATGGTGTTTCCGGTCGGGTCGGCCGGATCAATCGCAATCGCAGTCGCCCGGCCCGCCACCGGGCCATAATCCTGCGTGCCAATGCCGCTCGCGTCCGAGGCAAGCGGCGCCGGACCCAGCGGAACCCACGAGCCCGATGACAGCGCCATCTGCCCGCTCGCCAGAGCGGATGCTTGCGCCGCGGCGCGCTTCGCCCGCAATTTCAGCTTCGCCGCATAAGCGCGGCGGCGGAGTTCGGCCGAAGGCTGCCCACGCACGATGCGCCCGCGATAAAACCATTCATTCCGTTGTTTAATGTGATCGGCATCGCGATCGGAAATTGGAGCCTCCGGGGCGTTCTGTTTCGCGCCTTGTGCCGCTAACCGGGAAAGGAAACAAGAAAAGAGGACAGCGAGGACCATCCCTCGCACCGCGAGGAGAAACCACCGTCTTGGCATGATGACATCACTCACCCGACAGTATCGAAAGGAGAGTGCGTCGAATCAACGCAAAACCGCACAAAATCAGCGGTTTTGGCCCATTTTGGGAAAACGCGCAAACGTCACCAGAGAATTTCCAGAGGCTGTGAAGGGTCTCCTCTGTGCTCCTCAGTGCCCTCTGTGGTAAACAAGAATCTGTGATAGAAGTAAAGCCGTGACGAAGCTAGCGAGGATCTGCTCATTCTTATTGCCGCTGTTGCTTCTAACCCAAATTTCCGCAGCACAAAACAAAACTGCGCCGGTGCTGGTCATAGCCGCCGCCGCTGATCTGAACCCCGCGCTCAAAGAAATCGGCAATGCCTACGAGAAGAAAACCGGAGAAAAAATCCTGATTTCCTTCGGCTCTTCCGGCGCGCTCGCCCAGCAAATTCGCAACGGCGGTCCCTACGACGCTTTCTTCTCCGCCGACATGGATTATCCGCAACAGCTCATCAAGTCCGGCGAAGCCGACGCCAACAACCTTTCGCAATATGCAATCGGAAAGCTAGTGCTGTGGGTTCCTGCCGATTCCCCGCTCGACCTTGAGCATCAGGGAATCAAGGCACTGCTCGATTCCTCGGTGAAGAAGATCGCCATCGCGAACCCGCAGCAGGCTCCCTATGGCCGTGCCGCGATTGCGGCGCTGAAGCATGCCGGACTTTACGACCAGCTGGCAGATAAGTTTGTAGTCGGAGAAAATGTTTCGCAGGCTGCGCAGTTCGTCGAGTCGGGCAACGCTCAAGCCGGATTCATCGCCCTTGCGCACGCGCTGGCTCCCCAGGTTCAAAGCAAGGGAAAATATTGGGAGGTTCCCCCGGGTGACTATCCTCCGTTAGACCAGGGAGTCGTAGTGCTGGCCCGGTCGCAGTACAAGACGGAAGCCGCCGCTTTCGTGGCCTACCTCAAAACCAAAGAGGCAGCGGACATGCTTCACAAGTACGGATTCACCGCTCCTCAGAAGTAGTCACCGCTCGAGCGAGTTGCCGAGTTGCCGAGATCCTGGCGACGTTCTACCCGGCGGCATCAAACTCGTTCGATACTCTTCGAATGTGACCCTGGGATTTGCGGCGAACAGCGCTGGATAGGAGTTCAGCGCCCTCAGAAAGGTTTCGATCTCTACGCGAACCTGCTCGTTTCCCGACATACCACTCTCGCTCTGCCGGTGAGGTTCCTTGACTTTCATCGCAGCTTACCCCAGAAAGTCCGGAACCGGCGGCCTGACCCGGATAGTTAAAACGCCAATTCCGCTGGCTGTAGAAACACAGCCCGCAGAAATTAGTTGCATGGAGGGGGAAGCCTTACGCTAGCGCTAACTTCTTGCGATGTGAATGGCACTTCGGAGCCACGAGACTGGGTTGCTGGAGCAACAGAGACTTTATGATCGAGCGCCGCGCGACGTAATTGCCGTGGCCAGCAATTCCGCTCGCTGCCCCTTGGCGACGAGTTGGGCCGCAATCAAGGTTTTCACTCTCGCCATTTTTGCCCGCGGATCCACGAACACCAGTACCGAGGGTCCCGCCCCGCTCAACACGGTCCCCAGGATGCCGTCTCGTCCTTTCAGCTCCTGAAGGCAGGGCAGCACGGGGCACAACGCAGAACGGTAAGGCTGGTGAATCCGGTCTGCCAGAGCATCGGCAAGCAAGTCCGGCCGCCCCTGCGTAAAGGCGGCTAACAGCAACATGGAGTTTTGTATATTGATGACCGCGTCGGCTCGCGAATACTGCACCGGCAAAGCTTTGCGGGCAGCTTCGGTCGAGAGGCTCTGCTCCGGCACGGCAAGCAGCAACGGCCACTTCCCTTTCGGCCGGATCGACGCGACCTGAGCCTCGGCTTCATCCGACATCCGCGCTACGGTAAGACCACCCATCCAGCACGCCGAGGCGTTGTCGGGATGGTGTTCCCGCCGCGACGCTTCCCCCACAATCTGGGCATCGTTCCAGCGCAAGCGGCCATAGAAATTGGCCAGCGCAATACCCGCCAACCGTGCGGCCGCCGAGGACCCACAGCCCTTTCCGATCGGAATCTCATTGGAAATGCGCAGCGAGAGAGCGATAACAGGACGCCCTGAATTTTCCAGAACCTCGCGATAAGTATCGAGGATCAGGTGATTCTCGATCTTGCCGCAGATTTCCTGATCCCGTCCCGACGCTTTGACGGCGAACTCCGCCGCGGGCACGGCCTCAATCTTGATATAGAAGTCCATGGCTAGCGCCGCGGCATCGAACGCTGGACCAAGATTCGCCGAGGTCGCGGGCAAGGCGATACGAAAACGCCTCAAGTTCCTAGTCTTGCTTTTGGTTGGCATGATTCGGGATCAGGATTTCTCCGCCTGCTCCAGGATTCGTACGACGGAATCCAAATTCGCATCGAGCACGATGGGTGGATGGCGCAAAGCGTCCAGCGAACCGCCGTGACCCTGATCTTTGAACAGCTCTCCACGATGAAAGTCGATCGTGAAGTCGGGATCTTTTAGCAGATTTCCCGTCAAGACCAAAACCACCGTTTCGCTGGGCTCCACGAATCCCTGCTTCACCAGCTTCTTGAGCCCTGCCAGGGTGACCGCTGAGGCGGGCTCGCACCCGATTCCCTCCGCGCCAATCTCCGCCTTGGCTTGCGCGATCTCGAGTTCCGTCACCTGCTCGCACGCTCCGCCCGTTGCCTCGAGCACGTGCGCAGCCTTCTTCCACGAAGCAGGATTGCCGATGCGAATGGCGGTAGCCCTGGTATCGGCAGAAACGCTGACCAGGCGTTTTCCCGCGCCCTCGCGCAGCGTGCGCACCAGCGCGTTCGCGCCCTCGGCCTGGATTACTGAAAGCTTCGGCAAGCGCGCGATCAGCCCCAGTTCCCTCATTTCCAGCAGGGCTTTGCCAATCGCCGAACTATTTCCCAGGTTTCCTCCCGGCACAATAATGTGGTCGGGCGGCTCCCACCCCAGTTGTTCGAGCAGTTCGAGAGCAAGCGTTTTCTGCCCTTCCAGGCGGAACGGATTAATCGAATTCAACTGATAGACCGGAGCGCGCAGCACCAGTTGCTGCAATAGCCGCAGGCAACCATCGAAATCCGTTCGCAGCTGGCACGTAACCGCACCGTAGTCGAGCGCCTGCGACAGCTTGCTCCAGGAAATTTTTCCTTCCGGAACCAGCACCAGGCTGCGCATTCCTCCACGCGCCGCATACGCCGCCATCGATGCCGAAGTATTACCCGTCGACGCACATGCCGCCCAGCGGAACCCCGCGCGCCGCGCAAACGTCGCCGCCACAGTCATCCCGGTGTCCTTGAACGACCCGGTCGGGTTCATTCCCTGATGTTTGGCAAAAAGCCGCGGCACCCCTGCGATGCGAGCACATTGCGGAAGCTCATAGAGTGGAGTATTGCCTTCGCGCAAGGTGATGGCCTGCTGATCGTCTTCGAGCGCGGGCAGCAGATCGCGAAACCTCCACACGCCGCTGAGGTCGATCGGGCTGCGGGAAAGCTTGCGATTTCGCCAGGTTGATTTCAGTTCGTCCGGGTCAGGCTTGCTCTGCTTCCAGGCGGGATAGGTAATCTCCAGCAGGTCGCCGCACCCGGTGCAGCGGAAATCCTGCCGCGCGCTGCCGCTCAGTTCTCCGCACGCGATGCAGCGGAATTGAAAATCCGCCTGCCGCACCCCCGGCGCGGACGGTGAAGTGGAGGACATGGGCGTGATTTATTTCTCTTTCCGCAGGTACTGGTCGGTCTTTTCGATCCAGTCGGCGCGCGGAGGCGTGAACACGTCGAGATCTACCGTGTCTTCCATCGCCTCGGCCTTGTGCGGCATGTTCGATGGAATGCAGAGCACTTCCCCGGCATGGACCACGATCTCTTTGCCGTCAATCCAGAATTTCAGCGCCCCTTCCACGATGTAGGTCAACTGTTCGTTGTGATGGCTATGCTGCGGAACGATGCAGCCCTTTTTCAGCAACACCCGCGCCAGCATGATCTCCTGGCCCCATACCATCTGCCGCTGCAGCAGCGGATTGAGATCCTCCAGCGGCACCGTGTGCCACGGAATATACTGCAGCGCTGCGGCAGACGCGGCGTGCTTTGTAACCGCAGCCTTGGCGCGGGAATGAGATGCGGTTTTCGATTTCGCTGCCGACTTGGTTTTGGCTTTCGGTTTCCTCATGTCGTTACCAGCCCTAGCTGACCCCCTCCATTATCCGGATTTCCCGTTCGGCAGCGCCCTCAAGTTTCTTCAACGCAGCTTGGTATCCAGGACTCTCGTATGCCGCCAATGCTTTCTCCACGCTGTCGAACTCAATCACCACCGTTCGTTCGTTCAATCCCGCCTCCAACGCCCGGAAGGGCAATCCCCGGGCAATGAAGCGGCCTCCTCCGGATTGGATCGCCGGAGTCGCGATTTTGGCATATTCCGCCAGCGCGGCCGGATTCGAAACCGAACGGTAGAACGCAATCCAGTATCCCTTTGCCATTGCGCAGTCCTGTCAGTGAACTCTTCCGTCGTACAACTTCACCGCCGTATCATGCAAATAAGCGTGCGCCAATTCCAGCGCCCGCGCCTCGGTGACCTCACCCTCGGAGATCATCTCGGCCAGGGCCGCCGCCAGCGCCATCCGCGAAGACTGGGCGCCCAGCCAGTAGCTCTCTTCCGCTCCCAGCACCTGATTGTACGGGAAACAGTCCGTCCCAAATGTGATCTTATCGGGAAAAGTTTCCAGCCACATCTTCAACGTGTCCTTAAATGCCGAGGGATACTGAGCCAGCTCTCCAAACGACGAATCCAGATAAACATTCTTCATCGCTGCCAGCCAGATCGCCTCGCGCTCCAGCGGATATCCCCCGTGAATCATCACAAATGTTGTTGAAGCGTACCGCGGGTCGCGCAGCACGCTCTCCAGATTCATGATGTTGCTCTGCGACAGGTTGAAGTAATCGCCGATACCGACGGCAGTATGAATGTGCACCGGCAGGTGCAGCCGCCCACCCTCCTGCACCAGGTAGCGGAAGATGTAGTCCTGAAATGTGCGGTACTCTTTCTCCGTGGGAATTCCGCCGCCCGCGAAGCGTTGGTAAATATCCTCAGCCTGCGCCCGTGAAGGATCGCTGAACGTTGTCGGACGGAAATAGGCGACCTCGAACTTCATAGCAATCCCGCCACGCTTGGAATTATCTTCGAGCGTCTGGCTGATGAATTTCAGGTAATCGGCAAAATTCGCCGGCAACTTGCCGACATTTTCCTGCTGCATCCAGCGGTGCAGCATTTTTTCCTGCAGCGGAATGAAGACGCCTTCATCGGCATTGCGCCCCGTCTCGCGCTCGTTATTGAACGGCCACATGAATGCGTCGGCAAAAAACACCCACGGAAAGCGCTTCGGGTCGAGATAGTCCGCCATCATGGCGCGGTTGGCCACCGAACTCTCAATGTTGATCTTGTCCAGAATCGAATCAAAGTAGGCCGTGCCCTTAAGCTGCTTCTTCAGTTCCGTCTTCTTATCTAGCAGCCACTTCGCATGCTCGGGGGAAAGGTCATTATACGGATACCCGAACAAGGCCTTGGCCGCAGCCGCCAGTTCCGGATTGTCATCGCGCGTGCGCAGCGCCTCGCTGGCATTGGGCGGGGCCGCCATGGCGTCCACATCGGGATCATCGGCGTAACCGGGATGCGCGTGATGATCGAACGCCGGGATCTTCTCGATCTGCGGCAGCAGCCGCTGGTAGATCTGCGGTACATCGGGGCCGGGTAAGGGCCGGGCCTGCGCCAGCGCACCAATCGGCAGCGCCGCAAGCAAACAACCCAGCGGGAATAATATCCAACGTGACAAGTTCATGTGTCCCTCAGATGCCTGCGTCATCCCGAAGGCCCGCGTTTTCACGAGCGGGCCGAGGGATCTCCCACGGAACCGCTGTAACGGGGATCCTTCGCTCCGCCTGTAAAACGGCTCCGCTCAGGATGAGGCCAATTCGGTTCAATGTGCCACCACGGTTCCCTGCCACGCCGACGACACTTTCTGAATACGCTCGACTGCTTCCCGCAATGTCTCCATCGACGATGCGAACGAGAAGCGCACAAAATCTTTCCCCGCCGGTCCGAAAGCCGCTCCGGGAATGGCCGCCACGCCGCCTTCTTCGAGCATCACGCGGCACAGTTCCTCAGCTGGAACGCCCGTCCCCGCGATATCCACCCAGGCATAGAACGCTCCGTCAGGCGGCAGAATGCGAAAACCAGGAACGCGATTCAGATCGCGCGCAAACTGCTCGCGCCGCCGGGCAAATTCTCCGACCATGCGATCGGTATTGCCCTCGCGATCGCGGAGCGCGTCAATTGCCGCTATCTGCGTGAACTCGGCCACACAAGTGAAGGTGTTCACGACCATCATGTTCAGCGCCGGGATGACTTCCGGTGGCGCCACCGCATATCCCAGCCGCCACCCGGTCATGGCGAAACTCTTTGAAAATCCATCAATGATCAGCGTGCGCTCGTGCATTCCCGGATAGCGCAGCATGGAAAGATATTCGCCGCCATAGATGATCCGCGCATAGATTTCATCGGAGAGCACCCACAGGTCATGCTTGACCGCGAGTTCCGCCATCGCACGCTGCACCGCATCCGTATAAACCGTTCCCGTGGGATTCCCCGGAGAATTGGTGAGCAGCATGCGCGTGCGGGGCGTGATCTTCGCCACGATCTCGTCCGGATCGGGCTGCAGTTGGTGGCGCATCGAAAGCGTGAACGGCACCGGCACCGCACCCAACCCGAGCGTAATCGACGCGTACCCCGGAAACCCGGGATCGGGATAAAGCACCTCGTCCCCCGGCTCAAGCAGAGACATCATCGCCTGAAACAGCGCGATCTTGCACCCGGGAAACACGACCACGTTGTCGGGCGAAACTTTAATCTTGCGCGTGCGTTCCAGATACGCGGCAATTTCCTGCCGCAGCGCCGGAATACCCGCCACCGCGCAGTAACGGTCCTTGCCCTCGGCAAGCGCCCGCGCCGCCGAGTCAATCACCGATTGCCCGGGATGAAAGTCCGGCTCGCCCAGCTCAAGATGAATAATCGAGCGCCCCTGCGCCTCAAGTTCCTTGGCGCGGGCAAAGACCGACAGCGCCCCTTCCCCGCTCATCACCGAAATTCGTGAAGCAATCGATCGCATGAAAGTCCTTTGAGCAGTGAGCGATGAGCAATGAGCTGTGAGCAAGGGTGTTTCTTGCTCATTGCTCATTGCTCACCGCTCATTGCTCACTGCTACAACCCTTTATACATGCCGCCATCCACCAGCACGGTCTGCCCGGTGATGTAAGAAGCTCTCTCCGACGCCAGCCACACAATCGTTTCCGCCAGTTCGCGCGGATCGCCTAGACGCTTCAGCGGCGCATCCGCAGCCCAGCCATCGAAAATCTCGTGCTCGCTTTTGCCGCTCGCCGACGATCGCGCCCTGGCCAACTCTTTGAGCCGGTCGGTCGCGGTGAAGCCCGGCCCGACGTTGTTGACCAGAATCCCGTCCTTGCCGAACTCATTCGCCAGACTCTTCACCAGACCCACCACCGCCGCGCGCACCGCATTCGAAAGCACAAGATCGGCCACCGGCTGCTTGGTCGTTATCGAAGTGATGGTAATGATCCGTCCCCAATGCTTGCGCTGCATGTGCGGAATCACTTCGCGCGCGAAATACACCGTGCTCAGGAAATTGGCATCAATCGCCCGCTGCCAGTCTTCCAGCGACGCGGCCAGAAATCCTTTGGCCGGCGGACCGCCGGCGTTGGTCACGCAAATATCGACGCTTCCAAACTTCTCAGCCACCGCGGCCACAAACCGGCTGACTGCTCCTGCGTCGGTGACATCGAAAGCCTCGGTAAAAACCTCCGCCCGGTGCTCCTTGGAAATCTTGTCCGCCCCCGCCGCAAGCGCCTGCGCATTGCGCGCGCACATCGCCACCCGGCATCCCTCGGCGGCAAAAGCCTCAGCGGTGGCCAGTCCCAGCCCCTGGCTGGAAGCCGCCACCAAAGCCACCCGATTCTGTAATCCCAAATCCATCGTTAGCGCGCCCGCGGCGCAGTCCGTACCGCCGGCGTCCTCGCCGGCTGTCGCGGGGGCGTCCCGCCCCCGCGCCCGAATCCGGCATTATAAATGTGCGCCCTGCGCTTTTGCTTGCCCCCTCCGAATCCCCGCAATTACCCTTGAGAAGTGAGGCACCCATGACCCCGCGCAATCGCCGTCCCGAAACCGCCGCCGTCCGCGGCGCATCCGATCTCGAAAAGAAGAACGGCCCGGTCACCCCGCCGATCTACCAGACTTCCACCTTCGAGGTCACCGACAACGACGAGCAAATCCGCGTCACTCCCACCGACCGCTACTACACGCGCTGGGGCAATCCCACGATCACCCTGGCCGAGCAGACCCTCGCCACTCTCGAAGGCACCGACGACGCCCGAGTCTTTGCCTCCGGCATGGGCGCGATCACTTCCACGATTCTTGCCCTGCTGAAATCCGGCGATCACATCGTGGCGCAACGCGATATCTACGGCGGCGTCACGAAATTCCTATCCCAGTGGCTGCCCAAGCTGGGGATCGAGACCACGTTCGTGGACACGACCGATTACGACCAGCACGGCCGCGCGATTCGCCCGAACACGAGAATGCTCTATTTGGAATCCCCCACGAATCCCGCTCTGCGCATCGTCGACATGAAAAAGACCGCTGCGCTCGCCAAGCAGCACGGCCTGATCAGCATGATCGACAGCACCTTCGGCACGCCGATCAACCAGCGCCCCGCCGAATACGGCGTCGACTTGGTCATGCATTCTGGAACGAAATACCTGAGCGGTCACGCCGACCTCACCTGTGGAGTCGTCTGCGGACGGCGCGAGTTGATCGATCAGATCGACGACAGTCGCAAGACCCTGGGCAACATCATGGACCCGCATGCCGCCTGGCTGCTGATCCGCGGCCTGAAGACTCTCGCCGTCCGGGTTGCGCGCCACAACGAAAATGCGCTCCGCGTGGCCGAATTCCTCGAGCAGCACGCCAAAGTGCGCCGCGTCCACTATCCATTTCTCAAGAGCCATCCGCAGTACTCAATCGCGCGCCAGCAGATGTCAGGCGGCGGGGGGATGGTCACCTTCGAAATCGAAGGCACCGGCGAAGACGCGCGCCGCGTCAGCGAGGCCATGCGCCTGTTCACGCTCGCCACCAGCCTGGGGGGAGTCGAGTCCCTGGTCTCGATCCCGGTGCTCACTTCACATGCCATGATCTCCGCCGAGCAGCGCGCCCAGATGGGCGTCACCGAGCAGATGGTGCGCTTGTCAGTAGGCATCGAAAGCATAGACGACCTGCTCGCAGACCTGGAGCAGGCGCTGCAAGCCGTAGGCGAGCGAGTGGCGGTTCGGTTGGGATAAATTCGGGTGGGTTGAGAAGAGTACAATGAACCACAAATCCGCCTTTGCGGTCCGGAGGCGTGCCATGACCAAGTCCGCACTTCTACCTGTTGTCCTGCTCGCGTGTGCGCTCTCTACCGGCGCTCAGATGAAGGACGTTTACATACCTGGTGTGCCCCCTCCGCCCGCCCCCATGGACCGCGATCAGGCCAAGACGACTCCAGACGAGCCCAAGTTACAGCGCCATCTCGATCCCGTGAAACTGCAGCGGGAAGCCGACGACTTGGCTCGCGCCGCTCAAACCATCCCCTCCGATGTAGCGAATATCCGTCAAGGAACGCTGCCCAAAGACACGATCCAGAAGCTGAAAGAGATCGAGAAGCTGTCGAAGCGGCTGCGGAGTGAACTGAATCCGTAGCGGTGCAGTCCGCTTCTACCGGCAGCCCGCGACCCGCGAGGCACCTTCCATCAACACGTAAAAAAACCGGCCTCTCGCGAGGCCGGGTTATCTGTTTCCTTGTGCTTCAGCTTAGAAGATGAACTTTGCGCCGAGTTGCAGCACGCGAGCCAGGTGAGCCCCTGGAATTTCGAGGAACCCGGAACTGGGCTGGCCATTGGTCGCACTCATATCACCCGAGGGACCAGTCCACTCGCTGTGGTTGAAGACATTGAAAGCTTCGGCCCTGAACTGGAACGACATACTTTCCTTGATTGCGAAGTTCTTGAACAGTGCCATGTCTATGTTGGTCCGGTTGGGATTACGCAGCCCATTTCGGCCGGCGTTTCCAAACGTCAGCCCCGGCGGCACGCCAAAGGCAGCAGGGTTGTAGAAGAACCCTGCATCGCTGCTTTGCGAGACTGCGCTCGGTGGGGGAACGTTAGCATTGGGATTGCCAATCACTTGCGCGTACGATCCAGTGCCAACCCCGTTGCCAACGCCGGCATTGTCACCGTAGGTTGAGCCGTTCGTGACCGTAAACGGCGTGCCGGTCGAGAAGGCGACGATGCCGGACCACTCCCATCCTCCTAGAACCGTGTGAACCAGACCTTTCTGCCTGAAAAACGGCAGATTCCAGTCATAACCGACATTCAGCATGTGACGCTGGTCAAAGCTGGAACTGGCACGGCTCGAAGCGATGTCATACGAGTTGACGAATGCGCCGTCGTAACGATCGGAAGAATCGTCAATGGAGTGGCTATACGTGTAGGCCAGTGACAAACTCAACTGTCCGACAGTTCTGCGCGCCGAAAACTGCAGTGCGTGGTAGATGGAGGACGCTTTGTTTTCCAGACGCGTGATATTGCCCACACCATAGTACGGGCGGTAAGGATTGGGATCGTTACCGCAGGCCGTCTGCAGATTGATTGCCACCTGTCCGCTAACCGGCTGCCCGTTGGCTGTGCCACTCACCGTCGGAAGCCCGATATTGGTGAGACTGCTGCAGTCCGCTGCGGTGATCGGCGCACCGGATGGAAGATAGGGATTGTCCGACGCCGGTGTCGGAAATAGTTGGTTCAGGTCGCGCTGGCGTCCCAGTTTCGTACCCTTGCTGCCCACGTACGAGATGGTAGCCACGAAATGGGATGGCAGTTCGTGCTGCACATCCAAATGCCACTGCTGCATGTAGGGCCATACGACCTGATTCGGAATTGAATAGAAGCTTGCCGGGAACGTTGGCGCCAATCCCGTCAGAGCCGTGTTTCCGATGTTTTGGTAGCCGGGCACGTTTTGTTGGGACTCGGTCTGTAGCAGCGGAGAGGTCTGCCCTTCCATACCTTCCGTGTTAGCTTCATTTCCATTGGCGTGCTCGAAGAATACCCCGTAGCCGCCGCGAATCGCCGTCTTCCCATTCCCCTTCGGATCCCAGGCAAAACCAATGCGCGGGGCCGGGTTGAACAGATGCCCGTTCATGCAACCAGGCTTAGAAGTTGAACCGACGGCTGCGGCCGGGAATCCGGGGATTGAAACAGGCCCCCCGGTCGTACCGCATACCACCAGGCCATCGAGTGGGTTCCCAACTCCGGGGACGAGTGCTCCCACGTTGTTTGTGAGGAGACCAGTGGCATCGATCTGAGGTGCGCTAGCTGGGTCGTAGGCCGCTGGATCCCAGTTGTACGCATGATGGTAACGGTCCCGGTAGGTTCCCAGTAAGCTCACTCGCAGGCCCAGATTCAGGGTTAAATGATCGGTCATCCGCCAATCATCCTGGAAGTAAGGTTCGAAAATTTTGTAGCGGTTGTAGAACTTTACCTGGTTACTGCCTTGCGAATAGCTCGCAATATTGCCGAGTAGCATGTCAGCAAAGGCATTGCCTGAGCTTAGCGGAGAGCCGGTATCGAACGTGAGCGCTCCATTCACTTGCAGGCTGCTTAGCTCGTTCTTCTGTGCGGCCACAAAGTAAGCGCCGAAGGTTAGATTGTGGCGCCCTATAATCTTTGTAATGTTGTCGCGATACGTATAGGTCGGATTGGAGTTGTACAAACCTTCCGGCCACACGCCGTCGGGATCTTGCGCGACTCCATCGTAAATACCTCCGCTTAGAGCGACTGCCGGCAACTTGCCGCCGAACCCGTTGTTGAAAATGGTCCCCATCTGCGAATCCAGACTCGACGGCCGCGCAAACACGCCCTGCGATTTGAAAATAATGTGGTCAGCCGTATAGCTCGCGACAAATTCATTGAGTAGAGTCGGGGAAATCGTGCTCGTCAAACGAGCCACCAGGCTGACGCCCGGGCCGTTGAAAAAGGTTTGTGTGGTCGGAAAATTGGCATTGCTCCAGATTGGCGTCGGTTCCACGTAATTCCAGGAATCGTGAATGTACCGGAACGTAATCCGGTTGTGCTCAGTTAGGTTGTGATCGATGCGCACCAGTTCCTCTCGCCAATTGGTTGGCGTGGGAACATTGGCCACATACGACGATCCTCCTGGTACGTCGACGGTAGGTGCCGGTATCAACGGCAGCAAAGTGCTTGCAGCCGGAGCAATTGGCAAGGGTCCCAGGCTGCCATCGTAAGGTTTGCCGGTTCTGGGATCAGTAGGACAGTCAGGTCCTGGTGTCGGCAAACACAGATCGCTGAAATCTCCAGTTCGCTCGGCACTGTACGGCACGGTCGCGTTGAAACCGGCGGACACGCGATCACGACGCCACTCCTGCGACCAGAAGAAGAACGTCTTCTGCTTGTCCTTGTTGTACACACCGGGAATAAAAACCGGGCCGCCAAGCGTATATCCGTAGTCGTTCTTCTTGTAAGGAGCAACTTTGCCTAAGCCACCGTGAGACGCCATGTCGGTGTAATTCTGGGCGTTGAAGGCGTCGTTGCGCACGAATTCGTAAGCATTGCCGTGAAACGCTTTCGTCCCGGACTTCGTCTCCACTTCCACCGTGCCGGAACCGTTACGGCCATACTGGGCGCCGTAATTCGAGGTGAGAACTTTAAACTCCGCAATGGCATCCACACTGGGATAAACGTTCAGCGTGCTGTTGCTGCCGTTGTCCATGTTGTCGCCGCCGTCCAGTTCCCAGTTGTTGTACTCGGTACGGCCACCGTTCATGCTGAACGCGACGTTGCCTGCGACGCCAACCTGCGGCTCATCCAGCCCGGTTTGGTTGCTCACGCCAGGAACGAGCGTCACCAACGACGAAAAATTGCGGCCGTTTAATTCGAGGTTCGTGATTTCCTTTCCCGTGACCGTTCCGGCAAGTTCGGAAGACTGGGTCTCCACCTGCGCCACATTGGTGCCCTCAACCACTACCTCAGTCGTGGCTGCGCCGACCTGCAGGGTCACGTCCACGCGCGCCTTCTGCGCCACATCCAGAACAACTCCCTTTGCCTGAAATTTCTTAAAACCAGGAGCGGTGACAATAACGTCATAGCTCCCTTGGGGCAACGCGGACTGGTTGTAATCGCCGGTGGAATTGGTGTCCATCTCGCGAGTGATGCCGCGTTCCGGGCTGGTGACCACAACCTTGGCGCCGGCAATCGTTGCTCCCGACGGATCCTTCACAGTGCCCGTAATCGAGCCGGTTTGAGCCCAACCAGCAGCGCACATCATCAGGACAAACAACATCCCTAACAGCACTCGAGAAGATTTCATGGTGATTGCTCTCCATTGGCGCGAGGCTGGCTCGCGCTGGTTCAGTCGACCTTGACTTTCATTTTTCGAGCCTCGAGGCCCGATCCGCGTTATGTACACTTCTGCCTGCCTGGAGTGAGACCTGCCGCAGGGGTTATTAAATCGTATGAATAGTGCTTTTGTACGATGCCCACTGTCAAGAAAAAAGCGACAACTGCTGCTGCTGAAACGTGATCCCCCTCACGCATGGCACCCCGCCCTGTGGATTTCAGGTCACGCTTCTCGTTGACTCCCGAACCACCAGTTCTGGGGCCACTTTACGGTGAGTCGCCCCCATATCCCGCTTCTCGAGGACGGCATTAATCCCGTCCACCACGATGCCTACCGCGGAGGCTCCCATGGCTTCCATCGGCTGGCGCACGGTCGTAAGCGAGGGCGAATAAATCGCGGACGTCGAGACATCGTCGAAGCCGATCACCGAGCACTGCTCCGGCACGCGCACCCCGGCTTTGTTCAACGCCCGGATCGCCCCGAAGGCGCTCATGTCGTCAAATGCCAGCAGCGCCGTGAACGAGCGCTTCTGCCGGATGAGATCCTCGGTCAGCTTGTAACCGGACTCGAAGCTCGAACTGGGGTCGCGCGATTCCGGCAAGTCAATGATCAGCCGTCCGTCCAGTTCCATCCCGCATTCTTTGGCGCAACTGCGGATTCCCCGCCAGCGCGGAGAGCTGTCGGTCAGTCCCTTCGGTCCCCGAATAAAGGCAATCTTGCGGTGCCCGAGCGAATGCAGATGCTCCAGCGCAAGGTGGCCGCCGACCTCGTTGTCCACGATCACCGAACTGATAAAATCCGTCTTCAGCTCAAACCCGATCATGGCGGTCGGAATGCTGCTTTTCTCCAGATCGCCCAGCAAGTTGATATCGAGAAATAGCCAGTTGGCGACTACGATCAGCGCCTCGATGCGGCGGTCCAGCAGCATCTCCAGGTAGCGCTCGAACCGGCTGCGCTCGTTGTGCACGTCAGTCAGGATTGGCAGGTACGACGACTGATACAGCGTGTTCTCAATTCCCCGCAGCACCAGCGTGCAATACGGATCGGTCATGTCAAACACCATGACTCCCACCGTGTGGCTCCGCTTGCTGCGCAGGGACCGGGCGAATTGGTTCGGCCGGTATCCCAGCTTCTGGGCGGCACGTTCAATCTTTTTCTTGGTCGCGGGAGGAATGTAGCGCGCCAGCGGCGCGTTATTCAAAACGATAGATACCGTGGTCGAAGAGAACCCGCTCTCCTTCGCCACATCACGAATGGTTACCATTGCAGGGGCCTACGCCGGAACAAGGTACGGTGCGTTTTTGAAAGATCCTTTATCGGCACGCCCGCCGCTTGCTTCCGTGCGAACGCTGGCGGACACTACAGCAGAGAGTAATTCCGGTGTCAAGCGCACACATCACATCGAAACCTTTCGTTTTATTTATTTTCCTTGGGGCAGCGCTCGCAATTCCCTCGCCGCAGGCCGCTTCCAGCGCTCAAAATGGCGGCTCTGTCTCCGCGTCACAAACCGCGGACCCCGCACAGATTTTTCAGCGCGGGCAAGATGCTCTCGCCCACTCCAGGCTTGATGAAGCGGAACGCGATTTTCGCGAAGTGCTTCAGCTCGATCCGCAGTCGGGAGCCGCTTACGCCAACCTGGGCGTGGTTTACATGCGGCGCAAGCAATGGGGAAAGGCGCTGCAGGATCTCGAGAAAGCCGAGCGCCTCATGCCGCAAGTGGCCGGCATACGCCTCAACATCGGCCTGGCCTATTTCCGTCAGAATGAATTCCTTAAGGCGATTCCCCCGTTTGAGTCCGTCGTACGGGATCAACCCGATGCCGTGCAACCGCGCTACCTGCTGGGCCTCTGCTATTTCTTCGCCCAGCGCTGGGCCGCCGCCGTTTCTTCCCTCGAACCGCTGTGGACCCAGGAATCGACACAAATTCCGTATTTGTATGTGCTTTCGAATGCCGCCCATCGGGCGGGAAACAAAGATCTCGACGATCGGGCCACGGAACAGCTGGTAAAGATCGGAAATGGCACCCCGGAATACCATCTCTTCCTCGGAAAATATCATCTCAATCTTCAACAATACGATCAGGCCCAGGCGGAATTTGAAGCCGCCGCCAAAGCCGATCCCAAGCTTCCCTTCGTGCACTTCAATCTCGGACTCGTGCACGTCAAGAAGCAGGAGTACGCGCAGGCGCGCGATGAGTTTTTGCAGGACGCTGCCGTTGAGCCCGATTTGGCGCTCAACTACGATGAACTGGGAAAAGTGTACTGGCTGATGCAGGACGACAACAACGCCGAAAAAAGTTTCCGTGAAGCCTTGCGCCGCGATCCCCGGCTGGTGGATTCCCATCTCGGCCTGGCCAAAATTTTCCAGAAGCAACAGAAATTCGCTCTGGCGTTGCCGCAGGTCGATGCCGCCGTCCGGCTCGATCCCGAACGCCCCGATTCCCACTACGTCCGCGGACAGGTGCTGCTCCACTTGGGACGCAAGCAAGAAGCCCGAAAGGAGTTGGACGCCGCCCAACGCATCGGCAGCGCCCGGGATAAACAAGCGGAATCCGGCTCGGTTCCGTCTCCCGAACTGCTGCAGGATGCGCAGTGATACACTTGCGTCGCCCACAGCTTTTCCTTCGTGTACGACCGCAATTTGCCGCTCTGGCAGGAGGAAGAATCCATGAAACGCTTTCTGAAAATCCTGGGTATCGTAATCGTCATCCTCATCATCATCGTCATCGCGATCCCGTTCTTTATTGATGCCAACGTCTTTCGTCCAAGACTGGAATCCGAACTCACCGGCGCTCTCGGCCGCCAGGTGAAAGTGGGCAATCTGTCGCTGTCGATCTTCTCCGGCTCAGTCGGGGCCGATAACATTTCCATCGCTGACGATCCCAAGTTCAGCAACAGTCCCTTTGTTCAGGCCAAGTCGCTGAAGGTCGGAGTGGAAATGATTCCGCTGATTTTTTCCAAGACCCTCATCGTCACCAATCTCACTCTGAACCAGCCCCAGATCAGCCTGGTGAAATCTTCCGACGGGCAGACCTGGAATTTCTCCAGCCTGGGCAATAAAAACTCAGCGGGGTCCACTGCGCCGCCGGCGTCTGAAACCGCTTCCAACACAACGGCCGAAAAGAAAGCTTCCGGGTCGGCTGGAGCGCCAAAGTCCGCGCCGGCTTCCAGGCCCGCGCCCTCGAATTCCCCCTCGGCTGAGACTTCCTCAAGTTCGTCCGCCAGCAACAATCCGAACCTTTCGGTGAAGAAGCTCAACGTGAACGACGGACGCCTCACCGTGTCCCGCGCCGATTCCACCGAGCAGCAACGCGTCTACGACAAGGTGAATATTCAAGTAACGGACTTCTCCTTCACCACCGCCTTTCCGTTCGAATTGACCGCCAACCTCCCGTCCGGTGGGACGATGAAGCTCACAGGCGGCGCCGGGCCGGTCGACGCTAACGACGCGGCACTCACTCCCATGCATGCCAAGATTTCCATCCAGAAAATGAACCTGGCCACCTCCGGGTTCATTGATCCTGCTGCCGGCATTGGAGGCACCGCCGATCTGGATGGCAACGTCGTTTCCGACGGACACCAAGCCAAGGCCACCGGCACGATTGTCGCCGAGGGCTTGAAGGTTGCTCAGAAGGGCTCGCCCGCCGGGCGTCCCGTTAATGTGAAGTTTTCAGTGGTCGACAACCTGGTCAAGCAGACCGGCGACATCACCCAGTGCGACGTCTCCATGGGCCAAGCCGTCGCCCACTTGACCGGTACCTTCGACACGCACGGCAAAATCACCGTGGTGAATTTGAAATTGAATGGTCCGAATATGCCGGTAGACGATCTGGAAGCGATGCTTCCCGCCCTGGCGGTCACATTGCCTCCCAAGGCAACCCTGAAAGGCGGAACCCTGAGCGTCACCGCCGTTAGCGCCGGCCCTGTCGACAAGCTGGTTACGACCGGAAATGTAAAGCTCCAGAATACCCAGCTCGCCAACTTCAACCTTGGCGACAAATTGGGCGCCGCAATCTCCGCCCTCTCCGGAAAAAGCACCGGCAACGATACCAGCATTCAAAATTTCAGCGCCGATGTGAAGAATGCTCCGCAAGGCACGCAAGCCAATAACATCAATCTCACCGTCCCTGCGATAGGAGTTCTCACCGGCGATGGGACTGTCAGTCCTTCCGACCAACTCGCCTTCAAAATGAAGGCTGACGTCGGCGGCATGGGAATTCCCTTTGGCGTCACGGGCACCGCTTCCGATCCTAAATTCACCCCCGACGTAAAGGGAATCGCCGGCAGCCTGCTGCAGAATGCGCTCTCGGGAAATGTCCCCGGCACCCAGAATGGGCAGCAGCAGCAAAATCCGATAAACAGCGTGATGGGCCTGTTTAAAAAGAAACCGCAACCCAAATAGCCCGTCGCTGGACGGTAGGTGCGGAAGGTAGTGGGTCGGGTGTAGTTACCGGGTGAAGGTAGCGCCGGCGTCTCGCCGGCTGTCGCGGCGGCGTCCTTGCCGCCGCGCCCCAACGCTATCCTACCGTTTCAACTTCCACCAGGCAGCCCCAGACTGCCATGAATACCTTTTATCCTTGCCAAACCAGCCCCCGAAGGGCACGCAGATTGCACACCGTCATCCGTTGACCCCGCTTTGCCCCTCGCCGCTCGCGCCTAAGCTGCAAAATTTTTGCACTTTACTACCGAGGAGCAGACCTAAGGTGTTTCCTGTATTCCTTGTTCTCCTCAGGACCAAGAGTATTTCCATTCGGTTGTGTTTGAGTGACTCGTTCACAGGAGGAACTTCGTGAAGCCATCTCGAAAGCTGACTTCCGCCGTTGGAGTGGTTGCAATCTCTATCCTGATTGTGGCGGTCGTCTTGGGCTGCGCCCGTGGGCGCATGCGCACCGCAAAAGCGAACCATCCGGCGTCGGCGACCCAGCCGTTGGCCCTCAGCGCCCAACAACGCGGTAAAGTTCGCGCCAGCCTCGACGCGCTACCCCTCGCCTTTGAAGCGAACCAGGGCCAGCTCGATCCGCAAGTGAAATATATGGCGCGGGGCGCGGGCTACACCGTATTCCTGACCCCGAATAACACGGTCTTTGCGGTCCATTCCTCGGCCAAGTCGTTGCCCGCGCCTCCATCTGCCAAGTTTGCAGCCGGCGCTCGTAAGGCCGTTCGTCACGCCGGGAACGAGGCGACCTCCGCTCTTTACATGAAGCTCGTCGCCGCCAATCCGCAGCCTGAGATCGTTGTGGGACGCGAACTATCCGGGCGCGCCAACTATTACATCGGCAACGATCCCAGCAAATGGCAAACGGGCGTGAGGCAATATGCCGGCGTGTCCTATCGCAATGTGTATCCCGGCGTCGATATGGCCTTCCACGGCCAGCAGCGCCAGCTGGAATTTGATTTTATCGTCGCCCCAGGCGCGAACTCCGAATCCATCGCAATGGGTTTCACCGGCGAGAAAAAACTCGCGACTGACAACTCCGGAAATCTGATCCTTTCCGTAGCCGCCGGCGATGTCGTGCTTCATAAGCCGGTCGCTTATCAGGAGCGAGAGGGAAAGCGCGAACTGGTGGACGTGAACTTCGAGGTGAAGAACCGCCACGAGGTAGCCTTCGCCCTCGGCTCTTACGATCACAGTCGTGAATTGGTGATCGATCCCTCGCTGACTTATGCGATGTTTCTGGGCGGCAGCGCCGAAGATGAGGCATTCTCGATCGCGGTGGATGGCTCGGGCAACGCGTACGTAGCGGGTCAAACCGCTTCACCGACTTTTCCGGCCGTGGGTGGAACCTCGACCTCCGGCGGTTTTGACGCGTTCGTCACCAGAATCGGCGCCGGCCCCTCGCCCGATTTCACAACTGTGATCGGCGGCACCGGCACGGATGCCGCGCTGGGCGTCACCGTGAACAGCACGGGAGTCTACGTCATAGGCAATACCGACTCCGCCACCTTTCCATCAATTGCAATCCTCGGTCCTCGCGGGGGCCAGGACGTCTTCGTGGCGAGATTGAATAGCGCTAGCGGCATCGCAAGCTACATCACCAGAATCGGTGGTACTGGAACAGATGCGGGCAACGGCATCGCGGCGGACTCTTCCGGCAACGCCTACATTGGCGGCGAAACCAAGTCATCGGACTTCCCTACTGCGAACCCTTTCCAATCTTCAAACAACAGCGGCGACACGGGCTGGGTGGCGGAACTCAATGCTGGCGGCACTGCTCTGACCTACTCGACGTATCTGGGCGGATCGACGGGTGACCTCGTCACGGGCATCGCTCTCGACAGCTCCAACAATGCCTACGTGGCCGGCATCACCATCTCCGCCGATTTTCCGGTCACCACGGGTGCCTTCCAGACTACGATAAACGGCACCAGCGGCGATGATGCCTTCGTCACCGGTTTGACATCGGACGGTTCAGCCTTGGTTTATTCCACGTTCCTGGGAGGCACGGGATCCGACGATGCGCTCGGCATCGCCGTAGATGCAGCCGGCGAAGCTTACGTCACAGGGAATACAAACTCGACCGACTTCCCGCTGGCCAATGCCGCCCAAACCAGCAATGGCGGCGGTAACGATGTGTTCGTCACCAAGCTCACTTCCGACGGCAGCGCTCCCATGTTCTCCACTTACTATGGCGGCACTCTTGATGAGACAGGGACCGCGATCGCTCTGGACTCGTTCGGTGATGCCTACGTAACGGGCAGGACTGCTTCTTCGGGGTTTGCTGTTTCTGGTTCTCCGTTCCAGGCAAGCTTGAGCGGTTCCTCGGACGCATTCATCCTGGAGTTGAGTAACACCGGCTTCCCCGTCTATGCGAGCTTCCTCGGCGGCACGGCCAACGAGAACAGCATCGCGGGGAATACTGCTCTTGGCGCCGTAGGAGCAGTTGCGGTCGATTCCAATAGCAACGCGTACATGGCCGGGGCCACCAATAGCGGTGATTTCCCCGTCGCCTCTGCATTCGCATGCTGCGGTCTCATCGGCGGCGGCCTCGCCGACGCCTTCGTAGCCAAAGTCGGCGCTGCTCCGGCTGATTTCTCTGTGGCCGCTTCGCCCGGCACCATCAGCACCACCAGCGGCTCCACGACTGCCGCGATCACGGTCACAGTGTCTTCGGTAAACTCCAGCTACGGACAGGCCGTCACCCTTTCCTGTGGAAGCTTGCCGTCGAAAGCTGTCTGTCATTTTTCCAGCGGCTCGGTGACCCCGGGTTCAACCGCGCAGACCTCCAGCTTGACCATTGCGACCAACGGAGCGGCCAGCGCCAATTTGTTGGCTCCGGCAAACCGCCTGACGCAGGTTTACGCTGCGATGATCATGCCCTTGATTGGTCTGGTTGCGATCGGCGCGCGCTTCAGTTCCCGGCGCAAGCGGCTTTTCGGCTTCGCCCTGCTCGCGCTCGCCTTGTCAGGCCTGCTGATGCTTCCAGCCTGCGGCGGCAGCAGTGGTGGAGGCGGGGGCGGGGGCGGCGGCAACAACACGCCTCCGGGTAACTACAACATCCTGGTAACCGGCACTGCTGGGAGCACAACGCACAATACAACCGTCGCGCTCACGGTCAACTGACATTCCATAACTCGCCGGCCGCCTTCCCCGAAGGCGGCCGTTCTTTTTCCGCCACGCTCACCCGGCGAATCCACAGCGCCGCAATGGTACTATGGAGAATTCCATGGCTATGATCCGTACCATCGGCGGACAGCTTTTTGCTTGTCCCAGGAATCGAACGTACTGAACCGGCTCATGTTGAAGACCGCGTGGTTTACATCCCAGTCACAACTTTGCAGCAGGCGCGCCAGCATCCTGCTGGTGTCCCTATTGCTCGCGACGGCTGCCCTGCCCTCGGCTTGGGCGCAGGCCGACTTCACTCTTACTCTCAACCCGCCCACTCTGCAGCCTGACGCGATCGCGCCCGGCGGGGTTTCCTCGCTTTCGATTCAAGTGGTTGCCGCCTCCGGCTTCAGCGGTACGATCACGCTCGGCTGCACGGTCACGCCTTCGGTCTCCGGCACGGTCTCCGATCCCGTCTGTACGGTGAGTCCACCCACGTTGAGCGGTTCGGGAGCGGCTACCGCAACCATCAACACGCAGACCAATACCACTGCCGTAAGTTATGGGATCGCGATCACAGCCTCCGACGCCAGCGGCAGCCAGACCAGCCCTAGCTTGAACCTGACCGTCCTGGCGGTGATTCCTCAGTTCACCATCACCATTCAAAGCGCCGTCGCTCCCAGCAGCGTCCCCGCCGGCACCGGAGCCCAGGGCGTCATCAACATCAATCCCATTAATGGCTACAGCAGCCCCAGCAACTCCACTGACTCCGCTAAGTCGGGCGTGTATCTATCGTGCGCCAGCATCACGCCACTGATCACGCTTGCTCCGGTGTGCTCGTTTAATCCCCCCAATCCGCCCGTGAGTGCCGCCAGTTCCGCGACCTCGACTCTAACCATTACCACCTTCGGCCCGGTCACCACCGGATTCAATGCTCGTCCGCGGATCTTTTATGCTATGTGGCTGCCTCTGCCCATGCTGGCGGTGGTCAGCCTGGGCGCGGCTCTAAGCGGCAAAAGAGCCAGAAAAGCCTGGGGACTTCTCGCTCTGTTCATCCTCAGCGGCTCGTTGCTTTTGTTGCCGGCATGCGGCAACACTACGCCCAGCACCAGCACGCCGAACGGAATTACTCCCGCGAATACCTACACCTTCACGCTCGTCGGCGTGGACGCCAACGGCGTGGCCTCGAGCAATACCGGTTCGACTACCAGCGCCGGCCCCACTGTGTCGCTCACCGTCACGGCGCCGCCCAAGTGAGTCATGAACTGGCGTCTGCATGGCTGCTGGCAAGCGCTGCTGACCCCCATTTGTCTGATCTTGCTTTCGACGCCGCCCTCGCTCCACGCCGGCCCGCCCAAGGATAAAAAGAAAGAAACTCCGGCCGTGCGCTGGGCCGAGCAGAATCCCGGCTGCACCTATTTGAGCGATCCGGATGGAAAATTTCGTTACGGCCTCTGGTCGGGCGACATCGGCATTATCACGGCCGTCGACTCGCAGGAATTGGAAAAAGTTCACCGCCGTCACGAGCGTTTTTTCGCCGTCCTGCTTACCGTCAAGTACCGCGGCGCGGGCTCGCTCGATCTCGCCACCGACAACATTTCTCTCGAATTTGTGGATCACTTTCACGTGGTCAAGACTTCGCTCGATCCCGACAGCTTTGCCGAGAGAGTTCAAAAAGATGCCGACAATTTGAACGATCAGACCGCGCGCTGGGTGGCAAAACATCCAGACCACAAAGAAGAGAGAGAAAGCTTTGTCCGCGCCTTTCTCAAAGACTCGGCCGAATTGCAGGAGTTCCTCGGCAAAAACAGCTTGCGGGCCACGCAACTCAACCCCGGCCATACTGAAACCACCGGCTGGGTCCTGTTCTCGACCGAGAGCAAATGGATTGGCGGTTGGAAGAAGCAGGAAGAATTCCTATTGCGCGTGCCGCTGGAAGACAAGATCTACGAGTTCCCGTTCAAGCTTCCCCCGAAGCCCGGAGAAGTGATTTTGCGCAAACGCGAGTGAAGACCAAAGATCATTGAGTAATTGGGAAATTGAGTAATTGGGAAATTGAAAAGCCGTGGCGAAATTGAATGCAGTGGCGAAATGATGCCCGGGTTTCAATTACTCAATTACTAAATTTCCCAATTACTAAATCTTAGGAGGCTTCCCGACGCGCCTGGCGCTCGATTTCGGCTGCCTGGTGCATCAGCACATCGCGCAGCGACACCAGGCCTTGCAGTTGATTGCCGTCCATAATCGGCAGATGGCGAAATCCGAATTCGCGCATGATGAACAGGCACTCCTCGATGCTCTCGTCGGCCGCCACCGAGCGCGGATTCGCCGTCATCACTTCCGAGATCGCCGTCGTTCCCGGCGTGCGTCCCACCGCCACCACGCGGTTCATGATGTCGCGTTCCGAGAGAATGCCAGCCAAATCTCCATTTCGCAACACGGGCAGCGCGCCTACATTGTGTTCCATCATGTAGCGCGCCGCTTCCAGCACGGAGCGGTTCGATTCGATGGAATAGAGCTTGCGGTCTTTCACCAGATCGCGGAGGGTGCTCATAGATGACTCCTTCGAGAAGGTACTGCCGAGGACTTGGCCGGCCCCACGGCCAGCCCGCTTGCATTGCGCACTACTTTATCACGAGCGAAAACATCGCCCCACGCGAATCTGTCAAGGAAAACTACCGAGGGTCGAGGCCTGAACTCTACGTTCTGAGGCCCGAGGTCGGAGGCCAGAGGTCCGAAGTCTGAAGTCAGAAGTCTGAAGTCCGAGGTCTGAGGTCCGAGGTCTGATTCCCACCCGCAAAAAAAAAGGCGGCCCAACCCGGGCCGCCGCATTTCCGAATTTCAATTCCGCGCTAGAAGCGGAACTGTGGACCAATCGTTGCACGCAGGTTGTTGTGCGCGCCACCATTGAAGAACAGGTCATCGCCCACTTCCAGGCGAAGCCCTATCGGCCCGGCAAAGGCTTCAATACCGGCAGCCGGATACAGCGCGAAGTACGTTGCGCCGTTCCCCAGCCCCACACTGTTCGTGAAGCCATTCGGCGCATTCTGGTTGGTCACGTTGAAATTGTCGAATCCGACCTTACCCGTAATAAATGCGCGGAATGCTCCGGACCCGGTTTGGAACTTTGGTCCGAAGAATCCGTGCAGCACGCGCAGCCGTGAGGTCACCGCCGAAGCGCTGGCGCTGTTGACCCCGGTATTGACGTAATCCCGCTTGAAGTCATACGCCATTTCCGCTTCCAACTGGATGCTGGGGCGAACTCCGAACGCAACCCGCCCGCCCAGGCCGAGGAAGTCTCTCGTCGGAGCAGGATCCGTCAGGCGGTAATAGTTCACGAACGCGCCGATATTGACGTGATCCATTTGACCCGACTCCTGCGCCACGAGCATGGGTACCGCAAAAAACAACGAAGCTGCAAGAAAACCAAGACACCGTTTCATGGATGGTTAACTCCTTCTCCCGTACACACGTTTTGCCCGAGGCACGGCCTTAGGCGAGCGGAGAGACAGGCAGAATGTTCTTTGGATGCTCTTTGCAGAAGCAGGGTTTGGACCGCGGTGCGGACTGTAAAAATCGCGTTTTCTGCGATTTGAGGGCCGGAATGCAGGTCGTTCCAGCACAAAAACATACGGCGTGGATTTCTCCACGCCGCGTATACCCTCTGCGCCTTAGGACGATTACTGCAGGTGATTGATATGGGCCGAGCCCGCGTCAGCCGTGCTGCTGTCCGAACGCGGCGTCATCGAAACCACGATGTATTCCCGCTCTTTGCTGTCCAGATCTTCCACTCGCAGCAGCATTTTGTCTTTGTTCATGCGGAACTGCGCCTGCTCGCCGATCGGCAGCAGCACCGGATGCTTCTCGTCTTTCGGACGGATGCGGTAAGTCACGCGCTCGGTCTGCAGCAGATATTCCTGGCACAACACTTCCTGCGTCTTCTTGCTGCCCGAGTCAGTCCCCAGCATTTCGCCAGCAAAACTCTTGGCGTCTTTCTCCGCCATGCCGCACGGAACCGAATCCATCTGCAACAACTTTCCTGTCTGATAAGGCTTGGGATCTTTGGCGAACGCCGCCGATGCCATGCCCAAGGCAATACACAAGATCAGCTTGGAACGCATTGCTTTGGTACCCCCAGAAACGAATTTGCGAACCCCGTTCAGAAAACGAGGCAGAGCGCCTCGCTAATGGGTATTTTTTTCTGGAGTCGAGCGGAATGACAGGTCACAGTGGTAATCGCCCGAAGGTTACTGCAGAAGCAAAGAATTCTGTCTGGTGTTCCTCTGTGTCCTCAGTGCCCTCTGTGGTAAAGGTTTTTGCGGTTAGCGCAGGGCGAGCGTTTCCAGAGTCTCAAAAAATGCCGGGTAGGAAATCGCCGCAGCCTCGGCTCCACGGATCACAGTCTCCCCCTCGGCCCGGAGCGCCGCCACCGCAAAGGCCATGGCAATGCGGTGATCGCTGAACGAATCGAGTTCCGCCGCATGCAACGATTGCCTCCCGGGGATCTTCAGCCCGTCCTCGCGTTCTTCGACCTGCGCCCCCATCCGCCGCAAATTTTCAGCCACCGCGCGGATGCGGTCCGATTCCTTCACCCGCAACTCTTTCGCATCGCGCACCTCGATTCCCTTCTCGGTAAACGGTCCAATCGCCGCCAGCACGGGAATTTCATCAATCAGCGCCGCGGAATCTGCCCCTGCGATCGTCGCTCCCTTCAACCCGGCGCCTTCGACTTGGAGCGATCCGACGAGTTCTCCGTGGATCTCTTCCAACTGCGTCACCGAAATGCGCAGTCCCATCTCCATGAGAACGTCGAGCAGCCGCGCCCGCGTCGGATTCATCAGCAGGTGCGGAATCGTCAGTTGCGATCCCGGGAACAAACCGGCCGCACACAGAAAAAAGGCCGCGCTCGAAAGATCTCCCGGGATGCGTGCCTCCACCCCGCGCAGTTTCTGCCCGCCGCGTATGCGCACCTCGCTTCCCGGCCCCGTGCTCTTGCGTTGCAACTCGACCCCAAAAGTACGCAGCGCCACCTCGCCGTGATCGCGCGTGCGCAGCGGCTCCTCGATGCGCGTCTCCCCCTCGGCGAATAGTCCCGCAAACAGCAGGCACGACTTCACTTGCGCGCTGGCCACCGGCATCTTGTAATCGATCGCTTTTAAGGCTCCGCCGGTGATCCGCAGGGGTGGCTTGCCCTGCTGCGAATCGATCTGCGCCCCCATCGTGGAGAGCGGCTTGATCACGCGCTCCATCGGCCGGCGCGAGAGCGATTCGTCTCCCATCATTTCGCTGGTGAAGCGCTGCCCGGCAACAATTCCACTCAACATCCGCATGGTCGAGCCGGAATTTCCGCAATCCAGCGCGGCCGCCGGCGCTGCCAGTGCCAACCCGCGGCCCTGCACTTCGATCACGTTGTCTTTCCGTTCCCAGTTCACGCCTAACCCGCGCATGCATCCCAGGGTGCTGGCGCAGTCCGCGCCGGTAGAATAATTTTCCAGGCGCGACGGGCCCTCGGCGATTCCCGCCAGCATCGCATAACGATGGGAAATCGATTTGTCGCCCGGCAGTTCTACACTGCCGCGCACATTGCGCGCCGGGCGCACGGTGAGATTCGTTTCTTTCATGCTGAATCAGTATAGAGGCGGACAGTTAAACTCCAGAATCATGATCGCCTGGATTGCACAATGCACTCATAATCACCTTGCTTCCACTATCCCTCACTGCGACCGGGAATGGGCTGGTGCACGCAACAGTGTCCGTCGGAAAAGCTTGTGCGTGGTGGGCGATCCGCTGACGCTTCGGGACTTCCTGTCGGTAGCAAGTTAAAATGTCCGGTTTTTGTAGCAAGTGAAATGTCCGGTTTCAAAGTTGTGCCCTCGCCGTTCGGATGGGGTTGATTTTGGGATGGGGTTGCAGGGGAAGGGGGCCGTTCCCCTTCCTCTGCTCGTCTCTGTAGAAGCTTTGGCCGGCAAGGGTGTACCGGTGCCGTCATAGCGACCCAGGCAATGCGGTCCGTGG
>DATGFC010000026.1:0-2252 GCA_035309485.1 Candidatus Sulfotelmatobacter sp.
CGGAACGACTCCCAGAAACAGGTACGCCAGAATCAGTCGGTTCCGCAGACTCCACAGCAGTTCTTCGCGCCACCGGCTCCAGAACCGGTACAGTACATAAACAACCGCCAACATCCCAAGCAGCCTGAAGAATCCTGCGGCAGGCAGATTCCTCACCGCATTTCCGGTAGCCGCCAGGCCGGCCACGCAAAGCGCGAGGGCAAGCCAGTCGAGTTTCGACAGGCTGTTCCAGAAGGATGTTTGGATATTTTCCGGTCCGCTCATGGCTGAAGAGTTAGAAGAGACACTTTACCCGATTCGCCGCGGAGGAACGAGCGTCACTTTGTGGATTAGCCCGGCCCGGACGCCGGACCTTCTGAGTGCGTGCCGAACACCCGCCGGCCTTATTGTCCGCCGGTATCTCGTACCTTGCTGTGCTTCACACTGTAGGTGAAGTAGACCACGAGGCCAATCCCCAGCCACACAAACAGCCGTATGATCGTCAGTGCATTAAGGCTGACAATCAAGGCCAGCGAAATAAGGATCCCCATGATGGGAACAAACGGAACCCAGGGCGTCCTGAATGGCCGAAACAGTTCCGGCCGCCGCACTCGCAAAACCCAAACACCTGCGCACACGATCACGAAAGCGAACAACGTGCCGATGCTCACAAGTTGGCCGAGAGTACCGATTGGCACCAGCGAGCCGACAATGGCTACCAGCACCCCGACAATCGCGGTTGACTTCCAGGGTGTACGAAAGCGGGGATGGATATCGCCCGCCCACTTCCACAACAGCCCGTCATTGGCCATTGAATAAAATACTCGCGATTGGCCCAGCAGCATCACCAGCATGACCGTGCTTAACCCGGCCAGCGCCCCTGCATTAATCACATAGCTTCCCCATTTGACGCCCGTCTGGCGAATGGCCAACGAGACGGGCGCCCCGATATTCAAGTGCGAATAATGCACGGTTGCGGTCAGCAGGCCGGAGACGACGATGTACAGGATGGTGCAAACGATCAGCGAGCCGAGCAACCCGATCGGCATGTCCTTCTGCGGATTCTTAGCCTCTTGCGCCGCGGTGGATACCGCGTCGAAACCGATATAGGCGAAGAACACCACGCTCGCTCCGCGCATCACCCCGGACCATCCAAACGAACCAAAACTTCCCGTATTCGGCGGCAGAAAGACCTTCCAGTTCTCATGCGCGATTGCCGGATGCTTCAGGACGAAGGGGAGGGCCACCGCGATAAACGTCAGGACCGCGGCCAGTTTCACAAAGACCACGACGCTGTTAAAGTTCGCCGATTCCTTGATGCCGATAATCAGGATTGTCGTCACCCCAAGAATGGCGAGAAAGGCAACCAGGTTGAACGCACAGGTGGCGTGCGGCAGTCCGGCGAGTTGGTCTGCGCTGAGGCTCACCGCGCTTTCGGGTGACCATCGGCCCTCATACTGAACCCATTTCGCTCCGGGCACGTCGCAAATCTGCGGCGGCAGGCTGATGCCATAGTCCTGCAGGAACGCCACCAGCGTGCTGCTCCACCCGCTGGCGACGGTCGCCGCCCCAAACGCGTATTCCAGAATCAAGTCCCAGCCGATGATCCAGGCAACCAGTTCGCCCAGTGTCGCGTAACCGTACGTATAGGCAGAGCCGGCAATCGGAATCATTGATGCGAATTCGGCGTAACAAAGCCCCGCGAACACGCAACCGATCCCCGCGAGTACATACGAAAGCATGATCGCCGGGCCAGCGTAGAGCGAAGCCGCCGAACCGGTCAGCACGAAGATGCCTGCGCCGATTATCGCCCCAATGCCCAGGGTCACCAGATTCACCGGGCCAAGCGCCCGCTTCAGGCTGTGCTCTCCAGTGTCCCCGGCTTCCTTCAACAGCGAGTCAATCGACTTCGTCGCAAACAAGGGGTTGCCCATGCAACTCCTCCTTCTCTATTGAGCCATTTGGAATTCGTCCGCTATTCCGCGCCTTGCCCCGCCTGCTTCACCCGCGCCCACAGCCAGTACACCGGCAGACCCAAGAACACTATCACCATGCCCATGCCTGCGGTCTGCGTCTCATACAGCAGCAGCACGCCCATGATTCCGCTGGCAGCCACTATATACAATAGCGGCAAGAGCGGATACCCGAACGCTTTGTACGGTCTTTCGGCATCGGGCCGGCGGATGCGCAGCACAAATATCCCCGCAATCGTCAACGCGTAAAACAGCAGCGCCGCGAAAACCACATACTCCAGCAGATTGCTGTATAAATTC
>DATGFC010000027.1:0-74401 GCA_035309485.1 Candidatus Sulfotelmatobacter sp.
CGTCTTCAATTCCATGCAGCGTCTGGGCACGGACCTGCATATTTGCCTTGTCTTCCGCGTACCACTGGCCAACACGCGCATACAGATCCCAGCAGTAGTAGTCGAAACGCGGCTGCCGGGCGAGGGCTTCGATTTCGGACCGAGATTTTTTTTCGATGTGCAGGAAGCCAACCACCACGTCGGCGACCTGCACGCCGGTGTTGTCGATGTAGTTCTGAATGTCCACTTCCCTGCCCGCGTCGCGCAGCAGGCGCACAAACGTGTCACCGAGAATGGCGTTACGTAGATGTCCGATGTGCGCGGCTTTGTTGGGATTGATGCTGGAGTGTTCCACCAGAATCTTGCCAGCAGGAATCGCGGCAGGCGGTTTCTGGTCCGCGGCAAGGGCGGCAGCCATCCACCTGCGATCAATCTTCACATTCAAATAGCCCGGAGGCGCAACCTGCAATTCGGCGATGCCTTCAATAGAACCGATCTCGGCGCGAATGGCTTCGGCGATCTTCAGCGGGGCCGAGCGCAGTGGCTTCGCAAAAGGAAAGATCGGAATGGCAAAGTCCCCAAGTTCGACCTTGGGAGGCTGTTCGACGACTACGCGGGGCAGCGCCACGCCAGGATGGCGACGCTCAAGACACTCCAGCACGCGCTGGGCAAGACGGTGTTCGAGATGGCGATACAAGGAATCCCTCTAAGCTGTTGAAGAAACAGTGATTTTATCAGAGAGCGCGCGCGGCGCACGTTTGACGGAGATTCACGCCTTCCCTATGATGAAGATTCCGTCGTTGGTCGTTGGTCGTTGTCCGCATCATCTTGAGCTAGGACCGGCCGCTACATGCTCGGGCCAACGACTAATGACCAACGACTATCGACGGTTTTCCATTATGCGCATAGCCTACCTTGAGTGTTTTTCCGGCATGAGCGGCGACATGTTTCTGGGCGCGCTCGTGGATGCTGGAGTTCCGCCCCGCGTACTGGAAGAGACCGTCGCAACACTAGGAGTGGGAGCGCGTCTGGAGATTTCGCGCGTGGTTCGCAGCGGGATTTCGGCGACCAAGGTGGACGTTTGGGTGGATGGAGAGAAGGATTTGCCGCGGGAGGAGTACTGGGCGCAACAGGCTGCGCCCGCGTCCGCGAAAGGCCAGCACTCCCACGATGATCATCACGCGCACGAGCATCATCACTCGCACGAGCACTCCTCACCGCCCGCAGCTACGCGGTCTCGGGAGCCAGCGCCACACGAGCACACTCACTCCCACGGACATGGCCGCGGATTGACGGAGATTTGCGAGATTATCGGGAAGGCTGCGATCAGCGACAGGGCCAAAAGAACTGCGGTCGCGATCTTCGAAGCTTTGGGCGCTGCTGAGGCCAGGATTCATGCCACGTCCGTTGAGAAGGTGCACTTTCACGAAGTTGGGGCGGTCGACGCCATGGTCGATATCGTCTGCGCCGCGGTGGGTGCCGAGGCATTGGGCGTGGATGAGATTGTCTGTTCGCCATTGAACGTGGGCGGCGGAACAGTGAAATGCGCACATGGCACCTTCCCCGTGCCGGCTCCGGCCACCGTCGAATTGCTCGCGGACGCGCCCGTCTACTCTTCAGGAGTGCAGGCAGAGTTGGTCACTCCGACGGGAGCGGCCATCGTGAAGACGCTCGCTCGCCGGTTTGCGGCGTTCCCCCCCATGAAGGTCGAGAGGTCGGGATACGGCGCAGGATCGCGCGATTTCCCCGGGCATCCCAATGTAGTTCGGTTAACGATCGGAGAAGCAGCCTCCACGCTGGCGGCGAAAACGGCCTCAGAAATGGTGACTGTGCTCGAAGCAAATCTCGACGACCTCAATCCGCAGGTATTCGGCTACGTCATGGATCGGCTTCTCGAAGAGGGCGCGCTCGACGCGTTCGGCATGCCGGTGCAGATGAAGAAGAACCGTCCCGGCACGCTGTTAACCGTTTTGTGCAAGCCGGAAGACGCAAGCAACCTGACGCAGTTGATCTTCACCGAGACGACCACGCTGGGCGTGCGCAGGCGCGACGAGGTGCGGCAGGCTTTGGCACGGCGTTGGGAGAATGTCTCGACACAATGGGGCGAAGTGCGGATCAAGATCGCAAGCATGAACGGAACAGTTACCAATTATGCCCCTGAGTACGAAGACTGCCGGAGAATCGCCGCCGAGCACCACGTGCCACTGAAGACGGTGATGCAAGAAGCGGCGCGAGCCTACACCAATGGCGGGCGTTGAGAATCCGGATTTCAAACGTTCCTAAAATTTAGAACCAGATTTGTAGGACCGGGTTTGCAAACCAGGAGATGGCGGAGCAAAAGACAGGCGAGGTTCAGTCGAGCTATGACAGCGTAGCCGATGAGTATGCGCGACATATCTACGACGAGTTGCGGCACAAGCCGTTCGACCGGCAATTGCTCGACACGTTTGCGCATCGAGTAAAAGGCGCGGGCCTGACATGCGATATCGGTTGTGGCCCGGGACAGGTTGCACGCTATTTACACGATCACGGAGTCACGGCCTGCGGCGTAGATTTGTCCCCTGGCATGGTGGAACGGGCCCGGCAGTTGAATCCGGGCATCGAATTCGCGCAAGGGAACATGTTGTCGCTCGATGTGCCGGATGAGGCCTGGGCAGGAATCACCGCCTTCTATGCGATTGTCAATCTTCCGCCCGACGCTTTAGTGCCGGCGATGCGGGAGATGCACAGGGTGCTGCGGTCGGACGGCTTGCTGCTGCTGAGCTTCCACATCGGGGATGAAACCGTGCACGAGGATAATCTCTGGGGTTGCAAAGTGAGCCTGGACTTTTATTTCTTCCGCACGGAACTGGTGACGAATTGTTTGCGCTCGGCGGGATTCGTGATTGAAGAGATTATGGAACGAGAGCCATACTCACCCGATGTTGAATATCAAAGTCGGCGAGCTTACATTTTTGCGCACAAACCCATGACGAAAACGATATCCGCATGACCAAAAAGTTTTACATCACGACCCCGATTTACTACGTGAACGCACGCCCGCACATCGGCCACGCTTATACAACTATTGCGTGCGACACGATTGCGCGGCGGCAGCGCCTGTTGGGCGCGGACACGTTCTTCCTGACCGGCACCGACGAGCACGGTCAGAAGATCGAGCGCGCGGCGCAAGCCGCAGGCAAGACTCCTCAGCAGTATGCTGACGAAATCTCTGCCGAATTCCGCCGTCTCTGGAAGCGGATGGGCATTTCGAACGACGACTTCATCCGCACCACCGAAGACCGCCACAAGAAGCGCGTGCAGGATTTGTTCCGGAAGATTCGCGACAACGGCTTCATCTACAAAGGAACCTACACCGGGCAGTACTGCGTATCGGACGAACTCTATGTGGACGGCGCGCAGCCGGGCGACTTGTGCCCGACCTGCGGGCGCGTCACCGAGACCGTGCACGAAGAAAATTACTTCTTCAAGCTCTCG
This sequence comes from Candidatus Sulfotelmatobacter sp., assembly GCA_035309485.1. GTDB lineage: Bacteria > Acidobacteriota > Terriglobia > Terriglobales > Acidobacteriaceae > Sulfotelmatobacter. Next base: position 3,457 of record DATGFC010000027.1, read on the forward strand.
GCTTTTCAGGACAAGTTGCTCGAGCTTTATGCGAACCCCGATTTTGTGCGTCCGGAAACGCGGCGCAACGAAGTAATTTCGTTTGTGAAATCAGGCCTGCGAGACCTGTCAATCAGCCGGTCGACATTCTCGTGGGGCATCCCCGTTCCTGACGACCCGAAGCATGTGATTTACGTGTGGCTCGATGCGCTGGCCAACTACATCACCGCCATCGGATACGGATCGTCGCACTCGGGCGCGCAGGAGGCATTCAAGAAATATTGGCCGGCCGATGTGCACATGATCGGCAAGGAGATCGTGCGTTTCCACTGCGTGTACTGGCCGGCATTTCTTTTGGCTGCGGGTTTGCCGCTGCCAAAGGCGATTGTCGCCCACGGGTGGCTGTTGTTTGAAGAGAGCAAGATGTCGAAGTCGCGCGGCAATATCGTGCGCACGGAAACCATCCTCGACGTCTTGGGGGCGGACGCGCTGCGCTATTTCCTGCTACGCGAGGTCGTCTTCGGACAGGACGGATCGTTTTCCTTCGATGCGCTGGTGCAGCGGTATAACTCCGATCTCGCCAACGGTCTCGGCAATCTGGCCAGCCGCACGCTAACCATGATCAACCGGTACTTCAAAGGTGAGGTGCCGTATCCGTCGCACAGCGTCGCGAGAAGTCCAGCCGATGACGCTATCGCCGAGACCGCGCGGAAAACGATTCGCGAATTTTCGACGATGTTCGACCAGTTCCAATTTTCGCGGGCTTTAGAGTCGGCATGGGCGTTGGTCGCTGCCGTTGATAAATATATTGTCGAAAACGAGCCGTGGGCGTTGGGCGAAAAGAACGATGACGAGAGCCGGGCGCGCCTGGCCACCGTGCTTTATACCTCGGCGGAAGCGCTACGCATCGCCACCGCGCTGGCGCATCCTGTCATGCCCGAAGCGACCGCGAAAATCTGGGAACAGATGGGGCTAGGCAACATTCAGAAGCTCGACTTGAACACACTGGCTTGGGGACAACTGAAGCTGGGCACGAAGCTCGGCGACGTGCGTCCCGTTTTTCCGCGCGCCGACAAGAGCGCCATTGAAAGGATGCAGCAGATGGAAGAGCAGCAACGAGGACCGGTAGTGGAAGAAACCAAAGAGAGTGCTCCCGCACCGAAAGCACCAGGTGCGCAAACCGCTCCGGGAATCGCGCTGGGGACGGCGGCCCCAACTCCCGCCGCGGTTTCGCAGGATGGAAACAAGATTACGATTGATGATTTTGCCAAGGTTGAGCTGCGCGTGGGCGTGGTGAAGGTTGCCGAACGCGTGCCCAAAGCAGACAAACTTTTGCGGCTGGAAGTCGATATCGGCACCGAAGTACGGCAAGTGCTTGCCGGGATCGCCGAAGCCTACGCACCGGAAACGCTGGTGGGGCGCAAAGTCGTGCTGGTCGCAAATCTGGCACCCCGGAAGTTGCGAGGGATGGAATCAAACGGCATGATCGTCGCTGCTTCACCAGAAGGCGGAAAGCCGGTGCTGGCTAGCTTTCTGGAAGATGTACCGGTCGGAGCAAGACTCAAGTAGAAAACCAGGCCCGGACTTCGGACCTCGGACCTCAGGCTTCCGACCCTGGGCCTGTGGTCTGGAGTCCGAGGTCTGAGGTCCGAAGTCCGAGGTCTGAAGTCCGAGGTCCGCTTCTCGATGTTCGTCGATTCTCACGCCCATCTCGATGGCAAGCAGTTCGACTCCGATCGCGAGCAGGTGATCGCACGGGCGCGCGAGGCGGGAGTGCGGACTATGGTCGCAATCGGCAATGGCGACGGTCCTCCGAACTTCGACGCAGGGATCCAACTGGCGGAGAAGCATCCGTTCCTGTACGCGACGATCGGGATCCATCCCCATGAAGCCAGGCTGGCATCCGAACACGCTTACGCGGAAATGGAGCGACTGGCGCGGCATCCCAAGGTAATCGCCTGGGGAGAGATCGGACTCGATTACTTTTACGATCACTCTCCGCGTGACATCCAGAAGCAGGTATTCGTGCGGCAGATGGAACTCGCGGCGTCGGCAAAACTGCCGATTGTCATTCACTGCCGGCCCTCCGATAACAGCGACAATGCCTGGGATGACTGCCTCGGCTTGATCCAGTCGGAATGGGCGATGAAAGGAATCGGCGGCATCCTGCATTGCTTCACCGGAAAATGGCAGCAGGCCAAGCGCGCGCTCGACATGGGTTTCATGATTTCCTTCGCGGGAAATGTGACATTCCCCAAAGCACAGCAGATTCGCGACGCCGCCCTTCAGGTTCCTCTCGACCGCATGCTGATCGAGACGGATTGCCCTTATCTCGCTCCCGTGCCCTATCGCGGAAAGCGGAACGAGCCGGCCTACGTCCAGGAAACGGCGCGCCAATTGGGCGAGTTGCGTGGGATTTCGATGGAAGCCATGGGCGATCCGACCGCCCGCAATTTCTACAATTTTTTCAAATTATCTGAAATGGTTGAAAGCAAAGTTCCTGCCTCGTAAACCGCGAGTTCTGTTACTCTCTGGGAAGATTCCTTTGTTTCAGAAAGATTAGAAATATATGCCCGATAACAGCTTCGACGTCGTCAGCAAAGTCGACATGCAGGAGGTGTCGAATGCCATCCAGCAGGCGTTGAAGGAGATCCACACCCGTTTCGACCTGAAGGATTCGAAATCAAACATCGAATTGGAAAAAGATGCGATCGCGGTGCACTCGGCGGACGAATACAAGTTGAAGGCTGTGAACGACGTCCTGCAGCAGAAGCTGGTGAAACGCGGGGTTTCGCTCAAAGCCTTGACCTATGGCGCCATCGAACCGGCCGCCGGAGGAACGTCCAAGCGCCGCATTACCCTGCAGCAAGGCATCGCGATTGAGAAGGCCCGCGAGATAGTAAAGCTGGTTAAGGATTCGAAGAAAAAGGCGCAAGCCTCGATTCAAGCGGACCTGGTACGGATCAGCAGCAAAGATCGCGATACTCTGCAGGAAGTAATCGCCCTGCTGAAGCAGCACGATTTCGGAATTGATTTGCAGTTTACGAATTATCGGACGAATTGATTTCACCAGGAAGACACGCAGTCATGGAGATGGCAAAGGATTGTTCACTCACATTGCTTTTCTCTTGGTCTCTGTGCCTCCGTGGTGAACAGCACTTGCAAGCATGAGCGCGCCTGCCACCATTAACGGAAAAGAAGTCTTCGACCTACTGCGGGACGATCTGATCGCCCTCGAAGACGAGTTCGGGCGCGATACGGTCTCGGACGTCGGCGCGATTACCGAGATCGGCGAATACCTGCGGGCTGGCGGCGGCAAGAGAATCCGGCCTGCTTTGTTACTGCTTTCTGCGAAACTGCTCAATTACGAGGGTGGAGGAGCGGTTCGTCTAGGGGCAGTGATGGAGATCATCCACACCGCGACGCTGGTTCACGACGACATAATCGATGAGGCCAGAACACGGCGTGGCCGTCCTTCCGCAAACACGCAATGGGGGAGTTCGAAGTGCGTGCTGGCGGGCGACTGGCTCTACATGCAGGCGTTCAAGATCGCTGTGCGGGAGCGAAATTTTCGTATTCTCGACACCCTCATTGAACTCACGCAGCAGATGGTCGAGGGCGAACTGCTGCAACTGGAGAGACTCGGCAAGACGATCTCTCTAGACGAGCATTTCGATCTGATCTATCGCAAGACCGCCTGCCTGTTTTCGGTGTGCATGCGGTTGGGCGCGATCCTCGGCGGCGCAACACCCGAACAGGAGGAGGCGCTGGCCAAGTATGGGCATGATCTCGGAATGGCGTTTCAGCTTGTGGATGACGTTCTCGATTTGACCGCTTCCGAAGAGGTCTTGGGCAAGCCAGTAGCCAGTGACTTGCGCGAAGGCAAAGTCACCATGGCGGTGATTCATGCGCTCGAGCGTTGCACTCTACAAGAGCGTTCAAAAATCGAGAGGATTCTGCGCGACCGGGCCTTCAATGGCGTGACGCATGGGCAGATTCTCGAGATCCTGCAGCGCTATGGATCGTTGGAGGCGGCGAGCACGGAAGCAGCCCGCTATGCCAAGTCGGCACAGAGGGCAATCTGCACATTCCCGGATTCTGAGATCAAACGCGCTCTGCTGTGGGCGCCGGAGTTCGTGGTGGCGAGAGAAAAATAAGCCTTTTCGCAAACCGCTTCATTCCCAGCCGCTTGAGGATTTTCCTACCAGCCAAAGCTTGTGAGCCGAAGCACGAAAAACCATTAAAAAGCATCTTGATCATGGTCACGATGATGGGTGACGGTCGCCACAGATTTTTCTTCCGAAGCGTCGCAAAATGCGGTCAGTTGATGGGAGTTTCGCCGGTGGAAGGTTAACGAGACGCACTGGCATGCGGTGGGGCCGGATCACGCGACCTCACTTCTCTCCCCTTGGCACCTGAGAAAGGCAGGTCGCTTAGGGTCCTGTCTGCGGCGAACGAACATCAACGACAGGCGGCGGCGTCAGTCGAAGCTTTAGACGAAAGGCGCCTTGGTTTTTCGACGCGCCGGCCCGGACAGGGCCGGAAAGACTTCGAGTGCAAGCCGCCGCTTTGCTCACCCTGTCGAGGAAGTCCTCCTGAGAGACTCGCTCCTCGTACATGAAGCCGGACGGGATCCATCGGACCCCGTCCGGCTTTGTTTATACTGGAACCTTTCTGGGGCCTCCGCATCCAAGCCATTTACCTGCAATGAACGACCTGCTCTCGATGATGGCGCGCCATGGCTATGCCCTGACGTTCGCCGTGCTGTTGGCGGAGGCAATGGGCTTTCCCTTCCCGGCGGCAATTGCCCTGATTGCCGCTGGCGCTGCCACCGCTGCCCACACCTTGTCGGGAACGGCGGTCCTGTTGGCCGCTATGGCCGCGCTAATGATTGGAGACATCGCACAGTTCTGGTTAGGGCGTTACACGGGATGGGCCCTGTTGGGATTCCTTTGCCGGCTCTCCATGAACCCGGAGACCTGCATGCTGCGCTCCGCGGAATCCTTCTATAAACGAGGCAAAGCAACTCTGGTGATTGCCAAGTTTGTACCCGGCGTCAACACCATGGCGGCGCCGCTGGCCGGCAGTATGAAGATGCGCTTCTGGCAATTTCTGCAGCTCGATTTCGCTGGAGCCCTGCTCTACTCGGTGACTTATCTTCTGGTCGGATTTATCTCGCGCGATTTCCTGGCGGCTACGCTGAACAATTTCCATGCCGCGGGGCGTGTGATGGAAGTCATTCTCACCATGGCGCTGCTGGTTTACGCGCTCTATCGCGTAGCGCAAGCGCTCAAATATCGGGAGTACCGGGTAGTGCCGCGCGTGCAGGTGCAGGAACTCGCTGCACGGTTGGCTGCGGGGGAATCCGACGGCATTCTGATTGCGGACGTCCGCAGCCATGGATATTACGACGTCGGAGCCGAGCGCATCCTGGGGTCGATCCGCATTGAGCCTAATAACCTTGACGAAGAAATCAAGAATCTGCCGAAGGACAAGGATATCTACCTGTACTGTACTTGAGCGCGCGAAGCGACCAGCGCCCGGGTGGCGCACCTGCTGCGGGAAAAAGGATTCAACACGTTTGTGATTGTGGGCGGGCTGACCGCTTGGCGTAAAGTCGGTGGTCACCTGGAATCGGTGCCGAAAGACGATCTGGTGAAGTTGCCGACGTTTTCAGATTGATCCTCGACCCCGCCAGGAGCATTACGTGCCGAACTGCCGCAGATGGTGATCCAGGTGCTTGTACATTCCGCGGCTCCATTCCTGCGGCGTTAACGGCCCAAAGAACGGGTGCGGATGGCGCGTACACTGCGCATCCCCGCCTTCACGAAACTGGCGCACTTTCATTTTCAGCTCTTGCTGTTCGCGAAGAAAATCACGCTGGTCCAACACGACTAGCTTCTTGTCCGTCGGGCTGTTCTTCGAAAAAGGCGTTTCGTTCGTGTAAATCGGCTTGACCATGGCGCCGATCAGCCTTCCTATCAACATTCGCGGCGGGTTGATCTGCCCCGAAGCCATGTCCAGGGCGGCAGAAACAGTGTGCCATCATCTGCGCGACGTCCATTTTTCCCCAATGTCTCTGTGAAGTGGCCTAAAGGTGGTCAATGCGCGAGATGACTTCCTGGGTGGCGTCTGGCTCGAATAGATTTTTCATAATCAGCCCCGGTCTGCGGCAAGATCATAACAAAGAGCGCAACCGACAGTTCGAGCGAGTGTACAATTGGTCGGCTTTGCGATGACCCATACCGCTAGTCGCGAGAAAGCCAGTCCCCCTGCCTCCGCCCCAGTCGGTATCTCGCAAGAACATTCCTCCATGAACCATGTACTCTTCCTGATGAGCCTTTCGGTGATTATCAATTACATCGATCGCAGCAATCTTTCCATTGCTGCGCCGCTCATCAAAGACGAACTGGGACTGTCTGCCTCGCAATTGGGAACTCTCCTCTCCGCCTTTTTCTGGACTTACGCTCTCATGCAAATGCCGGCCGGATGGCTGGTGGACCGCTTCGATGTGAAGTGGGTATTTGCCGCAGGATTTTTTCTGTGGTCAGTGGCCACTGCGATAACCGGGGTGCTGCACGGATTTGCGGCCCTGCTGACGATCCGCGTCATCCTTGGTTTTGGAGAATCCGTCGCATTTCCTTCCTACAGCAAAATATTGTGCAATCAATTCCGAGAGGAGCGCCGCGGCTTTGCCAATGCGCTGATCATCGGAGGCTTGGCGCTCGGTCCCGCGATTGGCATTATGGTCGGCGGAAACATTGTCGGGCGTTTTGGCTGGCGGCCATTTTTCGTGACGCTGGGCTTGGCCGGATTGCTCTGGCTGGTGCCGTGGTGCGCATGGATGCCGCGCTGGACGAAACCCTCTCGCGTCCCGGCCGCCCCGTGGTCGGGAGTGCTTCCTATCCTGCGACAACGGTCGGCGTGGGGCACTTGCCTCGGCCAGTTCTGCGTTAACTACTACCTGTATTTTCTCGTGACCTGGCTGCCCTTTTATCTGGTGCGAGGCCGGCATCTTTCGATGACTACGATGGCGAGAGAGGGCGGCCTGCTCTTTTTGATGTCTGCTATCGGAGCCACGGTTTGGGGAAAGCTCTCAGATCGCTGGATCACCGCGGGATCCTCCACCACATTTGTGCGCAAGGCGTCGATGGCGCTGGGATGCACCGGCGTTGGAATTTTCATCACGTTGACCGCGCTCGTGCCCGATGATCTGCTCCCCTGGATGCTGGCGGCGACCGGGGCCTCTCTCGGAATCAGTGGTTGCGCGACCTGGGCGATTCCGCAGACTTTGGCGGGACGAGAGATGGTCGGACGCTGGACCGGCCTGCAGAACTTTGTCGGAAACTTTGCCGGCCCTGTGGCCCCGGCGCTTACCGGATATCTTCTCGACCGGACAGGACTGTTCTACTGGCCGTTCCTCATCACCGCGGCCATGGCGTGGTTGGGCGCGCTTGCCTGGACGTTGGTGGTGGGGCCGATCGAGGAGGTCAACTGGGAGAATGTGTCTCAAAAGATTTCCGCGATCCCGTCCCGTCCCGCAGCACAACCCTCGTAATACACTGCATACATGCAGCGGGAAATTGAGATTAAATTTCGAGTCCGCAATCTGGGTGCGCTCCGGCGACGGCTGCGCGCTGCAGGATTTCGGATAGAGACTCCTCCTACTCGCGAAATCAATACACTCTACGACCTGCCGGGGCAAAAGTTGCGGAAACGAAGAGAATTGCTGCGTCTGAGGAGCTACGGGCCCTCGTGGAAGCTGACCCACAAAAGCGGAGGCAAGGTGAGCCGCCACAGTTCCCGCGTCGAATTGGAAACGGGAGTTTCCGACGGCAAAAAGATGGAAGCAATTCTGCGCGCGCTGGGCTATTCCCCGTCGTTTCGCTATGAGAAATTCCGCGCGGAATGGAGCGATGGCAAAGGCCAGGTGGTCGTCGATCAAACTCCCATCGGAGATTTCTGTGAGATCGAAGGACCGCCGCGCTGGATCGACGCTACGGCCAAGAAGCTCGATGTGAGTCCCGCGGATTACATCACCAAGAATTACGCAACGCTGTTCGCGGAGTGGAAGCACGAAAGCAACAGCTCCGCGACCGAGATGACATTTAAAGCCCTCGGACGCCGGCCCGCGCGATCTGCTAGCGCACAGACACGGTCACTGGTGAGTCAGGAGAGGTGTAGACAACCTCGCCGCCAACGAGGGTCATCAGGCACTTCAGGTCTTTGATTTGTTCGGTAGGAATCGCGTAAAGATCCTTGTCCCAAACAGCAAGGTCAGCCTGTTTGCCAACTTCGAGCGTGCCGATCTTGTTTTCGAGGAACATCTGGCGGGCGCCCCAGGCTGTGTAGCTGCGTAGGGCAGTATGGATATCAACGGCTTCTGCGGTTCCGAAAGGCGTGGGGCCGAAGGTTCCCTTGGCGGTTTGACGCGCTATGGACGCCCAAAGGCCGTAGCGGGGCGCGACCGGTGTAACCGAGTAGTCCGACCCACCGGACCAGAGAATGCCGCGTGCGTGAAGAGTCTTGAGCGGTTCGAGACTCTGATCGCGTTTCGGGCCATAGTTGCCCGCATAGATGTCGCCGATCCACCACATGAATCCCGGCTGCATCTCTGGGTACCCCGCGTCGTATTTCTTCTGCAGGTCTGCCATCACGTCCAAAGCATGCGGAGTCGGCAGGTTGGCGTGGATAATGCTGTGCCGCAGCCCCGGCTGAGGCTGTTCCTTCTCGACCAGCGCGTAGGTGTCAACTACCCAGTCCATGGCGCGATCACCAACGGCATGCGTGCCGACCGGGACCTTATTCCGGTGAAACAGGCGGACCATGTCTTGATAAACGGCGGGATCGGTTTGTGGGTAACCGTAATTCGGTGCTCCCGAACTGGTAACGTCGGAAGTCGTGCCGTTTCGCATCCAGGCATCGTAAAGCCAGCCGGTGCGGGCACCGCCGGAGCCGTCCATGAACATCTTGACCCCGCATGAGAGCAGGTGGTCGTTGCCCAGCGTCGCCGGCAGACGAGGAACGGAGTTCACTTCCGCCAATGCCTTGCGAGCACTATCCATCGACGAACCGGCATACCACAGGACGCAGACACGCTCCTTAAGACGTCCTTCGTCGAGGAGAGATTTGTAGGCGTCCCAATGAGCTTGGGAGATATTCGGGTCCTTGACAGCGGTCAGGCCTTCACTGAGCAGCACCTGCTGGATGTGAAGAATTCCCTGCCGCATCTGCTCCAACGTAGTTTGTGGGATGAGGTGCACGACGGGCGCCATGGCGGAGTCTTCTTTGAGCACCCCGGTAGGATTGCCGTGGGCGTCGCGATCAATGGTGCCGGCTGGCGGATCGGGCGAGCCCGCATTGATATGCGCCAGCTTGAGGGCGGCGGAGTTCGCGACTCCATAATGCCCGGTGGTATGGGTGAGCCAAACAGGGTTGTTCGGGGACACAGCGTCGAGATCCGCGGCGGTGACGTAACGATGTTCGACAAGCTTGCCCTCGTCCCAGCCTGAGCCGACGATCCATTCGCCCGGTTTGACCATTGCGACCTTGGCTTTTACTCGGGAGACGATCTCGGCGACCGAAGTCGCGTCTGAAAGTGTTACGCCGTAAAGTTCGCTGACGCCCCCATCCGCGATGTGGGCGTGTGTGTCGATAAGGCCGGGGGTTACCGTGTGTCCGTGAAGGTCGATCACACGTGTGCCGCCAGCAGTGCCAGCGAAGTGCAGAACTTCGTCATCACTGCCAATCTTTACGATAACGCCGTGATCAATGGCGAGGGCCTGGGCCACTGAATCGTTGTCATCCACTGTGAGAATGTGACCGTGGATCAGGACAAGGCCAGCGTTGGGCTTCTGTGCGGGAAGGCTTCCGGTCAAGATTAGTACCCACACCAGGATGCTCGCCTTTGCGAATCCACGCATTCTATTCTCAGTCATCCGATCTCCTGTGTCGGCAGTTGAACACTATACATATTCATGACCAAGCCCTGTTCGCAAAAAAGTTGTACCGCGCGGCAATGAAAGCAATGCGAATGCCGGCGCGAGGAACAACTGTGTGAAATCTGCTGTATCCTCCACACCTCGTTCCTCCTATCCCCTAAACGACACGGCTCATTTTCCGGCGATACGGGATATTTTGTCATTGACAGAACGATCCCGGAGGTTCACAATTCCGGCGCTGGACTTGGGTTCCGGCTGAACGCGCCTGGGTTGTCCTGTCCTTTGCGTAGATTCTGCTGACTCCCCCCGATACCGACGTCCGCAAGAAGATCTATTTCCCCGTAAGCAGAATGGGTATGCAAACCTCCGCCTTTGCGCTCCATTGTGGAGTGCCACCTTTCAACGTACCACTCGTTGAGTAACAGGATTGTGTCAAACGGGCTCTACGGAATTTATTCAGATCTTGCTGGGAGGGTGTGCCATGAGAACCTTCGCAAATTTGCTTTCAAAGCCCCTTGGATTCGCTTCTGTGGTTTTTATTCTGCTGACGGCTGTTGGGGGCGGACTGCAGGCTTGGGCGCAGGACTGCCCCTCTTCTCCCGCGTACACCCCAGACTTCAGCTCGAACCAATTGTGCTTGACGCTAAACAGTTACAGTGTGAATGGTAGCGGCACCGGTTCAACAACATTCACGGGGGAATATCCGGATCCGGTATTTTTGCAACTCACCAATAGCTCCGGTAATCAGACCGGGTCGGCGTGGTACAGCACCCCGCAAGCGGTCGACAGCGGGTTTACCACTAATTTCCAATTCCAATTCACCAACCCCTCCACCACTCCCGCCGATGGCATCACGTTCGTGATCCAAAATGCGAGCACGGGCGCAATCGGTTATACCCATGGAAATGGTGGCGCGCTCGGGTACGGTGACGCAGACGGAAGCACAGACCCCAGCACGGGTGCAGGCATCCCGAACAGCTTAGCGATCGAGTTCGACGTATATCAAAACGCCTGGGATCTCGCGGGAAGCCACGTAGCAGTGCAGAGTTGCGGTACAGGACCGAACACCTCGCATCATAACCAGGCTTGCGGTGGGGACGGTCCCCTCAACTCGACGTGGGGCCCTCAGGTGCTTACCTCATCGAACCTGGCCGACGGCAACGTGCATACCGTGACCATAAAGTATTCTGCCGCCTCGCCCGCCAATATTCATGTCATTGTGGACGGCACTGACATGTACCCGGGCGGAGTTAGCGTGGACTTGGGAACCCTGCTCTCATTGACTGAGGGAAAGGCTTATGTTGGTTTTACCGGTGCAACCGGTGGAAGTTTTGAGACCCAGAGCATTCTAAGCTGGACGTTCTCCCCCACCCCCGCCGCTCCGGAGGCCACGTACACCACCCCGTCGCAGCCGACCAGCCAAGGCGGGTCCAACCAATTCACGGACCCAGGCGGCAGCGGGACGAACCAGACGTACGTGTTTCCCACGACTACGGACTTTTCCTGCGCCTCAAACCCGTCAATGGCCATCCAGTTTCAATACTGGGATCCGACGGTGTTCAACTCAACCCGGCTGCCCGGCATTCCACAGAACCCCAACTGGTGCAGCGTACCGGGGAACCCTGGGCTAGCGTGCAGTACCCCGGTTCCACCTCAGACCACCTGCGCGCAGCTGAGTGTCAATGGTAAGAACTATTGCATCGTTGAAGAGGCGCAGTGCTCCTGCGGCGGCACCCAGCAGGCCCATTGCAACGTGACGGGCGGATCAGGGCCTATCCTCGTCAGCAATGCCAATAACAACTATGCGTCGCCAGCGCCCGTCAACCCGGGCCTGGTAATTGGGGACGACGGTCAGAACAATTGGGCAATCATGCCGCAGTCACCCGACGGGAGTACGTGCACCACCAGCTGCACAACGCAGAAACTCAACACTGACATTACCATCCTCGACGTGAACCAGCCCGATTTCTCATTCAGTGCGAGTCCTACTACGCTCAACATAGGCGTAGGCGGGTCAGCGACCTCTACTGTGTCCATGAGTGGGCTTTACGACTTTGCCTTGCCGGTAACGCTAAGCGTCTCCGGAGCGCCGACCGGTGTCACCGCAACGATGAACCCCACGATTACGCCGAACCTCTCGACATCTCCAACGTCTTCCACCCTGACGGTGAGCCTTGGGCCCTCCGTGATGCCGGGTTCCTTTACTCTGGACGTGAACGGGGTCAACGGTTCGCTGAACCATTACGCATTCGTCACCGTCAACGTGGTGGTCGATACCACCAGCATCAGCAACCTAGTCACAATTCTGCTCAATTCTGGTTGCATCGATAATGCCGGTATTGCCAATGCACTGACCAGCAAGCTGTCGGCGGCGCAAGGCTACATTAACGCTGGCGACAACCAGGACGCCATTAACACGCTGACCGCGTTCAACAATCAAGTCAACGCTCAGAATGGAAAACATATCCACAGCACCTGCCCAGGCTGGAGCAGTAGCCCGGCAAGCGTCCTCACTAGCGATGCCAGTAGTCTGATTACGACGCTCCGGGTGGGGATGATGGCGGATCCAATCACCGGTTACGTTGTGAACTCGAGCGGCGCAGGCATTCAGGGGGCCACGGTAAGCATCTTTGGGACAACTACAATCACCGCAACCACCGACGTTACGGGGTTCTATTACTTTGCGACGACGGGCGGGGTCTTGAGTACGGGCCAGATTTACACCATGAAGGTTACCGGGTTCCCGACGGGCTATTCGACTGCGAGCCCGACATACTCTACGTTTACGTGGTCAGGGTCCGGCTTCGCTACCACCTTCACGCTGAATCCGTGAAGCAATCTGCGACGCAGCAAAGGGCACGACTGAGGTCGTGCCCTTTTTTACGGCTCCTAGTTAGTTCTTGGTTTGTCCCACCCAGCGAGTAGCGTCTTCGTAAAGAGAACCCAAATCCGCGCGCTGGAGAACCTTTTCCGCGCCGGGTTCTTTGCGGGTTTCTTCCAGCAAGCTGAGCGCCTGCTGGTAATGCCGCGAAGCTTCCGACGAATTTCCGGAGAGGCGCAGGATTGTGCCGAGAGAGTAATGGGCCCGGACCCTTAGGATCCGCATTCCGAGCTTTTCGCTGGTATTGAGGGCGGGCTCGAGCGCATGCCGGCTTCCGGCATAGTCTTTCGTCCCCAACAGCGCTTCGCCCAAATCAACTGCACATTCGGCCGATAAATACGGGGACCCGAGCCTCTCGGCTTCGAGACCCAAGCTCTTCAAGCTCGCCACCGCCTGTCGTGCGCGCCCTTTGGCAGTGTCGACTTTAGCCAGGCCGATCTTGGAGACGGCCACCTTCTCGCGATCTTTGGTACGGGAGGCAAGATTGAGCGACTGAGTGTAAAACGCTTGGGCCGAATTGAAATCGCCCCGATAGAGGGCGACCTTGCCCTGAAGGGCAACCACTTCGGCGACCACGTCCTGGCTATTGAGTTCTCGTGCGAGGCTAAGCGCCTCGTCGAGAGCCTTCTGCGCCTCATCGAAGCGTCCCGCCTCAGCCAAAGCGTCCCCGTAAGCTTTCAGCATTTCGGCCATGACTGGGCTTTTCTCTTTCAGGTCGCGAAATGTCTTCACCGCGTCTTCGCTGGACTTCACCGCGGCCCCCGACCGGCCTTCGTAAATGAACAAGATAGCGAGGTGACCGGAACCCGCGGCGCCGCCGCGTTGGTCGCCGGCGCTCCGATAAAGGTCAAGTGCGTGCAGATAAAGCCCTGCGGCCTGATCGTATTGACCGAGCCGCACGTTCGTCTCCGCCAGACTTTGCACTGTGCTCGCAATGGCGTCGGGCACTTTCAGTTTCTCGCGTACGGTAAGCGCCTGCTGGAAATAGGTGAGCGCGTCTTGGTATTGACCTTTCGAGAAGTACGTGTCGCCAATATCATTCAAGCACAAAGCCTGGTAGTTCTCGTCGCCCGAATCGCGCTGGATCTGAAGCGACTCCTTGAACATCTGCAGTGCCTGATCATGTCGGCCACGGTCACCATAGAAATTGCCAAGGTCAATCAGCGTGTCTCCAGCTTCTTTCTTGGCACCGATTTCCTGCTCCAACTTCAGGGTCTGGTTCAAGCTGTCCAGGGCTTTGTCGGGCTTCCCCAGCAGAGAATAGACTTGGGCCATTTCGCTTAAGCTGGCCGCCATTCCCCACTTCTGGCCGAGGCGCTGGTTAATCTCGAGCGACTGCTGGTAGTTGTCGAGGGCTGCCTGCAGCTTATTCGAGAGCCTGTAAGCCACACCAATGGCCTGCAGCATCAGCGCTTTGGCCTCCAGGTTGTCAGTCTGGACCGCCACGGAAAATCCCTTATTCAATGGATCGAATGCGGCTTCGGTGTTGCCGCTCATGATTTCCAAGGCGCCCATCTGCCACAATACTCGCGCATTCTTAGGCTCCGCTTGCAGGATTTTGGAGATCTGGATGCGAGCCTTGTCGTATTCGCCTGTGTCCGTGTATAGCGCGCCCAACGAGAGTTCAACGTCAGAATTCTCGGGCATACTTTTGGCCAGATTCTCGTACTTTTCGATGGCGTTTTTGTTGTCTTTCATGACGCGGGCCAGACTGGCAGCAATAAAACTTCGTTGCGACGGCGACAGTTCTTGACTCAGTTCTACCGCGCGGCGTCCGGCCTGCTCTGCCTGGGCATCGTAGCCGAGCGCCGAGTAGGCTTCGCTGAGCCGCGAGTAGGCCATCGCGAACTGCGGATCCTCAGTTGTGGCCGCCTGCAATCGTTTCTGGGCTTCCAGATTTTTGCCATGCCGCAGCAATTGGACGCCTTCTGTGTAATCACGCAAGGCCTCGACCGATCTGGAGCTCGCTTTGAACGACTGCGCCTGCAGCTCTTTCTGCATGTCCGGTGAAAGATCGAGGTTCTGGCGGATCGTTGCTGCTAAAGCGTCTACCGCAGTGGAGACTTCGTTTTGGCTCGCCTCTTCTGATTTCAGCCGTATGGTTCGATTGTGCTTTCGATCTTGCAGGATCGCATCAATACGAATCCCGTCCCCTAGTTTCGTGTACCGTCCCCAAACCAGAGTGTCGGCATTCGTAGACTGCGCGATCCGCGCCAGCGTGGACGGATCCAATACGGAATTGCGAGAGATCTTCAGATCGTGAAACACTTGCTGAACCCGATCGGCGGAAACGTTCCGCAAATGCGTCGATTCGCCTACATCACTGCTGAGCAAGTCAGGGAGGCTGGAACCCAGCCAGTCCCATGAAGCATCCCCTGAAGCGTTGTGGAAGGGCATTACCGCCAATGAAAGGGCGTGGGCAATTTCCGCTGGCTTGGCTGGTGGCGAAAAAAGCCGGCCGCGAAAGACATACGCCACGATCATCAACGCCAGCAGAGTGACCGCGGCGCTCAGCATCGGCCAGGGGATTGTCTGGGCCCAAGGCTTCACATCGGTGTGAAAACCCAACGTGGCGCCAGCCACCTTACCCTGCCACGCCTCGAGATCCCGCAACATCTCTGTGGCCGTCTGATAACGCAACGCCGGATCGAGTTCCAAGCACTTACTGACTACCGCACTCAAGCGGCCCGGAATTGTCCTGTCCAGGTCGGATACTGGGGCCGCACGCTCCCGGGCGCGCTTGATGAGGCTGGCGAGTTCGCTCTCCGCCCTGAACGGCGTGGTTCCAGTCAGCAGTTGATAAAGAACTAACCCGGCGGTAAAGAGGTCGGAACGCTGGTCCAATTCTTTTCCGAGCGCCTGTTCGGGAGACATATACGCCATCGTCCCTACGAGAGCACCGGTCTGGGTCATCCCGTTGCCTTGCTGCATGCGTGCCAGCCCAAAATCCATGACCAGAATCCGCCCGCCGTTTTCCTGCATGATATTTTGCGGTTTCAGGTCGCGATGAATCACGCCGACGCCGTGAGCGGCATCCAAGGCTTCACAGACCTGACGCATGATGTCCACCGACTCTTGCGGAGAAAGCTTTTTTTTCTCGTGGAGGATGGAGCGCAGGTCGCGCCCCTCGACGAACTCCATGGTAATGAACTTAACGCCGTCGGATTCACCCAGATCGTAAATACGAATCACGTTCTTATGGGTTACTTGCCGGGATAGCAGCAGTTCCTGTTTGAAGCGGGCGAGCATCGAGGAACTGGCAGCAAGCTCCGGACGGATCGTCTTCAGCGCGACAGGGCGGTCGAGTTCAAGGTCTCGGGCTTTGTACACCGCTCCCATACCACCTTCGCCGAGAAGGTCCAGAATTTCGTATCGACCGCCTAAAACTGTACCGACTTCGAGGTGATGGGGGCGAACCTGCAGACGTGTGCTTCTGCGCTCCGGCAGGGGAGAATTGAACGCCGAGTTCCCTTCTGCCATTGTGGCTTCGGCATCGAGAATTGCGGCTTCTGGATCGAACGCGGCCTGAGCATCCTTCGAAAACTCAATCACCGTAGGAGTGTCGGAACCGGACGGAAGATTCGAACCGGAACTCTGTTCCTTGACAGGAACATCCACACGCTCGCGCTTCCCTGTCGAGCCATCAGGCGAATTCGGCGATGGCTTGCGCTCATGCATGTCAACTGCTCGCGGGGAAGTAAGGGAGGGGGAGCAATACCCCCTGAAAACCTGGGAGAAAGTATATACCCCGAGCCCAATTCATTGACGTGCAAGAGGTGTAGAACGCGTCAGGATGACTCGATGCCCTTTGCCGGTTTCCGCCGCTTGGCTCTGTCGGATATGATTCGAGCTGATCGCGACGACTGGGTTTCCCCATGAAAAGACGCGAATTTCTTCTGGTTTCGGCCGGCAGTCTGCTGGCGGCGCGAATTTCCGCCAAAGCGCACTCCGCCCTTGTGCCTGCGCAAGCAAACCCGGCCTCCGAAGAAGCAGCGATTCTTCCTGTTCCTTTTTCTGTCTCGCTGCGCGAAGGACGCTTCCGCCTCTCGGACGATGTCCTCATAGCCATTTCTTCGGATGT
Organism: Candidatus Sulfotelmatobacter sp.; assembly: GCA_035309485.1. GTDB lineage: Bacteria > Acidobacteriota > Terriglobia > Terriglobales > Acidobacteriaceae > Sulfotelmatobacter. The sequence continues at coordinate 20,339 of DATGFC010000027.1, forward strand.
GACAAATGATGAACTCCTGACCGCCAGGCGACTCCGTGACGAGCTAGTGGACTGGCTCGGGCTCATCCTGACGATCAAATCCTCGTCTGCAGTCCCGCGGGGCGCTCGTGTGATCAGGATGGGGATGTCGACGTCTCCATTCATTCGTGCCGCTCTCGACGATATCGGAGCACCGGGCAGCCAAGTTGCCTCCCTGCCCGAGGCCTACAGCCTTCATGTCAGGCCTAATGTCGTGGTCCTATCTGGTGCTGATTCTCGAGGCCTGCACCACGGCTTCCAATCCCTGAGGCAGTTGATATCTTCTGAAGCTGGCGCACCCAGCCTCCCCTGCCTTGATGTTTTCGATCGTCCCGAAAAACCTTTTCGCGGATTAAAGCTGTATCTCCCTGGGCCGCAGAATATTGCGTTCTTCAAACGGTTCATTCGGGACTTCGTCGCGGCACAGAAGTACAACACGCTGATCATGGAACTCAACGCCGGTATGCGGCTCGACTCTCATCCCGAGCTCAATGCGGGTTGGCGTGAACTGGTATTGGATACGAACTACTCGAGGCGCAACTACCCGCCCGGATCGCTGCACGGTCGCGAGCAGAATTCCTGCCATCAGGACACAGCCGACGGCGGTTTTCTCGAAAAGCAAGAAGTTGCGGAACTGGCTGACTACGTCCGTTCCTATGGGATCGAATTGATTCCCGAGCTGCCTTCGTTCACCCACAGCTACTATCTTCTGACTCGCCACAAAGAGCTCTCCGAAGTGCCGGGAGACAAATGGCCCGACACGTATTGCCCCTCGAATCCGGACACGTACAACCTGCTATTCGAGGTCTACGACGAGTACATCGACCTGCTGAAGCCACGGATGCTGCACGTTGGTCATGACGAGCTATTCGCTCCTATAGGGTTGTGTCCGAAGTGTGGAGATCGCGATATCGGAGAGAGGTACGGAGAGGACGTGTCGCGCATTCGCTCCTATCTGCGCAAGAAGAACATTGACATGGCGATGTGGGGCGACATGCTTCTGGAGAGCGTCCGCGGCAAGGGTCTTCGTACAAAGCGTGCACCCGACGGGTGGAACTACAAAGTCGCAGGCGGCATGACGCCCGAGCAAGTAAACCGGCTTATCCCCAAGGACATTCTCCTTTTCAATTGGTTCTGGGCCAAGGCGGAAGGCGAGTGGACCGAGGAGCAAGCGGAAAACAATGAGGATATCCTCGACGGAATGGGGTTCAAGCAGGTGTATGGGAACTTCGCTCCGTCGATTGAGAACTATGCGGTGCGCAGTAAACGCAGGACGATCTTGGGAGGCGCACCTTCGGCGTGGTTTGCGACCAGCGAATCCAACTTCGGGCGAACCGTAATTACAGACGTTATAGGATGCGGCAATATCCTGTGGCATGGCGATGTGATCAGTGGCAAGCGATTATCCGACCTGGCGCAGGCCCGCATGCCACACCTTCGGAGCCGATTTCGCGGCCGTCGTCCACCGAGCAGCACGGAGTCACAATTCTCTGCAATTGATATTTCCCCTCACTTCAATACAGCGGGGCAAGAGGGGCTAATTGACTGCGATCTGCGGACACTAAAAACCAAAACAGTTTATGCCAGCAAAGCCCCCTTCCGCCTGAGCACATCGAGTGGAAAAGCTGCGATTGCTGTCGCTACGACGGGGAACCAGGCGACGACGACTTTTCCTGCCTCTGTGCGCGGAATTCGCATCGACTCAGACTTCTCCAGCATTCTGTTCTTACATGCTTGTGCAAGAGCGGCGGCCAATCGCGAACCCGATCGTCTCTTATGGGATGTCTTCGATTCCGAAGACCTGCTCGGATGGTACGAAGCGCGATATGAAGATGGATACACGGAAACGATTCCGATTCGCTACGGCGTCGATATCGCCGAGTGGAATTGGCAGTCACGCAAACTGGATCGCGACTATTGCTATGGAGCGGACCCAATCATCGTGAGCGCGGCAGACACAAGAGCGATCACGATGTTTGCTTATGAGTGGGAGAACCCGCGTCCCGGGAAAGCAGTCTCGGAGCTCAGGTTAGATGGGACGACCGGCTTCAGGGGCGCCGATGAAGACTACACCGACCATTACGGTCCGGTGATTGCAAACAACGCAATCATTCTGGTGGCGATTAGTGTCGTCAAGAGCAGAGAGGCTGCACACAACGCCCCGCCAGATTAGCCAATCACCGGACCTCGGACTTCGGACTTCGGACCTCAGGAATCAGTGCCATCGGCGCTTCTAGCGCTGTGGATCAACGACACAAAGACCTAACCGCAGAGATCGCTGAGTTTGGCGCGGAGGACGCGGAGCAACTGCGTCCGGCATGAGGTCCGGGTCTCGGACCTCGAACTGAACCTACCGAAACAGAAGTGTCATTCGGTTGTGTAGTTAATTTGCATGCGCCTGACCTGCAGGCTCGATGCATAGAGGGCAAGCAGCGTGACCCCAAATATACCCAGCACCGCCACCGGCGCCGACACAGGATCCGAGTTCGAGATCAGCAACGAGAGCACGGGCGGCGTACCCGGTGCACTCGGGATGTCCACTGGGCATAATGATTTGAGGTAATAGATCACGCTGAACTGCTTGAGGATTCCGGGCAAGAACGGATTGATTGACTCCCAGATCAAGATCGCCGCTGCGGGCAGAATTGGATTCCGGAACAGCAGTCCCGCCACCAGAAAGAATGCCCCATATCCGATACAGGCGAGCAGCGTAACCCCAAGGTAGATCGCGGCGTGTTCAAGACCATGATTGTGATAGAGGTAGACAACGCGTGCGCTCGCAGGAAAGTGCCAAAGGAACGCAATCGTCTGCAGCACTTCGCTGGTCACGAAAATTGTGCATGTAGCCAGCAAGCCGGCAAGAAACTTTCCAGCCATCACGACTTCACGGCGGACTGGAGCCAGGAAATAGAAGTGCAGACTGCGGTCGAGAATCTCGCCGCGAAACAGATTCATGAAGATTCCCAGGCAGCCGAAGAAAATCGCCAGGCGCAAAAAGAAGAATTGGAAGACGCCGGCAAAAACTATCGAATCCTGCCTCGGGTTGCTGCCTTCTCCAAGATTGATGGACTCAACCTTGTCGTCCGCCAACTCGACAAACAGGTCGTTCTGACCGTCAGAGTAGTGATACTGCTCGCGCTGAACCTCAACCATCGTCTCGTTTTCAGGGTTCTGGTCAGCGGACGCTGGTTGGCGGTCGGTCCAGTGAAAGCGAATCGGCGGCTTTCCCAGGAGCGCAATCACTTCTTGACTGGGCATTCCCGGCTTCACTGTCTGCAGATCCTGGTAGGTCAGCCGCCTCTCGCTCTGGCTGACAACGGTCGCTCGCCGGTGTTGCTGCGTGGATGTCGCAATCGCGTAGGCGACGAATAGGATTACCGGCAGGGCGGCAATCGCATAAATCCAAAGACCTCGCCTGGCAAAGAAGGTCTTCCTCATCTCCAGCCGGACTACAGCTTTGATCTGCGCCCACCAGAGTCGCTTCATCGGACTGCCTCTTCATTCCCGATCAAATACTCATAAACGGAGAGCACGTCGTCATCCGCCGGAGCGATGGATTCAATATCAACCCCGTTCAACGCCATATCGTTCAGCGCGAGATAGAAACGGTCGGCGTCCCGCGTTTTCAGCAGCAAGCCACGCTCGTCCTTGTGGATGGCGACTTCGATCGTAAGCTCGTTCTCCAACATCTTGGCGGCCAGTTCTCGCGGATGATTACAGCGGATCAAAATCTGCGTCGGGTGTTCCTGAATCTCGCCGCGCACGGTAGAAATTTGACCTTCGGCCACCACGTAGCCGTTGCTCAGCAAAACGACCTGATCGGAAATCACGTCCACTTCGTGCAGAATGTGGCTGGAAATGATGACGTAGCACCCCTGCGCAGCGGTCGCACGGAATAGGGCAATCATCTCCGAACGCGCGAGCGGATCCAGTCCGTTCAGCGGTTCATCGAGCACCAACACCTTGGGATCGTGCGCCAAGGCCTGTGCCAGCCTGATTCTCTGCCGCATGCCTTTGCTGTAGCCCGCGATATTGCGTTGGGCGGTATCGACCAGATTCACTCGCTCAATTACGCGCCACGCCAGTTGCTCCGCGCTCTCCCTGTCCCGGCCGGCCAGCCGCAGATAGGAATACACAAACTGAAATCCAGTGAGGCCTTTGGGGAACGCGTCGAATTGCGTGCTGTATCCAAGAATTTTGAACAGGTTTTCAGAATCGTCGGTCTGGTATCCGAGTATCTCGACCCGCCCGCGCGTGGGCCGGACCAAGCCCGTCATCAAATTCATCAATGTTGTCTTGCCCGAGCCGTTCGGCCCGACCAGGCTGGTAATCCCCGGCGGAATCGAGAGATTCACCCGGTTGACGCCCAAAATCTCACCATAGAACTTCGACACGTCTTCGAAGAGGATGCGATCGCTCACCGGATCACCTCGTAAGCGCGTACTTTTCGCATCAGCAAGCCGAGACAGATTGCACAGTACACCAGCAGGGCGACCCAAGCCTGAAGGGCCGAAATCGCTTCGTGCGAATGCAGCCGGAACAATGAGTTGCATACCGTTCCCATCAGGAAGGCAAGGTTGAAAAAATTCCCAGAATCGGTTTGCAGCACGGCATTAATGGCTTGTCCGAAGCCGGCTCCAAAGAACATCACCCCGAGCAACAAGGCGCCCGCCACGATCCTCCACTTCACCCAAGCCGACAGCGCCATCGACAGCAGCGACAGAATTGCAATCCAGATCAAAGAAGAAAGTACCAGGCTCCCGGCTATCCAAAGATGCGGCCAGGTCCAACTCCATCCCGCCAAACTTGCTTGCACGAAGAAGAGAACTAATCCCGGCACCCAGGTGATCTGCGAAAGGAGAATGGCCAGCACCGCCGACTTGCCCAATACATACTCGGCTCTGGAGAAGGGACGGCAAAAATAAAGCGGCAGCGCACCATTGGCAAGATCGGGTGAAATCAGTCCCGGCCCCGTAAAGGCGGTCAGGAGAAATGCAAACACTAGCTGCACCGCCATGAAATTGAAAAAAAACTGATTGTTGATGGTGAGCACACCTTTGGCGAAGCCTAGCTCCTCAAGGAACCTGGCGTTATGAGCCAGATAGATCATCAGGAAACACGCAAGGGGATAGAAAAAGCAGACCACAAACAATCCAGTCAAAAACTTGGAGCGGAACAGGTTTCGCCGCGAGTAGCGAAAAAGGACGAGGCACCGCGACCACGCCGGAGTCAGCGCCCCCGAATATGGCTTGTAATTACGACGGTAAACAGCCATTCCTGCTCCTCCGCCACAGCGCTAAGCCTTGCAAGTCGGCTCTCAGCTTTCAGTTCTCCATGGCCTTCAGAAAAATATCTTCGAGCGTATCGCGCCGGAAGTTCATGCGCCGGATGCGAACCTGGCGTTCCGCGGCCAGGCGGAAGATATCCCGCGTTTCGACGCCGTCCACCAGAATGATCTTCATGCGATTTGCGCTCACTGCGCATTCACAACCGAGCTTCTCGATCGCTTCCGTGAAGTCGCCATTGGCGCCGTAAGTCTCGAGTTCCAGAAACCGATTGTTTGCCCTGCGCTCTTCATCGAGATTCGCGTAATGCGCGATCCGCCCCTGCTTCAGGATGAGAACCTCGTCGCAGGTATCCTCGACATCCCGCAAAAGATGCGAGCACAGTACGATGCGCATTTCCTTGCCGTCTCGAATGTCTTTGATCATGCGGATCATGCGCTGCCGCGCAGACGGGTCCAGGCCATTGGTCGGCTCGTCGAGGATCAACAATTTTGGTCCGTGAACGATCGCCTGGGCCAGCTTCGCCAGTTGCTTCATGCCTAGCGAATAGGTGCCCAACTTTCGGTATCGCGCCTCCGCCAATCCCACGTAGAACAGCGCCTCGTGCGCCCGTTCCAGAGCCATGTCCGGTGGTAAGCCCGAAAGTTCCCCCATCATCTGAACGAACGAAACCGCGCTCATCTTCGAGATGAACGCGTCATTCTCGGGCATGTAGCCGACCAACCCGCGAATCTTTCGCACTTCCGTCCCAATGTCATACCCAAAGACGCGAGCGGAACCCGCTGAAGATTTATAGAAGCCGAGGAGAGTATTGATCAGCGTGGACTTCCCGGCGCCGTTTGGACCGAGCAGCCCAATCGAACGGCCGCGCAGAGTAGCCGTGAGACTGCTCAGGATCTCCCGGTTTCCAAACCGTACCGAGAGATCCTGCATTTCCACCAGCGGCGCAAGCGGAACGGCAGGCGGCGATTGCTCACTCGCACCGGCTACCGCTCCGCGTTGTACCGTGGTACTCATTGCGTTGGCTGGGACGGACGAGTCATTGCTCCGCCCAACAACATCTGCGGCAGGAACGGTCCATTATTGCCCATCGTAAACAGCGTGCCCAGATCCAATCCCATGAAGCCGGTATTGCTCGCCACCACGATCCGGTCAGGCTCGCCATACGCATAGATCAAGCCCGGCGCGGTGTTTGCGGTGAGCGCATCGACCGACTGCTGCTGCTGCGGGGTCAAAGCTCCACTGGATTTCAGTTGCTGGACGAGTGGGCCCACGACGGGACCAATATTGTGATAGTAGATTGCCGAAAAATTCGTGTAGCCATCGTTTGGCAAGAGAGCCTGAAAGGTGGACGAATGGGTGAGCGTAAATCCCGCCTCGCGCGACTGAATCGCCCGGGAAATGGTGGCTATGTCAGGCGCGGCAACCAGATAGCTATCCACAAAGGTGTAGTCCACCTCGGCATTCAGCTGGTTGGGGCTGGTGATCGTGAAGTACGTGCGGGATCCCACCTGCCGCGAAGTTAACTGCAACGTGTATCTCTTCGCATTACCTTCGCGATTGAAGCTGTCCACCAGTTTCGCAATCGTGGACTGCAATGTCGTGGGATCGTACACCTCGAAAATCAGCTTCCATCGTGGCGTTGGAATCATCGGACCATCGAATGCCATGGTGACTTCGCCGCCCAGAGGCGCGGCCATATCGTTCAGCACGTTCACGCCTGTCTTGGATTCGAACTCGGCCAGATGTTCGGTGAAACGCGGGTCGCCGCTCCCAATCATTTTGAAAACTTCTTCCACGATGCTTCGCGGATTCTTGATCACCGCAGACGTTACCATGCTGGCGTTGGGTGAAACGAACTCCAGCGATCCCATGGATGCGGGTGCCTCCAGCCACGAAGCGACGCCTTGCCGCTGCGCAGCGAACATGAGGTCAGCGCGACTTTCAGGCTTGCCGGCAATTTCGCGATGTTCCATCGTCAGGTACCGTACGTCCCCAATGCCGGGCGGCAATTCATGGCCTGTGCTACCAGCTTGTACGTTCTGCGCCATGATTTGTTCCATATCGGCGCAGAAAAGATATTCCGCCCCTTGCTGATAGGAGCGAGCGATCTGCTGATAGAACGGGGTTTCGGCAAACGCGCCGGCGCTGCCCTGTTTTACGCGCATCGCCGTACGCTGCAACTCCGCCACATCTGGACTGGCAATCAACATATCGTTATTGACATAAACCAGTAGCGGACGGTTCGCTGTCGGCGCGACCGACCACGGGTCATGCACTACCTGCAGCGCAGTCTGCGACGAGTCGGAACTCAGCTTGCGGCCTTCTTTTTGCAGGAAGGCTTCCAGCCCGCCCTGCCGCACTCTCGCCAGCACTACTGGCGCCGCATATTCCGTTCCATCCTTCGCCATGGCAAATACAATCTCGTCGCCGAGATAGCTGTTGAACGTCTTCACCTGATTCAGCACGTCTTCCAGCTTTGGGCCATTGCCTTTTCGCTGCTGCTTCAACCAGTTTCGCAACGCTGGGCTTTGCTGCAACCGGTCCTGAAAAAGCCGGGTCGCTTCGCCCAGAGTGTTTGCCAAGTTCGGAATCGCCGCGTAGACGACCGTGTGGTCGGGAACGTAGGGAAGCAGATCAGAGCTATAACGCAGCCCGGGCCCGGGAATCGCGGCAAACTGTTTCTGCAACACCGCGAAGTCGCCCAGCAGCGCCAGATATTTCGCGGAGTTCTTGCTCCACGCGATCTCGTTTGGAATGGGAACTTTCGATACGCTGGGGCCGGAGGTCGCCTCATCCCCCGCATGCAGATCGGTCGTGGTCTCGCCGTAGTCGACGCGAACCACGCCTTCAATTACGGCCACGCGTGATCCCTTGGTCCCATGGTTCACTGAAAAGATTGTGCCCTTTACCGACACGAGCCCATCATCGGTCGCGACATACAAGCGGTTGCCTGAGCGCTGCTTGGCTGCCTGCACGATCACTTGCCCGCCGTCCAGATGAATCGTCGTCCCCCTCCAGGCGCGCGATACTGACAGATCAGAGCGCTCGCCCATCTCGACCAAAGACCCGTCGAGCAGGCGCACCACGGCAGTCGATCCCTTGGCGGTGCGGACCTCTTCCCCGCTTCTGATCTCGTATCCCACCTGAACCAGCCGCATTTCCGCGCCGGCGCCGGTATACAGCGATCCGTCGACCGTTTGCACGGAAGCCCGAACGACGTGCTGCCCGGGGAGCATCCCGTTGCCGAACGCGATCACGGCAAGTGCTGCGGCAAAAACTGCAGCCGCACCCATCGCCCAGCCCCATGCCATCGGACGGCGACGCTGAGGTTCCACCCGCCATACCCGTTGCACCTCTCCATCCCGAGCGTGCTCGAGTGCATGCCGGCAGGCAACACACGCATGCACGTGATCTTCAAACAGGAAAGCGCGTGCCGGAGCGAGCTGTTTTCCCAGGTATGCGGGGATCAGAGCCTGAAAATCCCCACAGTTTCGCAGCGTGTGTGGACTAAGGGTGGAGGTCGAATCGCCTCCCGTAATTGATTTCCAGACCCGCTGGCCAGCCTGCGCGACGACTTGGTCGTCCACCTCTTCATTTCGAATTTCCGAAAGCATGCGGTCGAACTTCTCGTTTTTCATGATCTCTCTCCTAGGTACACGCCCAGTTCCTTGCGGAGCTGCTGCCGAGTGCGGTGGACGACGACTGCCACCAGCACCTGTGAAAGTCCAAGCATCCGCGCAATCTGCGGATTGCTGAATCCCTCAAGAAAACGCAATGCAAAAATTTCCGCCGGACGCGGCTTGAGCCGTGCCAGCGCCTTGCCCAAAACCTGCCGCAGCTCGCCTGAATCGTGGGCGGGACCTGTCGGCTCTTCCAGGAGTTCCACGGTCTGATGCGCTTGTCGCGCTCTGATCAAATCGATGGCAGTATTAATGGCTGCCCGCCGCAGGTAGCTCTCCTCTTTTTCAAGCACGGCGGTGTGGGGATCCCGGCGAAGCAGACGGAGAAACACAGTCTGCAGCACGTCCTCAGCGTCCGCAGCGTTGCCGAGAATTCGATAGGCGGTGCGGAAAACCAAGCCATGATAGGCTCGATAAACTCGCTCGAGTTCGTCGGGAATCGCGATTATTGGTTCCTCGGCTAGCGTACTTTGCAGGTTACACCTCCCTCAACGCCTTCACGACTGAAGACGGCCGAGGGGGTGAATTATTACAGCACTATTTTTTGGGCAACATGAGACGCCGGCTCAGAGTATTGTGGGAGTTCCTTCAAGCGCCGGGCAGCGATTCGAAAGTACTTCCGTTCGTCCCGGAATCGGGTTTGTGTCAGAGTTTGGAGGATGGACGGCAGTGTAGTGCAACGACCTGGATTTATAAGAAACTAACAGTGTGAATCAACTGAAAGCTTCGCGTCATTTTGAGCAGCCCGGTACACGATTACAGGACATCGTACGGCGAAACCGCTCGTCAGACCCGGTCGGAGTCTACGCCGTCTGTTCAGCGCACCCGGACGTGATCGCGGCCGCCGCGCACGAGGCAAAAGAAAACGATTCGGTCCTGCACGTCGAATCGACTTCAAGCCAGGTGAACCAGTTTGGCGGTTACACGGGGCAGAATCCTAAGCAGTTCGCCGCTTTTGTTCGAACTGCGGCTGCCGAAGCTGGACTTTCCGGTAATCGCATCCTGTTGGGCGGGGACCATCTTGGGCCATTTCCATGGCGACGTGAAGCTGCCGCAGTCGCGATGGAGAAGGCGCACGACCTGGTCCGCGGCTGTGTGCTGGCCGGATATCAGAAGATCCACCTCGACGCCAGCATGGCTTGCGGGGATGATCCCAAGTCCGGGCCCGACGAGCAAACTGTTGCAGAACGCGCAGCCGAATTGTGTGAGACGGCGGAAAACACATTTCGCGAACTTGCGCCCAATTCACCTTCTTTGCTCTATGTCGTGGGGACGGAAGTTCCCGCTCCAGGTGGCGAATCGCAGGCTCAGGAATCAATTTCGACCACTAGTCCTGAACATGTTGTCTCAACTCTGGATGCCTTCAAGCGAGCTTTCGAAAAACGCGGGTTGAATGGCGCGTGGGAACGCGTGATCGGACTGGTGGTTCAACCCGGAGTCGAATTCGGCGAAAGCAATGTGTTCGATTATGACCGGCAGAAAGCAAAAGCTCTTAGCAACGCTTTGCCTGCCAGCCCGGTAATGGTGTACGAGGCCCATTCGACTGATTATCAGCTTCCTTCGTCTCTCCAGAAATTGGTCGAAGACCATTTTGCGATTCTCAAAGTCGGTCCGGAGCTGACTTTTGCTTTTCGAGAAGCTATCTTCGCGCTGTCATCCATTGAATCCGAGATTTTTCGAGGAAGAGGTGATCGCGTCTCGAGTGTTCGCGACGCTCTTGAATCCGCAATGCTCCGCAACCCGGGCTATTGGCGCGATTACTATCATGGGGATGAAGGCCAACTGCGGCTTTCTCGCTTCTACAGCTACAGTGATCGCTGCCGGTATTACTGGCATGATACGGAGGTGAAGGCGCAAATCGAACTGCTCATTGGAAACCTCACGAAGTCTCCTCCTCCGATAACCCTGGTCAGCCAGTATTTACCGCTTGAGTATGAGGTAATTCGGGCGGGGCGGCTTCACGCCTCGCCCTCTCAGATGGTTCGGCATCACATTCAGACGGTGCTCCACAAATACGCAATTGCAACGCGGGAAGAATCGACTCCTCAATGAATACGACAGGATTCACTCTGCTCGTTATCCTACTTTGCTCGTTCCCTGCCGCGGCTCAAACAACTGTGATCCGGCCGATCGAAAGCGACGACATTCTGGTAAATCCCGGGATGGGTATTGAGACGTTCAATCGCTTTTCTGGGCAGGCATTGAACGAAGGCGTGACATGGTCCGAAGTCGGTCCGGAGACAGTGCTTCCTGACGCGCAGCCTGGCACTGTAGATTTCCCCGGTTCGAGCGTCGCATATCTACGCTGGTTCTGGTCGCAGCTTGAGCCGGAACCCGAAAAATACCGCTGGGAAATCATTGATACCGCACTTGCCGGAGCACATCGTCATCATCAAAGGCTCGCCATTCGCTTGATGCCTTATGACAACAAGCATCCACTCCCCGAGTGGTACATCCGTTCCGGCGCCCGCCGTGCGAACAAACCGCCCGACAAGGATGGTGAAATTTGGTCTCCTGATTCGGCTGATCCGGCATATGTCAAGTCATGGAGTGCGATCGTCACAGAAATGGGCAAGCGCTATGACGGCCATCCAGATCTCGACCACGTGGATATTTCGACAGCCGGATACTGGGGGGAAGGCTGGGGACCTTATCTGCCTGAGTGGCCAGTACAACAACAGCTCATTGATGTTTACTTTCGAGCATTCCCTCGCACAGTGCTGCTAATGAACTTCGACGAACTGCCGGCGCTCGTCTACGGAACAAAGAAAGGCGCTGGCTGGCGCCTCGACTGCTGGGGCGACATGGGCCGTCCGTCCAGGAACTTCGCCCACATGCTCGATCTCTATCCTCAGCAGATCGCGCGCGGAAAGCTGCAGGATGTTTGGCGTACCGCGCCGGTGTCGCTTGAGACCTGCGGGGTTCCGGAATCGTGGAAGCAGTGGGGCTTTTCTTTGAAGCCGATCCTTGATCAAGCGCTGCGCTGGCACGTTTCGACCATCAACATCAAATCGAGCCATATTCCGGCGGAATGGAAACCAGCTTTTGACGAGTTTCAGAAGCAGATCGGGTACCGTTTCGTCCTTAAGAAACTGGAATATCCCACGCGCTTGACCCGCGGCTCGATGGCTCTATTGAATATGTGGTGGTTCAATGCCGGGGTTGCACCTGTGTACCGCGAATATCTGCTGGCGATCGAAATCGGAGCGGCGGTTATCCCGCTTGAAGCAGACATCCGGCAATGGCTTCCAGGCGACTCCGTATACGAGAACACCATAGCCGTGCCCTGGGACCTCAAACCTGGAAAATACCGATTGCGCGTAGCTCTGCTCGACCCCACGACCCGCACGCCAGCGATTCAACTGGCGATTGCCGGACGCCAGAGCGACGGCTGGTACGATTTAGGCGACATTACAGTTGAATAGGGATTGTGACCCAATGGCGGGGCTTGGCACGCGCCGTGCCGTGCTGCGCCCGCTGCGAGCTATCCCCTTATGAGTCAGTCAGATCTGGTGGGACGAACCACTGATCTGTTGTTCTGGGCAGCGTCACTGAAGAGTACTGGCTGCTGAGGAAAATACATTGTTCGCGTTGCTCCCGACCAGGCGAATGGTGCCGACCACCAATACCAGAATGACGGCCAGCATAACCGCATATTCGGCGATGTCTTGGCCATCGTCGTCCCGCCACATCTTGCGCAAGAGATGATTCATATTTTGCACCCCATCACACGAACAATTGACGAAGATGGCAGCCCAATTGTCGGGCCCATCGCTTCTGAAGCAATGCCGAGTCCGCCGGGTTTGTGTATCCGGCATGACTGCAGCGGTTAGAACTACACGTGCTAGCTTGAGCCGAGTAATGTAAATTCAAGCGCCCCAAGAGGAAGGTGATTCATGGGAGGCTTTCACTGGCTAAGAATTCTGGCCCGTCGGGGTCGACTTGTCAATAGATATGCTGAATACCTTGTACTTTGAGAAAGAAGTTCCTGATTTCCAGAAATTCTATGGTGCCAACACTGGCTGATAGCTTGCTATTACCCGTCTTTAGGGCCTTTGCGACGTTTGATCAAGTCGGACTTTCTTCGATGGAGCAAACCGCGTGTTGATTTTTCCGGAGACTGTGATCGACGCTGATTTCTCAGAAGGAATGCCGTCGAGCCCACTTGCGACTACCCGGATCAGGAAATCTCCGGCATGCGTGTAGGTATGGGTTACAGCGGTACCGTCGGTGTGCGTGCCGTCTCCGAAGTCCCAGCGATACGCCACAACCGGCACGCCGGCGCTGTCTGCTTCGGCCGAGAGTGGCAATGCCACGCCCGCTTCGACTTTTTCCGGTAGGTGGAGGGTCACGACAGGAGCAGCCGCAGCAACGGAAGTGTCTACGATCTTCAGGACTTTCACCGAATGCGGCGGCAGTTGCAGCGAAATTGTCTCGGCATTGCTGGTTGCGGCGCCGGAGGTGGAGTCCAGGACATCGGTCACTTGATTGTGGCCACCCAAGGGCAATCCTAAGTCGCGAGCCAGATCTAATTTTCGTTCTCTGGACTTCTCCGTCCAATTGAAGACAGTCAGCATCGCGACTCGCTTACTCTCTTGCAATAAGAAAGTGCTCGGCATTTCATCCTCCGGCGCATAGCTCATCAAGTCCAGCGGCCGCGAAGCCCGACCCAGGCGGCTCATATTTAAGAGATCTTCATTCTTGACCAGCGCGAGCCGGTCAGCATCGGCGCCGAGTATCGGCAGATCATCGCCAATTTCGTACATTCCACCAGCAATTGCAGCTAAGGCAATCGAGACCTTTGCTTCGTCGAGGCTGAGGGGATGTTGGCCTCCGTGCCACTCCTGCTCATTGATCGTCTGGCGCGAGACCGTGAAAGCATCCGGATCGGCAATGTAAAAGTTGCGGTTCATGAAATACCGCGCAGCAACTCCCGGCGCCGCTTCCCTGCTGGCTCCGAACTTGTGTCCGGTGTCGACGGAAATACGGCCGGTGTCGACGATGCCCACGGGGTTCAGCATGGGGCTGCCATCCTTGTCGAGCAGGACATCTTCTCCGACGGCGTCCCGAATAATCCTGAGCCCAATGCGCTGGGCTTCGAGAGCCGTGGCGTTCGGCTTGTAATAAGAACCCTCGATCGCGCTGTCGTCCATGAAATCGAGCTTAATGTAGCGAATTCCCCAATCCTTTGTGAGAGTTGTGTAGGTCTTCCTGAGATAGTCCTGCGCGCCCGGGTTGGTGGAGTCGAGTATATAGAGCTGGTCGATCCGGGCGTTCTCGATGACCCAGCCGGCATGAATGGGAACTCCCGACACATTGTGAACGAGCCAGTCCTTGTGGTCTTCATACAACCAGGAGCGCTCGGACACCTCAAATGGAGCCGTCCAGATTCCCGGAGTCAGCCCCAACGCCCGAACTTTGCTTTCGAGAAGGTTCATTCCACCCGGAAAGAGAGTGGCATCCGCGGTGGTGTACTCGCCGCGTGCGTACTGATATCCCTCATCAATATGGAAAAAGGTGTAGCCGAGATTTTTTAAGTTGTCGGAGAGCCACTGTGCATTGGTCAGCGCCGTCCCCTGGTTCAGACCGAAGTAGTAGGCAGTCCAGCTCCACCAACCCGCAAAACTCGGGAGACTCACGCGTGCATGGTGTAGCCGGCGAATAATTGCGCCATAGGCCTCTAACTGCTGGTGATAATCGTTGCCCGTGCTGATGAGCAACGGTTCGGAAGATAAATCGGCATTCGGCGGTACCGGCAGGCTCAACTCGATCTGATCTTCAGGCGAAGAATACTTAAGCGAGTTCTCCTTGAGCAGTTCGGTGGTTCCAGCCGAATCGACTTCGTAGGATGAGATCCGGTCGCGGTCGACATGCAAGCGAAGAATGGTGAGAAATTTCTCCGAAGAAAGGGCACCCAGGAACAGATTTCGTTTGCTTTCGCGGTTGTAGATCAGCTGGCTGCCGACAGCGCGGTGCATTCCATCGGTAGCGTCGGCCAAATCGTGAATTACGATACCCGGGCGATCTTCACTAAAGCTGTCGGAAAGAACGCGATCGGAGACACCGGCGGCGCCAAGGTCAGCAATGCGAGCACCCGTCGCATCAACGCTCCTCAGGGCCTGGACGGTAATCGGATTCGAGCCAGTGTTATGAACTCTCACCGTGACCGTCACGAAATCGGGGTCCGAGTGAGATCGCACAGAGTAGATCAGGTCCGGTTGGCCCTGGAGTCCAGCATTCGTCACCGTCAGTTGCATTCCTGATCCAAGTTCATCGTTAGCGTTCTCGCGTGCCGCGGAATGACGAGGATAATCGCTACTGTGCAGCCAATGATGATCGACTTGAACCGCCGGCCGGGAATGAAAGATCTCCTTGCGAGAAATAGGATCGAAAATGCTGTACGAGCCATCAGCGGGATCGATTGACACGCCAATCATTTTCTCCTGCAAGGTCTGGACCGGCTGTTTGTCAGATCGCGCCGGCGACCGCTGCGCGAATACGAAAACAGCCGTGTCAAACATGAAAAACAGCAGAAAAGCCGTGTACAGCCTGCGATGCATCTTCATCTTTCACCTCGCCGCCTTCAGCACGCGCCAGCCCGCTTTCCGAATTCCCGCCTGGCGATTCTCCCGGCAAACGCACTATCTCGAAACCAAATGTAACCGTTCGTAAATATACGGGAAAGTCAACGCGTAAGCAAAAAACAGTTTTTGGATCTTGACTGCGGCGCATTCTCCACCGCAGATAAACTTTGCGCTCAACAACTCGCGCCGCTGGCACAGAAAAAAAGCGAAATAAAAGCATGCCCCCGGACACTGGTACGGCGGTCTAACCACTGTGAGGCCGCATAAACACTACGCAAAAGTTCCACCCTTCCCATCCTGCCGTGGTGGGGTGACTGTCATCACAGCCATTCGTGACAATGGCTACGGACTCGTCCGTTCACATTATGGTCTAGTGACTTCAGTGGTTGTCCTTCGACCGGAAGTGAGAAAACATGCTTTTATCCGAGTGGTCTAAATCAGAAGCTGAGTACGGTCGAAGGGTTTTGAATTCTGGGCTGGAGGGAGTTCGTTCCGGCCGAGAAGCATTCTTGAATGGTAGGCCTCTTACTCCGTTTTTTCGCGAGTCGTTTCAAAAGGCTTTACAACCCGCGGTGCTCGGCGCATGTGTGGGCTTGTTGACCAGTTGCCCCGGAAGGCGGCAACGATCGGCCGCACAAGTATTGGCGTCAGGCTTGCTGGGCGGCTTGATCGGCTTAGGAGCGGGTTTGCTTTGGGAAAACCGATTCTTAGCCACAAGTGCAGCCAGCAGCGCACTGAAGAATATTGACAGAGTGCGAGACGAGCATTGGCTCGAGAAGCATCCCATCGACTACGCGTAGAAAGCGAACGGTTGTATCCGGTTAGCAGTCTTGCCGCCTCGCCAGGTACGGACGGCAAAGTCTATCGAGCGAGATGTTTCTCGGGGACGATCCCATCCAGCTACTCCCAAGGGAACTGGTGTGATCGCGAGACCTAGAACGCAGGAGCAGTCGCGGAATTCGCTCGCCACTCACCGTCGCAAACCATCCGAATCATCTGCTGTTTTCGGCCAACTCACAGACGCTCGCTGCGACTCCGTATTGAGCGCGAGCCGGCAGACCAATCACGAGAAGGAAGCTACTTCTCTTCACCATTGAATCGCTAAGAATCGTGCAGCCTTAGCTCATACAAGAACCTCGACCATCCGGAAAGGTGCCGAGCGAGATGGAAGGCGTTCCATTTAGTCCGCAACTGATGTCCTGGCTGAACCAGGGACATGCGCTATTCATATTGGTTCACGTTCTGGGCGTTGTCGCATTCGGGTACATCGTCTGGCGGCGACTAATCCCTTTGCTAAGGGGGCAGCGCGACCTCCGCTTCGACCATCCACTCGCACGACTAGGCAATGTTTTCAAGTACTGGCTGGGACAGTGGAAGCATCCGCGCTATAAAGCAGCCGGAACACTTCACATTCTGATTTTTGCGGGCTTCATTCTACTGGCGCTGCGCGCCTTCACTGTATTGATTGTCGGCGTCTCGTACGGCTTCGTAATGCCTGGATTGTCCGGAACAGCAGGACACATCTACGAGGTCACGACGGATTACGCGGCCACCGTCGTTTTCCTGTGCATGATCGTCGCCATCGTGCGAAGGACCGTTTTCAAACCGGTGCGCTATGAGGTGCCCGCAAAGTTCGGCAAGGCCCACAAAGCGGATGCCATTTTCCTGTTGGCGCTGATTGCGGTTCTGATGCTCGCCGACAGCCTGTTTGAAGCATCGAAAGCTGCTGCGACCGTACAACTGCATCAACCCGCTGAGATTGGGGCGTTTCTTTCGATCCCGTGGCTGTTCGGCGTTGCCCTGCTTTCGGCATCGCCCGCAGTACTGGGAGCCTTGTGCTTTACCGGCTACCT
This sequence comes from Candidatus Sulfotelmatobacter sp., assembly GCA_035309485.1. GTDB lineage: Bacteria > Acidobacteriota > Terriglobia > Terriglobales > Acidobacteriaceae > Sulfotelmatobacter. Next base: position 37,762 of record DATGFC010000027.1, read on the forward strand.
GGTCCACGAGATCGCCTTTTACTTTCTCCTCTGCTACCGGCCGTTTGGAATCCAATTCCATGTCGAAACGTCGCTGTTCAATATCTATTTCGCCAAGCTGGATCGCGAGAAGTTGAAGCCGGTTCGATGGGGGGTGAGCGACGAACAGCTCAGTCAGGTGAAATCGTTCGGCGTGAAGACATTCGAAGATTTCACCTGGAAGCAGATGCTGGACTTTTACTCCTGCGCGGATTGCGGGCGATGCTCGGATAACTGTCCATCGAATGCGGTGGGCAGGCCGCTGTCGCCGCGGTTCCTGACGATCAAAGCGCGGGATTATGCGTTTCAGCACTATTCCATGTTTGGAAAAACTGGCAATGGTGCGGCCCTGGTCGGCGGGATCTATTCCGACGATGAAATCTGGTCGTGCACGACTTGCGGAGCTTGCGAAGCGGAATGTCCATTGCTGGTGGAATACATCGACAAGATTGTGGACCTGCGGCGCGGCCTGGTGGATGACGGCAATGTGCCTCAGTCTCTGCAAAAGCCGCTGAAGGCGCTGGAGAGCAGAGGCAATCCGTACGGCAAGATGGAGAAGAAGAAGGCCGATTGGGCCAATGCCAAGGATTTCCTGCAGACCTGCGAAGTCAGAAGGCTCGACAAGAATCCCGGCGCGAACACGTTGTACTTCGTAGACAGTGTTACTTCCTACGACGACCGCATGCAGTCAATTGCTCGGGCGACGGCGAAGATTCTCGATCATGTGGGAGAGGACTTCGGGATTCTCGGCCCCATGGAAAAAGACAGCGGCCACGAAGCACGGCGTTTCGGCGAAGAAATGTTGTTTATGGCGCTGCGGGACCACAACACGGAGGCCATCACGTCTTCCGGAGTAAAACGCATCGTCACAGCCGACCCGCATGCCTATAACGCGCTGAAACATGATTACGCCGACGTGCCGGAGGTGGAGCACATCAGCCAGGTCATTGCTCGTGAGGTGAAGTCCGGCAAGATCACTTTTAGCGCGGTTCATGGTGACAAGGTCTATGCGTTTCATGATCCCTGCTACTTGGGCAGGCACAACGGGGTATACGAAGAGCCGCGCGATGTGCTCGACGCAATCCCTGGGCTGCAGCGAGTTGAAATGACGCGCTCGCGCGATCGTTCATTTTGCTGCGGTGGCGGCGGACTGATGTTGTTCTATGAGCCGAAAGAGGAAGAGCGGATCGGCGTGAAGCGCGTAAAGATGGCCGCCGAAGCTGGGGCGAATGTGATCGTCACTGCTTGTCCCTTCTGCATGACGAATCTGGAAGACGCGATCAAAGTTGCAGGCCTTGAAGGCAAGATGAGCGCCATCGATTTGGCAGAACTGGCTGAGCAGCAGATGGTTCGCACAAGTTCGGTACCGGAAGAACGGCCGATAGAGGTTTCTCAGGAGTACGCGATAGGGAGGTGAACGTGGAAATACTGGTTTGCGTAAGAAGAGTACCTGACACATCGGAGAACGAAATCGAACTGAACAGCTCCGGAAACGACATCGAGCGCGATGACCTGGTCTATTCAATCAACGAGCCGGACAATTATGCGGTCGAGGAAGCCCTGCAGATCGTCGCCCGAGTCGGCGGCACGGTCAGCGTGGTCACGGTAGGCGGGGAAGATGACGAAGAGGTCCTGCGCCGCGAGATGGCGATGGGCGCCAGCCACGGGATTCTGCTCAGCGATCCGGATTTCGCGGGATCGGACGGGCGCGGGATCGCGTCGATCCTGAAGGCATTTGTGCAGAAGGGCCAATACGACCTGATCCTGACCGGCGTGCAGGCAGAAGATGGCGGGGCCCAAGTCGGCGGAATGCTGGCGGCGACGCTGGATTATCCATTTGCGTCGCTGGTCACCGGGATTGAGGTTCTGGACGGCAAGAAAGCTGAAGATCAGCCGGGAAATCGAAGGCGGCAACAAGGAAGTCAGCGAAATCGATCTGCCCTGCGTGCTCTCGATCCAGACGGGGATCAACGAACCGCGTTATGTCGGAATGAAGGGCATCCGCGCCGTGCAATCGATTCCCATCCCCACTCATGGCGCCGCGGAACTCGGCTTCCATGCAGGCGAGATTGGTGCCGTAGCGGCCAAGGTAACCCGTGTGGATTATTTCCTACCGGTGCTGGGCAAAGGGGCTCGCATGCTCGACAAGAGCCGGGAAGAGAATGCCGAAGAAGTTCTGCAGCTAATCGCAGCCAAAGGAGGATTGAAATAATGGCACGCATTTTTGCTTATATCTCGCATAAAAACGGCGTGGCCGACGACTCGGCTGCGGAACTGGCGGCAGCAGCGAAGAAGATCGACGCAACGGCTGCTCCCATCGCAGTTGTGACGGGTTTCGGTGCGGAACTCGATTCAGTATGCGCCGGCGTTCAGGCCTCCTTCCCAGAAATATGGAAAGTTTCCAATGAAGCGCTTGCCTACCCGAATGCGGAACTGATCCGGAAGGCGTTGGTGAAACTCGTCCCCGCGGGCAGCATCGTGCTCGTAGCCCACGACCACTTCGGACTCGATCTGGCGCCGGGACTTTCTATCAAGCTCAATGCAGCTTTTGTTTCCGACGTGCTGGGAATCGATGGCGTCGACGGGCACTCACTCAAAGTGGTTCGCCAGGAATTCGGCGGGCAAGTGAGCGCGCACGTAAAGTGCGACCTCTCGTCGGGCGCGGTGGTCACCATTCGCCCAGGCGCATTCAAAGCCGCGGAAGGTCCTGCGCCGGTTGGCGTCGTGATCGATAAATCGGCAGAGGTGGGTGCCTTAACGGCTGGGCGCCGCTATCTCGAAACCATCGCTGCCGAATCCAGCGACGTCGATATCACCAAGCATGCCGTGCTGGTCTCGATTGGCCGCGGCATTCAAGAAAAAGATAACGTCGGGATCGCAGAGGAACTGGCGGAAGCTCTGGGCGCCGCGGTGAGTTGCTCGCGCCCGGTGGTCGATGCCAAGTGGCTGCAGAAGTCCCGCCAGGTCGGGTCATCGGGCAAGACGGTGAAGCCGAAAGTCTATCTGGCCTGCGGCATCAGCGGCGCGTTTCAACATCTGGCCGGGATCAAAGGCAATCCGTTCATCATCGCCATCAACAAGAACCCCAAAGCTCCAATATTCCAGGTGGCAGATGTTGGAATTGTCGACGACCTTCTGGAGTTCTTGCCGCAGTTGACCAGCAAAGTTCAGGAAATGCGCGGCGTCGCCGCAAAGTGAGGAACAGTCAATGATTACTCCCAAGACGTTGAAGCTCAGTTTGAAGTCGCTTCGAGACTTCGCGAAAAAACGCCTGCCTGACGAGACTCTTCGCGAGTTGGACGAACGGGATGAGTGTCCGGTGGACATCGTGCACGACATGTGCAGTCCCGACCAGTTGGGCATTCAGTTGCTTTTTATCCCTGAAGACTGCGGCGGCTTTGGCGGCGGCGCCTTCGACGTGTACCTGGTGTGTGAAGAAATGGCACACATTGATCTGGGAGTTGCCACGGCTGTGCTGGCGACGTTTCTAGGGAGCGATCCTATAACTGTCGGCGCGACTCCCGAGCAAAAGAAGCACTGGCTGAGCCGCATCGCGGAGGAAGGCATTCTGTTTGCCTATGGCGCGACCGAACCCGAGGCGGGCAGCGATCTTGGCGCGCTGAAGACTACGGCCGATCCGGTGGTGAACGATGGCAAAGTTGTTGGCTACAAGATCAACGGCAATAAGCAGTGGATCAGCAATGGCGGCATCGCCGACGCGTATAGCGTGCTCGCTAATACGCCCGGCGGACCGAGTTGGTTCATCGTGGAAAAGGGCACAAAGGGATTCACCCACGACGAACCCGAGAACAAGCATGGCATTCGCCTGAGCAACACGGCGGCGCTTGCCTTCAGCGATGTTTATGTGGATGCGGACCGGCTGGTCGGCGGCATCGAGGGGCAGGGTCTCATTCAGGCGCAGGCGGTTTTTGGCTACACGCGGCTGATGGTGGCCGCGTTCGGTCTGGGTGCAGGATGGTCCGCGCTCGATCGAGCGATACCCTACTCCACCAAGCGCATCCAGGCCGGAGCGCCGCTCTCGGAGAAGCAGGGCTACACGCACAAGCTGATCGTGCCGCAAGTGGCGCGATTGGAAGCGGCGCGCTCCTACATTGAAGAAACGGCCGAGCGCATCGATGCCGGCAAGGAAGGCAGCCTGAATACAGAGGGGGCGATTGCTAAGTACATGGCGACCGAGGCTGGAAATGCCGCAGCCGAGGCCAGCATTCAGGCGCTGGGCGGATACGGATACACGCATGAGTACATGGTGGAGAAGATCAAGCGCGACGTGCGCATCACCACCATCTATGAGGGCACCTCCGAGATCATGGAGATGACCATCGCGCGCGACCGCTGGCAGATCCACCTGAAGACCCGCGGGCAGCATTATCACGAGCAAGCAAAGAAGTTCGAGGAACTCCACGCCCGTCATCCTGAGGTCGGGGCCGATAACGCGGCACTGGCTTTGCACGCGCTTGCTGAAGTAATGGAGAAAGCGCGGGGCGCGCTCGTTGTGGGCGCGGCATCGGAAAGAGCGCTGGCTGACCGGCTGCGAGCAGTAGAAAAGGATGCGGCAGCGGGGCATGCTACTGCCCCGGCGGCGCCTGCGGAAGCGGACCTGCGCGCGCCTGAGCGCATTGCCATCGACTATGCCGATGCTGCGGAACTGAAGGAGAAAGCAAGCAACGCTCTCAAAGCGCTGGCGGCGAACCAGCCGGCAATGTGGAAGGCGCTGCGTGCTCAAGGCATCTTTCGCGGACGAGGGTCCGCTCCGAAGGTCGCATTTCTCTACCCCGGCCAGGGATCGCAATACGTCAATATGCTCAGGCCGCTATGCGCTGCGGAGCCGATTGTGGCGCAGACTTTCGCCGAAGCGGATCGCGTGATGACACCGCTGCTGGGCAAGCCGCTCAGCGAATTTATCTTCGTGGACAAAACGGACGCGGACGCGGTCGCGAAAGCTGAAGATGATCTGCGCCAAACCGCCATTACGCAGCCGGCTGTGCTCGCAGCCGACTTTGCGTTAACGCGGCTGCTTGCTGCTTATGGCATCACCCCCGATTTCACGATGGGTCACAGCTTAGGTGAGTACGGAGCGCTAGTCGCAGTGGGGGGCATGCCCTTCGCAGACGCGCTGGAAGCAGTGAGCGCTCGCGGGCGCGAGATGACGGCCTTTGCAATGAACGACAACGGCCGCATGGCCGCTGTATTCGCGCCACTCACCGAAATCGAACGCATCCTCAAAACCGTGAATGGTTATGTCGTGATTGCCAACATCAACAGCGAACACCAGGCCGTCATCGGAGGCGCGAGCAAACCGGTGGAACAAGCCATGGAAGCCTTCCAGAATGCGGGATACGAGGTTTCCGCTCTCTCCGTGAGCCATGCATTCCACACCTCGATTGTGTCTAAGGCGAGTGAACCCTTGCGGCTAGTGTTGGGACGCTTGCATCTGGCCGCGCCGCAACTGCCGATCGTTGCCAATACGAACGGCGAGTTTTATCCCACCGGATCCGGCGTTGTGCCGAAGATGATCGATATCCTCGCCGAGCAGGTGGCGGCTCCGGTGCAATTCGTGAAAGGACTGCGCACTCTTTACGAAGCGGGAGCGCGCGTCTTTGTGGAAGTGGGACCGAAGAAGGCGCTGCAGGGATTCGCGGAAGATGTGCTGGGCTCGCGCGGCGACGTGGTTTCGCTCTTTACGAACCATCCAAAGAATGGCGATGTGCCAGCCTTCAACCAGGCGCTGTGCTGTCTCTATGCCGCCGGGTTGGGGCAAGGAACTCGAGAGGCCGCAACAGAGATAGCAGCGCCCACTGTATCGCCCAGTGCGAAGAACGAAACTGCTCAGCCTATCGCCCCGATGATCGAAACGGCCAAAGCCGCACCGCGAACCGTGGCTGGCACGCCCGTGAACGGGAATCACTACCTTGAACTTGGCCAGATGTTTGCTGACGTTCTCGAACGCGGGTGGCAACTCTATCAGGGCGAGAAACGTGCTCCGAGCACGGAACCGGTGGCGATCACCGGAGCAGCACTGGGCCTGCCTGGAACGGATCATATTTTCGACGACGCCAACCTGGCGCGACTGCTGCGCGGGGATCAGTTCATCGACTCGATTCCGGTTCGCTTCCGGCGCGCCATGCTCGATAAGCACATCACCCGCCTGGTAAAGAGTGAAAACGGCGGCGCTTTCGAGACGATTACCGATGTGGCGGACGTAATTAAGCTCGCTGGCCGCGGTGGTGCTTTCGACTTGGAGAGTGAATTCGGCATCTCCGCCGACCGTAATGCCGCCCTGGACCGCGTCACGAAGCTTGCTATCGCCGTAGGCCTGGACGCGCTGCGCGATGCCGGAATTCCCTTAGTCTTGCGCTACAAGACCACTACCAAAAACACACAGCTTCCGGACCGATGGGCATTGCCCGAAAGCTTGCGGGATGACACGGGCGTAATTTTCGCCTCGGCGTTTCCCGGGTTGAATTCGTTCGCGGATGAGATGTCGCGCCACGCTGCCGATCGGGCACGCCGGGAGCAAGTGACGGCGCTGCAGAGCCTGCGCGATCGAACCAATGGCGATTCCCTGCTAGCACAAGAGATCGACCGGCGGATCGAGGAGATTTGCGATGTCCTTGCGAAGGAACCTTACGTCTTCGATCGCCGCTTCCTGTTTAGGATTTTGCCAATGGGGCACTCGCAGTTTGCCGAGTTCATCGGGGCGCGCGGTCCCAATACCCAAATCAACTCCGCTTGCGCTAGCACGACCCAGGCCGTCTCGCTCGCCGAAGACTGGATTCGCGCCGGCCGCTGTCGCCGCGTGGTAGTTGTCGCCGCCGATGACGTCACCAGCGACAACCTGATCGATTGGATGGGTGCGGGCTTCCTAGCCAGCGGCGCCGCCGCCACTGACGAAGACGTAGAGAAAGCAGCCGTCCCGTTCGACAAGCGGCGACACGGAATGATCATCGGCATGGGCGCTGCGGGCCTAGTCGTGGAGAGCGCAGAATCCTCCCGTGAGAGAGGGCTTCATCCGATCTGCCAGGTGCTGAGCGCAGTCACGGCAAACAGTGCTTTTCATGGAACCCGCCTCGATGTCAACCACATCAGCTCAGTCATGGAAGATCTGCTTCGCAAGGCGGAGACAAACTGCGGTATTCAGCGCCAGGAGATCGCGCCCCACACGGTCTTCGTATCTCACGAAACCTACACTCCGGCGCGTGGCGGAAGCGCCGCGGCAGAAATCCATGCGCTGCGAAAAGTGTTTGGCAGCGCCGCCGACCAGATCGTGATCGCTAATACGAAAGGCTTCACGGGGCATGCCATGGGTGCTGGAGTCGAAGACGTATTAGCGGTGAAGTCGCTTGAAACCGGGATTGTCCCGCCAGTAGCGAACTTCAAAGAGGTTGATCCTGAACTGGGTTCATTGAACCTTTCCAAAGGAGGGATCTATCCGATCGAATACGCGCTGCGGCTCGGCGCCGGTTTCGGCTCACAGATCAGCATGACCCTGCTGCGTTGGGTGACCACGAAAGATGGCCTACGACGGAACCCGAATGCGCTCGGGCACTCGTACAGAGTGACCGATCAAACTACGTGGAACAATTGGCTGGCACGCATCGCCGGCCACCCAAAGGCCGAACTGGAAGTTGTTTCGCGAACTCTGCGAGTGCGTGACCAGGCAGTTTCTGCAACATCATTGAACGTAGCGCAGGCTGCAAAACCAGCAATAACGACTCCGACGTCCGAAGTACCTGTTGCCTCAACACCAAAACTGGATCCGATTTCGACCCTGCAACCTGCTCCACCCGCACGGGTGACCGTCGTTCCAACGATAGATCAGAAAGTGGTTGCAGTCAGCCCGTCGGCGCCGGTGCAACCACCGGCGAAACCCGAATCTAAAGTTGCCGCCACTCCGGCACCTTCAGCTCCCGTAGTGGCCAAAAGTGGTGACGATCCGGTGAAGCAGCGCATCCTCGCCTTGATGGTTGAGAAAACAGGATATCCGGCAGACATGCTCGACCTCGATCTTGACCTGGAAGCCGATCTTGGAGTCGATACTGTCAAACAAGCAGAAATGTTCGCGGCGATTCGGGAAATCTACAACATTCCACGTGATGAAAACCGCAAATTGCGGGACTATCCGACGTTAGCGCATGTGATTCGATTCGTGCACGAGAAGCGGCCAGATCTGAACACAATCGTTAGTGCAGCTCCGGCCATTGTGAAAGTCGAAGCACCCACATCGGTTTCGATACCCGCTGAAAGCAATTCGGAGATCTCAGCCAAGCCTACTGCGAAATCTGAGGATGTTGTGAAAGAGCGCATCCTGGCACTCGCGGTTGAGAAGACTGGCTATCCGATAGACATGCTGGACCTGGACCTCGATCTGGAAGCTGACCTTGGCGTGGACACCGTCAAGCAAGCGGAGATGTTCGCCGCCATTCGGGAGATCTACAACATCCCGCGGGATGAAAACCGGAAGCTGCGGGATTACCCCACACTGGCTCACGTGATTCGATTCGTCTATGAGAAGCGTCCCGACCTTGCCAGCGTTGCTGCGCCGCAGCCTGCGGTCGTCGAGCAGAAGCAGGCGGTGAGCGCAGTGGCGCCAGTTGGCCCCTCGCTCGATGAAATCAAAGAAAAAGTTCTGGATATTGTCGCAGAGAAAACTGGCTATCCAAAAGAGATGCTGGACTTGGACCTCGATCTCGAGGCGGACCTCGGCATCGACACGGTCAAGCAAGCAGAAATGTTCGCGGCGATCCGCGCAACCTACAACATTCCTCGTGACGAGAATCTGAAGCTCCGCGACTTCCCTACCCTGGCGCACGTGATCAAGTTCGCGCAGGATCGCTCAGGAGCAGTCTTGCCCACGCGTTCTGAAAAGCTACACGAACAGACCGCGATTTCGACGGCCACGGCGTCCTCTCAACCGATGGCGCCGCAGTCTACAGTGGCTGCTGCTCGACCAGTGCCGCTCAGTTTCGATACGGCGAATAGCATCCCTAGGAGGGTCCCTGTCCCGGTACTTCGTCCAGCGCTCGATCTCTGCAAGCCGACTGGCGCGACTTTGCAACGCGGAGATCGCGTGATTGTAATGCCGGATCATGGCGGCGTTGCAGATGCTCTCTCCAAGCTTCTTCAAGAACGTGGTGTCGAGGTCCTTCGTATCGAAGGCAGACCGCAGGCAGATGCATTGAGCGGCCTGCTCAGAGGCTGGGTCTCTGCCGGACCAGTGCACGGTGTCTATTGGCTGCCCGCATTGGATATCGAAGGAAACCTGCGCGATATGGATGTAACCACATGGCGCGAGTCGGTGCGGGTGAGGGTCAAGTCGCTCTACGCTACCATGCGCGCGCTCTACGAACAGATTGCGGCACCCGGCACGTTCCTGGTTTCGGCGACGCGCCTTGGCGGTCAGCACGGCTACGACGAACGTGGCGCTGTCGCGCCACTCGGCGGGGCAGTCGTGGGCTTCACGAAGACGTACAAGCGGGAACGTCCCAACATCGCGGCAAAGACGGTCGATTTCGAGGCAGATTGCAACCCTTCCGAAATTGCTGCATCGCTTCTGGAAGAAACACTGCGAGATCCTGGCTCCGTCGAAATTGGCTATAAGAACGGCCTGCGCTGGGCTATCGGCCTGGAAGAACGGCCCGCTGCCGACGGCCAGCCGGGACTGACCTTGAATAAGGACAGCGTTTTCGTAGTTACAGGGGCGGCCGGCAGCATTGTATCGGCGATCACCGCAGATCTCGCCGCCGCATCCGGCGGAAGGTTCTACCTGCTCGATCTGGTGCCCGAGCCCGATCCAAACAATCCTGATCTGAAGCGCTTCGCCGTCGATAAAGAGGGTCTCAAGCGCGATCTGTTTGCGCGCATCCAGGCGCGGGGAGAGCGCGCAACACCTGCTCTGGTCGAAAAAGAGTTGGCCGCCCTCGAACGCGCTCAGGCTGCACAAAGCGCAATTGACGCAGTTCGTGCCGCAGGTGGGACGGTCCGCTACTTCAGTGTCAACCTCACAGATGCTGAGGCGGTGTCGAAAATCATCGCCCAAGTGCGTGAGCAGAGCGGCAAAATCGACGTGCTGCTGCACGCTGCGGGCCTTGACCGCAGCCGTGCCCTCTCAGAAAAAGAGCCTCGAGAATTCGATCTGGTGTTCGACGTCAAGAGCGACGGATTCTTCAACCTGCTCCATGTGATCGGCGATATGCCGCTTGGCGCGACCGTGGCATTCAGTTCCATCGCCGGACGCTTCGGTAACCCGGGTCAGACGGATTACAGCTCGGCAAATGACTTGCTCTGCAAAATCACTTCGAGCATGCGCGCCACATACCCGGCGACTCGCGCTATAGCGATCGACTGGACTGCGTGGGGCGTAATCGGTATGGCCACCCGCGGCTCTATCCCGAAAATAATGGAGACGGCGGGAATCGACATGCTGCCTCCCGAAGCGGGCGTGCCGTTGATTCGTCGCGAGCTGACTGCAGGCGGAACGCGCGGTGAAATCGTGGTTGGACAACGATTGGGAGTCCTGCTGAAAGAGTGGGATCAAACCGGTGGCCTGGATGTATCGCAGCAGAAAGTGCCATCACGTCCAATGCTTGGGAGAATTGTCAGCGCCGGCCTCTTTGCCCCGCTCACAATCGAAACGACGCTCGATCCGAAAATTCAACCTTTCCTGTACGACCACCAGATTGACGGCACCCCGGTGCTGCCGGGAGTTATGGGCATCGAGGCATTCGCCGAAGCCGCGATGGCTCTCCTTCCGAACTGGTACGTGCAAGCCATGGAGGACGTCAACTTCCTGGCTCCGTTTAAGTTTTATCGCAATGAACCCCGCACCGTTACAGTCGAAACGGTGATTCATCCGGAGGGCAATGAGATCGTCGCAGCGTGCCGCTTGATCGGATACCGCTCGTTGCCTAACCAATCTCAACCACAAGCGACCACGCACTTCACTGCTCGCGTGCTCCTGGCGCGGGAACCGAAAGAGTTGGCCGGAACGCCCATCAAGCCGGACGGCAATGTAATTCACTCTTCGGATATTTACCGGCTGTACTTCCACGGCCCTGCGTACCAGGTTGTGGAGAAGGCGTGGTGGGATGGTAAACGGATCGTCGGCGCATTCTCCGACAAACTGCCGCCCAACCATCATCCGTCGGATCCAGCCACTCTTGTTTCACCGCGATTGGTCGAGCTTTGCTTCCAGACCGCCGGAATCTGGGAGATGGGCATCGAGGGGCGCATGGGTCTGCCACTGCACATCGATCATGTTTCATTTTCGCAGCAGATCGCTGATGCTCCAAATCCACCCTTACATGCAGTAGTCACTCGCAAAGCCGGTGAAGACAGTTTCGATGCCGAAATCGTGGATGCGAGCGGAAAGCGCCACGTGCAACTCCGGGGCTATCACACGATTTCTGTTCCGGGCGCGATTGATCCTCAGAAACTGAAAGCTCTGCAATCAGCGATGGCGCCGGATCTGGTGGCTGCCTGATTGCGGTGCCGAGATCGTGTTTATTCGAGGCTCATATGAATCTTGAATTCCAGCGCGTCGCCATCGTGAACCGCGGCGAGGCTGCCATGCGCTTCATCCATGCAGCTCGCGAATTCAACCTGGAGCATGGGACAGCGCTTCGCAGCATCGCGCTTTTCACGGAACCCGAGCGCCACGCGATGTTCGTGCGCGAAGCTGATGAGGCTGTGTGTCTGGGCCCCACTCGCGTTCTCGACGAGAACACGCAACAGTGGAAGAGCAGTTACGTGGACTACGCCTGCCTGCAACGGGCGTTGGCTGCCGCGCGTGCGGATGCAGTCTGGGTGGGGTGGGGGTTCGTCGCGGAACAAGCGGATTTCGCGGACCTCTGTCGTGAAATGGGTATCGTGTTCATCGGCCCCAACGGAGATGTCATGCGCCTTGTTGGGGACAAAATCGCAGCTAAACGCCTTGCCGAACAGGCGCAAGTTTCAGTCACGCCTTGGAGCGGCGGCGCCGTGGAAACTTTGGACGATGCTCTGGAACACGCAGCCCGTCTCGGTTATCCCGTCCTGCTGAAGGCTACCGCCGGGGGCGGAGGTCACGGCATACGCCTTGTGCGCTCTGAGAATCAACTTGCCGAGGCCTTCGAATCGGCACGCACAGAAGCTTTCAAAGCGTTTGGCGATCCGACGGTTTTTCTCGAGCAAATGGTTCATCACGCGCGTCATGTTGAGGTACAGGTCATTGGAGATCATTTTGTAACGACCTGGGCCGTTGGAGTCCGCGATTGCACGATTCAGCGGCGTCACCAGAAGGTTATGGAAGAAGCACCTTCTCCTGCGCTCTCTGCTGCGCAAGATCGGCAGCTTCGTGAAGCAGCCGTTCGCTTGAGTCAAGCCGCGGGCTATCACAATGCCGGCACCGTGGAATTTCTCTTCGAGCCAGAGACACAGCGCTTCTCCTTCATGGAGATCAACACCCGCTTACAGGTTGAGCATCCAGTCACCGAATGCACCACGGGTCTGGACTTAGTCAAATTGCAAATCTATGTCGCCCGCGGGGGGCGCCTGACCGGAGAGCCACCATGCACAACTGGTAGTGCGATCGAGGTGCGCCTGAATGCAGAAGATGCGGACAACGGGTTTGCGCCATCCCCCGGAGTGGTAGAACGCTTCCGAGTTCCAACCGGTCCCGGGGTGCGCATTGATACCGGCGTGGCAGAGGGAGACTGTGTTTCCCCTGATTTCGATTCGATGATCGCCAAAATCATCGCCTACGGCAGCGATCGTCGCGAGGCCCTGTCGCGGTTGCAACGGGCACTTCGCGAAAGCGTCGTCGTGATCAAAGGAGGAGCGAGCAACAAAGGCTTCCTGCTTGAGATGCTGAGCCGCCGCGAGGTTCAAGACGGCGGTGTCCATAATGGCTGGCTCGACCATTTGGCTTCTGAGGGAAAACACCTCTCGCGACGTTACGCAGACATCGCCCTGCTCCAGGCTGCTATTGAAGTCTATGAAGCGCAGCTTGCGGTCGAACAAGCGCAGTTCTACGCTTCAGCCGTTCGCGGCAGGCCACACGTGCAGAGCGCAGTCGGCCGCATCGCCGAACTACGGTACCGCGGCCGCAGCTATACCGCTAATATCTACCGCTTGGGTCCTCGACGATATCGAGTGCAAGTGAATGGATCGCGCATCGATGCTGAAATTGACCGTCTCGGCCAGTTCGAATATTGGCTCACTGTTTTCGGCAGGCGCTTTCATATCGTGTCCGCCATTCAGGGTTTGAGCTACCGGATCGAAGTCGATGGGATCTCACACCGTATTGACCGGGATGATGGCGGCATTGTCCACGCTCCTTCGCCGGCTGTCGTAGTCTCAATCGCGGTCAAACCCGGAGATGTAGTATCGGCAGGCGATCGACTGGCCGTGCTGGAAGCGATGAAGATGGAGATGCAAATCACGGCTCCATTCTCCGGCAAAGTTCGCAACGTGATGACGATTCGCAATGTGCAGGTGGATACGGGTGCTCCCCTGGTGCAGATTGAGGCCGACTCAAGCGATGACACATGCACCAAGACGGAACCGGAAGTTGTGTTTGGGAGTTCCGCGGCTAGCGGCGAACAATCCCCTCATGAAACCGCAACCGGTCACAATCATTTAGACGAACTGCGCCAGTTGATGTTGGGCTTTGATGTCGATCCTAAGGAAACGGCGCGATTGATCGCTGAGTGGAAGAAAGATCAAGCGCGCACGGGTGAAACGGCTCAAATTGAAGATGAAATCCTGAACATCTTCGTCGACATCTGCTGCCTGTTCCAGCGTGAACCGGAGGTGAACCACCATGCCAGCGGCGAGGAACCGAGCGCAGAAGCCTATCTTTTCTCTTACCTGCGTATGCTCGAGACCGCCGGCGACGGCTTGCCACCTGCGTTTGTGAGTGCGCTGCGGCGTGCGCTGTCTCATTACGGAGTGCAGTCCCTTGATCGCTTTCCAAAATTGGAAGAAAGCCTGCTTTGGATCTGCAAGTCTCATCAGAGAGTCGAATCGCAGATTTCGACCGTGCTCGCCGTTCTTGAGCGGCGGCTGCACTCCGTGGAAAAGCTCTCGGCCACCGCTGGGCAGTCCTTCCATTCCCTTCTTGATCGCATGATCGCGATGAGCAATGGACAGTTCCCCACGATCAGTGATCTCGCGCGCGAGGTACGGTATCGGTACTTCGATCATCCCTTGTTTGAGAGCGCCCGCAGAAAGGTCTACGACAAGGTCGAGGAGCAACTGGCGTATCTATCGGCGAATCCCGATGCGCCCGACTGTCACGAGCGCGTCCGCGAGTTGATGGAATGTCCCCAGCCTCTGGTGAGTGTCTTGTGCAGCCGCTTCCCGACAGCTTCGGTGAGCTTGCGCAGGCAGATGTTAGAGGCAATTACGTGGCGCTATTACCGGATTCGCTCTTTGCAGGAATTCCAATCATTCGAACGCGATGGGCATTGCTATGCTTCCGCTGAATACGATCACGAGGGTAAGCGCATTCACGTATTCACCACGCACTGCGAATACTCGAAGCTTTCCGACACCATCGCTGCCCTATTCCCGCTGATTCTTGATGTCCCGGCCGATCGTGATGTCGTTACTGACGTTTACGTCTGGAACTCCGGCGGCACGGCCGATCCAGAAACCACACAGCAGGAAATTTGCAGCATTCTTAACCAGGCACGCATTCCTCGCTCCATCCGGCGCATCGTTGTAGAAGTAGCCGGCACGACTTACAGCGAGGGTGTCGGCGGTATGCAGCACTTTACCTATCGTCCCGGACCCAACGGTTATGAGGAAGAAAAGATCTATCGCGGTCTCCACCCGATGATGGGCAAGCGCCTGCACTTCTGGCGGCTCAGCAATTTCAATATCGAGCGCCTCCCGTCCATTGAAGACCTTTATCTTTTGCGCGCCGTTGCCAAGGACAATCCGAAAGACGAGCGCCTGTTTGCCTGCGCAGAAGTGCGCGATATCACACCACTGCGCAACGAGTCAGGCCGGATCGTGGCCTTGCCACATTTGGAACGCATGCTGAGCGAGGCTGTCGCTGCGATCCGCCTGTTCCAGTCACGAAGAGCGACGAATCAGCGCCTCCACTGGAATCGTATCTTTCTTTACATTTGGCAACCGTTCAATTTGGAACGCGAGGAATTTCGCGACATTGTGCGCCGATTGGCTCCTTCCACAGAAGGTTTGGGATTGGAGCAGGTCGTGATCCGCGCCCGGATTCCCAGCCCTGCCACCGGAGAATTGCGCGATATGACGGTCCGCATTTCGAACCCCGCTGGCCGTGGCATGCTCATCACTTTCCGTTCCGCCGATAAGATGCAAGCCATGCGTCCGCTCACTGAATACGACCAGAAAGTCGTCCGCATGCGCCAGCGCGGAATGATTTATCCATACGAAATCATCCGCATGCTTACGCCCGCCCAGAGACATACCAGAGCTGAATTTCCTTCGGGGGAATTCGTGGAATATGACCTCGCCTCTGATGGTCAATTAATGCCAGTGGAACGGCCTTATGGCAAGAACAAAGCAAACATCATTGTCGGCCTCATCCGAAATTTCACCAGCAAGTATCCCGAGGGCATGACCCGAGTCATGCTTCTGGGAGATCCCAGCAAAGACCTGGGAGCCCTTGCCGAAGCGGAATGCCGCCGCATCATTGCGGCCATCGACCTGGCTCAGGAGATGGGAGTGCCTCTGGAGTGGTTCCCCATTTCCGCAGGCGCCAAGATCTCCATGGATAGCGGCGTCGAAAACATGGATTGGATTGCCCGTGTTCTGCGCAGCCTGGTCATCTTCACCCAAGCCGGAGGCGAGGTGAATCTCATCGTCAACGGCATCAATGTCGGAGCCCAGCCTTACTGGAACGCCGAAGCCACCATGCTGATGCACACTCGGGGCATTCTGGTCATGACGCCCAAGGCCGCCATGGTACTCACAGGGAAACGGGCGCTGGATTACTCCGGGGGGATTTCGGCAGAGGACAACCAGGGCATCGGCGGATATGACCGCATCATGGGTATTAACGGCCAGGCGCAATATTGGGCTCACGATATCGACGAAGCTTGTCACATTCTGTTCCGCCATTACGATCACACATATGTCATGCCCGGCGAACGCTTCCCACGACTCGCCGCCACCACTGATCCGATCGAACGCGACGTTCAGGAATTTCCGCATGTCAGCGGTTCGGAAGGCTTCACACGAGTCGGAGACATTTTTGCCGACGAAACCAATCCCGGCCGCAAGAAATCTTTCGACATTCGTACCGTAATGACGGCAGCGATCGACCAGGATCATCCTCCACTCGAACGCTGGGCTGGAATGCGCGCCGCCGAAACCGCAGTTGTCTGGGATGCGCATCTTGGCGGCTTCCCTGTTTGCCTGATCGGCATCGAATCGCGGCAATTGCCGCGGCTCGGATTCGTGCCCGCCGACGGCCCTGACCAGTGGACCTCGGGCACTCTGTTCCCACAGTCCTCGAAGAAAGTGGCGCGCGCCATCAACGCAGCCAGCAACAACCGGCCGGTTGTGCTTCTTGCCAACCTGTCTGGATTTGATGGTTCTCCGGAATCCATGCGCCGCCTGCAACTGGAGTACGGTGCCGAGATCGGCCGCGCCATGGTCAATTTCAAGGGCCCGGCTGTTTTCTGTGTGGTCTCACGCTACCACGGCGGAGCTTACGTAGTTTTCTCCCGAGCCCTGAATGATCAACTCGAAGTGGCGGCATTGGAAGGAACTTACGCGTCGGTGATTGGCGGTGCTCCGGCGGCGGCCGTGGTTTTTGCCACCGAAGTGGAAGCTCGTGCCCGCAAGGACCCGCGATTGCAGGAACTCTTGCAAGCCATGGAAAAGGCCGAGGGACCGGAAAAGGGCCGCCTCCGCACGCGCTGGGACGAGTTGTTCAAGATCGTCCATTCCGAGAAACTGGGTGAAATGGCAGCCGAGTTCGATCGCGTACACAGCGTCCAGCGAGCGCTCAAGGTGGGCGCGCTCGATTGCATCATTCCTCCCGCCAGACTGCGCCCGTATCTGATCGATGCCCTGGCGCGGGGAATGGCTAAGGAAGAAGCAGCGTTGGCCGACAAATCGGCAGTTCTGGTTGAGGAGGCCGCTTAGTATCAGTGACTTTGCAACTTCATCACAGCGGCGGCATGGAAGTGTATTGGCTCGAACAGAGCGAAGCCGACGTGCCTGAGAGCAATGAATGGCTCGGTCCCAGCGAATTGCGTGACCTTCAAACACTGCGATTCCCCAAGCGCCTGATGGAATGGCGGCTAGGCCGATGGACCGCGAAGTGTGCATTCGCAATTTTTCAGGGCGTTCCGGTTCAGGCTAATGCTCTCGCGGACATCGAAATCCGCGCTGCTCCCTCGGGCTCGCCCCAGGTTTTCGTCTCAGATCAGCCGGCAGATGCGACCATATCCATCAGCCACAGGTCTGGACGCGCGATCTGCGCGATTGCCGGCGCTGGAATTAAGCTGGGCTGCGATCTGGAACTCATTGAGCCGCACAGCCAGGCGTTCATCGAAGACTACCTGACACACGAAGAACAAATCCTCGTGGCGCAAACCTCCGCGGAGGATCACGACCGCCTGGTCGCACTGCTCTGGAGCGGAAAAGAAAGTGCCTTAAAAGCTATGAGAGTAGGATTGCGCGTCGACACTCGATGCATCACCGTCCAACCTGGAGAAGCGCACCTGGTAGGTCGATGGACTCCCTTGATTACCATTTCCACAGCAGCAGAAAGGTTTCACGGCTGGTGGCGCCAAGCTCAGAGCTGGGTGCAAACCGTCGTAGCCAATCCAGCGCCGAAACCACCCATCCAGATGCGCATTCTGAGCCCCAATCAGCAGATTAGGCCTAACTCTCAAAAGAGAGCAGGTTGATCGCCCGCGAGCGAGATCAACTGCAGAATCGGACAAAATCGGCGTGTCAAGCTCGCCAGGCCGCTTGAGACCGTCTCGTCTCTGTTAACTTATTAGTAATACCAAGAACTACCGATGGCACACATTCCCAATGCCGAACATAGTATCGACCGTGCTGTTCGCACCTTGCACCTGCGGGCGGCTCAACAGGGGGAGTCCCCAGTTGCTCAAGCTGTTTAGTGCTTGTGAGAATGGGCGCTAATGGACGATCAAGTCCCCTGCAGGCAAGCAGAGGTATTGAATTACGAGAGGAACTCGAAGGACTTACTCGGCGAATAAGCAACTTGATGCGCTGGAGATGAATCCTACATGCCTCTTGTAAGCGCAGTCCGCCACTTTTTATGCACAATTTAGTTAAGGAGTCGGAACGAGGGGAGCCCTCGTTATCTGCAATCTCCTCAGTCAGAGAGGTAATCCCTTCTAGTGTAATCACCATTTCTGTTCACGATGCTCGCGACTGGCCGACGTTAGCCCCCATCTGGTCTGAACTTGCCCACAACTCTCCTTATTCTTCGTTTTACCTGAGCCCCGAATGGATGACCGCCTGGCTGGATGTATTCGCGGCGCACGTTCCTTTTCAACTGCTGGCCTTCGAAGAACAGGGCCGCACTGTCGCGGTGTGCTTGCTGACCTGCATGCTTGAGTCCCGTGGGCCCTTTCGAGTATTGCGGATGTATCTGAACAGCGGCGGTGAGCCGGTTGCAGAGCGGACGCTGATGGAATTCAACAATATTCTGTGTCTCCCCGGAAAGGAGGCCGCCGTAGCAGCAGCCCTCGGAAATTATTTGCACACTCTGACATGGGATGAGTTCGCGATCGGAGGCATCTGTCCAGGAGCGGTCTTGAGTGCGCTCCAAACCAAGGCTTTTCCGGATATCCCTTCCACGATCAATTTGCGCTCAACTTTTTTTGTGGACCTTGATGCGCTGCGCGCTTCAGGCCTGTCCTATCTGGAGTCGCTTTCCTCCAATACGCGAGGGCAGATTCGACGGAGTTTGAGACACTACGCTGATTGTGGTGCGCCCAAGATTGAGGTCGCGCCTGACCTGGGAACGGCAGAGCTGTTTTTCGACGAAATGTGCCGCTTGCACCAGGCCATCTGGAAATATCGAGGCAAGGCAGGGGCCTTCGCACCGGGACGGAGATTGGACTTCCACCGCGCGCTCATTCGTTCCGCTTACCCGAAGGGCGGCATCCACCTGTTGCGAGTGACGGCCGGAGACCAAACGCTCGGCGTCCTCTACAATTTCGTGCAAAATGGCAAAGTTTACTTTTTTCAAAGTGGCTTCAACTATGCCCACGACCGACACCTCAAGCCAGGTCTGGTGACCCATGCCTGCGCCATCCAGCATTATCTGGATCACGGTTTTAAACAATATGATTTTCTAGTCGGCGACGCACGCTATAAGAAATCGCTGGCAAAAAGTTCGGCGCCTTTGGCATGGGTCGTATTCTCCCGAGCAACCCTAAAAAGCTTTATCATTCAGTCATTGCGCCGTATGAAACGACGTGTGAAACGCGATGTTGAGCGACAATTCAGCACTTGGTCTTAGCTTAGCGAATTGCTGCTAATCCGTCGCCGGAACATTTTGGGAGGCGTTCTCTGTCACTGCCGCAAGGTTCTCACCACTCGGACATAGTGATTGTGGGCGCTGGTCTGGCGGGCGTGACCGCAGCACGCAAGCTGGGCGAGGACTTCCGGATTACATTGGTAGACCCTCGCCCCAACTGTCCCCCGGTGTTTAAAGCCGACAAACTTGAACCAGACCAGGCCGAGTTGCTTCGCAGCTTGGGGCTGCTGCAGACGCTGTTACCTCAGGCCAGCCGCATCCGCGAGGTCAGATCGTATTACGGCGGAAAATTCTTCAAGGTCACGGAAACTGAGCAGTACGGAATCCGTTATCGTGAGATGGTTAACACCCTGCGAGCGAGCCTTCCCCCACAAGTGGAGTCCAAACTTGGACGGGTGGTGCACATCTCCTGCGGTCCAGACCTGCAGGTCCTGACGCTCGATTCCGGCGAACAGCTTACTTGCCGCTTAGTCCTGCTAGCCTGCGGCTTGAACGGGGAACTCCTGGGTAGCCTGCAGATGAAAAGGGCATGGATTCAGGCTCAATCCATAGCCATTGGATTCAATCTCGTGCCGGCGAATGGAGGGCCGTTTCCATTCGATGCTGTCACCTGCTCGCTGATGACCCCGCGCACCGGAATCGACTACATTTCCCTCTTCCCCATTGCGGACATGCTGCGCGCGAATCTTTTTGCTTTCCCGCGCGCTGGAAGCACATGGCCGCAGCGGCTCGTTCGCGATCCGAATCGCGAACTGCCCCGAATTCTGCCAAATCTCTCAAACGCCATCGGGGAATATCGAATCGAGGGAAAGATGGAGGCTTCGATCACCCACCTCTATCGCACCGAGGGGGAACCTCCAGATGGCGTTGTCCTGATCGGCGATGCCGCCGAAAATGTCTGTCCGGCCACCGGCACTGGCATAACCAAGATCCTTACCGACGTCAGCGTTCTGCTCGAGCACGTCCCTCACTGGTTTGCAACTCCAGGCATGAGCAAACAAAAGCTGCATTCGTACTTCGCCGATCCTCGCAAAATAGCCGCTGACGGCTCGGCCGTTCGCGCCGCCCGCTACCGCAGGAACGCATGTTCCGAGCGATCATTGAAGTGGAGAGTTCATCGTCTGCGCCTGCATCTGTCGAGACAACTAAAGAGGGCTTGAATCAAAAACAACAATCTCAGCGTCGCGCGAATATGTGCTGTGGGTTTTGAACCGCCGATGCCCCAAGCGCGGTTTCCGGGTGCTTGAGGATGAGCAATAGAAAGGTATTGAAGCTGGGAGGAAACCAGGGAAATGCGTCGTAGAGAACTCCTGAAAGCGGCGGTATTGCTTCCCGCACTGGCGCAAGGCGGAGTTGCCGCTGCTCGTCTGCAGGACTGTAATTGCGGCTTCGCCCCGCCTGCTGGAGACCGCCTTGACCAGGGTCCGTTTGACATCGATCAGGACCAAGGCTGGCAAACGGTGCTGTTTACGACGCCTTCCGAAAAGCCTCTTCGAAATCCGGGGCTTGGTCTCGTCGGCTATGCCTGGGAAGAGAGCGGACCGTCTTTGGCGGCGCGGGCTGGCCGGGAATCGCTCGAACATCACGTGGAGAAAATATCGAGCCTGCCGTTCGTGGATGTTCTCTATATCCGATGTGATTGGCGGAATGTGCAGTCGCGCGCTGGACGCCTCGATCTCGATCCAGTCTGGGCTTTGACGCTGGATGCGGCCAAGCGGAAAGGACTTCGCGTCGCGTTTCGCGTTCAACTTTCCAACGAAGCGTTTCAGCCGGAACAAGTTGCTCTTCCCCCTTTTCTGCGCGACCGCGTGCCGCTGGTTCCAATCGGGCGCATCCCCGGAAAGGGAAACGCGGAATACCTTGAACCTCGCTATGATCATCCGGAATTTCAGAAAGCATTCGCAGAGCTGAACGACCTGCTGGTCGCGGAGTTTGAAGGCAATCCCTTGATCGAATGGATGGACCTGATGCAGTACGGCTTCTGGGGCGAGGGACACACCAGCAACTATCCCAATCCTTTTCCCGACTTCGTGACGGCGCAGCGAACCTTCGTGAGCATGACGGCTCGACAGTTGGAGACATGGAAAAAAACACCGGTCGCGGTCAATACCCAGCCCGACATCAGCAACGTGGGGAATCGCGCCGTACTCGACATGGCGGTGCGGGCAGGTGCCTGGATGCGCTCCGACAGCATTATTGTCGAAGAGCCCATTCAGATCGACGAAATAGCCAACCGGCCACCGTGGATCGCGGCCATCATGGAAGACGGCTACCTTCGCCAATACGATACGCAGAAACTGAAACTGGATGCAGCCGGAATCAACGAACTGGAGAACTACATGCTGCACGTTCCGGACCTGCGGGCGAATTATTGGGCGCTGTGGACCGAGGCCGACAACCTGGCGCGCTACAACGAAATGTATCCTCGCGGATTTGAACGCCTGCGCACCAGCATGGGATACCGCCTCCGGCCTTCGTGGATATGGCAACGCAAGCGTTACGACACTTTTGAATTGATCGTCTGCGTGAGCAACCGGGGAGCGGCTGGGGTTCCAGGAGTTCTCTGGCTGAACCTGGACAGTCCCGACAAGAAGTTGAGCTTGCGGGGAGCGCTGGATGCGGGGCATCCTCATGGCGGCGGGCTGCGGCAAGCTTCGTTTCTGCTCCCGAAAGATTACAGTGGCAAAGTTTTTCTGTCGGCTGAGCTGGAGATTCGTCCTGGCGTGAAAAAGCCGATTGCTTGGGCATGCGAACAGCCGCTCAACCACAACGGCTCAATTACAATAGAACTAAAGAGTGAGAACGATCGTGGCTGGCGGAAGGGCGTCTGATATGAAGTTGCACCTGCAACGGCCATCTCTCAGCCAGCACGGACAAGGCCAGCGCCGTGAAAGTCACGCCTGCGCATCAAATCCTCTGCGCAAATCCAAAGTTGAAGTCATCACGGGGCAGCTTCGGACATCGCCAACCTGGTGAGGTGATAGGCCAGCATGCGGTCGGGCAGCAGCAATGCCTTTCGAAATCGCACAGTTGCCTCCGCAGTCTGCCCGAGTTCCTTGGCCAGGGATCCGGCCGAGTATTCCCACCAGCTCGGGTAACCGCTGGTATCGCTGCGACTCTCGGCTTGTTCCAGCGCAGCCTGCAGGCGATCGTGCCACTGCGCCTCATTGAAGCCCGGCAACTTTCGCGCTGCCGAAAAAGCCCACTTGGCTTGGTCTGGACCAGAGGAGGAGGACGCGAGCTCGAATTTTGCCTTGGCCTTGGCCGCCTCTCCGCAACTGGCAAAGACGGTACCAAGTAAGTAGCTGGTGCGTGCGGATTGCAGAATAGGCTCAAGCCCATCGCGCGTAAACTCCAGCCCGGGCACTTCTGAGCCCAAGTGTTCAGCACCTGCCAGCGCATCGCCGCAACGTCCTTCTCTGACCGAAGAAAGTACGCGCATTAACTGCACTTCGATCCACACCTGGCGGACGTTGGTTCCGCCTTCTTCACGAGGAAAGAACCGGTTGTGAAAGAGTTGCGTAGCGCGTTCAAAATTTCCCGCTTCCGCCAGGTTGAGAATCAGTTCGAAGATCAGAGGCGGCGGAGCGGTGTCCATCTGCGGATATTTTTCCAACGCTTCCACCCGTACGTGCGCTGGCCGGTTCAGCAGGCTCAGAGCCTGATCTATGCCAAGGTAGATCGCGATATTGGAGGGATCGCTGCGCAACCCAGCGCGGAATGCGGAGAGCGCCTGCTCAGGATCATTTTTTATGTGAAGCAAAGCCGTGCCCATGCTCGCATCCAAGACGGGGGGCTCAGGGCCTGCCGCGCGAGCTTTCGCCCATTCGTCGAGAGCTGGATCGGTCAATCCGCGGGAGAAATAAAACGTCCCCAGCAGATAGTGCGCAGTAACGTCGGAGGGATTCGTTTGCAGGACGGCACGCAGCACGGCAAACTCCTCCGCAGTGCTAGGGAAAATATAGGCCGTCGACAGCTTACCGGCAGCGCGGTAATCGTTCGCTCCTGACTGACCAAGTTTCTCCCGGCAGAAACCGCGGAAGTAGGCGACCATAGGATGATCCGCCGGAGCCACGGCACCAGGCTCACTCTGATCACCAACCAATGCCGGGTATTGTCTCGAAAGCACATTCAATGCTTTCTGACAGAGGCCCAGCCGCATATATTCTGCAGCAACGTTCAGCACGCGGTTGGAGTCGTTGGCGAGGTGGGCAAGATCGGGGGTCCCGAGCTCTTCTCGCAGGAAAGCACTGAGCGGAAAGCGAGTCAGCCCTTCGCGAGCCATCGCACGTGCTTCTTCGGACTCGCCTGCAACTTCCTTCACCGCAGTTAACTCTTCGAGCGTGCGAAGGTCGTCAGGATCTGCACGCAGCGCGTCCGCCAGATGGCGCTCGGCGCCGCGCAGGTCGCCCTTTCGCGCCAGCCACTCGCCCATCATGAGAGCAGCCGCAGAATAAAAAGACGGAAGGCGCTCTGCCTGTTCGAACGCGGCGCGCGCATGATCGGCCTCTCCCAAGCCATCGTAGGCGAGCCCCAGATAGTAGGAGATTTCCGTGTCGGTCGTATCCCGGGCATGCACCGGCTCCAGATACTCTTTGGCCTCCGCGAAGCGGAGCAGCCCAGCTGCCAGACGCCCAGCTGACTTCCGCGCTTCGAAGCTGTCCGGAAACTTTGCCAGCGTTTCCTTGTAAGTTTCGAGCGCGTTCAAATTTCGACCGTTCAGTTCGTCATCCTTGCCCAGTTGAATCCAGTCATCAGCGGTTCGCTTGTCGGGATCGGGAGCGCGGTATGTCGGTTGAGGGCCAACGTGAACCTCTGACTCCGGAGTCCAATCGTATTCGCCCTCAGTCTGCCGCAGCAGAGTCGCTCCCTTGTCATCCTGGATCGCAATCGTGTATTTGGCCTGCGAGTCGGCGTTCGGAAGTTCATGCATCCATGTGCGTTGTGGTGTCAGTTCGGCCGTCTCGCGAAAAACCTGCTGCTCGCCTTTCAGGATGGACACAGTTGCCCGTGGAATGGGATGGTTCGCATTGAATCCGATGATCAGACGGCTTTCTTTCCGGACAAGGCTCGCTACTCCCGAAAGATTGGCGCGCGAGATTCCACCAATCTCTCGCACCGGCATCCAATACTCCGAAAAGTGAATTACCTGGCGAGGCTCAAGAAAAGCATAGGTCTCCTGATTGCGAAACAGGCCCGCCTGCACCTCGAGATATCCGCTGTTATCGTCGGAGAGGGCTTTGCGCCAGTCCAACCCGTCAGCATCAACTCCCCAGGACCAGATTTTTCTTGCCGGAACTTCTTCGTAGTCCGCAAAATGTGCAGTCCCCGTATTGGTGTGCGGACTCCACACCCCCATGAAATTTTCCCGGCTTCCATAGCTGAACATCGAAACGGGACCTTTCGTGTGATTGCGCACAATGCTGTAGTCCACGCCATCCTGATCCACTGGCCAGGGGTGGATTTCGGTGAAGCCGTGGGTGGCCACGAAGCGCATCGGGTACTCGATGTGTGAGTCATCCCACGCCGAAACTCCAGCATTGTTCCACCAGTAGAACCGATGCCGGAGGTCGCTGCGGTTGCTGAGCGTAACGCGCTGTTCAAGCACGGTGGATTTTGGCCGGAGCACCAACTCCACCGTCCACTCCATCCCATAGACACGGTCAATGTTGCCGACGGTCACGGAGGCGCTGCCATCCTCGTGCTTTGCAAACGCAAAGTTGACGGGCGACATCGTGACCCAGTTGTGGGAGACCGGAAAATTGAATTCGATTCCGAATGCGGCCCAGGCGCCTCGATAAGCGATGGCCGCCTTCTTAATCGAGGGATTGGCGTAGAACATCGACTTGCCGGAAATCTTGTCGATGCAGGTGTAAAGGTGGCCACCGATGTCGGGCAAGACGGAGCACTTCAGATATTCGTTCTCGAGATAAATCGCCCGCCAACCATGGTCGACCCGACGGCTGGTCAAGTTATTGCGCAATGTATAGGGATAGTTGAACCGCCCAGTGGTCAACTGGTCGAAAGGCGGATTGGGATCAGGCAGCCCCTCTTCGTAAGTCGGCAGGGTGAGCGTTCCTTGCCAGACGCGCACCTCCGACTGAGCGGCCAACGCAGAGGCCGCTAATCCTAAGAAGGCGATTTGCCAGAAGATGGCCATCTAAAGTCGCAGCAGCCGCGCAGCGTTTTCAAAGTAGACTTTGCGCAATATGGTGTCGGGTAACTGAATGCCGTAGATTCGCCAGCGTCCCTGCGGAGGTATTTTCGCCGGAGCGTAGTCGAAATATTCGTCGTTGGTTTCGAGGAACCGGTAATAGATTTCGTACAACTGGTCGTTAAACACTTGTTGAGGATACTGGTCGCCGTGTGGGGTCGCATCCGTCCCAAACAGGATTCGGTCCTGGTACTTGTCGAAAAACTTTCTGGCGGTTACGGGCTGCCTGCCAAGCTCGCCGATACGCGCGGCGATGTCGACTGACATGTTCGGAAAGCGGTCAAGATTTTCGCTTACGTTTTGCAGGTCTTCCGCGAAGTTGCCCACATGCAGCGTCACAAATTGAGTATTCGGATGCCGGGCAATCATGCGATCGCGGGCGGCTATCAACTCCGCATTGCTGGGAAAGTCTCCGCCGTAGAATGACCAGTCGGGATGATTATTCAATTCTTCGTAGCGCTCGTTGAAGCGATCCGTCGGCGTGAAAAATGCTACCGGATCAGAAATGTGAATAGCCACGGGAATTTTGAGTTGTCCGCAAGCGTCCCACATGGGATCAAAACGAGCGTCATCAATTTTAACCAGTGTGCCCGAGGTGATATTTTCACGAAGATAGAGTCCCAGCGTTTTGAGAATTTTCAGTCCGCGAGCTCCATCGCGATGGGCGCGCTCGATTGCTTGTGCCTGTAGCGTCGGGTAATTCGGTTCCTTGAAACGAGAGTAGGAAGGCTCGGTGAAGGTATAAAAGCGACCAGGGTACGCGCGGTCGTATTTCGTTACGGTGTCGGCGAGGCCAGCTTCATAGCCACCAGTCAGGTTGACCATGGCCCGAATGTTCTTGCGGTCCATGACGGCGAGCAGTTCCTGGGGAGTTCCCAAATATTGACGATCGGGGGAGAGTGCCACTCCCTTTTCTGATTTGGTCGAAACCGAGATGTGAGTATGGAAGTCAATGCCGGGAAATTTCGAACGCTCGACGTAGGATTCACGCACGTGGAGCATGCTTCTTGGCTCATACTGCGAAAGCTCTAAAGGTGCCGGTTTGGTTGCGGCGGGCACCTCATTCTTAGCAGCCGTACCTGTGGCCTTCCCGACTTGACTTCCACATCCTGCGATCAGGCCCATTCCATACAACCACTGACGACGATTGATCACGCGTAGCCTCCGGCTATTGTCCAGGCTCAAGCGCTGGCGTGGCGATATCTACGGGCAGAGGTTGTCCCTTGATCGAACCGTGCCAGACGCTCCCGCCGAAGGTCGTGATGTAGACCTCGTCGCGGTGCAGCGGATCGGGAATCACCCGATGTCCCCACTTGAAGTTGAATCCCGGAATGCGAGACCAGTGCAGCCCGCGATCGGCCGATCGCCAGGCGGACGACTCAAAACCTGCCGCATAGAGTACATCGGGATCCCGTGGATCAACCGTAACATCGTAAATGTGTCGATCTTTGTCGAGTACGTGCTTCCAAGTCCTGCCGCCATCCTCGGAGAGAAATATCCCGCCGCCGTCCCCGTGTTCTCCCGAGGCTCGTGCCCAGGCCGCGAGGTAGAGACGATCCGGCGACCGGGAATCGATCGCAAGGCCATTCGGCCCGTTCGTGCCCTCAGGCAATGAAACTGGCTGCCAGTGCTCTGCTCCATCAGTTGACCGGTATAGTGCGCCATCGCCGGCGTTCCCGAAGGTTCCATCCTCCGATCGGCGCGCGATCACAACATAGAGTGTGCCATTCGAGCTTCGCGCTAAGCGCCACGCGAACGGCTCCTCTTGTGTGATCCCTGTGTTCTTCGGCGACCAGGTGTGGCCGCCATCAGAACTCTTGTAAACACCGCGGCCAAAACCGGAGACGTATAACACGCGCGCATTCACCGGGCTCGTGGGATCGAGAAGAATATGGGTCGCCGCGGTTTCGTCCATGCCCGTGTTTGATTTGGTCCAGTTCTTGCCGCCATCGTCGCTGCTGCACACGCCGCCTTTGTAATTCAGCACTGAGTTGTGCCGCCACATCTTGGGGCGAGGAAGATCGTGGGTGTAGCTGTTCACGCTCCACACGCGTCCACGCACCTCAGGGTCGAATACGATCCAATACGTCGTGTTCATCCACTCCCTGGGCACGCCGGCCGTGGAACTCGTCCACGAAACGCCGCCGTCCTCACTGCGGAAGAGCCCGATATCGGTGTAGGTGATGAATTGGCGCTTTGGATTGAAGGGATCGAAATGCATCCCGTAGCTGGTGGTGACGTCGAGACCTAAGCTCGTCCAGCCAGAGTCATCGACTTTGCGCGAATACACCGCTGTCCAGGTGGCGCCGCCATCGCTGGTCCGCATGGTTCGTCCGAGGTCGGTACCGTAGGCTAAGTTGGCGTCCTGTTGGGCCACCGCAAGATTCAGAGGATTTTCTGCCCAATCAGGCCCGAAGCGGGGGGTGATCCAATCGTCATGTACGTTCTTTGCCGCTTCGCTCGATTCTTTCCACACCAATTGCCAGTCAACTCCAAAATTTGTAGTTTTGGCGACGCCCGACCACGTATTTCCATCAAGCGTCAGATGGTCGTAGGAGACATAGGCCGTCTCCGGATGATGCAGGCTGGTGGCGATTGCGCGCACTTTCGCGCCAGCGCCAGGCAACTCGCTCTTGTGCCATGCCGTGCCGCCATCATTCGAAATGAAAATTCCTTTTTCAGAGGTGGCATAAAGGATCGGTTGCGAAGCACCAAAGCCCAGGGAAACGTCATTGACTTCCGCCGGAAGCGGAATACTGCGAACACCTTCCGCGCCAGTCACGGCGACCGTGTGAGTGCTTGCCAGAAATAATCGTCGTGCATCCGCCGGGGAATGCGGGTCCACCCAAATTCGGCGGGGAAGATCGGGAACGGTTACCTGCTTTTGCCAACTCTTTCCATAATCGTGCGAAACAAAAAGGAATGGGCCCTCCTTCGTCCCGGCAGCCACATAAAGAACTTGTGAGTTGGAGGGATCAATCGCCAGGGCTGCAATCGTGCTCAAAGGATCGGGATCGGCCAGGATCTGTTCGTCGGAGTGGTCCGAACTCATCTTGACGCCCTTCACTGCGGAAGGGTTCGGGTAAATCAGGTTCCAGTGTTCGCCGGCGTCCGTGCTGCGCCACAAACCGGTCGCGTGGGCGTACATGGTCTTGGCATCCAGAGGATCGAAGACAAAGAAATTCACCACACCCCGCAGATTGAACATGCGCCAGGTGCGCCCGCCATCATGAGTAATGTAAGAACCAGTCATATCGCAAGACACGAGCACGGTGTTGGGGTCGTGTGGGCTGATGGTGGGGTTGAACATCGCACCGCCGCCCCCCGGCCCAATGACGCGAAAATCTCCTGGCCGCTCAGCAAAGGCGCTCGTCAAGCACACTACGATGAGAATTGCATGAAAAAGATGAAGTCTCATCGGATCAGGTCGCTGTCGCCCTCACGCGAAGTGCAGCCAGTCCAGTTCCCTATATCAAGCATGCCGACAACTAGAACGTGATTCGCAGCCGTAGACGAATGGTCCGTTGGCTTTGCACACCGTCCTGCGGGAAACTATTTGTCAGCTGCCCAAAAAGAGGATTGATATTGACGTCGGAAGCTGCAATCGGCAGCACCGCTCCGGTGGTTTGGTCGACTGTAATGTTAAAGTCGCCCAATTGCGAGAAGGTGCCCCCACCGCCCCCGAAGTTGAAATCTGGTGCAAGCAGAGGGTGATTGAAAATGTTATCGAAATCGGCGCCGAGCGTTGCAACCACACGTTCTCCGATGGGGAAGGCTTTGTGAATACCCAAATTTACCCCCCATGCGCCCGGGCCGGTCAGCATATTTCTTTTGGCAACGGCTGGATTGCTTAACAAGTCTGCTCCGACCGAGGGCAGACCAAATGCACTGGAGTTCCAAATGATGGCATTGCTGCCTTTTTTCCCGGTATTGATGTTGTTGTTCAACACCAACGGACGGAATGAAGGCTCGGCATTGAAATCTCCGACGGCATCGATCGATGAAACCGCGATGTTACCGGGCTCTACCGGATCACAGTCGTCGCAGACCCAGAACGGTGTAAAGCCTTGTCCAGATTTGGCAAACATGTTGAAGGTCGTCTGCCAGCCGCCTATCAAAGTGTCAGCCAGACGGGAAAACGAATGGCCAATTCTGTGGCTGCGTCCGATGGGCAGATCGTAAAGTCCATAAGCAATGAAACGGTGTTTGGATATGAAACCGTCGGTGCCGTAGTCCGAGTTGGGGCTAAATGGGTTGTACCCAATGCCTCCCAGACTGGAGTTGGCCGTATCCAGCGCGCTGGTCTTCTGATCCAGGTACGTGTAGGACATATCCAGCATGAGGCCGCTCTTGTAACGTCGTGTGAATTCGGTTTGGAAGGAATTTGAATTTCCATACCCGAAGTTTCCGTAGGTGAGCAGAAACTCTCCGACCAGGGGGTAGGGCAGTCGAGCCAGGTCGGCAGGCGAGTAGGCACAGTCTCCCTGCGTTGGATCGCAAATCGTGACACCGTCCCCTTGGGTTGTGCCGAAAGGAGTCGTGTTCGGAGCAAGTTCATCCAAGTCCTTGCCTGCAATCAAGCCATCCATGTGTGTGCCGAGATAAGACACTCGCAAAGTTCCATCACGAATGATCTCGCGTTCGAAAGTGGCGTTATATTGCTGGATTCGCGGGCTTTGGATGCCTAACGGTATGGCATTGGCGGTCACAGAATTGCCGAACCCTTTCAGGGTTCCGCCGGTGATCGGACTGATTCCGTGTTGCGACGGGCTCGGCCATCCCTCGAGCGTAGTTCGCGATGTGACGCCCTGATTGAACGGATTAGTTCCGATAGCGTCCCGTATTCCCTGCGCCGCAGAGGTAGGATAGAAAACACCCCAGCCCCCGCGCACAACTGACTTATCCCCTAGCTTGTATGCAAAGCCCAGGCGCGGCGCAAAATTGTTCTTGTCAGTACGGACAAGGCCACGGCCCAAGCCGGCCTGTGCAGCAGTGATATATCCGTAGCTGGCAATGCGCGTGTCGAGGTAGGGCAAAGTCTTCGAGGAGGGGATGATGAAGACTCCCGGATTTCCAGTTGGATTTTTGCCATTGGGGTCGAAGTTGATCAGCAAGTCGCTCTTTTCGACAAAAGGGGTGATCAGGTCATAACGAAGACCCAAATTCAATGTAAGCCTTGACGAAATTTTCCAGTCGTCCTGCGCGTAGTATCCTTCCTCCCAGTTATGGACATTCATGGGAGGCCGCGCCTGCAACACATAACTGGCGCTCGTCGGCGGCAAGCCCAGCAGAAACTCTGCAAATGGGTCCGCATTGGAGTCAAAACAGGGGTCGGCGACACAGGCACTGGGGTTCGAGTAGGTCATCGAGCCTCGGGGATTTCCGCGGTTCAGAGCAAACCCGTCCACCGCCTGATTGCGAACAAAATCTGCTCCCATCCGCAAATTATGTTTTCCCCGTACCCAGGTCAGTGTGTCCCCGAAAGTGATTAGATTCTGATCCTCCGGTCGATATGTGTTGCGCCCGCCGTTAGTGAAAGTCGCAAAGGTGTTGCTGA
Source organism: Candidatus Sulfotelmatobacter sp. (assembly GCA_035309485.1). GTDB lineage: Bacteria > Acidobacteriota > Terriglobia > Terriglobales > Acidobacteriaceae > Sulfotelmatobacter. Next base: position 69,067 of record DATGFC010000027.1, read on the forward strand.
AGTTGATGGCAGGATGCCCGAACGTACTGAGCGCAAATTGGCCGACCACCGAACCATATGCGGCGATATCTGCCGCATCAAAACCAATGCTGGAAAGGAAACCTTCCAGCGTGGTGTTGCTGTGCCTCAGCAAATTTTCCTTGTTGAACCCGGCACGCGCTTCATTGACGAGGGTTGGCTTAAAGATGCGCGTGTAAGAGAGTTGCACGGTTTGGTTTTGACGATTGTTTTGCGTTAGGCCAAGTCCGGTATACGGGGCTACAACTGGACTCATCGCGTTTGTGTCCGCTGACGTGTTATAGCTGGCATAAACGTGGTCTTTGTCGCTGAAGTCATGGTCGATTCGCAGAGAACCGGTGTCGAGCGTATCCCGTCCCGGCATCTGCGTCTGAAAACTCGGAATCCGGCCAGTCGAAGGATCAATAGGCGCCGTTACGCCGATATGCGGAAAGTACTTGGTGATCAGAGTTTGAACTGACGGGTTCAAGAGCCGTGACGGTATTTGCAAAAATTGCTGGCCAGCGCCACCAACGGTATCAGTGGCAATCTCTTGGGCTGTGAGCACGACACCAGCGGGCACATCGGGTTCGTTATACACGGGCGTGGCCCCGCTATTGTCGGTCATCCCGGAAAAATCACCTGTCCAAAGCGACGGATGAGGAAGTTTTGTGGTCGAGATATTCACAGGCGAAACGTCGTAGTCCCGTTCGTAAGCCGCAAAAAACCACGTGCGTTTTAGGCCCTTAATCGGACCACCTATGGATCCTCCGAGATCGTTGATGTTGAAATAAGGCGTGGGATATTTCGAGGCAAATGCGTTCGGTTGAAAATCGGCGATTCCAGCAAGATCCTGCAGCGAGAGAGCGGCCAATGCCGAATTGGCATTATTGTAAAAAAGCGAACCGTGAAACTGATTTTGCCCACGTTTGGTGGTAATGCGAATGTTCGCCGTACCCGCGTATTCGGCGCTGAAGCTGTTAGAGAGGACGTTGAGTTCGTCGACGGCTTCGAGAGAAGGCTTGCTGTCGGTTGGCTGGCCGAATATGCCTCCGTTCGAGCGTTGACCGTCCACCGAAAAGCTACCACCGTAACTCTGGCCGCCTATGAATTTGAAGTTTTCGTCTCCGCTGGCATCCGCCTGCGTAATGTTCGGGTTTAAATACAAGAACGAGTAGATATCGCGAGTGTCGCGAGGCAGGTCGATGACGGACTGATGACCAATGGTGTCGCTGATGGTTGGATTCTCGGTATTGATAGTCACAGCTGACGCCGAGACCTCAATCTTTTCCCCGCCCCCCGACACGCGCAGAGTCACGTTCACCCCAACGGTCGCACTGCCATTCAAAACCAGGTTGTTAATTTCTTGTGTGGTCATTCGGTTGGCAGTGACCGAGACCTTGTAGCGGCCGGACTTCAGACCGAAAACCTCAAAATCACCCGCTCCGTTCGTGTCGCTCTGCCTGGAAGTGTTGGTATCAAGGTCGGTGATGGTGACTTTCGCGTTCGCAATCACGGCACCGCTCGCGTCCTTTACGTTGCCTCGGATGGTGCCCAAGTCAGTTCCTTGCGCGAACAGGAAATGGAAGGTACCCAGCGCTGACAATACGAGGAAGAAGAAGGCGAAGCGAGCCACGGACCTCATGGTGAACCTCCACTGCGAAAGCTTTGTAGGCGCGCTTGTATCACAGTTCGATGGGAAAAGTAAACAAATCATGAAATGAAGTCATATTGGAAATGAAACGCAAGCATTCTATTCTTGGGATTCTCGGTGTTGCGACGGCTGGAGCCTGACCGAATCCAGGTCGCTGAAAGTCGGGGCCGTGTGGAATCTGGCAAACTGTTTCCTCGAAGCGGGAGAACGGCCGCAAGAAGGCGCATCTCTTCTGGGCCCACGCATTCGCTACGCACACATCAAAGATCTGCGTAAGAATTCAGAAGGCGGGAAGCCTACCCTCACGGGCAATGGTAATTTCCCTTTGTGCGAACTTCGATCGCACTTTACGCGCTGGTTCCGGGAGAATTGGAACCATGAATGATTGTGCGGGCACAATTTTGCGCAGGCTGTCCGCACAAGACGTTCCGGCAGCGATGGAATTGTCGGAACAAGCGGGATGGAATCAGACTGCCGCGGATTGGCGCATGCTGATGGACCTGGCTCCGGAAGGCTGTCTCGCCATCGAGGTAGATGGAGAGTTGGCCGCGACGACGACCCTGCTGTGCTACGGACGGCGCCTAGCATGGGTCGGAATGGTTCTCACCAAGAAATCTTATCGCGGACGAGGTTTTGCCCGACGCCTGCTGACGCAGGCGCTAAGCATGGCCGATCGGACGGCGATTGAAACTGTAAAGCTCGATGCCACCGATCAAGGCCAGCCACTTTATGAAAAGATGGGATTCCGCGGCGAGCAAGCGGTAGAACGCTGGACCAGGGCTGGGACTGGGCAAACCACAGGAACGGCGGTTCCTATCGTCGACACGCTCCCGGAGAATTGGCGAATGGCAGACCATCGTGCTTTTGGAGCCGATCGCTCCGAGCTGTTAGAGGAGCTCGCACGGCGAGGTCAGGCTCCCTTAGTTATGAACGGTTCATACTGTTTGACGCGGCCCGGGCGTTATTCGCATTACCTCGGACCCTCGGTGTGCCATTCGCCCAGAACCGCTCGAGTGCTGATCGAACGAACGCTGACCGCAGGTGATCGGGACTGTTCATGGGATTTGTTGCCGACGAATGCCGGCGCGGTGGCGATTGCGCGTGATCTTGCATTTACGCCTAGCAGACACCTTCAGCGCATGGTGCGCGGAAAGGATCTGCACGCGGACAACAATTCAATCTATGCAATCGCAGGGTTTGAGCTGGGCTAGTGACGACTATCAAAAATATCGACGAATTAGAAGCGCGCCTCTCGCAGCCCACTGAGGCCGATGCCGCCGCAATGTCAGCCTTGAACGGCGACCTCCTGATTCTCGGCGCAGGGGGCAAAATGGGGCCGAGCCTGTCTCGTCTGGCCCGTCGCGCCGCGGACCTTGCCGGCGCTCACCTGCGGATCGTCGCGGTGGCTCGCTTCAGCAACGACAGCCTGCCCGCGCAGCTTGCAGCGCACGGAATTGAAACGATATCCTGCGACCTGCTGGAACCAGGAGCACTGTCGCGCCTGCCCGAGATTCCGAACGTGATATTCATGGCTGCGCGGAAATTCGAGACTTCCGGCGCGGAACACTTGACGTGGGCGATGAATACATTTTTGCCCGGCTTGGTTGTGGAGCGCTATCGCAACTCCCGCATCGTCGTCTTTTCGACCGGCAACGTGTATCCCTTACGCTCCGTGTCGGAGGGCGGAGCCGTCGAGTCTACTCCCGTCGGCCCCGTCGGCGAATATGCGCAATCGGCTTTGGGCCGCGAACGCATGTTCGAGAACGGCTCGCACCGGTGGGGAACACGCGTGGCAATTCTGCGCCTGAACTATGCCGTCGAACTGCGCTACGGAGTGCTGGTGGATATTGCCCGGGCCGTGTTCGAGCGCCGTCCTATTTCTCTAGCGATGCCCTACGTGAATGTGATCTGGCAGAGGGACGCCAACTCCTGGTGTCTGCGCTCGTTTGCTTACTGCCAGTCGCCGCCGTTTGTCTTGAACATCACCGGTCCCGAAACTCTTTCTGTTCGCGAAGTCGCAATCGAATTTGGCCGGCACTTCGGAACCGAACCAATATTTCTTCCTGAACCCGAAGGTTCCACCTCACTGCTCAACAACGCCGCCAAGGCCCGAACACTCTTTGGTCAGCCCACGGCTAGCCCCAGCGAGATGATTGGATGGATCGCCGATTGGATTCGCCAAGGCGGTGTCATGCTGAATAAGCCGACACACTTCCAAACGCGGGACGGAAAATTCTGATGCAGCTGCGCGAGAAACTCCGGTCAGGCATGGTGATTCCAGCCCATCCTCTCGCTCTCAACTGCAACCGCAAGCTGGACGAGCGCCGCCAACGCGCTCTAACACGATATTATCTGGGGGCCGGAGCGGGAGGCATTGCTGTGGGGGTTCACACCACTCAGTTTGCGATTCGTAATCCGCAATTTGGATTACTGCGACCAGTGTTGAGTCTCGCCCAGGAAGAGAGTCGCGGCCATGAAATCGTCAAGATTGCCGGGGTTTGCGGCCAACGCGATCAAGCCTTAGGCGAGGCGCAACTGGCCAAAGAGTTAGGCTACGATGCCGTATTGTTGAGTCTTGCGTCCTTGCGCGATGAGAGCACTTTCGAACTCCTCGAACACTCCCGAGTTGTTGCTTCCGTGGTTCCGGTCATGGGCTTTTATCTGCAGCCTGCGGTCGGAGGACGATTACTCCCCTACGAGTTCTGGCGCCAGTTCATGGAAATCGACAACGTGGTCGCGATCAAGATCGCGCCCTTTAATCGCTATCAGACCATCGACGTGGTGCGCGCGCTGGCTGAATCGGGCCGCAGCCACGAAGTCGCGCTGTACACCGGCAACGACGACAACATCTTGAACGACCTGCTTACACCTTTTGCTTTCGCGAACCAACGGATTCGGATCGTCGGCGGCTTGCTAGGGCATTGGGCAGTGTGGACAAACACCGCGGTTTCTCACCTTGCGATGGCAACAAGCAATTCCGGCAGAATCTTCAGCGAACAACTCACACTTGCCCAGCAGATTACCGACGCGAACGCGGCTATATTTGATCCCGCTCACCAGTTTCGTGGATGTATTCCGGGCATACATGAGATCCTGCGGCGTCAAGGCCTGCTGGAAGGCCGCTGGTGTCTTGATCCCCATGAGGAACTCTCCCCGGGCCAGATGGAAGAAATCGACCGCGTGTGCAAAGCGTATCCGCATTTGCGGGATGATGCCTTCGTAGAGGAGCACCTGGATGAATGGCTTCGCTAGAACTCTTGTCGTTATCCTTCTTAGCGGTCCCATGCTGGTCTCGGCTCAAGCCGTATTCGAGAGCACCTCCGCAAGCAAAGATGCGTCTCTAAAGCTCGATCCGGCTTTGCCCTTCTGGAGAGCCGCACGTCCCGTCTTCATGAAGAAAGACTCGTTCGGAAAGGATGTCCCTCGATATCGCACCGAGGTGCGCTCGCGCTGGACGAAAGACAACCTGTACTTCTTATTTATCTGCCCCTATGAGCAGCTTCACCTTAAGCCCGAACCGGACACTCGCCAGGAAACCAATCAGCTCTGGAACTGGGACGTCGCGGAGGTGTTCGTCGGTTCGGACTTCGCGGACATAAAGCATTACAAGGAATTCGAAGTTTCGCCACAAGGCGAGTGGATCGATCTCGACATAAATCTCCACAATCCTCATCACGAGGATGG
>DATGFC010000028.1:0-8274 GCA_035309485.1 Candidatus Sulfotelmatobacter sp.
CGCATTCCCTCGCACTAATCTGAATAGGCACCGCACCACTACCAGCTCAGGGGACTCAGAGCCGCGTTGCAAGCTGTCAACAAAGGACAGAGCCATCATGTCGGAACCTTTCCGCCCGTACGAAAAACTGGTTGAGATCACCATCTTCGGCAAGAAGTTCCAGGTGCCGGAACGCAATTCCTTGCTGCGCTGCTTTCAGTTCATCAGCCCGGAAACTATCCCCTACGGGCGTTTCTGCTGGAACCAGGATTGTCAGTATTGCCGCGTCACCTGCCAGCTTCCCGATGACGACGAGCCGCGCGAAATGCTCTCCTGCAAATTCATCGTCATGCCCGGCATGGAAATCACCGAAATGAGCCAGGAGCTGAAGTGGTGCCTTCGCTCCAAGCTCCCCTCCGACGCCGCCGTCTCCAAATAGTTCCGCTCCGTGGGCTTATCGTTTTTCATCGGGGATCCGCGCGCGTGCCCCTACTGGTACAACTCCGCCGTTGCGAGGGGACCTGTATCGGTCGATCCTCCAGTCACTAGGACATTGCCATTCGGCAGCACAGTTTCGGTATGCCAAACGCGCGGGGAGAGCATGCTGCCGGTAACCGCAAAGCTGCCTGCGGCTGAATTGTAAATTTCCGCTGATGCGAGTGCCCGGTTGTTGGCATCCGATCCGCCGGTCAGCAGAACAGTCCCATCGTTGAGCAAGGCGGCATCGTGATAAAAACGGGTCGCCGTCAGGTTCCCCGTGGCTGTGAAGCTTGCGCTGGTTGGATCGAAGAGGTCCGCCGTTGCCAGAAAACCCGCCGCGCTCGCACCGCCGGCGGCAAGGACTTTTCCACTGCCAAGCAAACTTGTAGTGAAAAAGTCCCGTGCAGCGGTCATCATGCCTGCTGCCGTAAAGGTCCCCTTGGCGGGATCGAACAACTCCGCGGTGGCATATAAAGTTGCCGGCGGCGTTGTGTTGCCAGCTGCCCCGTCGCTTCCTCCCGCGACCAGCACCCTGCCGTCGTTGAGCAGCGTGGACGTGTGAGATTCCCTTGGAACGCTCAGACTGCCCGTCGCGGCAAAGGTCCCCGTGCCCGGATCGAAGATTTCGGCGGAAGCGAGCGACTGAATACTCGTATTTTGGACGCCGTTAAAGAAGATGATGTCTCCTCCCACCACGAGCACCTTGCCATTTTGCAGCAGTGTCGCCGTGTGAGCGACCCTCGCGCTTGCCATGCTCCCGGTGGTGGCAAATGTGCCGGCAACCGGGTCGTACAACTCGGCGCTCGATAACGCATTCTCAGTCACGTCCGTAGCTCCGCCGGTGATCAGCACTTTTCCGCTGGCCAGAAGCGTTGCCGTATGCCCTACCCGCGGCGCCGTCATGCTGCCTGTGGGCGAAAACGTTCCGGTAGTTGGATCGAATAGCTCTGCGGAGGCGAAAGCGGTGCTGCCGGCATCCTCGCCCCCCGCCACCAGCACTTTTCCGGTGCCCAGCAGTGTCGCGGTATGGAATCGCCGCGCGGTTGCCATGCTCCCTGTCGCTACGAAGCCATGAGTAGTGATCACGATGGTGAAAGCTGCCCCGGCCGAGCTTTGCATGAACTGGTCCGTCGCCGTAACCGTAATCGGGAATGAACCTGTCTGCGTCGGTTTTCCAGAAAGCGTCCCGGTGCTGTTGTCGAACGATAGCCCAGGAGGCAATGCACCGGATTCGCTCCAACTCAGCGGCGGGTAACCACTCGCCGTGAAGGCAAAGGAGTAAGGTAGGTTTTCTCCGCCCGCCGGGGGCGCTGGCGTCGCGTTAACGACAGGCGGCGCCGGAAGAGCGATAGTTATGGCGTAATTCGCAGTCGTCTGCACTGCAGGCAACCCTGAGTCGGTAACGGTAAGAACAACGTTGAAAGTTCCCGGCGCCGTCGGTGTCCCATAGATGCAGGCAGGCTTTGGACTGAAAATAGTCCCTAACTGCGGGCAGTTACTGTTCAGAGGATTCGCGACGTTCAGACCCGCCGGCAACGAAGACCCCGCCGCCGCAGCCCAACTCCAGTTATAGGGCGAAATCCCGCCAGAAGCTGTCAGCGGGAACCCATAGACCTTTTCGGCGAAACACTGGCGAAATATGGTGCAGACTTGGATGATGTGCTGGTCGTACCGAACGCCCACCGTCCCGCCTGGCGGAGTGTGGGAGGTGATTGCCAACGCGGCTGCCGCCGTCACCGTAATCGGCAACGAGCCCGTGATGGAACTCGTTACCGTGTCGGTTGCCGTTATCGATTGTGTGCCGCTGCCGACAGTTTCCAGCGTCACGGGAAAATTGGCTGTTCCGGCCGTCAGCGTGGAGTCCGCCGGGAGCTTCGCCTGGCTATCCGTGCTCGTGAAATGGACTGTCCCGGTGTATACCAGCGATGTGTTGTTGGCGGCATCCAGTGCGGTCGCGGTGAGCTGGAATGTCTTGCGCGTTGGGGTAGCGCTTGGCCCCGCCAGCCCGATGTGTGTGGCCGCGTTCGTTACCACATTGATGGGGCTCGACGTGCCTTTCAGCGAAGACGTTACCGTATCAGTGGCGGTGATGGTTTGCATGCCGAGCGTCTTGAGGATCACCGAAAAAGTTCCTGAACCGTTTGTCAGGGGTGTATTTCCAGGCAGAGTCGCTTGGCTATCCGTACTTGTGAAGTGCACGGTTCCCGCGTAACTTGCAGCCACGTTGCCGAAGGTGTCCGTTGCATTGACGGTGAGCTGAAAGGTTAGGCTGGTCGTCACGGCGCCAGGTGCTTGTACGGAGACGGCCGTTGGCGGGCCGGGAGTGACGACGATCGGACTGGAAGTACCGGTAATGGAAGCGTTAAGGGTGTCGGTCGCGGTAATGGTTTGGCTGCCGGTGCCGACGGTTCTCAATTTTGCGGAAAAAGTTCCCATGCCGTTTGTCAGCGTCGAGTTTGCGGGCAGCGTCGCCTGGCTGTCCGAGCTTGTGAAATGGAGTGTTCCGGAATAGCTGGTGGTCACGTTGTTCGAGGCATCCAGGGCTTTTACGGTGACATTGAAAGCGGTGCCGGCTGCGGTGGCGTTCACCGCAGTTATCGAAAATAGCGCGGGGGCTGCGGCACTCACGGTGATCGAGCTGGACGTCCCAGTCAATGTCCCGCTGGTTGCGGTGACGGTCTGGGCGCCTGCGGTCTTCAAGGTTACCGAAAAGGTTCCCGTTCCATTTATCAGCATCGAGTCAGGTGGCAGCACCGCTTGCCCGTCGCTGCTTGTGAAGTGAACTGTCCCGATGAATTTAGCGAACACTGCACCGGACCCCTCCAGCACACTCACCGTGATCATGACAGCCGTGCCGGCGGTGGCCGTGCCCGAGGTTGACGTGACCGAAAGTCGCGTGGCTACGGGGCTCGAGCCTCCGCATGCATGGAGCAGTAGCGACCCGCAAACCAGACCAAACATCAGCAAGACTTTTTTCATGTCGCCCTCTCACTCCCGGTAGTGCCCGGATCATGCTCCAGGGAAAAAGCCTCCGGCACGAATTGTTTCCACGGCCTTGTGGCGGCTGTCTGCGTGCAAGTGCGCCATTACGCGACGAATGTGGTTCTTGACTGTAAATTCTGAAAGGTTGAGGTTCGATGCGATCTCTTTATTGGTCATGCCGCCGGCGACAAGTTTCATCAGTTGGCGTTGGCGAACGGTTAAGCTGACCTGCCGGTTTCCAGTCTGCTCCGGGCTTCCAGATCGCGAAGCCATCCCTGTGGCTACAAAATCGAAAAGAGTCTTACAAAGCTTCGGAGGGCACACGGCTTGCCCTTGCGCTGTGGCCTGGACCGCATCGAGTACTTCGGCGGTTGACACATCCTTGAGGAGATAGCCGCGGATTCCCAAGCCCACCGCCTGCAGAAAGTGTTCGGGATCCTGCTCCATGCCGAGGAGGAGAATTTTGCCGCCGGCCTCGCGATTCGACGTCCCGGAAGAGATGAGGAAGCTTCGCAGCATTTGCAAGGAATCGAGCAGCAGCACGTCACAGGGTCTGGCAGCCAGTTGCTCCCATGCCACGCGGACATCTCCGCTAGCTCCCACGACTTCCAATGACATTTGTTTCCGGGCTAGCCGCACCAGGGCCTCCCGCACGAGTCGGGTTTCGACAAGAACATAAACGCTGATAGGCCGCTCAACGCTCAGAATTGTCCTCACGCAGTCCTCCGGATAAAAGAAAAAGAACCGGGTCCCAGAGCCCCAATCCTTCTACTCACTCATGCGCAAACCAAACCGCAGATCGTTCATACTCTGCTCATTAAAAGCATCCTCTTACGTGGGGGTCGAAGCCGTACTATCGCGGATAGGAAACTTTAAGCGGCCGGACGCCAGCGCTCCCGCCAGAATTCCTAACGCCAGGGCCAGCACTACCAAACAGAGACGCCATCTCGTCCCCGCCTGTGGTGCAAGTGTTTTCAGGGTCTTTCTCCCGAGTGTGGGAAGGAAATAACACCTCGCCCAAGTTCGTGTCTTGAGCAATTCCCGATTCTTTTCTGATAGAATGCTGGCAAAAGGACCGAGGGCGCCCATGGGTCAGCCCACTTCCCCCCGGTACGGATTTGTCGACTTTTCACTGGATGTGGCCGAACGCCGCCTTCTCCGCTGCGGTGTGGCAATTCCCCTGGCACCCAGAATCTTCGACACGCTTGTCTTACTGCTGGAAAATGCCGGCCACCTTGTAGAAAAAGAAGAATTTATGAAGAAGCTCTGGCCGGATACCTTCGTCGGCGACGATGCCCTGGCGCGCAACATCTCCATCTTGCGCAAAGTGCTGGGGGGCTCAAGCGATTCTCAGTCTGTGATTGCTACGGTTCCCAAAAGGGGATACCGCTTCGTTGCCGAAGTTACTCGAAACGGCTCAGAAAATGCGGAGTTCCAGACCGCGGACCTCTGGCAGCTCTCAAAAGTAATGCAGGAACAGGACGTCCTGGGGGCACAACCCGGCGGCACACGCGCGGCCGCCCTGTCCGTCCCCTTGAGCGGTCATGTTCTCTCCGCAATCGCGCCATCACCTCTATCGGAGCCCTCCCGGCTCCGCTGGGCTCCGTTCGTGATCTTCACCATGGCCTTGGGTATTTTTGCCGGGGTGGGTACATTCCTCATGCTCCGTTACCCGCCCTCCTTCGGCCGAAATGTGCTCGGAGAGAACCGCGCGCCCTCGATTCACTCGGTCGCGGTTTTGCCTCTTCAGAACCTTTCCGGCGATCCGGCTCAGGAATACTTTTCCGACGGCATGACCGATGCGCTTATTACCGACCTGGCGCAAATCGCCTCCTTGCGAGTTATTTCGCGTACTTCCACCATCCGTTACAAGAAGTCCTCCAAGTCGTTGCCGGAAATCGCCCATGAATTGAACGTGGAGGGCATTGTAGAAGGTACCGTGCAACGCTCGGGCGGCCGCGTCCGCATCACCGCCCAGTTAATCGATGCCAACTCCGACAGGCACCTGTGGGCTGGCACTTACGACCGGGACCTCCAAGACATTCTTTCCCTGCAGGCTGAAATGGCTCGCTCGATTGCCCAGCAGATTAAGGTCAATCTCACCCCCAGGGAACAGCAGCTTCTCACTCGTGCGCAGTCGGTGAACCTGAAGGCAATCGAACCCTATCTGGAGGGGCGCTACCATTACGAGAATGAACGCAAAATGATCCACGAGGGCAGAAAGAAAGATGGGCGAGAAGGAGAATCCCAAACCGCCACCGAATATTTTAAGCGCGCCATCGCCGAGGATCCGAATTACGCCCCCGCTTACGTTGCGATGGCACGCGCCTTGATCGAAAGAGCGATGCTTTCTGCCTCCGAGGATCAGCAGGTACGCGAGATCCTTCGGAAAGCTCTGGCCATCGATCCTTCCTCGGCCGAAGCTCATGTGGCGCTCGGCCGGCTCGATCTCTTCGATTGGAGGTGGGACGATTGCGGGCGGGACTATCGGCGCGCCATGGAATTGAACCCCAATCTGGCCGAAGCTCACTCTCTTTACGCCGAATACCTTGGTCTTACGCATCATCCGGAGGAGAGCCTTCACGAAGCGGAGCTGGCCACGAGCTTGGATCCTGCGAACGGCAGACTCGCATGGGAGTACTACTTGCGTCGCCAATTTGATCGCTTCATCGAGATCAAACGCAACGAGGTTGCCAGCCATATGTCTGGTCCCATGGCTCACTACGACCTGGGCTACGGCTTCGAGCGCGCGGGAAAATATGAGGAGGCTATCAACGAATGGCATGAGGCATTGGTGGAGTTCGGCCTTGACAGCCAAGCCGAAGCGCTGGGGCGCGGCTATGCTGCAGATGGTTTTAGGGGTGGTATCCGCGAGTGGGTCGCTGCCTTGGAAAAACTCGCCGCCCGGGGCGAAACTGTATATCCGGAATTACCCGCTTATCTCTATGCCATCTTGGGTGATAAGGACCGCGCGTTCGCCTGGCTAGAGAAAGCTTACCAGGAGAAAACTCACGGCATGCCCTTTCTGAAAGAGGATCCAATCTGGGATGAAATTCGCTCCGATCCTCGATTCTCAGACCTCGAACGTCGCGTCGGTGTGCCCTAGAAGCGCCAAAAAGCAGCGAACAGCACTGCTCACCAGCGAAGAATCCAAACGCAAAATCAGGGCTTACTTAAGATCCGCTGCGCAACTTTTCCCTGTCAAATGGGTTGCACAAATAATCAACGGTGCGGTTGCGCGGCAGCAGTACCCCGAAACCATCCCGGCTTCGCAACCGCCCCACCTCGCCGACCACAACCGTAATTTCGGCACGGTATAAGGCCCGTAAAGGTGCAAGCTTCCCACTCGGTGTATAATCAGGGAGTGACCAAGCGTGTGATCCATATTTCCGAAGCAGAAGCGGCGGGCGATTTCGCTTCGCTGATGGCCCGCGTGCGCTCTGGCACTGAGGTCGTCATCGAAGACAACGCGCGGCCAGTTGCCATCGTTCGCCCCGTCGCCGAACCCTCTCTGCGGCTACTCTCGGAATCTCTGCGTCTCGCACGTGAGCATGGCTCGACGGTGACGCTGGATGGCGACTTCGGGCGCGATCTCGAAGAGATTATCAACAGTCATCGCGAACCACTCAGCCCGCCCGCATGGGACTAATCCTCGACTCCAGCGTGGTCATCGCTGCCGAGCGCCGAGGGGATACCGTCGAACGGCTGATTGCGCGGGTGGTGGGTGTGGCCGGAGACCAGGACGCCGCACTTTCCGCCGTAGGCCTGACCGAACTCATTCACGGCATATATCGTGCGCAAGTACCGCAATTGCGTGCACGCCGTGAATCTTTCCTGCACGAACTGCTGGCGGACTTAACGGTGTATCCATATACAAAAGAGACCGCGATGCTGGCAGGTAAGATCGACGGGGAACAGCAGGGTCAGGGAGTGGTAATCCCCTTCGGAGACTTGCTCATCGGCGCAACGGCGCTGTCGCCCGGCTTTTCGGTGCTCACAACAAATCTGCGCCACTTCCAGAAAATTCCCGGTCTGTCAGTGATGCAACTTTAGCTACCGCACCCTTACTTTCGCCCATTTGCCTCGGCCGCTGCCTTGCTCTACCATTTTTGTATATGGCTGTCCCCACACTCTTGCCTTGCGATGGCTGCGGCCAACTCGCCTCCGCCGAGCACATCGCTCGCCGCTTGCAGCGCCTCGAATGGGCCACGCGTTTCCGCCCCATCCATATCCAGGCTCTGTTGCTAGCCGCTTCTGCCCCCGATTCTGATTCCGAGTTTCTCTACTCGCCCGAGGCTCCTTACACCGGCCTCGCTGGTGATCTCCTCTCCGCGCTATCCATCTCCACGGCAGGGAAGTCCTGCGAAGAAGTCCTGGCCGACTTCCAAAAACGTGGCCTCTTCCTGGCTTATCTGATCGAGTGCCCCATAGCATCGGGCACCGAGCCCCCCGAAGTTGTCGATCTGTTGGACCGGCATCTCCCTCAAGGCGTCGCCAGGATCCGCCGCTCCTTAAAGCCCAAACGCGCCCTCGTTCTCTCTGAGGACCTCCAACGATTTCTACCGCAACTCTCCGAATCCGACCTCGGCTGCCCGGTTTTCTATGCGCCGCTGGCCGCTTCGGCAAGTGCTGTGCCGCCCTCGCCCGAGGAGATCGCCGCTTTCCGCGCCGCCCTGCCAGCCCTCGCGGCCCAGGGCACATAGGATCACCCTGTGACCCGCGTCACTGAGTTTCGTGACCGCCTAACCCAAACTAACTGTGGCACGTTGAAACATGGCGGTGTGCTAAGATGTCCTTTGGAACCGCTCCTTTAGGGGTGATTTGTGCAGAATC
>DATGFC010000029.1:0-8009 GCA_035309485.1 Candidatus Sulfotelmatobacter sp.
TATCCCGCGCGAGGTTGGACGGCACGAGCAGAAATTCGTTAGCCCGGTGACCGTGTCAAAAGATTTCCAAATGTGGGGACAGCCGCCCTCGGCTGTCCGCCGAGCGAAGCTCGGCTGCTTCGTCCGGGCGCTCGCTGCCCAAGCCAGTAAAAGCCGAGATCGCCGCTGAAATCTCAGGCGAACCCGTTCCTCGTCAGCGGCAGCTCCCGTACCCGCTTGCCGGTCGCCGCATAGATTGCATTGCATAATGCCGGCACGAACGGCGGAACTCCCGGCTCTCCCACTCCCGCCGGAGGCGCCGTGCTTTCCACGATCTGCACATCCACCTGCACCGGAGCATCGTTCATCCGCGCCACAGGATAATTGTGAAAATTCGACTGATCGATCACGCCGTTAGTCGCGGTGATCTCCCCAGTCCGCGCAATGCTGGTCCCGAACACCGCCGCGCCCTCAAACTGCGACCGCACCATGTCCGGATTGGCCACAATCCCCGCATCCACCACGGTGTAGACATGCGGAATGCGCACCGCGCCACCGCTATCCACCTCGGCCTCGACCACGGTCGCAACGTAGGTCAGGAAGCTGCGGTGCACTGCGATGCCCATGCCCCACCCGTTGCCGGATTTCTTTTTGCCCCAATTTGCCTTGGCCGCTGCCAGTTCGGCCACGTGCCGCAGCCGCGCCGTTTCGTACGGATATTTCTGCGACAGTTCCGGAGGCTGCGTCCCCTCCAAGGTCCGAGCCGATCCGATCAGCGCAACCAAATAATCGTACGGATCCCGATTCGCCGACACTGCCAGCTCGTTGGCAAAAGACTGCACCGCGAAAGCGTGATAAATATTCGCCACCGATCGCAGCCATCCAATACGCACGTGCGCCACCGCCTGCCCATTCTCGCTGCGGAAGTTCGGCACATCGAAGGGCACAACGTTCCAGCCCATCGACATCTCCCCGGCCCCGCCATAAGTTGCATCTTTGTCGAACGTCGACCCGATCGGTGGAAATACCGACCTCTGCAGCCACGCCCGCGGCTTGCCAGAGTCATCCAGCGCCGCCTTCAGATACATCGCCGCCACCGAGTGGTAGTAGTCGAACTGGATATCGTCCTCGCGGCTCCAGACCACCTTTACCGGCTTACCGCTCTGTTTCGAGAGCACTGCGGCCTCGACCGCATAATCGGGCTTCGACTTGCGGCCAAAGCCTCCGCCAAGAAAAGTCACGTGGCAGGTGACATCCTCTTTCTTCAACCCCAGAGCCTTTGCCACCTCTTCCTGCACCCCCTGCGGATTTTGTGTCGGCGACCAGACCGTCACCTTGTCACCGCGAACGTCAGCCACAGCGACCGGAGGCTCCATCGAAGCGTGTGCCAGGTGTGGTGCGAAATATTCCGCCTCCACGATCTTTCCGCCCTTAGCAAATTCGGCATCCGGATCTCCAACCGTGTGCACTACCTTCCCCGGCTGCCGCGCCGTCTCCTGCAATTGCTTCTTATATTCGCTGGAAGTGTAGGAAGCATTCGCCCCGTTGTCCCACTCGATCTTCAGTTGCTTGCGTCCTTTGAATGCAGACCAGGTGTTATCGGCAATCACCGCCACTCCACCCAAAGGCTGAAACGCATGCGGGGCCTTGAACGGAGCGATCGGAATCGTCTTCTGCACGCCCTTCACTTTCAGCGCCGCCGAATCATCCACCGACTTCACTTTGCCCCCCAGCACCGGAGGATGCGCGACCGCCGCATACACCATCCCATCCACGCGGACGTCCATCCCGAACAGCGGTTTGCCCGCACAGACATCGGTTACGTCGTAGCCGGGCGCTGGTTTGCCGATGTACCGCCATTGCTCCGGCGACTTCAGTTTGACGTCTTCCTTCTTTGGAACCGGCTGCTTCGCCGCCAGCATCGCCAGTTCTCCGTATCCGAGTGACCGGCTCGAAGCCTTATGCGTGACCACGTGTACCGGATCGGCCGCGCACTGTTCCTCGGGCACTCCCCACTGTTGCGCCGCCGCCCGTACCAACATCAGCCGAGCCGTCGCTCCAGCTTCCCGCATGGTGTCGAAAAATTCCCGCACCGAGTGCGATCCATCCGTATCCTGCGATCCGTAGCGCTCATCGCCATCACCCTGGATCACATGCACGCGGCTCCAGTCCGCGTCCAGTTCGTCTGCCAAAATGCGCGGCAGGCTCGTGCGCACACCATTCCCCATCTCCGTCCGGTGCGCCACTATGAACACCGTCCCATCCGTCTGGATCCCCAGGTACACCCCGGGATGAAACGCGGTCGCGTCAATCGATAGGTCTCCGGTAGTGTTGGGCGCAAAGCCGCTCGCGGCCTTTGCGAAAAGCGGGTTTGTCCGGACGCACAGCACAAACGCCCCCGCCGACAACATACCCTGCAGAAAATTGCGCCGTGAAACATTCTCGATGGTGATCATGCGGTCTCCTTTGCCGCGGTCTTGATCGCGGCCCGGATGCGCTGGTACGTCCCGCACCTGCAAATATTTCCCGCCATCTGTTCGTCAATATCGGCATCGGTCGGCTTCGGCTTCGTCGCCAGCAGCGACACCGCCTGCATGATCTGTCCCGGCTGGCAGTATCCGCACTGCGGCACATTCACTTCCGCCCACGCCTTTTGCACCGCATGCGGCCCGTGCGCGGAAATTCCCTCGATGGTCGTGATCTCACCTGAGACCGTCCCCATCTGTTTCTGGCACGACCGGATCGCTTTTCCGTTTTCCAGCACCGTGCACGCGCCGCACAGCGCCATGCCGCACCCGAATTTTGTTCCCGTGAGTCCGAGAATGTCCCGCAGATACCACAGCAGCGGCATCTCCGGATCGCCATCAAACGATTGCGCGATTCCATTAACCTTAAGGTGAGTCATGAGCACCTTCCCTGGAAGGCTGAGATGAGAATTGATGCGGCCATTCTACTGCGGAACAGCGCGCGCAGCGCAACGATGTTCGCGGGAGCGTAGCGGCGGCAACTCGCCCCCGAGCATCGTATTACGATATCCGAGATTCCAGCAGACTTTCTCTGCGTCCTCTGCGGGCCTTCTCAGCGTGCTCAGCGGTTTAAGATTCTTAACACTGATTCGCCGACCAAATGCCAGAGCGTCCAAGCTCGACTGGCCGGAACAGTTACTTTTCCCAGTGCGTCGCCGCGAACTGTCGCGGATCAAACACCCCGGGCGCCAATTTCACATTGGCCTGAATATCGGTGTAATCTTCCGAGAAAACCTTCTTGCCCTCCGACCATACCTCGACCCCAGCCGCGATCCAGGCCCCTGCCAGCGGCCGGTAATTCGCGAAGCGTATATCATCGAGCTTCCCCGGTTCGCCCTGCGCCGGTTCGATCACCCGCACGAACAGCAACGTATCCTTGGCCACCCAGAACTGCTTCGACTTCAAATCTCCCTGATCCGCCCCGACCACGTACGCCGGTTTGCCCTCCCACGTGTCCTCGTGCAGCTTCGACAAATCGTAGCCTTCGCCTTTCACCACTTTGATCGTCGTCTCCGGATCCTGCCGGTACACGTCGAATCCCAGCACCAGCAGCATGTTCACGGAGTGTCGCGTGCCCGCGACTTTATTGTCTTTAATAATGCTGACGTCACCGTCGACCAGAACGTATCCCTTGCCGTCCGCGGGCGGGCCGATGTCGATCCGCAGTTTGCCCGGTACCGACGCCGCCTCGTACCAGGTCTCCGCCGAACTGGTCCCGTCCGGCTTGTAGGTAGTGCTCTTCTGCGTGAAAGTAACCGTTTGATACCACGACGACTGGTACCGGTCGTGCATGGCCCGCAGCAGGGCATCGCCGCTGCGGATGTCTTGAGCATTGGCCAAGGTAACAGTCAGAGTGAGGAGCAGGAGTGTAGGTCGCATGCGAGTTGGACGTGATCAGAGAAGAAAAGACAGCGGACAGAGTATCAAACTTGCTCAAACTTGTCGGGGAGAACGAAAACCGACCGCGCCAGTTCCGACTTCAGCGTGCTCTCCCGATAGTAGCGATCAAGAATTCCCGGCTTCCACCGCAACAGATCCGGATTTTGCCGCGAGAAGTCGTCCCAATCCGCTGTCGTGTCCCGCGCCATCCGCTCGCGGATCAAGAAGAAATACGCGAGTGTGATGGTCTCATGATAAAGCTGTGCCTTCCCCCGCGCCGCCGCAAAGCGCTTCAGCCCCGCAGCAAACCTTTCCAACGCCTCCATCGGCGGATAAAGACAGAGATATGCGAACGCAAGCCGCACGTGATCGGCGTGATGGAATTCCCCGGATAAAGAATCCGTCTCAAAACCGTGGATGACTTCTTCATTGCTCATGGCTTTATTACGACGAACAAATTCGTAACGTGGCTGCTCCGTCGAAGATGGTGCCGTAGCTGCCATCGTAGAAGTTCGCCACGTGGCCGTGGAAGAGCGGCCCTTCAGTCCCGAGTAAGCCGCATCGAAGAATTGCGGGCTTTAGCCCCTGTGGTCGTTCGACGCTCAATTCTTTCCCACCGCGATCGCGAACGCCGCCGCCGCATAGATCACCAGATTCCCCATCCCATACAACCCGTGCAACAAATGCAGCAGAATCGCCATCACGAACACCGCTAGCAACAACCACGCTCCCCGAACCGTGGTCTTCGGAATCAACAGCAGCACGGCTCCGGCAATCTCTCCCCATCCCAAAATCATCCGCACAATCCCCGGCATGTGCGTTCGAGAAAACTCGTGCGCCGCGCTCGGCAGCACAAACATCACCGCTTCAATCAGAATCACAATCCCCAGGGACCACTGCAGCACGCACAACCCGATCTTGCTTTGCGAAACGCTCATAATGCATTCCTCTGTGTCTCTCTGTGTCCTCTGTCGTGAGGTTTTTAGTTCTTTGCGCGTCGCCCCTTGGCTTTTATCTCCCGTAACCGATGGCTGGCGCTTGAATCCAGATCGAGTTCGTAGAATTTCTTTAACTCGCGAATCTTTTCCAGAGACGCTGGGCTGAACGGAGTCTTCCCATCAAAGGCGTGCAACACAATGCCCTCCAGCACGTCGCCCAGAGTCATGTCGTGGTACTCCGCGAATGCCTTCAGCACTTTCAGAATGCGTTTTTCGATCCGTACCCCGGTCTGCACCCGCTCGATCTCGAGTTTGGGATCATCTGCCATGTGTGTACCAATGTACTAAGGTACCTAGGTAATTACAAGCGCCGTCTCGCCGGCTGTCGCGCGGGCATCTTGCCCGCGAATCGTACAGCGGTAAGCCGGCAAAATGCTTCAGTAAGTCCTTATTCCTGAAGATTTTGCCTGTAAGTCCAATAGCCTCAAGATTTTGCGAGTACAAAGGGCATTCCTCCCCGCGTAAATCCTTTATTAACAAGATTTTGCGAGTTTTCGATTCAAAAATTATTTTGTCGTCTGCGCAGGGATCTTGCGTTCTTCCAGTTCGAGAGCAATCCTATCGCCCACACCTCGCGACAGAACCCGCAGACCGGTTGTTTATAATCTCCGTTCCACTCCGTAAGAAAAGGACTCCGTGGCACTCGACGATAAAATCTACCAACTGCGGCAAGAGAAGCTGAAGCAGATCGAAGCTCTCGGCCAGCCCACCTACCGCAGCAAATACGAATTCACTCACACCGCGCCGCAGATCCTGGCCGACTACTCCGCTAAGACTGCCGAGGAACTCGAGAAGGACCGCGTCAACGTGCGCGTCGCCGGACGCATCATGGCCATCCGCCTGATGGGCAAAGCGGGATTCGCCCACATCCAGCAGGGAGGCCGGAAGTTGCAGATTTACGTCAAGAAAGACGCTGTCGGCGACAAGGGATTCGAACTCTACAAACTCCTCGACCTCGGCGACCACATCGGCGTCAGCGGATATCTGTTCCGCACACGCACAGGCGAACTCACCGTCCACGTCGAAGAAATCACTTTCTTGAGCAAAGATCTATTGCCCCTGCCCGAAAAATGGCACGGCCTCACCGACGTCGAGTTGCGCTACCGCCAGCGTTACGTCGACCTGGTCATGAATCCCGAAGTGCGCGAGGTATTTCTCAAGCGCACAAAGATGATGCAATCCATGCGCCGCACCTTCGACTCGCATGGATTCGTCGAAGTCGAGACCCCGATGATGCAGCCCATCGCCGGCGGCGCCGTGGCGCGTCCCTTTGTGACCCATCACAACACGCTCGATATGGATCTCTACCTCCGCATCGCGCCCGAGCTTTATTTGAAGCGGCTGGTCGTCGGCGGGCTCGATCGCGTCTACGAGATCAACCGCAACTTCCGCAACGAAGGCTTGGGCTGGCGCTGGAATCCCGAGTTCACCATGCTTGAGGCCTATCAGGCCTACACCAATTACGAAGGCATCATGAACCTCACCCAGGAGTCGATCACTGAAGCCGCGAAGGCCGTCAATGGCAGCCCAAAATCAAAGTGGACACGATTGGAAGGCGGGAAGGAAGTCGTCGATGAGCTCGATTGGTCGAACTGGCAGCGCATGACCATGCGCGAAGCCATCATCAAATTCTGGCCCGAGAAGGCGGGCGCGAAGCCGGAAATGAGCGATTTCGCCGGCAGCGACGGCGTGAAGAAACTTGTCGATCGCTTCAACGCCGGACACTCTCACACGGCATACGACCCGAATGCACCGGCAGGGAAGAATATTGCTGCGTTGTTCGAGGCGGCCGCCGAAGAGCATCTCATGCAGCCGACGATCATCTACGAGTTCCCGACAGCCGTCTCGCCGCTCTCCAAGCAGAAGCCGGACGAGCCCGACTGGACCGAGCGCTTCGAAATTTTCGCCGGGCAGATGGAAATCTCCAATGGCTTCAGCGAGCTCAACGATCCCGAGGATCAGCGCCGCCGCTTCGAAGCGCAGTTGAAAGAGCGCGAGCGCGGCGACGAAGAAGCCCACCAGATGGACGAGGACTACATTCGCGCCCTCTCTTACGGCATGCCTCCGGCCGGAGGCGTGGGCATCGGCATGGATCGCCTCTGCATGCTGCTAACCGACTCGCACACCATCCGCGATGTGATCCTGTTCCCGCTGTTGCGTCCAGAGACCAAAACCGAAGCCGAAGGCGCGGAGAAAACGAACGAGACCTAGAACGAGAGCACGGCTCATGAGCTGTGCCCACCGCCTCAACAAATATTCCGGCAGAGCCGTGGAAGAGCGGCCCTTCAGGGCCGCGTTAGGCGCACCAAATTTACGGGCTTTAGCCCCCGAGGGCGTCGAACCAGCCAATGCACTCCCGGAAGTGCATCCCGACCTTTATATTTCCGTTATCAGTTCGGGCTATGCATTGGCGGCGCTGCCGTAATGTCCGCTGAACCTCGCGGGACACTGGGTCGGTGGCGCTTTGCCCTTTCAGAACGCCAGTTGCAATCGGCTGATCAGCACGTTCTCATCGTGCAGTGGAGTCACGCCGCTCGTCGCCATCCGGAAGCTGGTGTGCTCATAGTCGGTTGCCAGTTTCAAGTATTGGTTCAACGACCAGTTCAGCCCCACGCCCACTTCTTTGGCCTGTTGCGCCGCTGTCGTCGATTTGGCGAATCCCGCAAAGGCATCGCCGTCGATGCTCAGCTGGCTATAGCGCAGCGCGAGTTCGACCGCGCCCAGATGACGGAATCCGCGATTCGGCTCAAACGAATTCCGCGGACGGATCGTTCCATAGCTATTCTTCTCTCCCGTCAGCATCACCGAACCGGCTACCTGCCAGGCTTGGTTACTCATTCTTCCCATCAAGCCGTTGTTCAGCACCTGCTGCGAGGAGATCACGTACTCACCGAGCACGCCAAAGGGTCCGGCATAGTAGTAGGCCTGAGGCGACAGGCGAATGTGCTGCCCATCCGCGATGGTGGTCGACGAGTATTTGAAAAAGGTCGTCTGCGCCATCGTCTTCAGGCCCGGGATGCTGCCGTGCTGGCTTCCGGCCGAGCCGGCCAGGCCGAATCCGAACTGTTTCAGCGCGCCGAGGCCGCTTGTGGCAAACGGTTGCAAGAACACCCGCGCCGCTGCTTCG
>DATGFC010000030.1:0-3761 GCA_035309485.1 Candidatus Sulfotelmatobacter sp.
GGCGGAACCACTCCGTTGCTGCGCGCGTACGCGATCGACTGCCCCAGATGCTCGTGTTGATCTCCGAAGAGGTATCGAACCGCACCTTCCTTTGTCATATCCTTGCCAAACACCTTGACTGGCGCCTTCAGATCGGCATCCGAGAGTCCGGCGATCGTCTGCTGCAGCTTGGCGTAGGAGGTCTTTAACGCCTCTTGCAGTTTCTCGGGGTCGGTAATCGGCGCCGGCCGCTCGCCCGCTGCGCCTGTCAGCGTTCTGGCGAGATAGCCGTTCTCCGCGACAATGAGATTGAATACGTCACCCACAGAACGCACTCCCTGACCGGGCTTCCAATCGTATTTCCCCGCCATCACTCGCGCCAGTCCAGTGAATTTGTCGGAGAGCGTCCCAGCTTCTTGGGAAAGAGCCGCCTGCACTGACTGCGCCGGAATTTGGGCTTGCGACGGAGTAACACTCACCGCTGTGATGATGGCAAGCGCGCACACTCCGTACTGAATCAGAATCTTTTTCATGTGGAACTCCTCTATGTCAATTTGAACGACTCGTGCTGCTCGTAACACCGAATGCAGGTCTCAACGCGGCGTTTTTTAACTTCCCTGCGCCAGCGAACCGGCTGCCGTTTTCAGCACCGCCCTGGCGGCGCGCCTCCGCCGGCCCCCCAGATTCACGTGTTCTTGGCGATGCTCCTGCTCGCGGAACAATATGCCGCGAAGAACCAGTGTTTGCAGGAAAAGTGATATGCGGCGTCCAAAATGGGACAAGCGGTCAGAGTTGGCCGTCAAATACTGTTGCCACGGGTCCGCTCACCGGTTTGATCAGCTAGCTCGTTCATCCGGTCTCGTGTCGGCTGGAGAACTCCACGTTCGATCTGGTGTACAAGGTCGGTAATTGCGGCGTTCATATATACCGGCACTCCGGACGCGTGGCCTAACTTCACCACATAGCCGTTGATGAAATCGACCTCAGTCTTCCGGCCACGCTCGAAGTCCTGGAGCATCGAGGGTTTGACATCCCCATAGAAGGCAATTATTGGTTCGACCCACGACTCATAAGGTTCCTCTGCGGCAAAATTGCTCGGCCACCCGGGCGGAATCGGGTCCACGGCCAGCCGCTCCAGCCGAGTGCCAATCGCAAGTGCCACGGATAACGCTTCCTCGTACGTCCGTTGGAAGACCTTCTTGCCTGCCTCCGTTTCCATGTACTGACGCATGGTTTGCGAACAGAGCGCGCCGAGGGTTGTAACCGAGCAATTGATCAGGAGCTTCGACCAGATGGCACCCGTCAGGTTTGAAGATACCTTAACCTCAACCGCTCGACTCAAGACGCGCGCAACCCGTTCGGTACGCTCGCTGAAACCACCAGCAAGTTCGCCTATCAGTAGATGCCCTGCATTCTTCTGCTCGTAGACGCCGGGTTCTACCATCGTGGCACCAAGATTTGAAAATCCGCCAAGGATTTTATCTTCACCGAGACGGTCCGCAAGCGCCCGTGCAACGCCGCCATTCTGTATAGGCAATATAACTCCTTGGGGGGCAAGTAGGCCCACCACATGGGGCGCGACTTCCAGCGCGTCCTGCGCTTTGGTGGCAAGCAGGATCAGGTCAAATTGGTCTCCCTTTCCGTAGTCCCCAATTGCGGCAACGTCGATGGCGTCTGCCCTCACCTCTCCTCCGATGCCGGACACTCGCAGGCCCGATCTGCGCAGCACCTTAGCGGATTCGGTATTGCGAGCCGCAAGCCGGACGGGCAATCCAGCGCGGAGGGCGCGAGCGGCGATTGTTCCGCCCAACGCGCCGATGCCCACTATCAGTATTTGCATTTTGAAGCCTCCAAGATGCCCGCGATGCGACTGGATCCAGCCAGTTGCGACTTGCTCCAAAGAAGCCATGGCCAAGACGTCAGAACGCGGGCGATCCAATCGTCCAAGTTCTGGATGGTATAGCTTGGCGTCCGCGCATGTGGGCGCCTTCGACGGTCTAAGACACGAGCGCACACGACGGTACCTCGATTTCGCCGCTTGCGATGTGGGCCGCGGCGCCACCAACGCTGACAGAGGTCACGACGCTTCCGCTCTTACGTGCCTCCGCTTCGATTTCGCTTCTGCGTCCCATCGAGACACCTTGCTGGATCGAAAGGCGATAGGCCGCCCCGCCAAAATCATGCTTCGATGCCATGACGCCGACGAGGGCGGCACAGGCGGCGCCCGTCGCGGGATCTTCCTCGATGCCGAGTGCGGGCGCCCACATGCGCGCATAGAGCTTGCCGCCATCCTGTAGATCTCCTGCGAAGAAGAAGATGTGGGGAGACCATGCTCGTGAGAGCGTGGCTGCCCAGGCAGCCCGATTCATCGCCGCCCGATCAACCACTTCGTTCGAGGTTAGTTGCGCAAAACAAAACGGAACACCGGCGCCCGCTAAAAAGACTTGGTTCACCTCGGCGGGTTCGACGGATAGTACGGCGGCGAGTTCAGCCGGAGAAGGTGCGCCGGTCGGCGCCTCAATCTTCCCGGATAACGTCAACGTGCCGTGGAAGCCCCCGTTTCGGTGCGCGACATCAACCGTCACGGGACCGGCATTCTCCTCCAGAATGAGCCGGACTGGAGCACTAAGCTGTACGTGCTGTTTCATCACAAGGGCACAGGCTGTGCCGACCGAGGGATGTCCCGCAAAGTCGAGCTCCACCCGAGGTGTGAAGATGCGCACTCGACACGTGTTCGCAGGATCGTTCTTCGGCAAGATGAAGGTCGTTTCGCCGAAATTGAATTCACGAGCAATCTTTTGCATGCCCTCGGTCGAAATGCCGGCCGCGTCAGGCAGAACCGCCAGTTGATTACCACCGAACGGTGTCGAACTGAAAACATCGACGATTTGAAACGCGTACTTCATGAGATTACCCTCCGGGTGTGGCCTCAAGCCTTGACGACGAGATCGATCTCGACGCAGGCCCCAAGTGGTAGCGCGGCAGCCGCGATCGTCGTGCGGGCGGGAAAGGGCTGACTGAAATATTTTGCGTAGATGCCATTCATCGCGGCGAAGTCAGTCATGTTCGTGAGAAACACACCGGCGCGCACGACATCATCAAAACTCTTGCTGGCGGCCTTCAGGACCGCCGATAGGTTTTGAAAGACGCGCTCCGTCTCGGGCACAATGCCCCCCTCGACCACCTTGCCCGTGGCTGGGTCTTGGGCGACCTGTCCGCTGAAGAAGAGGAAACCATCGATTTTGACCGCCTGGGAAAATGGGCCGACCGGCGGCGCGAGTTCAGGCGAGGTAATTGCAGTCTTGCTCATGGCAAACTCCTGTGAATACTGGGTTAGCTTGTCAGGATGGTTGAGCCCGAGGCTGCGCGCGCCCGCCGCCTGGCGCAGGCGCACCTGACCAGACCCGGGCTCACCGACCTCGATCGGTGTCAAGTTCAGAACCTCGAACTGCCAGTGTGCCGAACTTGAATCGCATGAGGCGTCGGGTTTCCACAAACGCACAAACTTCTTGTACTTTTAATGGAGAACGGACAATTCCACAAGTTCATTATTATCACAATGATGTTGCCGTTTGCGCACGATCCTGCTATTGGTTGGGAGGAGGTTTTAGGAGTACTTCAGGAGGCTCTCTGGATTGCCGACCAGACGCCCCGGAACGGTAGCCATGCTCCGTTGCACCTGATCTACTGCAAAGACGCGAGGAAATGACTGATCTCCCGGGTCACTTCCTGCTCATTCGAACGAAATACATCGTGATCGGGATTTGCCAACCGCACCACAC
>DATGFC010000031.1:0-11965 GCA_035309485.1 Candidatus Sulfotelmatobacter sp.
GGTAGTGGGTCAGTTTCGTTTTTCACAGGGTAGATGCTAGGATTCGGGACATGACGGTTGAGCACAAATTGACCGTGGGGCTTGGCGACCTAAAAGCTATCGTTTTTGCCTGTGCGCACAACGGTTGTATTGCTCGGGCGGTGGTCTCGCCGGATCATTTCAAAATTCCGGAGCATTGTCCGGGCTGTGGCGGCCTGTGGGTGAAACAATCGGGTTTGAGTGAGGTGACAATTACCAGTTCGACGTATACGAATTTTGTGCAACATATCGGAACGATTCGAGCCCGTGAAGCAGCAGCCGCTGAAGACGCGAATGAGGGACCGAAGTTTCGCATCCTGCTCCAATTCGACGAACCTAAATGACCGCCGAAGTTAAATACTACCTCGACCTGGATGACGTTCTAGCTATCCGACTGGACTGTTTGGCGTGCCATGTCAGTAGTTCGTTCCCGATCCGGAAGCTCAGTAAACTTCCTGCCGTATGTCCGCATTGTAAAGAGCAGGAGTGGGTAAAGCCCGATACTGACCTTGCGCAGACGACCAGTGATTTTCTCCTAAGTTTAGGTCATATGGCCGACGCTTTACGCGGGCAGAATTTTACGATGAGATTGGAAGTGAATTACGAGGAACCGGAATCTCCGCTCTAGCTGACAACCTTCGCCTCTAGTGCTTTTGCCAGGAGATTCTTCTCGATCTTCGATGCGGAGACGGTCGGCTTCGGAAGCAGAGCGCAGATTTCTTCGATTCCCCACACATGATCGGTTAACCCAGCTTCCATCGCCGGAGTGACTTTCAACGTCTGATGAATCCGGCAGAAGTTGTAGAACATGTAGTGCAGCGAAACCGAGTGACGGTGATTGTCCACTTTCTTGCTGAAGCCGTTAGTCAGACGAGTGAATCGGCGCATGTGCATCCGCATGGTTAGATTCTGGCGCTCGACGAACGAAGTGCTCACATGCTTGGGGTCGGGGTCGCCGCTTACGACTTTCAGATCGCAGCCGATGCAACGGGCGGGAGAGTAGCGCCGCGCTTCTTCGCTGGACGGAGCGCCGTAGATTTTTTGCAGCATGGCATAATCGATGTCCGCGCCAAAGGCATCCTCGACCGCATCTAGGTAAACGCAGTTTCCGTCAGTGGTGATCTGAACCCGATTCCGAATCCTGCTAGCGCAATCGTCCATAAAATCATGCGCCCATCCGCTGTCCCTTCCGCCCACGAGATAGGAAACGACCAGCTTGGTATCCGCGTCGATTCCGACCCACGTCCAAACGTCTCCCCATCCTTCCTGCTTCTTTTCCGCGCTGACGTTCTTCGCCTTCGCGCCCACGAAGCACCAAATCTCATCGGCCTGCAATCGGCGCACTTTCAGGTTTCGCACTGTCCGGTTATGGAACGCAGCGCATGCGCAGCCCAGATCGGAAAGCAGTTTCACAATCGTGTTCTTCGCGACTCCGGTCATGCGAACGGTAGCGCGAATCGAGCAGCCTTCGATCAAGCAGTTGATGACTCTGGCGCGGGTCTCAGTGTCCAAGCAATTCATATTGACTTTTATACTATAGCCGGTTTAGCATGTCAAGAGAAACCGTAAATATCTATTTGAGTGTGAATGTTTTATCCTGCCCTCACGGGGAGGAATGCAGGATGGCTGATTCCAAGGACATGCGGGACTGGGCTGCAAATGCTTGGGGAAACGTCGAAAAGCGACGCGAGGAAGAAAAGCATAAAAATGCGGCCTTGGTTGCCGAAGAGGCATTGAAAAAAAGGGAGACGCCCGTCCTATGGTCGCAGGCGCGAGAGACGATGAGAGCCATGTGCGAGGCTTTCAATAAAAGCGCTGGCACAGAGCACTTGATTTGGGATAGCGAAAGAGGGTACCAAGCAATCATACGAATAGCTCCTTCATCGCGTAGCTTCAGCGCGATTTTCTATAAGGACTCGTTTCGCATTGTGCTGAGTGGGCCTCGCTTAAATGCGACCTATGCCCCGGTAGTTAGAGGGGGTACTGTCCTCTTTTCGGGAGAGGGTAGGGAATCCACGGCAGAGGAACTAGCGAAGCGTTTTCTTGACCATGTAGTGAGTGATCTAGCTCCCGAGTAAGCTGCTTGCAGAACGTTTTGGCTTGTGGGATCATGCTTTCCGCCGATGGCTCGTACAATCGCAATATGGTTAGCCGTTTTCGCTTTTGCCTCAGCGGCATCAGCGCAAAAAACCTCTCCCCAATCCCGGCGGGGTTCTAGTACTGTCTTTGATTTTCGGGGAATGCGGACGGGAATGACGCGCGATCAAATTATCGAAGTCCTTCACAAGCGAGACGAGGACGACGACGATTCGGAGTGTCCCAAAGAAGGAGCCGTACGGCTCTGCTCCATCGGACCTTATTCCTTCGTTTTTATCAAGGGGACTGCTGCCATCATTACGTACGAGTTCAAGGATTCCGGTGATGAAACTCTCGCGTTGTTCGAGAAGGCTTTCGAATCTAAGTACGGAGCCCCACAGCGCATTCGGGGCGACAGCATATCGCCAGCAAGTTACGTCTGGAGGCATGGTGAGAAAAAGTTGAAACTGGCCGAACGATGCGGTCGTTTGATAGACCATCCGCTGGATGATCGGCGCTGCATTGAGCTTTCGGATGTTCCCGCATATATGTCATCGGGGCTGCCTGAGATCTAGCTTTTCTCAGTTGGGTCGGGGCGAGGATGAAAAACCGATTTTCGGATTATGGGGACCGCGCTCCTTATCGTTTCTTCTTCCACCGTGCTCTAGCGGCCTTGGCTGCGATCTTATGACGTTGTGCGGCAGTCATGGTCTTGAGACGGCGCTTCCCGCCGATCTGACCGCCTTTGCGGCCTATTGCGGCCATGTACTCAGAGAGATTAACGGGGACATCAGAGGCAGGAGTGGCGGGCTTGGCGGCTTGTTCCGGGCTATCGTCTGTCGAGCGATCTACGATCCATTTTGCAAGCTGGTTAGGGTCACGCGGACGTTTGCCTTTGCCTACGGTCATGCGTCCATCATGCCACAGGGAAGGATGCTAAAGCGACCCTGTGAAAATCGAAACTGACCCACTACCATCTCTTCGGCCCGGGTTGTGGAAAGAGGAACTGTCTGGGTCAGAGCATCAATCAATAATTGGGTGCTCAACTGCTTCTTCTCTGAGTAGGCTGCATACAAGGCGCCCTGCACCGCTGCGTCGATCTCCGCCCCGGAATATCCCTTCGCGGCAGCAGCGATGTTTTCGAGCTCAAACTCCGCTGGATTCCGCTTGCGCTTCGCCAGCTGAATCGAGAATATCTGTTTCCGTTCCGCCTGATTCGGGAGATCGACAAAGAACAACTCATCGAACCGCCCCTTGCGGATCAGTTCCGGGGGCAGAACGGTCACGTTGTTGCAGGTCGCCGCCACAAATACGGGGGCTTTCCGGTCCTGCATCCACGACAGGAATGAAGCCAGTAACCGGGAAGAGACTCCCGCATCGGCCGAGGCCGAATCTGGCCCGCTCCCCGCAAATACCTTTTCGAGTTCATCGATCCAAAGCACGCACGGAGCGAGTCCTTCGGCAACCTGGAATACTTTGCGAATCCGCTTTTCGGTCTCGCCAATGTACTTGTCGTACACCGCCGAGGTGTCGAACTTCACTAGCGGCAGTTTCCACTCTCCGGCCACAGCTCGCGCGCACAGTGACTTGCCGCATCCCTGGACGCCTAGGATGATCATTCCCTTGGGCGCCTCAAGCCCAAACTCGCGAGCCGAGTCTTCCCAGGCTCCGCGCCTCTGCGCCAGCCAGTGCTTCAGGTTCTCCAATCCACCCACGCTGCCCATGTTGTCAGAAGCGTCAATGAATTCGAGCATTCCCGAGTGGCGCAACAGCTGCTTCTTGGCCTCGAGAACATCCGTCACCGTCTCGGCACACAGCGCATACCGCGTGACCAAGGCCTGTGAAACCGCGCGCTCCGCCTCTTCTTCGGTAAGCCCGCGCAGGTTGGCAGACATGGCATCGACACCGGCGGCATCCAACTGCAGCTTCAACGAATAAGTTTTGGAGAGCCGTGTGAACGTGTCGTGCACGATTTCGTGCAGCCGGTCGCGGTCCGGCAACGGGAGATCGAAATATTCCACCAGCGTAGTCAGTTCCATCGGAACGGAGAGCTCCGGGGCGGTGATCACCACAGTTCGCCGGTTCGCCGAAAACTTCTGACCAACATCACGCAGCCGGCGCACCACGACGGGATCGTCCATATGGCGATGAAAGTCCTTCAGGATGAAGACCGCCTCCACCGTCATCGACTCCATATTGGCCAATGCCTGCACCGGCTCGCGCGTGTTGTAGATGGAGGTCCCCGCCGCGGCTGCCGCCGATCCCTCCGCACCCATCGAAGACATCACCGAACGCGTCAGACGCTCAGCTTCACCGCTCGTAGGGCTGAGCACGGTTCGCGTCTGGGTCGATGCGCGCCCGCCTTGGCTCCAACCCGTCGCCTGATCAATGCGCGCTTGCAGCGACATCTTTTGCCCTTCCGGCACAGTGTTTGATCCCGAGCGCAGCAGACCGTCGGCAATGCTCCATTCAAACGTCGCCATATTCAACTCGGTGCACGCGGCGCGGACCATGTTGACGGCATGCATCTCCTCCGACGTCTCCATTACCACGATTGGCGTCGAAGAGTTGATCAGCACTTTCAGGCGATCGAGTCCATCAGTCATAAGCTATGTCGCGTATGTTCTTGCAGTCGGGGCCCACCAGCTTTTCCTTCGTGCACCTTCGTGGCCTTCGTGGTTGAAGCATTAAGCCTTGCCACATCTGTTTGACCCACCGAGAGTTGCTCCCCTATAATAAGGAATTCGGACCCACCCGAATATCTCTCTGAATACACGAAGGTAACGAACCAGACATGGCAAATCATCTTTCGGCGCTGAAGCGCGCCCGCCAAACCGAACGGCGCACCACGCGCAACCGCGCTAATACTTCCTCCCTGCGCTCACAACTCCGCGAGATGCGCGAAGCTATCGCCAAGGGCGACAAAGCCGCCGCCGAGCAGATCTATCGCAAGACCGTCTCCGCCCTCGACAAGGCCATCCAGAAAGGCAGCCTGCACGAGAATACGGCCTCGCGTTACAAGTCCCGCCTGGGCGCACGCGTCACTGCGATTAAGTAGTAGAGCCGCATCCTTCAGGCTGTCGCGGGGGGCATCTGCCGTCGACGATGCTGACCCACAAAGCTGTACTCAAATTCTTGTAGATAGCGACTGAGGCTGACTCTGGAGTCTTGGACAGCTGATAGCTGCCTTCCTTAAACCGGCAACTGCTCCTGCATCCAGCCCGGAGTCTCCGGCTTGGGCTCCGAGGTCAGGTCCATGACCAAGCGTTCCAGCACCATCCGCTTGCTCACTGGATTCGAACGCAGCGCCAGATCCGCCTTCGCAACCAGCCGGATCGCTCGAGTCAGATCCCGCCGCGACTTGTAGCGGCGCGCTTGCTTGATGATGTCGTCGGCCGCAAACGGAGGCACGCGGAATCCCTGCCACAGGGCGGCCCACAGCATGCGCTGGTCGCGTACGTTGCGCTCCAGGATCACCAGCATCTGCCGAAAAGTTTTCGCCAGCATGTAGATGTGCCCGATCGCGGCCTCTTCCCCCTCGCCGGAAGTCAGGATGGCATCCAGAATTTCGAGGGCCCGCACCCGGTCCTTGCTCGAGATCGCGTCCGTCAGCTCGTACAGCGACCGCTGCTTGGCTGCAAGCACCATGGTCTCGACGTCGCCCAGCGTGATCCTCTTCTTCTCGCCCACATAAAGAATCAGCTTCTCGAGTTCGTTGGAGATCATCATCATGTCGCCGCCGAGCGCGTCCACCAGTTCGCGAGCTCCGTCGGCCTCGATCTTCACGCCGCGGCTCGTGCCGTAGTCGCTGATCCAGCGCACAGCCTCGCCCTCTTCCACGCGCGCCAGTTCCACCATGCCGCAGTACTGCCCCATGGTGTCGCGGATGCGCTGGTAGCGCTCCTTGTCCTGCATTTCCATTTTGCGCACGTCGGTGGGAATGCTGATGTGGTCGGCGACGAACACCACCAGCGCGTCAGGATTCGGATTCTTGCAGTATTCCTCGATGGCCGCGAGCTTCTCTTCGTTCGAGCCGCGGCCAAAAAGATTCTTCACCCCGCGCACGAAGAAGACCTGAAATGGGGCCATCAGAGAGGGCGTGCGGGCGCGATCCAGAATCTCAGCCAAATCGGTTTCGCCCAGATCAAACTCGAACAGGCTGAAGTCACGCAGATCGACAGGAACCAGATGCTCCAGGATGGCATCCCGAAAGCGTTTGCGGAAAAAAGCCTCGTCGCCCACGAACACATAAGCCGCGCGCATTTTGCGCGACTCCAGTTCGCTGACAAAGCGTTCGGCTTGGGCAAAGGCGCGCATAAAGGTTCGGCGTCACTCGGCAAGGCTCGCCGCTTTCGACTCTAGCATTGAGCCGCCCGTACGCATAGTGACGCAAACGTGAACGTCTAGAGCTTGCTCAGGAACTGCACAACCTCCGGCGAGTTCCAATCGACGGGACCAATAAACTTGCGGCGCATCACGCCCTGGCGGTCAATGATGTAAGTTTCCGGCCAGCCGGAGGTCCCATACATACCGGCAACCTTCTGTTCCGGGTCGAGAACCGTCAGAAAATTCACATTCCGTTCCTTGAGAAAGCGGTGGTACGCACTTTGATCCACGTCGATGCTTACCCCCAGCACCACCACGCCTCGCCCGCGCAACCGGTCCTGCATATTCATGAGCGAGGGCAGTTCTTCCACACACGGCGGACACCAGGTCGCCCAAAAATTCAGCACTAGCACCTGCCCGCGGAACTGATTCAGATTCACCTTTCGATCGGAGTCTTGCACGCTGAAGTCTTTAGCCGCGGAGCCCACGTGCTGCGGCCTCGATCCCGTGTAACAGCCAGTCGCCAGCAGGCACGCCGACAGAGTCAGAACAAGCAAATACCGCGTCACTTCTAAAATCCCTCCAGGATGTTTGAAACCAAAGTGCGGGCGAAATCCTGCGAAAGCCGGCGGAACGCCGGGGAATCTTCCTCAAAAAAACTGGCCAGATCCTGCGAGACCTCGTACTGCTCGCGAAACAAGTACGCCGGATTCTGATAAAGCACCTTCCCGTTCCTATCAGTCAGTGTCACCTTCATACTTACAACTACCATCACGCTCGCCGCGCGCCCTGTAGCGGTGTCGTAAGTCAGCGGAGAAGCCACCGTGGAGAGCACCGAACCGCGCAACGTAGCATCCGGATCGTCCCCGGCATTGTTGAGAATGCGGTAACGCGTGCGCGTCGTAAACTCGCGCACCACCGACGCCGTCAACATCTGCTCAATGCCGTAGGTGAGCGTTTCGTTCTTGAAGGAAGGAACCGCAATGGTTTTGACGTTCTCGGGAAGCTGGACCGCGTGTCCCGCAGTGTGATAGCCGCATCCCACGCTGCCGAGCAGCACCAAGCAGGCCGCGGCCCACGCCGATTTCATTGAATCTTCCCCGTAGGCCGTGTTGCCGCCATGCTCTCTGCGCATTCGACAGCGGTTAGAGCGGAGATGCGAAGGTTATCCGCCGCCGCCCATAACCAGACGCCGTTCGCCTGCACTGGATCGGCTTTGAGCAGCACCTGAATGTCGCCCTGCCCTGCCGAACTGACATTGCTCGGCGGATCTTCTTCGGTGCCAGGCACCGTCACATGCTCCCCCGCCAGCGCTCCCGCTAAGGAAGGAACATCGACTGCGGAGTCCATCTCGATAAAAATCGCCAGCGCGTGACCATGAAAGATTGGAGCCTGCAACAGAAACAGCGAGGGCTGCAGGGCATCTTCGCCCGCAATCTTGCGATAATGCCGCAGCACCCGGGCCTCCACCGAATCCAGCGCCGGGTGCGATTTCTGTCCGTAGCGCGCCACCATATTGA
Organism: Candidatus Sulfotelmatobacter sp.; assembly: GCA_035309485.1. Lineage (GTDB taxonomy): Bacteria > Acidobacteriota > Terriglobia > Terriglobales > Acidobacteriaceae > Sulfotelmatobacter. Next base: position 7,941 of record DATGFC010000031.1, read on the forward strand.
AGGCCACTTGAGCGTCGAAGACATCTTTCGGTAGCGGCTGAAAGGAGAGCAGATTCACTGTCTGCTGGTGCAATTCGTCCATACCGCGCTGCCCGTGCTCCGAAGCCGGCTCGAAAATTGTCGTCACGGCGCGCCGAATCGTCCCCGCTTTTTTCGCACGCGCCAGCAGCAACGCCAGCGTGACGGCCACCGGGTGCGCCGTGATGCAAGGCCCCGGCTGCAGTTCCGGACGCGCCACCTGCCCCCGTTCCCGCTCCATCCACAACGATCGCACTGTGGCCCCGGGCATATCCTCCAGGACCGATGACATATCAATAATCGCGCTGCCCGCGTCGCGCGCATCTTTCCAGCTTCGCTTCGTGCTTTCCTGATCGGATGCAAAGAACGTGAAGTCCACGTGTTCGAACTGTTCGGCGCGCACCCGCTGGATAAAACTGATCTCGTCCCCCATCGCCTCAAGCTGTCCCATCGATTCGTCATCATCGAGCAGGCGAATATCCGCCGCCGGAAAGTTGCGTTCGTTCAGCATCTCGGCAACCTCTTTGCCCCTTAGAGAGGCCGCCCCAACAATTGCCGCACGATACAACTTGCCCCGCGTCGGGTGCGGCGGCGAGGCGGTTGTCGTTTTCACCGGCTCGTTCATGACGCGTGCGATGCCTCCTTGAAAGGCGGTGGAGGCGGCCCGGAGCGCCGGCGGAAAATCCACTGTAACCGCCAGAACACTCCCGAAACCGTGTAGAGCAGCGCCACAATAAACAGCAGCAGACGCGAGAAGAACCAGATCCCCGCAAACAATGCCGCCAGAATCACGATCACCCGAAACGGATGCCGCGATCGAAAATCAATGTCCTTGAAGCTATAGAAGCGCCACGTGCTGACCATCAGATAACCGACAGTTGTGACCATGGCCAGCCACGCCATCGCTGTATAGATTGATACCAGCGGATCACCTGCCGAAAAATGTACAACCGCAGCCACCACCCCAGCTCCAGCCGGAATGGGCATGCCCACAAAATATTTCTTGCCGGGACGCCCCGGATTCGAAGGCTGCGGGTTGCTGGTGATGTTGAACCGCGCCAACCGGCTCGCCCCGGCAATTAGAAATAAGAAACTGGCAATTGCTCCCAGTTGGGTCAGCTTGATCTGCAATTGCCCCTGGGTCAGCAGCACTGCGGGCATGAGGTGAAAACCCCATGTCCAGGCCAGCATGGCCGGCGCAACCCCAAACGTTACTACATCTGCCAGAGAATCCAGTTCGCGGCCGAAGTCACTGCTGGTTCCGGTCATGCGCGCAATTCGCCCATCCAGGCCATCGAAGAGCACCGCAAATCCGATCGCCTTGGCGGCATTATCCAGATGCCAATGATCGACGGTCGTGGCGTGCAGGACCTCAAGGATGGCATAGAAGCCGAGCGCCATGTTGGCGGTGGTGAACAACGAGGGCAGAATGTACATCCCTTTGCTCAGCCTCTGCCGCGGTTTCGGGCTCGTCTGCTCCATTAGCGCGTCCTCTCGCCGGCTGAGACGGTTCCGACCGTCGCCGGGCTTGCCTGCGGCTGCAAGTACGCCAGCACGCTGGCGCCGCCTTTCACCCGGTCTCCGACTTTCACATTCATACGGGCCGACGCGTCCAGCAGCACATCCACCCTCGATCCAAACTTAATCAGCCCAACCCGCTGCCCGCGTTCCAGCCGATCTCCAATCTTGGGATCAAAAACGATTCTTCGCGCCAGCAGCCCGGCGATTTGCTTAAACACGACTCTCTGGCCGTCGCCTTCGACGGTCACGATGTTCTGCTCGTTCTGATCGGCACAGATGGCGCTCATGGCATTCAGAAATTTCCCGCGCTGGTAACGCACTTCGCGGACAATGCCGGCGATGGGAGACCGGTTCACGTGCACGTCAAACACGCTCAGAAAAATGCTCACCCGCAACTGTTTGCGGTCGCCATCGGCCAACGTAGCAACATCGGTGACCTTGCCGTCGCCCGGAGAAACCACTGCCCCAGCATCCGTCGGAATGGATCGCTCCGGGTCGCGAAAGAACCACAAGAAGAACACTGCCAGCAGAAACGGAATAACAGCCCAAGCCGGGCGAGTCAGCCATCCCAGCAGAATGCCGGCGGCGATTAAAACTACTGCGTAAAAATAGCCATCGCGAACCATAGGGGAGTCGAAATCAATTATATCTGCCGCGATGATCACAGCGTGCTCGCGCCGCGACCATGGCTCTGTAAGTATAAATAAAAAAAGGCGCTTTCACGCGCCCTGTGGCAGATGAATTGCCCCCGCGGCGGCGCAGCCGCCCACGGATGGCCAGAATGAGGCTTACGCTACGTTAACGCCGTACTGTTGCCGATACTCGCGCTCGATGGATTCCATCTGATCTTTCAGCCGGAGTTTCAGCTTTTTGAGGCGAACTTCTTCGAGCTTTTCGTCTTCGCTGAGGTAGCGTTTTTGGGTGAGTGTATCGAGACGTTGTGCATACTGCGTATGCTCCTGAGCCAGCCGGCGAAACTCGTCATGACTGGTCAGGAGTTGGTCTCTTGAAGTCAGCATCCAGCAGACCTCCAAACCGGGATTATGAGCTCAAGGTAGCACAGCCCCAAAACCCGTTCAATGCCAAAAAAGTGGTGCAGTCTCACTATGAGAACTGTTTAGTACGGGCGAAACGATACAAGATCGCGTTTTCGGGGGGTTCTTTGTAGTAGGAGTTCCGGCGACCCGCTTTTTGAAACCCGGCCTTTTCGTACAAGGAGCGCGCCGCGGCATTCGACTCGCGCACTTCCAGAAACACCGCAGCATTGTTTGTCTTGGCGGCTTCAGCCAGCAGTGCGTCCAAAAGGCGCCTCCCGACGCCCATCCGGCGGGCAGAGGCCGCAACGACGATGTTCTCCAGTTCCCACTCGGGATCAACGCACCGGGCTGCGAGGAAGCCGAGCCGAATCTCCGCACTGTGGCCCTCTGTGGAGGCCCGATCGAGCGTGCCTTCGGCAACCAGCACGAATTGTTGCCACTCTCGCTTGACAGCTGAAAACAGCGCCCGGTACTGCTCTTCGGTCCAGTGAGCCGCGTGGGGAGTGGCTCGCTCTAACGCGATCATGAACGGAATGTCGTCGGATGTGGCTGCGCGGATCTTCAAAATGGATTCGTAGTTTTTAAGCTAAGCGCTAGGAGCCTGTTTTCGCAAAAATCTCCGCATCGGTACGCCGGATGTAGTTCGCTTCCAGTTGCTCGGGGGTGACGGCCTTCCCGCCTTGCAACTTTCTCCATCCTAGCTGTGCAATCATTTGCACACTTACCGTATCGATCTTGAATACCTTCAGGCCAGCATCTCGCGCCATGCTAGCCAGGTTTGCATCCGGCGTCGAAATCGCGGAGCCCACCCCTGCCGATAACAATTCGCTCTTCGAAGTCAACTGCTCGCGCAGAACGTGCGCGACCTCACCCGCAATCTTGTATTCCCCGGCATACACTTCGCCGCGACCGGCATCCAGCGCAGACAGAACTTTGCCTTCGTTACTACTCGCCAGGGCAATAAGCTCCAGCAGCGAGACCGGCACAATGGGCTTTCTGAGAACCTCGGCCAGCCCCTTGATCGCCGCCAACCCGACGCGCAGCCCGGTGAACGAACCCGGCCCGGAAACTACGATGAAAGCGCCAATATCGGTTTTCTTGAATCCGTGCTTCGCCAGCAACGCCGCAACCTGCGGCACCAGCTGCGCGGAAAAAGTTCCCCCCGCCAGCGGAGCATTTTGGATTACCTGAACTTCGCCGGCACGCATCGCCTCCCCAGCCTGAGCGAGCGCCACGCTGCCGTTCTTGCCGGAAGTATCGGTAACGAGAAGAAGCATTCTTTTGGTTTATCCGTGGGAATCCGTGAAAATCCGTGGCGAGTTTATCCCTGCACCAATTCCAGCAGCACTCCGCCCGTACTCGAGGGATGAACAAACACATACTTGTGCCCGCCCGCGCCAACTTTGATCTCTTCCGAAACCAGGCGCACACCATCTTTTTTCAGCCGCT
>DATGFC010000032.1:0-3394 GCA_035309485.1 Candidatus Sulfotelmatobacter sp.
ACCTCGGACCAACGCTGTTCTCACCTACTCCCCTGGCTCCATCAGTACAACTGGCATCGCCCCCATGCTAGTCTGAACCACGCTCCACCCATCAGCCGATCCGGTCTCGACCGGAACAACCTGTTGATACACCACACCTAGGGACTAGTAGTCAGTTACTTGATTTCAGGCTTTGATTGTAGCTGGCATCGACGCGTACGGGCTGGAATCGCGATAGCGCTTCTCAAATTCTTCCCGGGTGCAGATTGTCTTGGTATCGATCACGCGGTCAATGGCGAGGATGCCGTCGAGATGGTCGATTTCATGCTGCAGAAGTTCGGACAGATTTCTTTCCTCGCCTGCCCGGATCGTGATGGTTCCCCCGCGAAGATCCTGGTATCGCACAGTAATCTCCCGATGACGCTCCACCTGCATGAAGATCGAGAGGAAGCTCAGGCAGGCATCCCACACGATGATCTTCTCGTCGCTGCGCGCGATGATTTCCGGATTGATGAGCGGCCACGGTTCTTCCCCGGGGAGCTTCAGGAAAATAACACGCTGGAGCATGCCGATCTGTGGCGCGGCGATGGCCCGGCCGTCGCCGGTTGCGGCTCGCCAGTGCGCCAGGGTGTCCTTTAGATCCGTAACCAGATCCGTTATTTCAGGACTAGTAGGATCCGCGATGGGAGCACATTTCTCCCGCAGTAGCGGATCGCCGAGTTGGAGGACTGGTCGAACTGGCATACTCTGGGTCCATCACCGAGCAGCCGCGGCGTCAAACAGGCTGAGCAGCTCAAGCTTTTTCTCCGGCGGCAGGAATGACGCTTCAAACGAGTTGCGCGCCAGTTCCCGCAGATGCTCGTCGGTGAACCCGAATGTCTCCTGCGCGAACTGGTATTCACGAGCCAACGAGGTGCCAAAAAGAGCGGGATCATCGGTGTTCAGCGTGATCATCATGCCCTGATCGAAATAATTCCTGACTGGGTGTTCCGCGGGCGTTTTGCAAACCCCGGTCCGCAGATTGCTGGTCACGCAGATCTCAAGGGGAATCTGCCGGTAAGCCAATTCTTCGACCAGATCGGGATCTTGTGCAGCGCTAACGGCGTGGCCGATGCGCTCCGCGTGCAAATTGAGCGCTCCCCAAATGGATTCCGCAGGACCGGTTTCGCCGGCATGCGCCGTCAGGTGCAAACCATGGTCCTCGGCATACGCGTACACACTGCGGAAAAGTTCGGGAGGAGCCTTCAGTTCATCTCCGCCGATACCGATGCCGACCACATGCTGGTTCTTGTAGCGTGCCGCCAACTCGAATACTTTTTGTGCCTCCTCTACGCCGAAGTGGCGAGTGGCGTCGAAAATCCACAGGAGGGAGACGCCGAAATCGCGCGCGCCGCGGCTGCGTCCACGCTCGAGGCCTTCAAAAATCGAGGCGAAATCCTGTTTGCGATAGAGGCAGACTCCAACGGCAACGTAGACTTCGGCATGCAGCACCGTTTCTTCCTTCAGTTGCTGCATCAGGCGGTAGGTGACAAGTTCATAGTCATCGGGCCCGCGCAGGTGGGCGCTCACTTCTTTGAAAGCCATCAGGAAACTGCCGAAATCCGTGTAGCGGTAGAGCGCCTCGGTTTCCGCGAGCGTGCAATCCTCGCCGTGCCGGCGGCGCAGTTCCAGCAGAGTCGCGGGCTCGACAGCCCCTTCCAGGTGGAGATGCAGCTCCGCCTTGGGGAGTTGACGGATAAAAGTATTAGGAAGATGGCCTGCCACGCCGGGCATAATCCCCGATTGTAGATGGCAGAGAAAAGATTTGCGAGAGGGCGCGTTTTCACCAAATCGATTTTTCTTTTACAATCCCGTTTTCTCAATCTGGCGTATTGGAGACCCTATGAACCGGCAGATGCTACTGAACGTTCTCGTTGGAATCGTCATGCTCGTGCCCTTGGCAATTTTCGCCAGCGCGTCTGCGGCACAAGTGAAAACCCTTTCTGGCGCGGTTGAGGGCAAGGACGACGGCACTGTTCATTCCTTCCTGGGAATCCCGTACGCGCAGCCGCCCGTGGGCAATCTGCGCTGGAAGCCACCGGTACCAGCGGCGAACTGGAAGGGTGTCCGCAAGGCGACCGAGTTCGGCTCACATTGCCTGCAGGGTAATGTTTTCGGCGACATGACGTTCAGGGACGCCGGAGGCAGCGAGGATTGCCTGACGCTGAACGTTTGGGCCCCGGCAAAACCGTCGTCCGCCAAATTGCCGGTGATGGTCTGGATTTACGGTGGGGGCTTCGTCGCGGGTACGACCTCAGAGGGGCGGCAGGATGGGACGCATCTGGCGCAACAAGGAGTGGTGGTTGTTTCCATGAACTACCGGCTGGGGGTTTTCGGATTCCTGGTGCATCCGGAACTGGCTAAGGAATCGGGCCGAAACTCCGCGGGGAATTATGGATTAATGGATCAGCTGTTGGCCCTACATTGGGTGCACGACAACATCGCGGCGTTCGGCGGAGATCCGGAGAATGTGACCATCTTTGGGGAAAGCGCGGGATCGTTTTCAGTGTGCGCGCAGATGGCTTCACCGCTGGCGAAGGGGCTATTTCAGAAAGCGATCGGAGAGAGTGGGGCTGCGTTCTCGCGCAGCGGACTTTCGTTCGAACCCATGTCGGTGCGTGCTGAAAAAGACGCCAAGGTCATCGGCGAAAAACTGGGAGTGCACACCCTGGCTGAGTTGCGCGCGCTCCCTGCAGAAAAAATTCTGGCTCCATTCACTCCTCCTCAGTCACGAGGCTTCGAATTCGGACCGGACATCGACGGATACTTTCTGCCCGAGCCGGTGCCCGACATCTTTGCTGCGGGCAAGCAGAACGACGTTCCCCTTCTCGCAGGATGGAATCACGACGAAGGCAGCTTCGAGATCTCATCCGGCCCGCAGAAGCCGACAGCCGAGAGCATGAAGGCACTGGCTGAAAAGGATTTTGGCGATAAGAGCGCGGAGTTCTTGCGCCTGTATCCAACCGACACGGAGGAGCACGTATTGCGCTCTGCCGAAGATTACGCGGGCGACCGCTTCATCGCGCTCTCGACCTGGGCTTGGCTGGAAGCGCAGAGCAAGACCGGCAAACAGCCGATCTACCGCTACCGTTTCGATATGGCGCCCCCGTCATCCGATCCTAAGGCGCCGAACACAAACGCATATCACTCGGCTGAAATCGAGTATGTCTTTGGGCAGCTTGACTCGAAGGCTGGTGTGCCGTGGCGTCCAGAGGACCGTCAGCTGAGCGAACAGATGCAGAAGTATTGGATGAACTTCGCGCGCAACGGCGATCCCAATGGGGCGGGACTCGCGAAGTGGCCAGTTTACTCCGCTGCGGACGGATGGTCATTCATAGTGCTCAACGCCCAGCCGACAGCGCAGAAAGACCATCTG
>DATGFC010000033.1:0-87989 GCA_035309485.1 Candidatus Sulfotelmatobacter sp.
ACAAAGGCAATTTGCTGGAAGCCCGGATGATAGTCACAACCTATAATCAACATGTTCGGCTCCTTTCCTCCGAGCCCTTTGGTGGTTAGCGCTTCCAAAGTTTACTCGGGCCTGGGAGCCGACATTGTTTATGGAATCATTTCACTCATTGTCCTCATGGGCAGAGGCTTGAGTGACGCACCTACTTGAAATCTTTCATTTGAAAGACGTAGCGCATGACCACTAAGAACACCAGTAGGTATCCCACCACAAAGCCGAACCTGCGCCATCCGTTTTCTGACTTCGGCCACCACAACCAACACGCCAAGGATGCGAGAATGCCGTGGGGCACAAGAACGAGGACTTTCAACCACTCCGGCCAGTTTGAAAAGTTCGTCACGTTTGGGAGATTGTAACGCGACCCTTCATCAACTGGCGAAACATCCCCATTACACTCAAAATGCCAACCTAGGGGCATTTGAGTGTTGATGCCGCGGGTTCATTTTTGGCGATTGGCGCCTTAAATACATCGTTACAGCGGCTCGACTGCAATCACGGCACATTTGATTTATCCTAGCTAGTTTGCCGCGAGTTGCTCGAGGGGGCCAGATGAGCCGATCCGGTGTCATTCTTCGTTTCTCTCTGTTCTCAACCATTCTTTTCTCCGCAGCGTTCAGTTGGACGCAGGTTCCGGAAAACACTTATCAGGAATTGCACTGGCGGATGGTCGGGCCGATGCGCGGCGGGCGCACGCGAGCGGCCGCGGGCGTGCCCAGCCAGCCAAATTTGTTCTACATGGGGCAGGTGAACGGCGGCGTGTGGAAGTCGGATGACTACGGCCGCACGTGGAATCCCATCTTCGATCAGGAACCGACTCAATCGATCGGCGCGATCGCTGTCGCTCCATCCGATCCAAACATCGTTTATGTCGCCAGCGGGGAGGGATTGCACCGCCCCGACCTGTCTGTGGGCAACGGAATCTACAAGTCCACGGATGCAGGAAAAACGTGGACGCATCTGGGGCTGCGCGACGGCCAGCAGATTCCGGCGCTGGCAGTCGACCCGCGCGATCCGAATAAAGTTTTTGCGGCGGTGCTGGGACATCCGTACGGTCCCAGCGAGGAACGCGGCATCTATCGGTCGACCGATGGCGGGCAGAATTGGCAAAAGGTGATCTCCAAAGATGAGAACACCGGCGGTTCCGATGTCGAAATCGATCCCTCGAATCCGGATGTGATATACGCGTCGATGTGGGAAGTCCGCGAAGGGCCATGGGAGGACGGCAACGAATACAACGGCCCGGGTGGCGGGCTGTTCAAGTCAACCGACGGAGGCGGCACGTGGCATCAGGTGAGCAACGGCCTGCCTAAAGATCTTTCGCAGATTTACGTGGCCATTGCGCCCAGCGATGCGCGGCGTCTTTATGCCACCCTGGCAACCGCGTCAGGCAAGCTGGCGGTGTATCGCTCCGACGATGCGGGGGATTCGTGGTCGCAGATCACCGATGATCCCCGTCCTTCGGGGCGAATTGGTGGCGGCGATCTGCCGATTCCCCGGGTTGATCCGAAAGATCCCGACCTCGTCTACGTTGCCAGCACGGTCACGATGCGATCGAGCGACGGGGGCAAGACGTGGTCCGGCTTCCGCGGCGCGCCGGGCGGGGACGATTATCAGAATCTCTGGATCAATCCGAATAACGGCAACATCATTCTTCTGGTCAGCGATCAGGGCGCCCTGGTGACCGTGAACCGCGGGCAGACCTGGAGCTCCTGGTACAACCAGCCCACCGCTCAGCTCTATCACGCAATTGCGACGAACACATTCCCCTACAAAGTTTGCGCAGGACAGCAGGAGAGCGGGTCGGTGTGCATTTCGACGCGGGGCAATGATGGCGAGATCACGTTCCGCGACTGGCACCCGGTGGGCGTCATCGAGTATGGCTACGTGGCTCCCGATCCCCTGGATGCGGACGTCGTCTACGGAGGCGGACGCACGGAGGTCTCGAAATTTCACTGGTCCACGGGCGAAGTGCAAAACATCACGCCGATTCCGCTGCGCGATCCGAAATACCGCGCGGATCGCACCGAGCCGCTGATGTTTTCTCCCGTCGATCCGCACACGCTGTACTACGCGACCAATGTTTTATTCAAGACCAACGATGGAGGGAATTCCTGGCAGACCATCAGCCAGGACCTGACGCGGGAAGCGCCGGGCGCGCCGGCCAGCGTGGGATCGCTCATGAATAAAGGAGCCGACCGGCAGCGCGGCGTGATCTACGCGTTAGCGCCTTCCTTCAAAACCGTGGAGACACTCTGGGCAGGGACCGACGACGGCCGGATGTGGATCACACGGGACAGCGGGAAGAATTGGTCGGAAATCACGCCCAAAGAATTGACTGCGTGGAGCAAGGTCACACAGATATCGGCTTCGCATTTCGACGAGCAAACCGCCTACGCCTCGGTCAGCCGTTTCCGGGTGAATGACATGCACCCGTACGTGTACCGCACGCACGATGGCGGCAAGAACTGGAAGCTGATCACATCCGGGCTTCCGGATTTCGGGCCGGTGGATACGGTTCGAGAAGATCCTGTCCGCAAAGGATTATTGTTCGCAGGCACGGAAAATGCGGTGTGGGTCTCGTTTGACGACGGCGAGCACTGGCAATCGCTGCAACTTAACTTGCCGCACACCTCCATGCGCGATCTCTGGATTCACGAGGACGATCTGATTGTCGCCACACACGGGCGCGGCTTCTGGATCCTGGACGATATTGCGCCGCTGCGCGAGGCCTCGGCAGATCTGGCGAGTTCCGTGCATCTCTTCGCGCCTGCGCCAGCGTATCGCGTGAAGCGCGACACCAATACCGACACGCCTCTTCCGCCTGACGAGCCTGCCGCGCCGAATCCTCCCGATGGCGCGTTGGTTGATTATTATTTGCCTTCGTCCGCTACGAGCGTCACGCTGGAAATTCTGGACTCGCAGAATCACGTCGTCCGCCGTTACGCCAATACAGACAAGCCTGCGATCACGGAGGAAGAACTTCAGAAACAATTGATTCCGCGGTATTGGGTGCAGAGTCCGCGGAGTCTCTCGACGGAGCCGGGAATGCACCGGTGGATATGGGATTTGCACTACGCCGCGCCCACTTCTACGCGGCATGACTATCCCATCGCGGCCATTCCTCACGATACCCCGCGCTATCCGCTGGGGCCGACGGTTCTGCCGGGAACGTACACGGTGAGGCTGATCGTCGACGGAAAGAGCTCCAGCGGACGGTTAACGGTGAAGATGGACCCGAGGGTCAAGACTTCTCCGGCCGGGTTGGAGAAAAAGTTCCAGGGTGAAATGCGTCTGGCCTCGCTGGCGAGCAGCATGTCCGAAGCCGTCATTCAAGGCGGTGCGATTCGCACGCAATTGGAGAAGAGGAGTTCGCAGCCGAACTCGCAGACGCAAGGTGCCGTCGCGGAATTTGGGAAAAAGCTGGACACGTTGCTTGGCAAGCCGGGCGGATTTCTCGCCCCGCCGTCGGCGGAGCCTACGCTAAGCCGCGCCAGCGGAGAAGCCAGCACGCTGTATCAGGAAATCTGGCAATCGGACACGGAACCTACCGCAGCCCAAATGCAAGCGCTTGCCGGGATCGAACACAGCAGTTCGGATCTGCTGAAGCGCTGGAATGAATTGAAGAACACGGATCTGCCCGCGCTTAACCAGCGGCTGCGCGAATCCGGATCGGGAGAGATCGAATTGCCGAAAGACATTCATCACGACGAAACGGAGATGGATGAAGAGTAATGGTTTTGGCGTGAGTCTTTCGACCCGGAGTCTTTTCGCCTCGTGAAAACCCGGAACTGGCGCGGAGTTTGCAAAATCCTGCAGACAAGACGGCCTGGAGTTTGCAATTTCTTGCGAACATTTTCTCGCGCGAACAATTTTTTGTAAATTCCAGAGACAGTCGCTTCAAGACGCTGTCAAGGCGCGGTATAATCCCCCGACTTGGGACTTCGAGTGGGACTCGTGGGGACTTCTTTCTGTTTCGTGGGGAGATCAAATTGGAGTCCGTGTCCGAAGCCTCGTTCCGATAACCCAAAAAAATTGCGAGGTCAATATTTTATGAAGGTGTTTCGAAAGATCGGCATTGCCCTGCTCGCCTTGCTCGCTTTCTGCAGCATTGCGGCTGCCCAGGGGACGTTCACTCCAGGCACATGGACACCAACCACAAACAAGCCCGCCTCAACCGTTGCCCATGCACTGCTTCTCAATGACGGATCGGTGCTGGTCAACAGCTTCTTCTTCGAGAGTCACACCGATAACTGGTACCGTTTGGTTCCGGACTCGACCGGGAGTTACATTAATGGGACGTGGTCGAATGCCGGGTCATTGCCCAGCGGCTACAACCCTCTCTATTTCGCTTCCTCGATGCTCCCTTCCGGCCAAGTGGTTGTGTTTGGCGGCGAGTATAACAATGGCAGCGCTGTCTGGACTACGCAGGGAGCTGTGTACAATCCGATCGCTAATTCGTGGACGTCACTTACAGCGCCCAGCGGCTGGTCGACCGTCGGCGATGCCCAGAGCGTCGTTCTGCCCAGTGGGCACATGATGCTGGCGAATTGCTGCACCACGCAAGAAGCGATCCTCACGCTGAGCGGCACGACCGCTACCTGGACTACCACGGGCACGGGCAAATTCGACGACAACGACGAAGAGGGCTGGACTTTGCTGCCCAGCGGCCAGGTTCTCACGGTCGATGCCTATGTCGGATCCACCTGCTGCAAGATGGGGTATCAGCTCTACAGCCCGTCCACCGGCGCGTGGACCACTCCTTCGAACACCACGGTCGTAAACCTGGTTGATCCGTCGTCGCTGGAACTCGGGCCCATGCCGCTCCTGCCCAATGGAACGGTGTTTGCCGCCGGAGCTACCACCAACAATGCGATCTACACTCTGTCCACGGGCACGTGGGCTTCGGCTCCGAAGTTCGGCGGCTCGCTCGATATCGCTGACGGACCGGCGGCTGTCCTGCCCTCCGGCAATGCCCTGTTCGACACCAGCCCGGGCGTCTTCAACAACGGGAGCAAGTTCTTCGAGTGGGACGGCACCACGATGAACGCGACGAGCGCTCCGCCGAACGCGTCGATCGACTCGTCGTACGTGGGCAACATGGTTGTTCTGCCCAGCGGTCAAATCTTATTCACCGATTTTTCGAACGACGTTGAAATCTACACGCCGTCCGGCAGCCCGTGCGCAGGTTGCGCTCCCACGGTCAAGTTCGTGAACTCGACTCTGACGCATGGCAGCAAGAATAATTTGATCGGCGGAACTCAGTTCAACGGTCTGACTCAAGGCGCCTTCTACGGCGACGACAATCAGAGCGCCAGCAACTTCCCAATCGTTCGCATCACCGATGCGGGCGGAAACGTTGTCTATTGCCGAACCCACAATGCGGCGGGTGGCGTAGCGACCGGTACGAAACTGGTTTCGGCCAAGTTCGACATTCCGTCCACTATCGTTACCGGATCGGCCAGTCTGGTGGTGGTCGCCAATGGGATCGCGTCTGCGCCCGTGCAGGTGACGATCAACTAGATCGTACTGATCAGCAGGACATTTCGGCGCTAAGTTTCTCGCTCAGCAGCGAAGGACTTAGCGCCGGTTCTTTTTATTGGAAATTCTTCACAATTCCTCGACTGCCTTCTGCAATTCTGCCGCAATCTCTTGCGGATCTTTTTCGGGCACAAATTTCATGGGCGTACCGATGCGCACCGTAATTTTGAAGGGAGGGACGAACTTCCTGCCGGCCTGTTTGACCTCGAATAATCCGTCGATGCGCATGGGAAGAACCGGAATATCGAGATTCTTAACCAGCAGACCAATGCCGGCACGAAATGGATTCATCTTTCCATCTTTGGTATGGCGGCCCTCGGGAAAAACCAGCACACTGTATCCGCGATCAACTGCGGCTCCCGCGTAGGCGAAACTCTGGCGGAATCCGGCTTCGCGAGGCAGCGGAAACAAGTTGAGCAGCGATACGCCCAGGAACCATTGCGCGCGATCGTAGAGGCGCAAGAAAAAAATTCGGTCAGGAGAAGGTGCGCGCAGAGCTTCCAGGGCTTCGCCTCCGGTTGCGATCGCCAGCCGATGGCGAATGCGGGCAGGAAGCGCCGTGAGAATGAATCCGGGATCCACATCGCCCACGTGATTGGAGATAACCAGGAGCGGGCCTTCGACGCTTTGCAGGTGATCACGGCCTACGATTCCTGGCCAACCCAGCAAGAAGATGGCGGGCCGCATGAGCAGGTAATGCGCCGCCAGGCGCGCCCAGGTCAGCGGCCAGCGCAACACCCAGCGGGGATAGTGATACGTCACAGGATGCGGGGTTTCCCCGCGCAGCATGCGTTCGATGTCGCCGACGGTTTGCACGGCGCTGAAGCGTGCCTCGCTTAAGTCCACCTGATATCGATCCTCCAATGCCCCCATTAATTCGACGCGATCGAGGGAGCTGAGACCGAGATCGGAATCGAGGCGCGCGTCGTCTGCAAGCGCGGGCGCGGGCCGCCCTGAGACTCGCGCAATCAGGTCGCCCAGCGGCCCGGCATTTCTATCGTGCGCATCTTTCGCGGGTATTGGAGCTTTTTGCAGGTAATGGTCCCGCGCTACTTGGGCGATCACATTCCTCCGCGGCTTCTGCGTGTTGGTCCGAGGAAAATCCTGCTGCGGCCATTCGAACCAGAGAGTCATCTGCTGATAGTCCGCCAGCGACTGATTCGCGCGTTGCACGATGGAGCCCGGGTCGGCCTTGTCGCGCAAAATCAGTACAGCGCACGGCTCTGCGTTTCCGCCGCGGTCGATTCCTACGACCACGCAATCTCTAACTTCTGGTTGCCGCCGCAGGGCCGACTCCAGATCTTCGGGATAAACATTCGTGCCGCCGGGAGTGACGATCACATCTTTTTTGCGGCCTTTGAAGTACAGATTGCCGGCAGCATCCAGCGCGCCAATGTCTCCCGTGCGGTACCAGCCCTGTTCGTCGGAGACAGCATGAGATCCGTGCCCATCCCAGTAACCGGAAGCCACACCGCCGCCGCGCACGAGAATTTCGCCGTCTTCGGCCAGCTTGACCTCGCGTCCGGGCAGCACTTTGCCGATGGATCCCCGGCCAAGCCGGAAGGGATGATTGACACTGATCAACGAAGTGGTCTCGGTGAGACCGTAGCCCTGAATCGCGGCATAGCCGAGCCGGTGCCAGAACTCTTCGGTATCGCTGTCGAGCGCCGCGCCACCGGAGATAAAGGCCCAGAACTTCCATCCGAACTGGCGTCGAATGGCGCGGAAAATCCACCAGCGCAGCAGGAAGTGCCTATACCTGGAACTGGCGAATTTTGTGCGGAAGGCAGCGATTCGGCCGGCGTCTTCGAGGTCCCGCTCGATTTTCTGTTTGAGGGATTGCAGCACGCGCGGGACACTTACGAGCACCGAGACGCGCTCGCGGCGAATCGTGCTCATCACCTCCGAAGGCTTCAGCTCCTCCTGAAAAATGACCGTGCCGCCCAGGATTGGCGGCAGAAACATTCCCAGGAACTGGCCGAAGACATGGCTGAGCGGCAGCAGGTTCAAGAACCGGATGGGATGGACCAAGCGCTCGTATTTCAAATATGCGCGCATCTCGCGCTCGAGCGGAGCGATGTTCGCCAGCACGTTGCCATGCGTGATGACCACGCCCTTGGGGTCGGCCGTCGTGCCGGAGGTGAAAACGATCTGCAGAATGTCCTCTGGCCCAACGTGAATTTCGGGTGCCGCGGGTGACGAATGCCCTGCGGCGGCGACATCTTCAAAGCGGAAAGCGGGCAGAGATGCATTCGCGCATTCCCGGGCATGCTCCCGTGATCCAACCAGCAGTTTCGCCTCAACCTGCCGCGAAACTCGGAGAGCGAAATCCACGGAAGCTCCGTCATCCAGGGGCACTACCGCTACGCCGTGCAGCGCGCAGCCCCAAAATGCTGCAACCCACTCCGCGGAATTCTGCCCCCAGAGCATCACCCTGTCGCCTTTGACGATGTTTCGGGTCGCCAGTTCGCGACCGAAACCCTTCGCCATGCCCAGAATGTCGCCGTAGGTGAACGACTCCATGCGGTAGCCGCGTTTCTGCCGGTACGCGCAGTCTTCCGCGTGCTTGCGAAAATGTTCCAGGAAAAATTCACCCAACGATTCGGGCATGAGTCAACGCGCGCCTCGGGACAGCATGAGATACTCTCTCATTTCTATTGGAACACCATTCCCTGGGAGCTGAGGCAGTACTTTCCCAACTTTAACCACAGAGAACACAGAGGACACAGAGGATCACGGGACTTCTCCTCTCGGTTAACGAATTACGCTGGGAACTTGCCGCCCGCGCCAGATTGTGCGACATACATACCATGCACATGCACAACCGCTGGACTCTTATCTGCTGCCTGCTCGCAACTTCAGCCTCCGGCTTGTGGGGGCAGGGCAGGTCCGATGCGGCCACTGTCCGCGCGCTGGAACTGAAGTGGACCGAATCTTACAAGGAGCACAAGATCGATATCCTCTCGTCGCTTCTGTCGGACGATTTCGTCATCACCATAGAGGATGGCAGCATCTACAGCAAGGCGGGATACATCACGCACAGCGCGGATTCCGCCGTTCACGTGCAAGTCGCAGAGTTATCCGATCTCAAAGTGCGGGTGCATGGGGATACTGCCATCGTCACCGGGGCCTACCACGAGAAAGGCGAGTCCAGCGGCAAGCCGTACGAGTACCACGATCGCCTTACCGATGTGTGGATGAAGGTCGCCGGGAAGTGGCAGGTTATCGCGTCCCAATACAGCGTTCCTGCCAAGCAGTAGAGTCCGTTTTCCTTAAATCTCTTTTTACAATTCTCTGACATCTCCGTGACACAGAGGTGCGAGCAGGGCCATACTCTTGCTTGGGTTTTTGGAGAACGGCACATGCATCCTCTGCACTCTTTCGCCCCCTGCGTGAAGGCCGCGGTCCTTCTCGCCTTGTTATCTGCCGCTTCAAGCGTCAGCTTCGGCCAGTCCAACCAAGCGCAGCCCGCCACGCCAGTGATCGTGCACAGCAAGTTTGGCGGTCAGATCTTCGGGTTTGACATCGACCAGAACGGCACGGAGGGCGTGTTGGCTGAGGCACAGGATTTGTCCAACGGAAAGGTCGAGGCGGCAGTCGAGACCTTCGACCAGACGACGGGGAATATCCTCTCCGTCCTGATTCGGACCGAGACGGAGGACGATTTCATCACGCTGGGAGTAACGGGCAAATCCGTCGGATTGGTAGAGCACGAGCACGTCGTCAGCTTGCTTAACGTGCAGCGCACCTTCTTAACCATCAATCCCCTGGCCGCCAACAAATTCACCGGGAAATGGACGCCGCCCATCGGCACCCAGCATCTGCTCAGTGAAGTGAGCCGCAATCAGAAAACTCCGAACAATGCGGTCTTCGCGCAGGACAACAGCGGGAACTTCATGCCATGGGTCTTCAGCTCGAATGTGGGAGCAAATACTTTCGGGCCCGTGGTCAACATCACGGACTCGTTCAACTTCGGCAGCGTTGTGCCACCCATGGCCTATAACCCTGTGACCAACCAGGCAATTCTTGGGGGCGGAAACGGATGCTTCGGTTGTGCCCCCGTGATCGGCATAGTCGATTTGGTGAAAGGAAGCTTTACCGAGTTCACGGGCCTGGGATTTGGTTTTGTGAACGGGATCGCAGTGGACCCGGCCGATAACCTAGCCTGCACCACCACAGAAGACGACGCCAGTGTGGAGTTCTACCATCTGGATACCCAGACCGGTTTCACTGTAATCCTGCCAAATAGCGGGGAGCAGCAGTTCTTCAGCGGCGCCGACGTCGAGTACGACGCTATTCACAAGCTGTTCCTGGTAGCACAGCCCAACTCCAGTTCGGCCGCGAGCGGCAGCACGATCTATGTTTACGACACCAACGGCGTGCTGCACGAAACCATCAACGGGTTCAGTTTCTCGAATGCGTTCAATGTGGTGGCTGCGCACATCGCGCTGCACCCAAGTCTACGGACCGGGTTTGTAGACGGCCCGTCCTCCAACGTAAATGAGATTCAAGGCTTTTCGTACTAGAGCTGGTCTCATAAACAGTGTAGGAGTCCACTGCGGCAATGCTGAGTCGGAGGAGATGTGCCGACCTGCCGGCTCATTGATCCGTCGTGCGGCTGTAAAGGAACTGCAATGCCTGCGGGAACCTCTGGGCCCATGCCTCTTCGTTATGCGCTGCTCCCGGTTGCTCGACGACCAATAACCGTTGGATTCCGAGCCCCTGACGTTGAAGCGTATCTCGGAGCCGACGGACATCGTCTACTGGCTCACTGATCGAACCGACGCCGACAAACACCTTGTCGGGCCACCGAGCGAATCTGTCAGCTTCGTGGAGAAGATAATTATCATGAGCGTACAGCGAAGGGCTTTCCAGCAGCAATTTCCCAAATCGCCCTGGATGCTTCATGACGGTATACAGCGCAATGCCTGCCCCGTAAGAGGAACCACCAAGCCCGGTCTTCGCTGGGTCGGGATCGGTACGATACTCACGATTAATGAAAGGCATCACCTCATCCAGCAAGAACTTCGGGTAGTCCTTGCCGTGAACGCTTAGCACTGGGGGCTTGAGGGTGTCGTCAGGGAAAGGCAAATACTCCTTCGGCCTGTCTCTCTTCCCTGCATTATCAATTCCAACGATGATGAGCGCCGGAATTTTTCCGCTCTGGATCAGCGCTGTTGCGGTCTCATCGACACGCCACTCCTGCGGGTTGAAAATCGACGTGCAGACATCAAAAAGGTCCTGGCCGTCGTTCAGGTACATCACCGGGTAGCGCTCGCTGCGCTGGTCTCGGCTTTTGTAGCCAGGAGGGAGCCAAACCCTCAGCATGCGCGTGTTATGAAAGACTCTGCTGGTGAACGGGCGTACATCCAGATCGCCAACAACCGAGCAATGAGGGGACTCCTGACTTGCGAAAGCGAACTGGTTTTCACACGCCCAAGCCATCCCTGCCAACATCACCCAAACCGTGAAACGACCAATCATATGCGGTGAATTTATGCCAATTTAGTGGCGCGTTTTCTAAAAGAAGCCTGAGCACCTGAGCATCTTACGTGCGACTGGAGCGGGCTTCCTATTCTCGCCCGACGCCCAACGCGTCCGCCACGCGATTGATGTAGTTGAACCACGAGGCGATCAGGGTGATCTGCAAAATGCCACGATCGTCGAAGCCTACACTCCGCAGGCGCTCGATATCGTCCTTCCAAACCTTGGTCGCGTCTTTGGTCAGCTTGACCACATAGTCGAGCATCGCACGATCCTGCGGCGAGATTGGCGCGGTTGTGTAATCTTTCTCGAGCGCCTCGACCAATGCCTTATCCAACGTCACCCTACGCAGAAACTCTGCGTGCGACTCGATTCAATAGACGCACCGGTTCGTGACGGAAACCATGGTCGCGATCATCTCGTGCTGGCGCCGCTCGAGCGGCAAGTCGGGCGACATCAGTGACCCGAAAGTTGCGAACGCGTGGTACAGCGCGTCGGGAATCAGCGTGTGCGAGCCTACGATCGACGACGCCCCCGAGGCGTCCGGATGCACCGGCGTCGCATATTCCCGGGGATACAGCAACTTCTCGCCCTTGATCGCCTGGCGCAGCTTCTCGTCAGCCTCGTCCCAAGGCACGGTTCGAATCCAGGTCATATTTGCGTTGGTCCCCCAGTTTTGGTATTCCCCACAATTGCGCTTTCGGAAAAATACATTGTGCCCCCCACCACACCCATAGCAGGTTCATATTAGAGCATGTCCGCACGACGTTCGTTGACCGGAGAAGGGAAGGTCTTGGCGTCAGGGATGCGGGTGAGAGACGCCGGGGCGACTAGACTGTCTGTTTAATGTTGAGCTAACACGTCACTCATATCTGAGTGCGATCATGGGATCAACCTGGGTGGCCCGCCGCGCAGGGATAAAACTCGCGGCAGCCGCGACGGCAGCCAGCAACAGCGCAACAGTCAGAAGAGTCAGAGGATCAGAAGGCCGCACGCCATAAAGCAAGCTTGAGATCAACCGAGCCAAGAAAAGAGCGGCCGCAATCCCGACGACTATTCCGACCAGGACGGGACGCATCCCTTGTCCGACGACTTGGCGAAAGACGTCACCATGCCGGGCACCGAGGGCCAATCGGACGCCGATCTCGTGATTACGTTGACTCACCGAGAAGGAAATTACTGCGTAAATTCCGACTGCTGCCAGTAGAGCTGCAATCATCGCAAATGCTGTCAAGACCACTGTGATGCCCCGCAAATCGGCCGAGTCTGACGCGCGCGCCTCCTTCAGGGTTTGAATCTCGAAGACCGGCACGTCTGGATCCAGTTGTGCGACCCCCGCTCGAATCGACTTGATAGAACCTGCAGGATCGCTTGATGTTCGAACTACGAAATTCATCCATTTATCTATTTCGGGAAGATAGAACTGTGGCATCACATTTACTGAATTCCACCACCGGACGTCACCGATGACACCGACAATTTGGAACCACTTAGGCGGGACCGTTGCTGTAAATCGCCGGCCGATCGGATCCTGTCCGGGCCATAGAAGTCGTGCCATCTCTGCATTGATGATGGCCACCCTGGGTTTACCTGAGTAATCGGACGGACTGAAGCCTCTGCCGCGAAGTAAAGGAATCTGCAATACGTGAAAAAGGTCGGCAGTCGCGGTAAGTTGCAATGCGACCGGTGCCTCAGCCATCGCGGAGGCCGTCACCGGTTTGCCCTCAGGAGCGACTCTCTGGCCGTCACAACACATGTAAAATGCAGCGCTTCTTATCCCTGGAAGAGATTGAATGCGTTCCAGGGCGTGTTGATAGAATCCGGCGCGCAGCTCGGCCTTCGGGTATTTCGATTCCGCCAGTGTCACCTGCATCGTCAACACGTTGGTTGGGTTGAACCCGGGATTGGTCCGCAGAATTGCCACCAGACTGCGGATCAACAAGCCGCCGCCCACAAGAAGGACCAGGGATAGGGCCACTTCACAACTCACCAATCCGTCGCGCAGACGGCGAGCACGAACGCCACCGCCAACTCCTCGGGTTCCTTCTTTCAGTGCCTGATCGACATTTGTTCCCGTGGCCTGGAGTGCTGGTGCGATGCCGAACACAATCCCGCTGATCACTGAGATCGTTGCCGCAAAACTGAGGACCCACAAATTGATAGCAATTGGGTTCGTCTGCGGAATGGAACCTTGCGGACTGAATGATACTAGCGAGTTCTTCAACCAGATAGAAAGTAAAACGCCAGCCACACCGCCTGCCAAACCAAGAAGAATGCTCTCGGTCAGCAACTGGCGAATCACGCGCCAGCGTCCTGCACCCACCGCCATTCGAACAGCAATCTCTCGATAACGGCCAGCGGTCTGCGCCAGGAGCATGTTGGCGACGTTCGCACAGGCAATCAACAGCAAGAATCCAACAGCGCCAAGCAAGATGACCAACACGGGGCGTGTGTCGTGTTCTACCTCTTCATGCAAAGGCTGCACGAATACGTCCTTACTAGCGTTAGACTCCGGATACTGCTGGGCAAGTCGACGGGCGATCGCCGACATTTGTGCCTGAGCTTGCACAGGCGTGACACCAGGTTTCAGTCTGCCGATGACCCACAACCAGTCGTTTCCGCGATTTTTCTGCAGCTGCTCGACCGGCACCGGCGCATAAATCTCGGGATCGGTAATGCCCCAGATCTGCGGAAAACGAAACTCCTCTGACATGATCCCGATGATCGTGAATTTCTCCCTGTCGAGTGTAAGTGTCTTTCCCAAACTCGGCAGATCAGAACCCGCACCCGGACCCCAGGTCCAAAACCCCTTGCCGACCACAACTACGTGATTCCTGCCAGACTGATCCTCGCCGGGCATAAAAGTACGGCCCTTCGCCGCACTGATTCCCAACACCTTGAAAAAGTCGGGCGTGACTTGGATTCCGTAGAGGTGTTCTGCTCCGCCGGTTGCCGTGAGGGCGGGATCGTAGATCGCTCCCGCCGCAAGCGCAGAAAAGACATCAGACTGTCTCGACCAGTCGAGGAAGTCAGGTCCGGAGACCGACTCGGTGCTGTAGTGCTGGTCCTTCCGCCAAAGCATCACCAGTTGCTCGGGGTGTTCGAATGGAAGTGGGCGAAGGACTACTGCATACAGAATGCTGAAGATTGCGGTGGTGGCACCGATGCCAAGCGCGAGGGTGAGAACTGCAATGGCAGTGAAGCCCGGTTTCTTGCGCAGCGTGCGACAACTCTGACGCAGATCCTGAAGCAAGCCGCCATGTCCGCCGCTCCCGATCACCGATATTACGAGGGCACTAACATTATAGGGCTGCAATTTGCGGGCCCCCTCACCGATGTCTGCAACTGTTTCGAATGACGCGACAAGCTCCGCCCGGCTGGAGCCGCAGACTGTTCGATATCGCGAATGAGTGTCCGCACTTGAACAGTGAGAATCGACGCAGTTTGACCCATGTCCGGGAAATGCCTTCTCCGAGCGCTTCGTTGACGGGCTGAGCCCGCGTTCGTAAGATAGGGCGTCCCCAGAAACGCCGCCATGATCGACCAGACGATCTCCCACTATCGCATTATCGAGAAACTTGGCGGCGGCGGCATGGGAGTCGTTTATAAGGCCGAGGACACGCGGCTGCACCGGTTCGTCGCGCTCAAGTTTCTGCCGGAGGACGTGGCCCGCGATCCCCAATCGTTAGCCCGCTTTCAACGCGAGGCCCAGGCCGCATCTGCGCTGAATCATCCCAATATCTGCACGATTTATGACATCGGCGAGGAAGATGGCAAGGCTTTCATTGCCATGGAATTTCTCGAGGGTGTGACGCTGAAGCACCTGATCTCCGGGCGTCCGATGGAAAACGAGCAGTTGATCTCGTTAGCCATTGAGATTGCGGACGCACTCGACGCCGCTCACAGCAAGGGAATCGTCCATCGCGACATCAAGCCGGCAAATATCTTTGTGACCGAGCGCGGCCATGCCAAGATCCTCGATTTCGGCCTGGCCAAAGTTGCAGCGGGCGGCACGTCTTCCAGCCAGCTTTTGGGAGCTGCAACCCAGGCGGCGAGCATCGATGAGCAGCACCTCACCAGCCCCGGCTCGGCTCTGGGCACAGTGGCCTATATGTCGCCCGAACAGGCGATGGGAAAAGTTCTCGATGCGCGCACCGACTTGTTTTCGTTTGGCGCCGTGCTCTACGAGATGGCCACCGGAACCATGCCCTTTCGCGGGGACACCTCGGCCGCCATCTTTAACGCCATTCTGGAGCGGCCTCCGATCACCCCCGTACGCCTCAATCCTGATATTCCGGCCAAGCAGGAAGACATCATCAACAAGGCACTGGAAAAGGATCGCAACCTGCGCTACCAGCACGCCGCCGACATGCGGGCGGACTTGCAGCGGCTGAAACGCGATACGGAATCCGGACGGAAGTCAGCAGCGGTGAGCAAGCAGCCTGCTGAGGCTCTGGCATCTATGGGATCGGCCGCCGTTGTATCCGGCCCTGCGCCATCTTCGCCCAGCGGATCTTCCTCTGCGGTGACGCCGTCGCCAGTTCCAGCGCAGGCTTCTTCTTCTTCGGCGGCGATCCAGGTTGCCAGAAAGCGACCGTGGCTCGCGCTTGTCGCTGCGGCGGTTGTGATCGCCGGAGTGACAGGATTTTTCTTCTTCCGCAATCGAAGTGCGGGCTCGTCGCCAGGCCGCCAGCACAAGTCTGTAGCCGTGCTCTACTTCAACAATCTGTCGCAGGATCAATCGCTCAACTGGCTCGACAGCGGCCTCACCGACATGCTCACCACGAATCTCGCCCAGGTGAAGGGCCTGGATGTGCTCTCCACCGAGCGCGTGCTGGGCGCGGTACAGCGCGCCACCAAGGGCGGCAAGTCTCTCGATCCCGCGCAGGCGCAAAGTGTCGCCCGCGACGCCGGCGCCGACGCCTACATCACGGGCGCGTTGCTGAAGATCGGGCCTACGCAACTGCGCCTTGATGTGCGGGCGCAAGACACCAGTAGCGGACAGATCCTGTTTTCGCAGAAGCTCGAAGGGCAGGACATCCAGAGCATCTTCGGCATGGTGGATCGCCTGACCGAGAGTCTGGCCGGCAGCTTCCTGCCGGCCTCCGATCTGCCGCAAAAAACGCCGGAAATTGAACAGGCTTCTACATCCAATGTCGAAGCGTATCGCCATTACCAACTGGGCCTCGATTATGGCCGCCGCTTTCTTATTCCGGATGCAGTTCGCGAGCTGGAGGAGGCGATTCGTCTCGATCCGCAGTTCGCACTGGCGTACTTGCGCTTATCTGAGCAGTACTTTTTGTGGGGTGACCTGCGGCGCGGACGCGAGGTTGCAGCTAAAGTGGAGCAACTGAAATCGCACCTGCCCCGGTATGAGCAACTGTCATTGCAGGCAGTCACTGCCAGTTGGTCACAGGATCTCGAGGCGGAAGCCGCCGCGCGTCAAGCGATGATCTCGGAATTTCCTCATTCCACGATGGACCGAGGCATACTCTCCAGCAATCTTTCTCATCTCGGAAAGGAGCAAGAAGCTGTCGACGTGTTAAAGCAGGGACTCATTTTGGATCCCAAGAGCGAAGACCTGCTCAACTTCCAGGCTTACCAACTCACCCGCGCGGGCGATCTCGCAGGGGGACTGGCGGCCGACGATGCGTATATCGCGCTTCGCCCGGGGGATCCCAATCCGTTCGATACCCGTGGGGACATATTGTACCTGGCGGGCCACGATGATGAGGCCATCGCCGCCTATCGCAAAGTGCTCGAACTGAAGCCGGATTTCGGTGAACACGGCGAGTACCTCAAGCTGGCCATTGTCTACACCGATCAGAAAAAAGCGGACATGGCCAATGCCGCCTTCCAGCAGTATGAGCAGCGGACGTCTCCGCTGGCACGCCTCTACGTTCCCGGGTTCCAGGCACAGTTCAAGCAGACGGCAGGCGACTTCGAAGGTGCGCTTGGCAGTTATCGGGAGGCAGTGTCGCAAATGGCGCACGCCAAGCAGACCGAGGCTGCGGGAGATTACCTGGTCCAGTTTGCGGTGCTGGCCGTTTTGTTGGGGCAGAATTCCTCTGCCCTGCCCTTTGTCCAGCAACAAAAAGTGGAAGGCGAGGAGCTGCCGGCACTGGCCTTCCTTCAAACGATGGCGGGAAACCGGGCTGGAGCTCAGCAAACGTTGCAGCGCTACGCCGCCAGCCATCCCTGGATCGCACCGCGGACGATTGAACTTCGACAAATTTATGCCGATGTCGTGGCCGCCTTGCAGAAGGGCGATGGACAAACCGCCTCGGACCTTTTAGCTGGAGTTCCGGATTTTCAAGAGGCCTATGTGCTGTTTTTCCGTGGCCGTGCGGCTCTCCTGACCAACGACTATTCGTCCGCGGAAACGCGATTTCGCGCCGTGCAGCGCGCCGAGCGGAACGTGGAGAATGGCAAGGCCATGGCCGATCGTTTCCCCTGCCTGGGAATTCTCTCCCACTATTACCTGGGCCAGCTTTACGAGCGCACGTCGAAGCGCGACCAAGCCATCAATGAATACCAGGAATTCCTTTCACACTTCAGCAGCGCGCAAACCAGGCCCGCACAGCTCGCCGATGCCCGAGCGGCACTTAAACGGCTGATTCTGTAACGACGCCGCGCAAGGCGATTCGAACGCGGTTTCAAACCCCGTCGATTCCTGTTGCTCTCCACTTCTGATATTCGAAAATCCAGGGATCTTTGTCTAGCCCCCTCGTAGGATTTCCCTACAAACCTGAGGCCGGTCCTGGTTCGTGGTGCTGCCAGGTGAGCGTGACGATCGAAACTTTTCTAGCGCTCGCCCGCTCCGCGAAGTGCAACTAATCGTGTTGCGCATCGGACGGACTGATGGGATCGAAGCCGCCACTGCTGGATCAGAAGGGAAACGCACTCTCGCGTAAACACAGTCTGCTGGGCAAGACTGCGGTGGTAAGCGTGATCGTTATCAGCACGAATGTGGTCGGGAACTATGGTCTAAAGCGCGGACTGGTCAACGTCGGCGTCGTCGAGTCGTGGTCTCCCGTGCCGTACATTCAATCTTTCGTTCATCCCTGGATTGCGATAGGGGTCGTCTTTATGGTCGCCTGGCTGACTTCTCGCCTGGCGTTGCTCAGTTGGGCGGACCTTAGTTACGTCCTGCCGGTGACCTCATTCTCCTACGTGCTCAGCGCTATTGTCGGCGCGATGTACATCAACGAGCGTCCCAGCCGCCTGCAGTGGCTGGGAATTTCCATCATCACTGTCGGCACTCTGCTCGTTGTGATGACCTATCCCAAGACCACGAACGGATCGCCTCCGGAATGATCGCCCTTCTGGTCACATTGGTTGTCATTCCTGGAACAGTCGGCGATCTGCTGATGAGCGCGGGTATGAAGCGTCATGGCGAAATCACCGATTGGAGCGCCATGGGCCTGCTCCGCCTCGGCTGCGACCTGCTGCGCAACTTTCACATTCTCGCCAGCATTGTGGCCATGGCGGTTTCCTTCTTCGCAATGATGGCGCTGCTGTCGGCAACCGACCTTAGTTTCGCCGTGCCAATCACTGCCTCGAGCTACATTCTTGAGGCCGCGCTCGCCAAGTATTACCTGAAAGAGCACGTGGACTGGCGCCGTTGGGTGGGAGTGTCACTGGTTGCGGTGGGCATCGCCCTGATCTCAATTTGATCGCAGATGTTGCACTTCCTTAAGAACGGCGCATTCGTGGCGATCATCGCTCATGGCCTTATCGGACTGTCGCTGGTCTGGGACAAAGTGTTACTCAAACGTCCGGGAACCCAGAATCTTTTCAGCTACGTATTCTGGCTGGGCAGCTTAAGCGTCTTCGGCGTTTGCCTGGTGCCGTTCGGATACAACTCCCCTTCTCTGAAGCTGGCTTGCATTGCCTTCGTGGCGGGGGTCGTTCACCTGGCGGGAAATCTTTTTTATTACGCTGCGCTGAAACGTGGAGAGGCATCGGAAGCGCTGGCGGTAATGGGCGGCTTTTCCCCGGTGGCGACGGCGGTCATTGGACTCGCCGTGCTTTCGCACCATATGACCGAGTATCAACTGATCGGATTTGCCCTCATGACGGCGGGCGGATTCGTCATGTTCTTTGCCGAAAAACTGCCGCTGAAACGGTTGCTTCCGCCGGTGGTGCTTGCGGCATTGTTGTTGGGCCTGGTCAATGTCATGGAAAAAGTGGTCTATGACAACACCAACTTCGTGAGCGGCTATGTCTGGTTCACGATTGGCACTTTTGCTGGTGCCCTAGCGCTTCTGGTCCGGCCGTCGTGGCGACAGCAGATCTTCTCCGAGTCGGGACAGGACAGTCCCAGCAATCGCTTCTGGTATTTCGTCAACCGGTTCATCTCTGGCGTTGGCTCTTTCCTGATTTTCTATGCGATCAGCCTGACCCACCCGGCAATCGTGGATTCGATTTCCGGTGTGCGCTACGTGGTGATCTTCCTGGGGGCCCTACTGCTGACGAAGTTTCGTCCTGCAATCCTTCAAGAAAGCTTTGGCGGATGGCAGTTGTTCACGAAAACGACGGCAACTGCGCTCGTTGTGGCCGGCTTAGTGCTCGTGGGAATGAGTGGGGGCAAAGGAGCCGGTTCCGGACCGAGCGCGCACAGCAAAATCGGGCCGCAACCATTCGCCGCAAAGCACAATCTTAGCTTCGAGGATTCGAACTATGAGCATTAGCCGATTTCTGCTTGGATTTGCGGTGGGGATGGGGGTGGGAATGTTGTTCGCCCCGGCTTCAGGTGAAGAAACTCGTGATCTGCTGGCTGAACGCGCCCGCGAGTGGATGGAAATCTCCCAAAGAAAGATCGAGGAAAAAGTCGAAGAAGCGGCTCAAGTCGCGAAGGCCAAGGCCGGGGACCTGGGCAGTCAGATCGGCCGCCAAGCCGCGGAAAATGCAGTCCAAACCGTGGAACGAAACGTTCTAGGTAAGAACAAGACTGCGTAACGGTTCCGAACAAAAACCCTGGCTCCCATGGTGCTCCATGGGCGTCGATGAGCAGTCTTTTAGCGCAGGCTCGGGCGTCTTATGACACCGTGATTTCGCCTCAGTTCCCTTCGTAACTCTTCGGTACACTCCCTTTTGGTAACCCTTGGTAACCATGCGGTCTATGCCTTCCAGACGTACAATTGGCCTTGTCCGGTGGGCATCTGCCGATAGGGAAGATGACCGCTGCCGCCGGTATCCGGGAGCAGTTTCCCTCAACGCGCGACCGGTTCCGGGTTTAAGACCAGGTTCCTGGAGTCCGTGCTCTTATGGCATTGTTCGGCTTCAACAAGCAAAAGGTGCTCGCCAGTGCGGAGAAATATGTCCAGCAGGGCAAGCTGTCGAATGCCATCTCCGAATACGAAAAAGTCCTCAAGAACGATCCCAAGGATCTGACGGTCAACAACACGGTTGGGGATCTCTACTCGCGCCTGGGCGAGACCGAAAAAGCGACCGAATGTTTCAAGTCTGTGGGCGATGCCTATGCCGGCCAGGGGTTCACGGTCAAAGCCATCGCGATGTACAAGAAGATCTGCAAGCTCAAACCGTCTCTGGAGAGCTTGCTGAAACTGGCCGAACTCTACACGCAGCAGGGCCTTTTCAATGACGCCCGCGCACAATATCTGCAGGTCGCAGAAGAATTCCTGAAGGCCGGGGAACTCGAGAATGCCGTCCGCATTTTCCAGAAGATTCTCGAGATGGATCCGGAAAACAGCAGCATGCGGATCCGGCTGGCGGAAGTTTACGTCCGGCTGGGCAAGAAGAACGACGCCTGGCAGATTTTCACCCAGGCCGCAGAGAGCCTGCGTTCCAAGGGATCGCTGAACGAAGCCGAAGAAGTTCTGCAGCGCATGCTCAAGCTTGATCCCGGCAACACTTATGCCTTGCTGATGCAGGGCAGGAACCTGCTGGAATCCGGCGACGCTGCAGGAGCGGTTGCCACACTACAGAAGATCGCCGATATCGACTCCAACCCCGAAGGCTTGCGCGATCTGCTCAAAGCTTACTTGCAGGCCGGGCAACTCTCTGAAGCCGGAACCGTCGCCAACAAACTGTTGAGCGTGCACAACGATCTCACCGCGATTGCCAGCTTCGTCGAAGCCTTGATGCAGGCCGGGCAGTACGAAAACGCGCTCCAGGTTTTCGATCAGCACGCCGAGCGGCTGCTGTCAGAAAATTCCAGCAAAGTTTTACAGTCCCTGCACGCCATTATCGGCCACGTGCGCGACAATCCCGATTCGCTGCAGAAGCTGCTCGATCTCTTCAACAAGGCAGGAGATAGCAGCCACGTCAGCGAAGTGATGGAGCTACTGGCACACGCGAGCGTTCAATCCGGCGATCTCACGCGCTCCCGCGATCTTTACCAGAAGTTGGCGCAAGTCGAGCCGCAGAATCCGCTGCACATGCAGAACTACCAGCAGGTGGTAAGCCAGATCGGAGGCACTTCCGGCGGCAAGCTGATCACTCCGGAAGAAGCAGTCGTTCTGCTGGACGATTTGGAATCCACTGCGCCGGCCATTCACCAGCATTATGCCGACGAAGTTGCGCTCGCCATTCGATCTGCTCTGACCGACGCCGAACTTTTCATTTCGTACAATATGCCTGCTAAGGCGCTAGGGCCCCTGGTCGCGGCATTGCCGCAGGCCCCTAACGATCTGCGCATCAACCAGCGCCTGGCCACGCTGCACACGCGCGCGGGCCGCTTTGCCGAAGCAGCGGTGTGCTGCCGCACTCTGCAGAGCATTTATTCCGAAGCGGACTATCCGGAAGAAGCCACACGCTACGGAGAATTGGCCGAGCGCTATGAAGAACGCACCTCGGCTCCAGCGGCGTCGATTTCGGAGGACGAGGCTCCGATTGTCATTGTTGCTCCGGCATCACAGGCTGAGCAGCCTGAGGCCGCAGTCGAGGAATTCCCGGTCGACGAGGTTGCGCCTGAGAGTTCGGCCCCTGAGCCGGAAGCGGCTGAAGAGGCAGAAGAAGTCAGTACCGAGGACGCTTCGCCCTGGCCCACCGAAACCGAACCGCCCGCCGCGCCCGAATTTGCAGTAGTCGACGAATCCGCAAGCGCAGCGGACGCCACAGGTCCAGCGGAAATCGATCTCTCCTCGGAGTGGGACGATGCGCTCAGCGTAGAGGCCGAAACTCCCGCGGAAGAACCGCCGGTCGAACCGGTCGAAGTAGAAGCTGCTCCGGCGCCCCGCGCTCCCGCCGCGAAAACGGCTCCCGCAGCAAAAGCCGCTCCAATGGCTGATTCCGCGGTTGACGAGGCGGCTGAAGAAATCCGGTTCTACATCGCGCATTCCATGCTGGAGCAGGCAATGGCCGCTCTGGCCAAGCTGCAGACGTTGACCAAGGACAAAGCTAAGCTGGAGGAGCTCCGCTCCGAAATTGAGGCTGCCAGCGCAGAGGCTGCCGAACAGGAAGCTCCAGCCGCACCCGAGCCGGTTTTCGAAGAGCTCACGGCAGACGACGTCCCGGCGTTCGAGGTTGTCGAGGAAGCGCCGGCGGCTGTGATCGAGGAACCAACCGTCGCTCCGGAACCAGAGCCGGTCGAGGAAGCTCCGGTGGTTGCGGAAATTCCTGTCGAGCCCGTGGTCGCCCAGCCGGAACCTGTACTGGCCAAGCCCGAGCCGGTAAAGCCGAAGCCGGCGCCAGTAGTGCCCAAGCCTGCGCCGCCTGTGGTGCACGAACCCGAACCAGCGGCTCAACCCGCGGTTCTCACGAAATTCGTTACGGACCTTGAATCGTCGTTAGGAGACGGGTTCCTGCCGGGCACAGTGGCCAAGCCGGCACCGCCTGCGCCAGTAGCGCCCGCGCAACCGAGGAGTGCCGTGGCTGCCACACCGTCCGCTCCGGTGCTGGGCGAGTTCGTCGCAGACATCGAAGCATCTCTAGGAGAAGACTTCCTGGCCGCGGCTCCGGTTCCTGAGCCTCGGCCGGCAATTGCCACCGCCGCTCCAGTTCCGCCGCCCGCTCCAGCAGCGCCTAAGGTTAGCCCACTGGCAGCCAGCGCCGCCGCATCGGCCTCACCGACATCTCACGTCGCGCCGCCCGCGCCGAAGCCGGCCCCAGTCGCCGCTGCGTCCATGGCGTCACCGCCTGTGATCAGCGCTCCGAAGCCGCAGCCGCCGGTTCCAGTGATTCCGCCTGCTGCTCCTGCCGCTGCTCCCAAAGCCTCTCCCTTCGGAGAAGATGCGGGAGTCGATCTGGCAGAAATGTTTGGCGAGCTCAAACAGGACCTTGAAGCTGATGTCGCAGCGGCCGACGAAGATCCCGAAACCCACTACAATCTCGGAATAGCCTTCCGGGAAATGGGCTTGCTCGATGAAGCCATCGGCGAGTTGCAGAAAGCTTGCCAGTCGTTCGACAAAGGGCACCCCTTCCCGCAGATTATGCAGACCTACACCTGGCTGGCGCAGTGCTTCCTGGAGAAAGGCGTTCCGGAAGCGGCGGTCCGCTGGTATGAAAAAGCTCTAAGCATTCCCACCATCGATGGCGAAACGCGTACTGCTCTGAATTACGAACTGGCCTCGGCTTATGAGTCCGCCGGGGATAAGCCGTCAGCCCTGAAGCACTTCATGGATGTTTACGGCAGCAACATCGACTATCGCGACGTAGCCGAGCGCATTAAGGCCTTGAAGTCGTAGAATAGCCGGATGGCGCCTGCGCCCCAACCTGCGTGCGTGTGCTTAAGCCCGCATCCCGGTCCAAAAAATTCCCCCGTCTGCGGGAGCAACCCGGCATGACGGATCCGGCTTTCTCCAGCGCGCCTGGCAGCGCGCCGGAACCCAATCCACAACCCGCCGGACTGCTGGATGCTCCCGAGCAGCCGCAGCCAGGGCCCAGCCGGGGGCAACTCTGGATGCACCGGATTTCTGTCTTTCTTTTTGTGTTAATCAGCGCCGTAGCAGGAGTGCTGCTTATTATTCTTCCCTGGACCCCGGAGTGGACCGACAACTATCTGTTGCTCTCGTTTCCGGCCCTGCGCAGCATCGTTTCCAACGGATTTTTTCGCGGCCTATGCAGCGGCCTGGGCCTGCTCGATATTTGGATTGGTTTCTGGGAGGCTCTTCACTACCACGAGGTACATTGACGATTCCCTCTGCATCTCAACTGGGGAAAGTCGCTTCGCAATTCGCTGTGCGACCCAAAATTCCAGAACGTGAGTTTCACCCATGACTGACCATCTGAAGTCCGCGCCTGTCGCCTATCAAAATGAAGCGTTTCTCAACAGCCCTGACGGCCGCATTCTCCGCATGCTGGCCGAATATCAGGAACCGCTGGCTCGCTTCCGCCGCGAGCAAATTCAGGACACCGTCGTTTTCTTCGGCTCCGCGCGTTTTCAACGGCAGAAAGACGCCACGGAAGCCCTTGCTACCGTAGAAAAGAACAATGCGGGAGTACCCGCTGCACAACTGGAAAGTGATTTGAAGCGCGCTCAAGCCGGCGTGAACATGGCCCGCTACTACGAAGACGCGCGCGCGCTTGCCTACCTGCTGACCAAGTGGTCCACGCAGATTCCGGCCCGGCGCCACCGCTTCGTCGTCACCACCGGCGGAGGCCCCGGCATCATGGAAGGCGCGAACCTGGGCGCGCACGAGGCTGGAGGCAAGAGCATCGGTCTCAACATCCAGTTGCCGTTCGAGCAGTATCCCAACCAGTTCATCACGCCCTCTCTGAACTTTCAGTTCCACTATTTCTTCATGCGCAAATTCTGGTTCGCCTATCTGGCCAAGGGACTTGTCATTTTCCCGGGCGGCTTTGGCACCATGGACGAGCTCTTCGAGATTCTCACTCTGGCGCAGACCGACAAGCTGGCAAAGAAAATTCTGGTGATCATTTACGGCAGCGAGTATTGGAGGCGCATCATTAACTTCCAGGCCTTCGTGGATGCGGGCACCGTCTCGCAGCAGGATCTTGAGCTGTTCAAGATGGCCGATAATCCCGAGGAAGCCTTCGAATTCCTGCGCGATGGCCTGACAAAGTATCATCTGGGCGGCACGCCGAAGAAGCAGCGGGAAGTGTTGCCGGAGATCGCGAAGACGAGGCCCTAGGGTTTCCTTCGTGAACCTTCGGGTCCTTCGTGGTGAATGATTTTCGCTCTTTCCTTGCCGCCAGAAAAGCGAATGGCTGAAAGCTGCCTTCTCTACTACATCACCGACCGCACCGCCTTCCCAGGAGACGAACTCGCGCGCCGTCGACGCCTGCTGGAAAAGATTTCAGAGGCCGCTCGCGCCGGAGTCGACTACATCCAGCTTCGCGAAAAAGACTTGCCTGCGCGCGAACTGGAAGCGCTGGCACGCCAAGCGGCAGCTCTGATCGCACAACGGAGAACTGAGAGCCGGGAAACGAGGACTCGCCTGCTCATCAACTCCCGCACCGACGTCGCCCTTGCGGTTGGAGCCGACGGAGTCCAGCTCCGGTCTGAAGACGTATCGCCGCAGGAAGTTCGATCAATCTGGAAAGAATGTGGCGCGGGCGTCCCCACCCGCGCAGCCCCGCGTAAAGATCCTCTGGTCGCAGTCTCCTGTCACACTCCAGCCGAAGTGGCCCAAGCCGCCGCAAATGCGGCGAACTTCGCAGTATTCGCTCCGGTCTGTGAAAAAAAAGACGCCCCAGGAGCGCGGCCCGCCGGACTCGCGCTCCTCAAGCAAGCCTGCCAGGAAAAGATCCCAGTGTTGGCTCTAGGGGGAATCACAATTGCGAATGCCCGCTCGTGCCTGGAAGCCGGAGCCGCCGGCATCGCCGCCATCCGCCTGTTTCAGGAAAACGACGTCGCAGAAGTAGTGCGACGTTTGCGGGCTCTCTAGTCTTCCCCCGTGTGCCTCTGTGCCCTCTGTGGTAAAGCCTTGAGGTTGCTAAACTGGACTCATGGCGACGCACTCGCAGATCACGCCCACGCGGCTCGAACCCGCGTTGGTCCAAATCCCAGCGGGATGGTTCCTGATGGGCTCCGACTCCGGCCAGGACTGCGAGCGCCCTGTCCATCGGGTCTGGATCGACTCTTTGTTACTCGCCGCCACGCAGGTCACGAACGCGGAATACGAGCGCTTCCTGCGCGCCACAGGCGCGGCGCCTCCGCCGTTCTGGCACGATCCCAATTTCAATCATCCACGGCAGCCGGTTGCGGGCGTGTCCTGGCACGAAGCTACTCGTTACTGCGAATGGCTCACAGCAGAGACCGGCCGCGCGTTCCGCCTGCCCAGCGAAGCGGAATGGGAACGCGCCGCTCGCGGGGGCCTCGAGCAAAAACAATTTCCGTGGGGAGACGATCCGCCGCAATCCTTACCGAACTACGCCACACGCTGGCAAGCCGGCCCCGAGCGGGTCGCGCAATACGCGCCGAACGCTTTCGGGCTGTACGACATTGGCGACAACGTCCACGAATGGTGCGGCGACTGGTACGATCCGAATTACTATGCGATCTCGCCCGACCGTAACCCGCAAGGCCCAGCGGCGAGTTCCATGAAGCCGGCACGCAAGTCTTCGCGCGGCGGATCGTGGCGGCACCACATCAAAGTTGCACGCTGTTCGGCGCGCTCCAGCATCCCGCCGGAGTTTCAGTACGCAGATTACGGGTTCCGAGTTGCAGCAATTGGGTAATTGTGTAATTTAGTAATTGGGAAAATTGGGTAATTGTGTAATTTAGTAATTGGGTAATTGAAATCACTCTGGCATAGCCAGATTTTCCAATCACTCAATTACTAAATTGCCCAATTACTCAATTCTCAATTACTCAATTCTATGTTCAAGCCTGACCTTCTTAAGAACAAGCGCGTGCTCATCACGGGAGGCGGCACAGGCCTCGGCAAGGGCATGGCGCAGCGCTTCCTCGAACTAGGGGCCACCGTCTACATCTGCGGACGCCGCGAAGAGGTGCTCAAAGCCACGGCGGCGGAACTCGCGCCCAAAGGCCCGATCCACGCGCTTGCGTGCGACGTTCGGAATCTCGAAGCCGTCGAGCAGATGATCGAAACCATCTGGACCTCCGGCCCACTCGACATCCTCGTCAACAATGCCGCCGGCAACTTCATTGCCCGCACGGAAGAACTTTCCGCACGGGCGTTTGAATCGGTGATCAATATCGTGTTGATGGGCACGCTCCACTGCACGATGGCTTGCGGACGGCGCTGGCTTAAGTCCTCGCACCCTGGCACGGTCCTCAGCATTTCCGCGACTTACGCTCCAGTCGGTTCGGCATACGTTGTCCCCTCGGCGGTCTCCAAAGCGGGAGTCGAGGCACTCACCCGCAGTCTCGCCGTCGAGTGGGGCAACCGCGGCATTCGCATGAATGCCATTGCTCCCGGGCCAATCCCGACGCAGGGCGCATTTTCCCGCGTGCTGCCTCGGCCTGAATTGGAAACACTCGCCCTCGACCGCAATCCGCTCCACCGTTTCGGTACGGTTGAAGAACTGGCCAATCTCGCTGCTTTTCTGGTGAGCA
This sequence comes from Candidatus Sulfotelmatobacter sp., assembly GCA_035309485.1. Lineage (GTDB taxonomy): Bacteria > Acidobacteriota > Terriglobia > Terriglobales > Acidobacteriaceae > Sulfotelmatobacter. The sequence goes on from DATGFC010000033.1 coordinate 27,509, forward strand.
ACGGCTCCGGCTACATCAATGGCGAAGTCATCCGCATGGATGGCGGGGAATTTTTGCAAGGCGCCGGCGAGTTCAGCAATCTGGGAAGAGTTCTGAAAGAAGAAGACTGGCAGGCAATCAAGCCCAAGAAATCCGCCCAAAGAGATTAGGGTTTCTCCGCGTTCTCAGCGGCATTTCTCCGTGTACTCGGCGGTTATTTTTTTCCTGGCAGCTACCGCCGATCCTTCCCAGGCAGCACAATCGCTTTCAGCAGAAGGTTGACGAGGCTGAGCACGATCGCGCCAATGAAGGCCGCAAGGAATCCGCTCACATGAAATCCCGGGGATAAAAGCGCCGAAGCCAATTCCAGCATGAGCGCATTGATCACGAACCAGAAGAGCCCCAGCGTGAGCAGGGTCAGCGGGAAGGTGAGAATCTTCAGTACGAACCCGATGGTCGCGTTGATGAATCCAATGACGAGCGCCGCGATCAATGCCGCAGTGAGGCCTCGCACTGAAATCCCGATGCCGAGTTGAGCCACAATCCATACCGCGATGGCGCTCAGCAGCCAATTCAACAGGAGTCGCATCTCGATCTCCTCAGGTCAAAATATAGGCTCTCCGCTCCGTTCAAACAAGCACTGCGATGTACGGTGCAGATTTTCATTGCGACCTGTCGCCCGGTCACACCGCAAAATAATTATGCCGCTTTCGCCACGTTTGTGCTTCCATCCGGTACACTACGCAATTCGATTTCAAGGAGGAAACTCATGCCCGATGCCGCACTCAGCGGATCCGAATTCAAGAAGCAACTACGCGCCGGACAGCCTAAGATGGGCCTGTTCCTCAACGCGCACAGTCCGACCGTCGCCGAGCAGCTCGCGCACAGCGGCTACGACTGGCTGCTGGTCGATACCCAGCACGGTCCGATGGGCTACGAAAAACTTTCGGCCATGCTCAGTGGAATCGCCAACGGCGGAGCTAAATCGATGGTCCGCGTCGGTGGGTACGACGATCGCCCGGGCATTCAGCAAGCCCTCGACATGGGTGCCGACGGCGTGCTCATTCCTTACATCAACACCGCCGAAGAAGCGCGCCAGGCCGTCAGCTGCGCGAAGTATCCCACCGTGGGCACCCGCTCCGTCTACTTTCCCCAGCGCAGCATGAACCGCGGCGGACTGCTCGGCTACGCCGGCAACTGGAACAATGAAAGCATCGTTGCGCTGCAGGTCGAAACTGCCTCGTGCATCGAGAACATCGCGGAGATTGCCGCCATCCCCGGCGTCGATATTCTTTTTCTCGGCCAGAACGACCTGTGCATGTCGATGGGCCTGTACAACAAATACGAGTTTCCGCACATGTACACCTCGCCCGAACTCGACGCGGCCACGAAGAAGCTGATCGAGCACGCGCGCAAGAACAACGTGATCCTTGGCCTGTTCCTGTTCGGCACCGCGCGTGTCGGCGAATTCCTCGAAAAGGGATTCACCTTCATCAGCATCGGCAACGACCTGCACCACGTCCTCACCCAGGCCGGATCGTATGTCGCCGACATGGAGAATATCGCCAAGGATAAGGGCAAATCCTGGAAACGCCGCTCCACCGCGTTGTTCTAAAGCGAGAGAAATGGGAAGCGGGTACCCCACGTCTTGCTGATTTTGAGAGAGGTGGGAATCCGTGAACTCGTGTGTGTCCCCGGTGTCCTCTGTGGTTATGTTTTCTTTTGAATTAGAATCACAATTCGGACACTCCCGTGGTCCTCACCGAAATTGAAACCCGCGTCCTCGGCTCCCTGATCGAAAAGGACATCACCACGCCCGACTACTACCCGCTCTCGCTCAACGCGCTGGTCAACGCCTGCAACCAGAAAAATAACCGCGACCCGGTCATGATGCTGGACGAAACTGCGGTACGTGACGCTCTCAGCTCACTTCAGGAAAAACGCATGGCCGGACCCGCCAGCGGCGCCGATAGCCGCGTCACGAAATATGAACACCGGCTGCAGGAAGTCTTCAATTTCGATCGCCGCGAAATCGCGATCCTGTGCGTGCTGCTGCTGCGCGGGCCGCAGACGCCCGGAGAACTCCGCAGCCGCACTGAGCGCATGTACCACTTCGAAGCACTGGACGATATCGTCTCCACCCTCGATCGCCTCGCCCAGCGCGAGCCGCCTCTGGCCTGCATTCTGCCGCGCCAGCCCGGCACGAAAGAATCGCGCTACACGCACCTGTTCTCCGGCGAACCTCCCGAGCAACCCATTGTGGAACGGGCGTCCGCGCCCGTTGCTGCATCCTCGGCTGGCGGCGTCGGCGACCGCCTGTCGCAACTCGAAACAGAAGTCTCCCGCCTTCGTGCCGAACTCTCCGAGGTCCAGCAGCAACTCGCCAGCTTCCGCAAGCAGTTCGAATGACGCCCGGGTTGATCGCAATCACGGAACTTTTCCCGTTCCCAAACGTACAATTCCTTAGACAGAAGGAGGTCTCACCCATGTTCGCGTTCCTGCTCTGGTGCATCCTCTTCGTGCTCTGCTGGCCGCTGGCGATCCTGGCGCTGATCGCTTATCCCTTCATATGGCTCTTGCTGCTCCCGTTCCGCATCATCGGGGTTGCCGTCCACGGCGTCCTGGAAGTCATTTTCCTGGCGATCACCCTCCCATTCCGCCTGTTAGCGGCTCCTTTCCGAATCTAGTGCTGGGGTAGCGCCGGCGTCCCGCCGGCTGTCGCGGGAGCGTCCTCGCCCCCGCAGCGTATGCCACCTCGGTTGCGGTCCCAATCTCCCTACTTGGTGTAATCTCTTAACACGCCACCTTCTCAGGAGGCCTCATGCGTCGCCGCGAATTCCTTGTCCGTTCCGCCACCGCCGCGGGAGCAGTCTGGCTCTCATCGAAATCCATCTTCAAGGCAATCGCCGAACAGACTTTACCCAGGAAGTTCTCAGCGGCCGACGTGGTCACGCTGGGCAGCACGGGTATCAAGACGAGCCGCCTGGCCATGGGCACCGGCACCGTCGGTTCCGAACATCACTCGCACCAGACCGCGCTGGGCGTAAAGGGTCTGTCGGATCTGCTGCTTAACGGGTACGACCACGGACTGCGATTTTTCGATGCGGCCGACTCTTATGGAAGCCATCCGCACGTGGCCGAAGCGCTCAAGCACGTGCAACGTGACAAGGTCACCGTTTTGACGAAAAGCTGGGCACGGGATGCAGCCGGCATGCGCGCTGATCTGGACCGATTCCGCCGCGAACTCGGCACCGATTATCTCGACGTCTGCCTGATGCACTGCGTCACCGAACCCGACTGGACCGACAAATTCCGCGGTGCGATGGATGTCCTCTCTGAAGCCAAGCAGAAGGGAACGATCCGCGCCCACGGCTGCTCCTGCCATTCCATCGAAGCCCTGCGCGCCGCGGCGAAGTCCCCGTGGGTCGAAATCGATCTTGCCCGCATCAATCCCATCGGCGCGTATATGGACTCCGATCCCGCAACCGTGGTTAGTGTGCTCAAAGAGATGAAGTCCGCGGGGAAGGCGGTCGTGGGAATGAAGATTCTGGGTCAGGGCAAGCTGCGCGACCGTCAGGATGAAGGAATCAAGTTTGCGTTGTCGCTGAACCTGCTGGATGCGTTCACCATCGGCGCCGAAAGCAAGCAGGAGCAGGAAGACTTGATCCGCAGAATCGCGGCAGCGTAGCGCAGGCGTCCTCGCCGGCGGTAGCAGGGCGTCTCGACCCGCATCGGGCGGACTACCCATCAATTCCTTATTCCGTCCGAAACTCCCGCAAGACGGTGATCTTGCCGACAATGTTCCGGTTCAGTTCCTCAAGTTCGTTTGCAGGAATCCAATACTCTTGATGTCTCGAATCGCCGACTACGTGAACGTCGTATCGGCTGAGGAAATCAGCCGGCACATCAAATTTCAAAACATAGCCCTCATGTCCGGACGCTTCATCCTTCGTATTCCAGTCTCGCGCAATCTGTGTTGCATACTCCTCGCTGAGCACAGGATAGAAAATTGGCTGACCAGGAAGCCTCGGTGGAAAGGCGCGAAATCCGCTGGCGCGGATCAGTTCAAATTCCTTCCGTCCCACAGGGCGGTACAGAGTGGTAACGGCACCGCTCACCTAACTCTCCATCACCTTCAACCCCGGACTCACAATCAACGGCGCCTCGGTCGCTCGCTGCACATCCTCCGCCGTCAGGCCCGGTGCGATTTCTTCGAGCACAAGTCCATCCTTCGTCACGCGGATGTATGCCATCTCGGTTGCAATCGTATCCACCACGCGCACGCCGGTGAGCGGCAGCGTGCACTTCCTCAAGATTTTCGGAGCGCCCTCGCGCGTCGTATGCTCCATCGCGACAACCACGCGCCTTGCGCCTGCGACCAGGTCCATCGCGCCGCCCATCCCCTTCACCATTTTTCCCGGGATCATCCAGTTCGCGATGCTGCCCGTCTCATCCACCTCCATCGCGCCCAGGACGCTGAGGTCGATGTGGCCACCGCGAATCATGGCAAAAGAATCCGCGCTGGAAAAGTAAGACGTTCCCGGCATCTCGCTGACAGTCTCCTTGCCCGCATTGATGAGATCCGGATCCTCCGTCCCCTCGACTGGATACGGCCCAATCCCCAGCATGCCGTTCTCCGATTGGAGCGTGACCTCGATCCCTGGTGGCACGTGATTCGCAATCAGCGTGGGCATGCCGATGCCCAGGTTCACATAGAACCCATCGCGCAACTCGCGCGCGATGCGCTTTACGATGCGCTCGCGTTTATCGACATCTTTGGCAGGTTTGCCCGTTGGAGACATATCAGTATTCGTGACGAGTGATTAGTAACCGGTGGTCAGTGGAAGCGGTTGCAGTGCTTGGGTTTAGCTGTCATGACGCTAGTGTATGGCCGCTTCCGTCATGACGATGTGTTCCCGCAGGAACATTCTGATCACTGACGATTAGCTACGTTCCTCACCGTCCTCCGCTCAATCATCCGCTCATACAGCTGGCCCTGAAAAATACGCTTCACATAGATCGATGGCGTATGAATCGCGTCCCCATCGAACTCGCCGACTTCGACCAGATGCTCGACCTCGGCGATCGTGACCTTCGCGGCACTCGCCATCATGGGATTGAAATTGCGCGCCGTCTTCCGGTAAATCAAATTTCCAGAACGGTCGCCCTTCCACGCCTTCACAAAGGCAAAGTCCGCCTTGAGGCCGCGCTCCATGACGTACAGCCTTCCATCGAACTCGCGCGTCTCTTTGCCTTCGGCGACAATGGTTCCGACACCGGTCGGCGTGTAGAAGGCCGGAATCCCCGCTCCGCCCGCGCGAATGCGTTCGGAAAATGTTCCTTGCGGCACCAGATCCAGCTTGATTTTGCCGCTCAGTACCAACTCTTCGAGCAGTTTGTTCTCGCCGACGTAGGTGCCTATGTGATGCACAATCTGCCCTGCCGCCAATAGCAACCCGTTGCCCACGCCGTCGATGCCCACATTGTTGCTGATGGTGTGAAGATTCCTCGTGCCCTTCTTGACCAGCGCGCGAATCAGATTCTCGGGCATGCCGCACAGACCGAAGCCGCCGATCATGATGGTCGCGCCATCAAACACGTCGCGGATGGCCTCATCCGCATTGGCCACAACTTTATTCATAGAGTGAGAATTCTAAACGATTCTTCACCACAGAGGCACAGAGGCACGGAGAAACATTGCTGAATTTGATTGCTCAACAAAAATCCAATTTGAAAACCACGGAAGATATTCATTCAATTTTCAACAATTCCTGCTCCGTGCCTCTGTGTCTCCGTGGTGAACCTATGTCTTCTTAATTGGAATTCTTCTCAGTTCGTGCGCCTGCTCAAACTCTTCTGCCAACTGCTTGGTCGCCAGATTCTCCCGGATATGCGCCAGCCGCTGCTCGACCTTCCACAGCGCAGATTCCAGATTCTTCTTGTTGCTGATGGCTACATCACGCCACATTGAGTACGGGCTCGCCGAAATCCGCGTCATTTCCTGTAATGCGCGGCCACCTGCGGGGAGCAACGGGGCCTCCGCCCCAAACTCTTCCACCAATGCCGCAGCCAACGCCGTCGAGATCATCTGCGGCACATGGCTGATCCATGCGCACAGGCGATCATGCTCATCCGCGGGCAACATGGCGATCCGGGCCCCGATTGCATCGATCCAGCCAGCAAACTCCGCGAACAATCCCTCGTTCAGATTCTGCTCGGGCATAGGCGAAAGAAACCACACCGCATTCTGAAACAGATCTGCGTCCGCATAATCGACGCCGCTCAATTCTTTCCCCGCCATGGGATGCCCTGCCAGGAAGCGCTTCCCGGCGTGCTTCCCAAAGACTTTCACAGCGCGATCGACAACCGTCGCCTTGGTGCTGCCCACATCGGTCAGCAGAGTTTTCGCCGGAAGAATGGGTCCCACACGTTCAATCAGATCGACGATCGCGAGCACCGGAGTCGCCAGCACCACTACCTGGCTTCCCCGTACCGCATCCCCGGGATCCGACGTCCCATCGTCGATTGCGCCCCGCATCCGCGCGCGCTCCAGCGTCCCTTCGCGATCGCAGCCCACGATCCGCCCGGCAAATTTCTTCTTGCGCAGGGCCAGCGCCAGCGAGCCACCAATCAGGCCGGTGCCGATAATCGTGATTTGCCGAATCGCCATAAAACAATTGGGTAATTGTGTAATTTAGTAATTGAGTAATTTGATGATCGGGCGCCCGGGATTTTCAATTTCACAATTACTAAATTTCCCAATTACCCAATTTTTCTTCCGACTGCCGGCGCGATCATTCTTAACTCGTCCATTAGTTTCGCGAACTGCTCGGGGAACAGGGACTGCGCGCCATCTGACAGCGCCGTGTCTGGATTGCAGTGCACCTCGATCAGCAGCGCGTCCGCGCCCGCGGCTACCGAGGCGCGCGCCATCGGGGAAACTTTATCCCGTCGCCCTGTTCCATGCGATGGATCCGCCGTCATGGGCAGATGCGACAGCTTATGAATGATCGGAATCGCGGAGATGTCCATTGTGTTACGCGTATAAGTTTCAAAGGTGCGGATTCCACGTTCGCACAAAATCACATCGTAGTTTCCTCCGGACATGATGTACTCCGCCGAGAGCAGGAGTTCTTCGAATGTCGCGGCGATCCCGCGCTTCAACAGAACCGGCTTGCGCACTTTCCCGAGTTCGCGCAGAAGATTGAAGTTCTGCATGTTGCGCGCGCCGATCTGCAGGATGTCCACGTAGGGCAGCATCATGGGAATCTGCGAGATCTCCATCACCTCACTGATTACCAGCAGCTTGAATTTCTCTGCCGCCTCGCGCAGGATCTTCAGCGCCTCTTCCCCGTGCCCCTGAAACGAGTAGGGAGAACTTCTCGGCTTGAACGCCCCGCCCCGCAAGACTTTTGCGCCGGCTTTCGCCACTGCCTCAGCGGTCGTAAACAGTTGCTCGCGCGATTCCACCGAACAAGGCCCAGCCATCACAACGACTTCATTTCCGCCGATCCCAATCCCGTTCGCCAGCTTGACGATTGTCCCCTCGGGACGAAAGCTTCGTCCTGCCAGCTTGTATGGAGAACTGATGCGATGGACTTCCTGTACCCCCGGCAGCAATTCCAGAATGCGGATGTCGAAATCAATACCCGAACCCACAGCGCCGAGCACGGTCATCCGCGCTCCGGTGGAGCGGTGTACTTCGAATCCCATCTTCACCAGGTTCTCAATCACCTGCTGAATCTGCGCCTCGTCAGCGCCTTCCTGCATGGCAACAATCATAAGAAACAGCCTTCAGCTTTCAGCCGTCAGCTATCAGCCAGGTCTGCTCACTTGAGAGCTGAAGGCTGATGGCTGACAGCTATTTAGTCATTCACATCCGATTCGAGTTCCGTCTCGCCCACAGCATCGTGCGCCTCTGCCTTCGGCACAATCTCTTCTTTTTGAATATTCCGCATTACGTCGATGATGCGCTCGTAGATACGCACCAGATCGCGTCCCGGCAGCGGCCCCGGATTCGCCTGCTGCACGTTTTCAAAAACGATACGTTCTCGATCGGGCTCGTAAATGGGCATCGAAGTATTGCGCTTGAGACGGCCAATTTCCACTGCAGCCCGGGCGCGCTCGCTGAGCAGCGCCACCAACTTGCGATCCAGCTCGTCAATTTTCTTGCGCCAATCTTCGATATCCATAGAACCAGCTATCAGCTGTCAGCTCTCAGCTTTCAGCCCTCAGCAAAATCTAGCCTCGCGTTGTGACCCTGAGCGACGTTAACGATCAATGCATTTCGTAAAACTGCAAACGGGACTTTATGTGAACTTCGCAATAATCCCTCAACGAGCTGTTGCTGAAAGTTCTGAGCTCACTGCTGTCAGGTTCCTCAGAAACTCCCCGACTGCCGTCGCCTCGTGGCCCCGATTCCGCTCCACGGTTTCCACAATCGCACTGCCCACAACCACCGCGTCGGCAAACTCACCTACTTCGGCAAACTGCGCGGCCGTAGAAATCCCAAATCCCAACGCGACCGGCAGCTTCGTCACACGGCGCAGCCGCTTGACCAGCTTGCGCGCATCGTCCGCCAGTTGCTGCCGCTGCCCGGTAACACCGGTTCGCGAGACGGCATACACAAAGCCGCGGGAAGACTCTGCGATGCTGCGAAGCCGGTCATCCGGACTCGTCGGCGCTGCCAGAAATACCGGCGCGAGATCGTGCTCATTCATTGCCCGCAAATATTCCCCTGCCTCTTCGACCGGCAGATCGGTGAGCAGCGCCCCGTCGACTCCCGCCGCCCGCGCCACCTTGCAGAACTTCTCTAACCCCATCCGCAAAATCGGATTCAAGTAAGAAAAAATGATCAAGCCGGTCGACTGCGCGTGCTCCCGAACTTCGGCGGCGAGGGTGAGCACCTGCGCCAGCGACGTCCCATGCTTGAGCGCCCGCTCGCTGGCCCGCTGAATCACCGGGCCATCCGCCACCGGATCGCTGAACGGCACGCCCAACTCGATTACATCCGCGCCCGCCGCAATCGCTGCCAGCACGATCTCCCGCGTAGTGGCGAGATCGGGGTCGCCGCAAGTCACATACGCCACCAGCGCCGGTTTTTTGTAAAAGGTAAGAGGCATGTGAGATTTCAGATTGAAGATTTCAGATTGCAGATTTCGAATCGAGATCGCTTTTCAATTTGCAATCTGAAATCTTAAATCTGAAATCTCAGACCTTACTTCTGCATTCTGACTTCTTACTTCAATCGATCTTCAAGTTTTCGCGCAGAATGCCGACGTCCTTATCGCCGCGGCCTGACACATTCACGATCGCGATTTCCGATTTCTTCATCCGAGGTGCGCGCTTGATCACTTCCGCCACGGCATGCGCCGACTCCAAGGCCGGGATAATTCCCTCCGTCCGCGCCAGCACAGTTGTAGCCTCCAGCGCCTCCGCGTCAGACGCCGGCACATACTCCGCCCGGCCAGCGTCCCTCAATGCAGCGTGCTCCGGCCCAATGGACGGATAGTCCAGCCCCGCCGAAACTGAGTGCGTCACGGCAATCTGCCCGCCTGAATCCTGCAGGACGTAAGAATACGTCCCCTGGAGCACACCCGGGGATCCTCCGCGAAAGCGCGCCGCATGATCGCCCAGCGCTTCACCGCGTCCGCCAGCTTCGACGCCAATCAGGCGGACTTTTTTGTCTTTGAGGAAATCGTAGAAAATTCCGATCGAGTTCGATCCGCCGCCTACACAGGCAATAATTGCCGTCGGCAATTTACCTTCAGCTTTCAGAATCTGGGCTCGCGCCTCGCGCCCGATCACGCGATGGAAATCGCGCACCATCGTGGGATACGGATGCGCCCCCAGCACGCTACCCAATAGATAATGCGTGGTCCGGACGTTGGTAACCCAGTCGCGCATCGCCTCGTTGATCGCGTCTTTCAGGGTGCGCGATCCCGATTCCACGCCGCGCACTTCGGCCCCCAGCAACCGCATGCGGAACACATTCAGTTCCTGCCGCCGCATGTCTTCGGTGCCCATGTAGACGACGCACTCAAATCCCATCAGCGCGCACACGGTGGCGGTGGCGACTCCGTGCTGCCCCGCGCCAGTTTCGGCGATCACGCGATGCTTGCCCATGCGCTCGACCAGCAGCGCCTGGCCCAGGCAGTTGTTGATCTTGTGCGCTCCGGTATGCAGCAGGTCTTCGCGCTTCAAATAAATCTTCGCCCCACCCAGTTTCTCGGTGAGCCGCCGCGCAAAAAACAACGGAGTAGGCCGCCCGGCATACGTTTTCAGAAGGCCGTCTAAGCGGGCCCTGAACTGCGGATCCTTTTTCGCCTTCTCGTACTCACGCTCCAGTTCCTCGAGCGCGGCCATCAGCGTCTCGGGGACGTATCTGCCGCCATAAACCCCAAACCGTCCGGGCTCGGGTAGGTGTGCCGGGGTGGACGCATTCGCCCGCCGCGCTGAGCGCAGCGAAGCGCCCTCCACCCTCGACTTGGGAACCGTAGCCATCGTTAGCTCACCCTCCGATCCATCTCCCGCACAGCGCGCACAAATGCCCGCACCTTCTCTGGATCTTTTTTGCCCGGCCGCGCCTCGACTCCCGACACGACATCGACGCCCCACGGCTGTAGAGTTTCAATCGCCTCGCGAACATTGTCCGGGCGCAAGCCACCGGCAACGACGACCTTCTGCTCACCTTGTTTCATGAGTTCCACATACGCCCTTACTTGTCGCCAATCGAACGGCTTACCCGTTCCCCCGCGCCGCTCCGACGTGCCGGAATCCAGCATAATGGCCCGTAGTTTTGTCGGAAGCGCCATAAACGCCCCGATGGCCTTTCCTCTTTTCCGCCATGTAAGTGAAACCCACTCGGCTGGAATGCAGAGGAATGCATCATGATCGAGCGCATACATTTCGGGCTTTTCATATTCATCCCCGTGAAATTGGACGGCTGAGAGCCCCGTCTCATTCGCAATGTCCGACACTCGATCTGATGGCTCGTTCACAAACACTCCCACCTTCTCCACTTTCTCCGGCAACTTCTGTACGATCTCCCGCGCCGTCTCCACGCTCACGCACCGCGGACTCCCCTCATAAAACACGAATCCCACGGCGTCCGCGCCCGCGTCCACCGCGAGGAGCGCGTCTTCCAGATTCGTCATCCCGCAGATTTTGACCCAAGTCATAAAAAGAAGTGGCCAGTGGCCAGTTGGCAGTCAATTCACCGGCCGCGCGACTCCCATCAACTCCCGCAACGCCTCACCCGGCCTCTCCGCCCGCATCAGCGACTCACCCACCAGAAACGCGTGATACCCTGCTACCCGCAATCTGGCCACATCGTCGGACGAACGAATGCCGCTCTCTGCCACTCGCAACACGTTCTGCGGAATTTTTCCCGCCAAATCAAATGCGGTTTCCAGATTGACTTTGAATGTCCGCAAATTTCGCGAATTCACGCCAATCAAATCACATCCCGCATCCACTGCACGTTTCAGTTCTTCCTCGTCATGAACCTCGCACAAGGCATCCAGTTCCCACTCTCGGGCGCCTCGTGCCAGAGCTACCAATTCCGGTTGCGTTAATGCCGCGACAATCAGCAGCACAGCATCCGCCGAATTGGCCCGCGCCTCGAGCAACTGAAACTCATCGATGATGAAATCTTTTCGCAAGCAAGGGATCGCCACCGTCGCCGAGGCTTCCCGCAAGTTTCCCAGCGACCCTTGAAAGAACTTCTCGTCCGTCAGCACCGAGAGCGCTGCCGCTCCTGCCCCCTCCAATTCCCGCGCAAGCTCTATGGGATTGAACGACTCCCGAATCAACCCTTTCGAGGGCGAAGCCTTCTTCAATTCCGCAATCACCGCCACGCCTTGCTCGCTCTTCGCCTCCAGCGCCCGCCGAAACCCGCGCGGGACGTGCTCCTCCGCCCGGCGCTCGAGCTCGCTGACATCCACCGAGCTCTTCGCTTCCGAAACCCGGCGACGCGTCGCCGCCACGATCTCATCCAGAAAAGCAGCCATAACCAGCAGGACCTTCAACGCAGGGGAATCTTTCGATTATACGGGAACCGCGCCCATCTCTCGATTAACTGCGCCCTTAAGGCCGGAAGGAGTATGTGTACTTGACCACAAACCGGTGCTCATAAAACTGCTCCGGACTGGCGGCGGCCAGGCTGGCAAACTTCTGCCCCGCCGTATAAATCACGTACAGATCGCTGTCGGGACGGTAGTTCCACCGCAGCCGAATGTTAGCGCTCGCGCCCTGGGCGTTCGCCGTATTCATCTGCAGAATGGTTGAAAGTGAAAGCAGGCGCGAAAAGGCGTAATCGGTCTCAAGCGTTCCCAACACGACCGAGAAATCGCGCGCCTGCGGCACGGCGCCAGCGCTCCCATCGGTGACCAGCAAATGAAAACGGTTCCACTGCTCGCTGAAGCTGAAGGCCAGCCGGGAACTCGCCCGGTACGTAGCTCGCACCCGGGCCTCATTCAGCGTGCCGTTGTAGTACCCGCCAAAACGCTCGTAAAAACTGACTGTCGCTTTGCGGTCGGTCGCCGATCCATAGGTCAGCTGGTGGCGCGCCCAGTTGTACACTCCCATCGGAATATAAAGATTCTGGTAGATGTTGAACGGGGACGTCAGCCGCTGCGCAAACACGTCGACGATGTCGTCATCGGTATACGACCCGTTATTAAACTCGGCGCGAAACGTCGTCTGCCACTCCTGCGTCTGCACGGCCCCATGAGTGTCAGGATCGTGCGCGATGAAGCCTTCAAAGTTGAGTTCGCGTACGCCCGCGACTTGGGGGCGAGCCTTAAAATTCGCGTCCGCAAAATCACAAACGCAATCGGTCCGCTCCAGAAATCCCACCGCGGGATTGAAGTTCGGGCCAATCTTTCGATGCTCGCCGAAAAAATCAAACCAGTTCGATCTGTAGATGACTCCCGCCCCAAGATTGGTCTGGCCCCCATGGCAGTCACTGGGATTCAATGCGCACAGCACGTACCAGGGACTGCGGGTCTGGGCCGCGAATCCATTGAGCGCCAGATCCTTCCACAGCACCAACCGCCCATCCACACCTTCGTTCTGGTTGTAATTCCCCGCGGGATTTCCTGACCGCTTATCAATTCCCATCACACCGATATACGAGCCGCTCTCCCCGATCGAGCGCTTCACCCGCACGACGGCGTAGTTGGCATACGGATTCGGCCCCGAAGAGCGCGTGTCTACATCCATCACTCCCAGTTCGAATCCGGCGAGCGATCCCGTCACGCGGCCGCCGCCATTGATCGGCACTTCCTGCCCGGTCACCGGATCAATCCCAATCTGCCGGCTGAAAAACAGCTGGTCGCCAGTTTCGATGCTCATGGGAAACGAGAACACGTTCGCGTTCTCGAGAAAGAACTGCCGCTTTTCCGGAAAGAACAACTTATATGGCGTCAGATTGAACTGCTGCACATCCACATCGCTGTCGGCAAAATCCGTGTTCCCCGTGAGATTGGCCACCAGGTTCGACCGGATCCCATACTTGATGTCGAGCCCGCCGGTCAGCACGCGGCTCATTCCCGGGTTCAGGCCGCTGCTCTGCGCGCTGGCAGGAAGATGGCTGAATCCTGCGAGCGCATAGGGCTTCACGATGAACAGCCGCCCGCTCCCAATGTCAGTGATGCCTTTTAGTTCCCCTGCCTCGCTGATCTTGCTCACGCCAAACGTCCGCTTCCAGCCGCTCCACAAGTCCTCCTCATTCTTGCGGCGAATGAATCGTTTGAAGTTCAGCCCCCACACCACATCCTGGCTGCGCATGAAGTTCAGCGTCGAGAACGGAATCGCCACCGTCGCGGTCCAGCCATCCTGAGTGATGCGCGCCTCCGACGTCCATACTCCGTCCCAGCCCGGATCGCCGTCTTGCGTGTTATCCATCTGCGGTTCGTCGGTGAGGAGGCCGTCGCGTTGCGTGCCCAGGGGATTGATCTGAAACAGGTAGGCATTGCGGCGATCGCGCCGCGAATCAATGATGATCTCGAAGTAATCGTCGTACTCCTGGCTCACGTCACGGCGTAATTGCGACGCCACGACGCCGCCCGGAGTCGAATCATGGCAAGCAATCCCGAAATACACGTCGTTATGCGTGTAGAGAATCCGCACGTCGGTATTCTCGGTCGCACGCTGTCCCTCGAAGGGCTCCCGCTGCCGAAAATCGGTGATGGGACTGGCCTGCTGCCAGATCGGATCGTTGAGTGTCCCGTCCATCCGGGGAGGGCGCTCCACGCGAACTGCGCGGGCCGTGCGATTCAATTGCTCGATGGCGGGCACTCCCGCAGCCTGATCCTGGGCCTGACTTGTAGTCCTGCAGGCAAGCACAAGAGCCAGGCAGACCACGAGCTGGCCACATCTGATTTTCTCTACGTTCATCGACAGGTGTTCCCGAGCACTACACCGCGATCCAATGAACCACACGTTGCTTTGGCACGAACAGTGAGAGATTTGACCTGAAAATTGTCGCTGTATCTACTCCATACCTAACGACTTCTTCACCGCCTCGCCATACTCGCGCGCTTTTTGCAGCACCGCAGGCTCATCCACCGTGAGCAGCTTCCGATTGCGCATTACCACGCGCCCGCCGATCATCACGGTCTCAACGTCGCTCCCCTTGAGCGAATACGCAATCTGTGCATAGATGTCGTACATGGGCACCGCATTCGGCTCATCCAGACTGATCAAGATCAAGTCCGCCTTTTTGCCCGCCTCCAGCGATCCAATTTCCTTTCCCATGTGGATGGCACGCGCGCCGTCAATCGTCGCCATGGCGACGACATCTTTAGCCCCCAGTGCGAGCGGGTCCATCTTCGAGATCTTTGCCAGCTTCGCCGCGAGGTCAATCTCCTCCATCAAATCGAGATCGTTGTTACTTCCGGCCGGGCCATCCGTCCCGAGCCCCACCGCAATTCCGGCCGCACGCTCTTCAGGGACCGGAGCCACACCGCTCGCGATCATCATGTTGCTCGACGGATTGTGCACGCAGCCCACGCCCTTCTCCGCCAGGAGCTTCCGGTCGGCCTCGTCGACGAAAATGCAGTGCGCCGCCACCACGTTTGGGCCCAAAAGACCGATGTTATCGAGATAGGCTACTGGAGACATGCCGTTCGCCTTCTCGCTATCGGACCACTCCTTCTTCATTTCGGCGACGTGAATCAAGAGAGGCGCCTGATATTTTCGGGCCAGCGCCGCCGCATCCTGCAAGGTCTTTTTCGAGCAGGTGTAGATCGAATGCGGCGCCGGGGCCGCATGGATGAGCGCATCGCCCTGCCATCGCTTCAAGAACTTCTCTGTGTACGCGAGCATCTCCGCTTCGGATTTGTTGTCGGGAGCGGGAAAATCAATGAAGGTCTCTCCCAGAACGCCGCGCATTCCGGCCGCCTTCGTCTCCTCCGCAATCGCATCCTCGAAGTAATACATGTCGGCGAATGTGGTCACGCCCGCGCGAATCTGCTCCGCTGCCGCCAGCCGCGTCCCCCAGCGCACGAATGGTTCATTCACATTCTTTGCTTCCGCGGGGAAGATGTACTTGTAGAGCCAGTCGTTCAGCGTGACATCGTCGTGTAGCCCGCGAAACAACGTCATCGGCACATGCGTATGCCCATTGATGAACCCCGGCAGCACCAGCCGCCCGCGCGCGTCGATGGTCTTCGCGGCCTTGTACTTCGACTCGACCTCCGCTCGTGGCCCCACGGCGATAATGGAGTCTCCGCGTACGGCGACGCTTCCATCCTGATAAATCGTGCGCGCCCCATCCATTGTCACCACAATTCCACCACTGACGATCAGATCGACACTTTGCTGAGCGACTGCCGCGGCTGACAGCACCATCGCCGCACATAGCAGGACAAATAATGTTCGTTGTCTTCCCATTTTTTCATTCACCTTGTCTTTAAACTGATGATCGTTACCAGCGAACTGGGGAATCCGCGGCCCGTCCATCCGGCTTTCAGTGCGGATGCCTCATCCATCAACGGCCCAGCCATTCGCTACTGCTCACCGACCCTCCTCAAATAAAACTGAAAGAAATCCTCCGGGTTCGAATTAAGGCAGACTTGCGCATTCGCGGCACCGGGCGCCTCCCGCGTGTACCCGTTCTCATCGATCACAATATGCAGAGGCGTCACCGGACACAATTCCGGCTTCAAAACAAAAACGACGGTCATCGGATCGAACAGGGTAGGAGTTTCCTGCGCCCACAGGTGATACAAGATTGCGAGCTGGTCGGTGACGGGCGTGCCCCGCGTAAACAGAAAGGCCCGCTTCACCTCGTCCAGCTTGAGCTGGGTTGAATCCAGCGGCATGACAAACAAAGGCACGCCGGACGAAAACAGTTTCTGCGCCGACTTCACATCGTTCAAAATGTTCCACTCGGGCGAGGGTGGCACATGCTCGTTGTATCCGAAATCGCCATACCCGCGCCGGATCGAGCCGCCCATCAGGACCACGCGCTTGAGCTTGCGAAATGTCGCTGCATCCCGGTCGATGGCTTCGCCAATGTTCATCAGCGGCCCAATGGCGATCAGCGTGATTTCTCCCGGATACTGCCGGATATTCTGCAGCAGGAAATCGGTCGCATCACCGTGTGAGCTCTTAGCAAAGCGCCCGTCAGCGTAACGCCGCTGGGACATTGGAGTTTTGCCCACCGGCTTGCCCGCGAGCACAGGAATTTCTGCGCGTCCTACTTCGCCCAGGAAGCGGTCCACAATCTTTGCCCGCACGTCGGTTTCGCCGAACGTGGTCGAGATCCCCAGGACGTCCAGTTCGGGACTTTTCACCGCAATGGCCAGCGCAAACGCGTCATCAACATCGTCGCCGATGTCGGTATCAATGATGACTTTTTCTTTCACCTGTGCGAATGCCAACGCCGACCACAAGCAAACCATGACACAAACAACCCGAACACCAAAGCTTTTCACACATACCCCCTGACACTTTCCGACAATAAATTGACAAGCTCCTAAGCGTGTCCCACAAACCACAGCGTGTTTCGCGGGCCACGTCAATGCGATCGCAGAATCCCGCAACCCTCACAAAATCAAGGCGCGCCGATCTGGCCGCGTCCGTGCACTCTTGCAAAGCGCCGCAACCCGGCAGGAGGCAACCACCATGACCCGCATCAACGCTTTGCGCAACACCGTAGTAACGCCCCTAGTATGGGGAAAAGATTTCGTGACCGTAGCTCTGGGCAACATCAATGCCCTGGTCTTCGGCGCTGTACTGATCGCATGCTCTTTAGCCGTTGGCTGCTCGAGCGACAAGCCGAACACTGTCAGTTCCAGCAACCAGCTTCCCGTACCCCAAGCGCAACCGCAGCCGATGCCCGCGCCAGCACCTGTCATGCAGGCCGCGAGCAAGCCAGCCCCGAAAAAGCCCGCCGTTCACAGGAAACCCGTTACCGTGAACTATGCCGATAAGACTTACGGCGTGACTTTTGAATATCCGCGCCGTTACGCCATCGAGACCGGAAATGCCGCTGCCGATCTGCTAATGACGAATCCTATTCCGATGAACTTCGTGCAGCCCGGCGGAGTGGCCCTGGCGGCTGTTGAACTGCCTGAGACCAACTACGCTAACACCGACTTCTCGTCCGCATTCTTCAATGTGAGCGTCAACAAGACGCTCACCGCCGATCAATGCAGCGAGTTCGCGATCCCGCAGCCGAAGGCGATCACGCCTGAAGCAACGCCAGGCTCGACGGATGCGACGCAAGAATCCGCGCCGAAGCCGGATACTTCATCGGCATCAGCGCAGACGGCGCCCAACACCGAGCAGCCGAAAACGAACGTCTCTGATTCCAGCAAGCTCATGGTCGGAGACCTCGAACTACGCGGCACGGAATCCGTATCCGGACAAGGTACGCGCCAGAGCGACTCCAAGTACTTCCATGTCTATCAGAATGGAGCCTGCTATGAGTTCGCCCTCAACGTTACTACCGACGCGTCTGAAGATGGCATTGTGAAGCACGTCGACCGCGACCGCGTCTTCAACCGGTTGGAGCAGATTCTCTCCACGGTGAAGATCAATCCGGTTACGCCCGAAGTAACAGCGGAGAATCCGGCCCCCGCGGTTGCAGAAACTCCGGCTCAATAATCGAACGTTGGACTATATGCCCCACTTCCCGCGAACTTTTACGGGAAGTGGGGATTTTAACGTTATCGAAACTGTGCGGGTTCAGAGCCGGACTAAGCTGCGACACCCAGCGAGCGCATCGCCTCTCCCACCAGATAAATCGATCCCGTTATCACGATCAACGCACCGGCGCCCGCGAGGGAGCGAGCTCTTTCCATCGCCTCTCCCACGTCTGGCACAAGCTCAATCTCAGTCCCGGTGCGGCTGGCCGCTTGCCGGACTTCCTCCGGTGACGCAGCCCGCGGATTCTGCGGATGTGTCGCCACAACCCGCTCGGCCATTGGAAATAAAATTTCCGCCATTTCGGCAATGGCCTTATCGCGCATCGCGCCGAAAACAAAAATCAGCGGACGGTCCTGAAACCGCTCTGACAACGCCGACCGCAACGCCCACGCTCCCGCTGGATTATGCGCCACATCCAGAACGATCTCGGGCCACTCGCCATGGGCCGCGATCACCTGAAACCGTCCCGGCCACCATGTTTCCCGAATTCCCACCTCGATCGCGTCGGGGGTGATCCCCGGCAGACCCTTCTTCCCAAGCTGCTCGGCAGCAGCAATCGCGAGCGCAACATTCCGAAGCTGATGCCGTCCTACCAACGGACTCTGCACGACAATTTCCTGCCCCATCACCTGCAACGGATAGCGATTCTGCTGACCCGGTTCCTTGGCTCCCTTTGTGTCGCTCTTGGCGAGGTACTGACTGCTGCCAGGCGAGACGGGCGGAACGTAGGGGACAGCGCTCACGCCAACCGCGTCCAACTCGAGAATCGTATTGCCAATCACGTCATTGGCTTCCGGCTGTTGCGGGAGGGTCACCAGCACGCCGGCACGACGAATAATGCCCGCCTTTTCCCGCGCAATCTCGCGCACCGTGTTGCCGAGAAACTTCTGATGATCGAGGGAAATGTCGGTAATCACGCCAACCAGCGGTTCCACTACATTCGTCGCATCCAGCCGCCCGCCCATGCCGACTTCGAGCACCGCAATCTCGACCCGCTCGCGCGCGAAATGCGCAAATGCTATTGCCGTCATCATCTCGAAGAAGCTGGGATGCCATGGCAGTTCCCGCTCCGCGACCAGACGCTCGGCGAGACGATCGACTTCGCCATGCAGCGCCGCAAATGGATCGTCGCCGATCTCGATGCCATTCACGCGGATTCGCTCATTGATGCGCAACAGATGCGGGGACGTGTAAAGGGCCGTCTTCAATCCCGAAGCGTGCAAGATGGAGGCCAGCGTGGCCGCCGTCGACCCTTTCCCATTTGTGCCCGCAATGAGGACGCTTGGAAAGGTTCGTTCCGGATTCTCCAGAGCGCCCAGCAGCACGCGCATGTGCGCCAGGTCGAACTTGTGCGAAGGGGTATTCGCCAGTTCGTGGCCCAGCGCAAACATGCTCGCCACTGCAGTTTCGTAGGACATAAATCAGCTATCAGCTTTCAGCTCTCAGCTATCAGCTTGAAACATCAGATTACAGGAACAGGAACCCGGGCGACGGGTCAGGAACGGCTCTTGGGACTCTGAAAATCTCGCCACTGCAGTCTCGTAGGACATGAATCAGCTATCAGCTAGCGGCTCTCAGCTATCAGCTTGAAACCTCAGATTACAGCACAGAAACCCGCCGACGGGGCAGGAACGGCTTTGGGGACTCTGGTTTAGTTCGGAGCTGAAAGCTGAGAGCTGATGGCTTTTTACGCCGCCATGAAATCCAGAGCGCGCGCGATGTATGGTTTGAGCTGCTTGCGGGGAACCACCGCATCCAGCATCCCGTGCTGCAGCAGAAACTCGCTGCGCTGGAAACCGGGCGGCAGCTTCTGCCGGATCGTCTGCTCGATGACACGCGGCCCGGCAAATCCAATCAGCGCCCCCGGCTCCGCAATATTCAAATCGCCAAGCATGGCAAAAGACGCGGTCACTCCGCCGGTTGTGGGATCCGTCAGCAATGAAATGTAGGGGACCTTGACGTGGTCGAGTTTCGCCAGGGCGGCTGAAATCTTGGCCAGTTGCATCAGGCTGATCACGCCTTCCATCATGCGCGCGCCGCCCGACGCCGAGACAATGATCAATGGCGTGCGTGAGTCGGCTGCCCGCTCCACTGCCCGCGTAATCGCCTCGCCCACGACAGCGCCCATGCTTCCGCCGATGAACGAATATTCCATCACGCTGGCCACAACCGGTCGTCCCGCGAGCTTGCCGTGGGCATTGATCACCGCGTCCTTCAGCCCCGTGTCCTCTTGCGCCTGCTTCAAGCGCGACGAATACGGCTTGAGGTCCACAAATTTCAGGGGGTCGGTGGAGGAGATGTCCGCGTCGAGCACGTCGTATTGATTGTCGTCCATCAACTGCGCAAGGCGGGTCCGCGCGTCGATCCGAAAATGCTTGTCGCACTTCGGACACACGTTCATGTTCTCTTCCAGATCCTTCTTCCAGATGATCTGCCGGCAGCCGTCACACTTCACCCACAAGCCTTCGGTGCGAACTTTCTTCTCGCCCGAAGTGTCCAGTTCGCCGGATTCGCGCTTAAACCAAGCCATAAGAATTTAGTAATTGGGTAATTTGGTAATTGAGTAATTAAAAACTGCGTACGGTGTGGGCTCTTCAGTTACCCAATTACTCAATTTCCCAATTACTCAATCAGTATTCGATTCCTCTCTGCGCCATCACGCCCTTTTCGTACGCGTGTTTTACCTGGCGCATTTCCGTGACGGTGTCGGCGACCTCGACAATTGTGGGGTGCGCGTTCCGCCCCGTCAAGATCACATGCACCATCTCCGGCTTCTTCTTCAGACTCTCCACAACTTTTATGGGATCGAGCATGCCATAGCTGATCGCGTAGTTGATCTCATCGAGCACAACCAAGTCCCACTCACCGGACTGAATCGCCTTGTCTGCCTCGACCCATGCCTCTTCCACCATACGCACATCTTCGGGGTCAGGCTTCTCCGCTCCCACTTTCACAAAGCCGCGTCCCATCTGTTTCATCACGAACTTGTCGCCGAACGCCTGCACCGCGTCGAGCTCGCCGTAGTGCCACGAGCCTTTGAGAAACTGCAGCATCAGGACGCGCATGCCCTGACCTACCGCGCGCAACGCAGTTCCCATCGCCGCCGTGGTCTTGCCTTTGCCCGGGCCGGTATTGACGATGATGAGTCCGCGACGGATGTCAGCCATGCTTAAACCGGACGCCTGATTCTACTAGATACTCTTGCCTGCGGGATTTCAAACCGCCCTCTGCATCGGCACCGGGAACGAAACCACCTGTCCGTTGGTGGACACTCTCGTCCGACCTTGGACAAGACGGGGACCCACGAGACATGCTCCAGGCTTCATCTTACCAATGGTTTAGCCCACCTTCCGGGTGGAAGAGAAGTTGCTCCGTCTTGACTTAACAGTTGCGCGCTTCCTGCGGAGAAGAAACTGTAATAAAAATCGGGTGAGATCCGTCTTCGATGTATTGGGGACAAGTTGTTCAGGGTCTCTGGCCGGACTTGTTGCCGACTATGTACATAAATTCTCAACTCCGGAATTTTTCCACGGAACCGAAGCATCCAATCCTGCGTAACCCGGTCAGACGGATCTCTGTCCCCTCGCTCTCCGCGGAGGTCTCATGGTGATGAACAAATGTGTATTGTTGTTGTGCTGCGTGCTTGCGGCTATCCCTGCCTTCTGCGCCCAGCGTGTGTCCGTACGTCCCAGGTCGTCCATCGGCGCGTCCACGCCAGCCGAGCAGGAGACCATCCGCGAGGTTATTGACATGGAGCACCAGGCCAAGGAAGCCAGCCTCCGCCGCGATCCTGAATTCCCAGAAAAAGCGCTTTCCGACGACTACGTTGCGATCAGCCCGCTTGGACAGGTGACCACCAAGAAGGAAGCGATCTCCGCCCGCAAGAGTGGACAGCTTCGCTACGAGACCATCGATGTCAGCGACATGGTGGTTCGACTCTATGGCGACACCGCCATCGTCACGGCCCGCGCCGACGTGAAGGGCCACCAACTCGGCGAAGACTTCAGCGGCCCCTACCGCTACACCCGGGTCTGGGTACGACGCAGCGGCCGCTGGCAAGCCGTGAGCTACCAGGCTACCGTCACCCAATAGCCGCTTTGATCTGAAACTCCTTTTCATCTTTGGCTATTTTGGTGGCTCCGCGCGTCAAAAAAGCTTAACCGCAGAGGACGCAGAGGAATGCGCAGAGCGCGCAGAGGAGGCTTGCTCTGAATGTCTTCTTTTGGCGCAGTGGTTACAATGATTGCGCTTCCAAAGGTCTACTCATGCTCTCGAATGAAAGAGTCTCACAGCAGTTCGCTCGAACCCTGAGTCGCGTCGCGACCGCAATCTTTCTTTTTTCCGCGCTGAGTTCCTTCTGCCCAGCCCAGGACCAGCATCTCTCCGACGGGAAGCGCACTGAGATCGAGGCTGCTGTGTCTAAGTTCATGGCCTCAACCCACGTGCCCGGAGTCTCCGTTGCAGTGGTGGAAAACGGAGAGTTCGAGTGGGCCTCGGGCTTTGGGTTCGCGGATGTCGAAAACAACGTTCCCGCCAGCGAGCACACACTTTTCCGGCTCGGATCGATCTCCAAACCGCTCAGCGCCACCGGAGCCATGGAACTTTGGCAGGAAGGCAAGCTCGACCTCGACGCCCCAGTCCAAAAATACTGTCCCGCGTTTCCGCAAAAACAGGCACCCATCACTACGCGCCTGGTCATGGGACATCTTGCCGGCATTCGCCACTACAAATCCGGTTCGCAAGATGATCCCGAAGTGGGCAACACGAAGCACTTCGACGACCCTATCCAGGCCGGACTCGACTTCTTCAAGAACGATCCCCTGCTCTCGGATCCGGGCAACCAATTCCACTACTCGACACAGGGATATACGCTGGTGGGCTGCGTGATGGAAGGAGCCTCGGGCGCGAAGTACGTGGACTTCATGCGGCGGAATGTTTTGGCTCCCGCTGGCATGGATCAGACCCAAGCCGACAATCGCTTCATGATCATCCCTTACCGGACCCGGTTCTACCAGAAGACTAAGTCCCGGGTGGTGGAAAACGCCGACTACCTGGACTCCAGCTACAAGATTCCGGGGGGCGGATGGCTATCCTCTGCCGACGACATGGCGCGATTCGAAGTTGCCATACTGGGTGACAAGCTGCTTAAGCCTGCCACGCGCGACTTGATGTGGACGCCCTTGAAGCCAGCAGAAGGCAAGCCCAACGGCTACGCGCTCGGCTGGGGAACTTTCACGGAAGATGGAATCCGCTATGTCGGCCACAGCGGCGGCCAGCAGGGCACCAGCACCGACTTTCTCATCGCCCCGGAGAAGCGAGCAGGGGTCGTGGTGCTAACCAATATGGAAGAGATTAATCCGAACGAACTTTCGAAAGAAATTCTGAAGATACTGCTGGGCGTCAACGGCAATGCGGCAAAGTAAGGTTAATGCCCGGAATGATAGGGATGGCCTTTCAAAATCGTGAACGCACGGTAGACCTGCTCCAGCAGTACGACTCGCGCCAGTTCATGGGCCAGCGTCATCTTTCCGAGTGAAATGATGTGCTGAGCGGCGGCCCGCGCTGCCGCGCTGAAGCCGTCTGCTCCGCCAATCGCAAAGATCAGGGGCAGAGGATTGCGATCCTGATAATCTGCGAGGAACTTGGCGAATTGTTCCGACGAGAACTCTTTGCCTCGCGAGTCCATCAACACCAGCGTGGACTTCGCTCCACTCTTCGGCGAGCTCAACTTAGCCAGTAAGTCTTGCTCGTCGCGCAGGGGAAGCGATTCGACCTGCGCATAGCGCGAGATGCGCTTGACATATTCGTCAGTGAGGGCCGCAATCGCCGGCTCTTTCGTCTTTCCGATCCATGCAATCTTGATCTTCACGAGAGCGGCCGTCATTTCCTTCCCGAAGCCAGTATGACGGAGGCGCCAAACGCGATGTTCTCGCCATCAGAATACTTGCTGACGGCCTTGAGGACTTCGGCGTGAATCTGCGGCCACTGATGTTCCGGCACGCGATCGAGCATGGCGCAGAACGGCACCGCTACGGCCCGATTCTGCTCCCAGACTTCTTCCGCAGGCCCCGGCCATGCCCAAGGTAGCGTCTTCGTCTCTTCGTCAATGTCGTTGAACCCAGCGGCTCGCAAAACCTTTGACAGTCTGCCGCTCTCGGCAAATCGAAATGGATTCGGCCCGCCCGGCTCAATCAAGTCGCCGCCCACATGCCGGTGCACCACGCCCATCATGCTCTGCCAATACGGCTGATCGAACGATCCCCAGGCCAGAAAGCAGGCCCGCGCGCCCGGACGCAGCACGCGCTGCAACTCGCGCAACGCCAACTCCGGATCGCGAAAAAACATGACGCCGAAACGCGAAGTGGCGAGATCAAAGCTGTTGTCGGCAAAAGGTAGAGAGTGCGCGTCGCCTTGCTGTGTTTTGAAGTTTTTTAGATTGCGAGCCTGGGCGCGCTTCTGCGCAATTTGCAACAAGTCGGCGCTGAGATCGAGCGCCGTAACGTGCCCGTGCTCTCCGACGGCGAGCGCGAGGCTGATTGCCGGTTCACCCGTGCCGCTGGCCAGATCCAGCACTTTCATCCCAGGCGTGGGCAGGGCATACTCCACCAGCGCGTTGGTCACCGGTGTGCCCATCGCGGCCGATTTGGCCTTCCATTTTTCCGATGCCACCAGCCGGTACTGGTTTCCCCAATCTTGCGGAGAGTCACTCATCATGTCACGGGACACAAGGAATATTGCAAGCTTAGAAGTCTGGAAGGAACTACGACGCTTTCGCCTGTTTTTTCCGCCTAGACGCGACCGGGCGCACGGCCGTCTTGCGCGCGCGCGTGGCTTTCAGGTCGGCCGGCTGGAGCCGTTTCGCCGACTTCCAAAGCCGTTCCAGATCGTAAAACTTCCGTGCTTTCTCCGAAAAAACGTGCACCACGAAATCCACGTAGTCGATGAGCACCCACTCCGCCTGGTTGTAGCCCTCGACGTGAGTCGGACGCAGGCCCTCGTTTTTCAGCCGCAACTCGACTTCATCCGCAATGGCCTGCACCTGCCGCGGATTGGTTCCGCTGCACAACACAAAGTAGTCGGTAAATGCTCCCGACCCTTTCTCCATTTCCAGGATGCTGAGTTCTTCGGCCTTCTTTTCCAGGCAGGCTTGAATCGCAGCGGTAATTTGCTTCTTCAGTTCGCTCTTCTTCATTCAGTCGCTATTAGCGCGGCTCCCATTGTAATTGAGGTTTACGTATCTGTTCTGCGGCTACTTGCTGGACGATTTCGCCTGCGCGGCCGCGAGTTGGCGAATTCGGGCCATGGTCGCCGCAGATGGGTCTTTCCGCTTCCCGCTCTTCGTCCGCCGCTTGGTTTTGGTTACATAATGATTCTGAGCCATTCTGAATTCCTCCTGGAACTGTTAATGCTGGATGCTTCGCATATTAAGTATCGCATGCCGCCGTGAATTTCTTTGCGCCCGGAGCGCGGGGAATGGGCGGGCCCTCATCTCTCGCACGCCGTTTCGCGAAGGTGGAATCTTCGAGACCGGAACCAAGCCATCTAGCGGTACAGTCCCATCTTCTTGATGTACTCCGCGACGACGGGATCCAGAAATCTTCCTAACGCCTTCCCCGTTGCTGCCGCCTGCCGAAT
Organism: Candidatus Sulfotelmatobacter sp.; assembly: GCA_035309485.1. Taxonomy (GTDB): domain Bacteria; phylum Acidobacteriota; class Terriglobia; order Terriglobales; family Acidobacteriaceae; genus Sulfotelmatobacter. The sequence goes on from DATGFC010000033.1 coordinate 53,282, forward strand.
GGCGGTGGCCGAGGCCGGTTGCTTCAGATCCCCCAACAAGTGAATCCTGACACCCGGCAACATCAGGTCGCCCGCCGCTTCTTGGTTGCGGAACGGCTGCATGACCTCATCCCGCGGACGCAAGCTCTCCGGCAGGGCTTTGGCGACGTCGGCTAGTGAATACCCCGGACGCCCCGCCACGATGAATTCGCACTCACGAAACAAAGCCTCGGCCTGATGCCATTTGGCGATCTCGGCAAATGCATCCATTCCAATGAGCAAAAACAGGCGGTCCGCGCTTTTAAACGCCGCCTTTATGCGCCGCACCGTATCGATGGTGTAATTCGGCTTTTCGGCGCGATCCTTCTTTCCTTCCGGCGGCGCCTCCAACAACGATGGCACAAACGCTTTCTCATTGCCTGTCGCCAATGCCAGCATGGCAAACCGGTGCACGAAAGGCGCCAATGGCTGCTTTTGCTTATGCGGGGGCACCCCGGCCGGCACAAAGTACACTCGGTGCAGCTTGCATCTTTCCAAGGCCGCCCGCGCCAGGGCCAGATGCCCGCGGTGTACCGGATCGAAGGTCCCCCCAAAGAGTCCTATATTCATGCGCTATCCAGCCCGCCTAGTGTCCAGATTCGCGCCTGAACTTGCAAGTCGAATCGCTTTCGCCCTGTCCGGATGGCCCGTATTGTCAGGTCCTGCGAACCGTCCCCGCTTGTCCTGTTCGCTTTTCCGAAATGAACTCCTGTAATGTTCCCTGTTTCCCATTCTGGCACTAGGATATCGACATGCGAGTAACCCTCCCCCTACTCCGCATACCGCCCGCTCGTGCGCCCATCCTGCGCTACGGGGTTGCCGTGCTAAGCACGGCGCTGGCGCTGATTCCCACGCTTCTGCTAGCCGACGTCGCCGAAAGCCGCCTTGCCCTATTCGGCGTGGCGGTCATGGTGAGCGCCTGGTACGGCGGGTGGAAGCCGGGAGTGGTTGCCACCGCGTTTGCGCTTACTGTCAGCGCATACTTTTCCCTTGCCGGACGCCATAGTCCCGAGGACTTGCGCACGGCCATCCTTCGTCTATCCCTGTTCTGCTTCCTCGCCGTCCTGATTTGCTGGCTGAATGCGGCCCTGCGGGAAGCGCAAGAGGATCTTCGCCGTTCCGAGCTCAACTTCCGTTCCCTTGTCACCAACGCTCCGTACGGAATCTGCCGCTGCGACTCCACCGGCAAAATTCTCGACGCCAACCCTGCTTTTCTAGAACTGCTGGGCCTGACAAGCATCAGTGAGGTCGTCGGACGGCACATCTATACCCTGTATGCCGATGCCGACCAGTGGTTCGACCTGGCGGACTATCTCCGCTCCTCTGCCCCATTTAAGGGACTGACGGCGGTGTGGAAGCGCAAGTCCGGCACCACTGTGGTTCGCGTGTCCGGCCGCTCTGTTCCCAACGGCCGTAGCGAGGGCGTCGTTTTCGAACTCTTCGCTGAGGACATCACCGAACGTCACGCATTGGAACAGCAACTCCGCCAGTCTCAAAAAATGGAGGCCGTCGGTCGCCTCGCCGGAGGCATCGCGCACGATTTTAACAATCTCCTGATGGTGATCTCCGGGTACTCCGAATTTCTCCTCGAGCGCCTCGGGGCCGAGCCGCACCTGCGCGGCCCGGCCCAGGAGATCGCGAGTGCCTCCGAGCGCGCCTCCTCGCTCACCCGCCAGCTTCTTGCGTTCAGCCGCAAGCAGATGCTGGCGCCCCGGATCGTCAATCTCAACGATGTCGCCACCGACAACCTCAAGATGCTCACGCGCATGATCGGCGAAGACATCGATCTCGTTTTCACCCCCACGCCCAACCTGTGGCCGGTTCGCGCCGACGCTGGACAGATTGAGCAGGTCATCATGAATCTGGCCGTCAACGCCCGCGACGCTATGCCCTCAGGCGGCAAGCTCACCATCGAAACCTCCAACGTCACGCTGGATGACGACTACGCACGCGTTCATGCCCCGTTGCGCGCGGACGACTACGTGATGATTTCCATCAGTGATACCGGGATGGGCATGGACTCCGAGACGCAGCAGCACATCTTCGAACCCTTCTTTACGACCAAGGGTCCGAAAGGGACCGGTCTCGGCCTCTCCACCGTCTATGGCATCGTTAAGCAGAGTGGAGGATATATCTGGGTCTACAGCGAGATTGGGCGAGGCACCACGTTCAAAATTTATCTTCCCCGGGTTGCTTCTTTGGAAGTGCATCCAGCGCAGATTCCACCCGCGCGCCAATTCCAAAATGTCGAACCTGGGACTGAAACGATTCTCCTGGTGGAAGACGAGGCCAACCTTCGCTATCTCGCTCGTCAGTATCTTGAAAAGCAGGGGTATAAGGTTATCGAGGCCGCCGACGGCGCAGTAGCCATGCAGATTGCAGTTGCCCACGATGCCACCATTCACCTGCTGCTCACGGATGTCATCATGCCCGGCATGAATGGCCGAGAGTTGGCCCAGCGCATCTCCGAGATCCGCCCCAGTATTAAGATCCTATACATGTCCGGCTACACGGAAAATGTAATCGGACACAACGGCACGCTGGATGAAGGCGTGCGCCTGCTCCAGAAGCCCTTCAACCTTCGCGATCTGAAGACCAAGGTCCGCGAAGTGCTCGACGCAACTCCCACTCCCCCGGAGGAAGTCATGTCAGCTCAGTCGATCGAAAATCAGGCCTTCGCTCGCGCCAAGAAACCGGCGCCGGCGCGCGCCCAGCGCTTCCAGCTTCACCTGCCCCTGCGTTATCGCCGCCTGGGCGAGAAACAATGGCATATCGGCACCACGGAAAACATCAGCCGTTCTGGAATGCTCTTCCAGGCCGATCAGTTGCTCTCTCCCAGCGTTCAGTTGGAGATCAACCTTGTACTCCCTCCGGAGATTGCGGGTCTCTCCGAAACCGAGGTGGTCTGCCGCGGCGAGGTCGTGCGTGCCGTGGAAACTCCGGATGCGACCGTTAGCGCCGAGCTAGCGGCCCGGATCCTGCAATATCACTTCCAGCACGGCCCCATTCCCGCCGCGTAGAATAGAGCCCAAGGTTCTGTAGATGTTTTCCGTCTGGGAAAAGGCGGCCTGCGGGCCGCCTTTTTGCACTGCGCAAAGAGTGGTGCCATTCCAGGGGCTTGTATTTTTTGCCTGATGGGATATGCTGTTCCGTCGATCTCCCGTTACGTTCGTAAGGTGAACGGCAGTCACTGCATCGGGCATCCTTACGGGTATATATGGCCACTGACCGCAAACTGCCGCATGGGACGGGGAGCCAAGACTTGCGATTCGTCGTCGAAACTGAAATTGAAACGGATGGGCGCTGGATTGCAGAAATATCACAGGTTCCTGGCGCATTAGCTTACGGCAAGACACAAGAAGAAGCCATCAACAAAGCCTATGCGATCGCGCTTCGCTCCGTCGCCGATGACGTAGAGCATTCGCAGCAGGAGCCGCCCAACTCGATCAGCCTAGAGCGCAGTATCGCGTGAGCCAATGGTCGAGCACCAAGGCTCGAATCGTTTACAAAGCACTGCTTAAGAATGGCTGGACCTTCCTGCGGCAGGTTGGCTCCCACAAAAAACTGAGCCATCCCAACTTCCCAAACTACACCTGGTCCTTCGGCGATAGTGATGAACTGGGTCCTGCGATGTTAGCCCGCATTGCCAAGAAAACCGGATTGAAGCCCAGTGATCTCTAACAAACACAATGGTGCAGTCGGGATCCAGCATTGACAAAAAATCTGATATCGCGGTGCTTTTGGTGAGATGCTACGAATTCTCAGGAACCGCCAGGCTTCGATCCCGTAGCTCCTGAACCTGCTCGGCCATTGCGTATTTCAAAGCTTCAATGCCCTTGCCGGTCACGGCGGAGATTTCGTAGAGCTTCCACTTTTTCTTCTTGCACAATTTTTTCAGCGTGGCCAGCTTGTCTTTGTTCACAACGTCGATTTTCGAAGCGACCATGATCATGGGCTTTTCTTCGAGATGTGCCCCAAAGCTGCCGAGTTCGCCGAGGATCACCTCCACGTCCTTCGACACGTCGTCGCGACCGCTCGAGTCGGAGACGTCTACGAGGTGGACCAGCAGCCGCGTGCGCTCAATGTGCCGAAGAAATTGAGTGCCCAGCCCGGCGCCGGTGTGCGCACCCTCGATCAGCCCGGGAATGTCGGCCACCACAAAGCTGATTTCGTTTTTAGCGTCGCCCACCGCGACCACTCCCAGATTCGGCTCAAGCGTGGTAAAGGGATAATCCGCGACTTTGGGGCGGGCTGAAGAGATGCGCGAGATCAACGTGGACTTGCCGACATTCGGATATCCGACAAGCCCCACATCGGCCAGCAGTTTCAGTTCGAGGCGGTAAGTATGTTCTTCGCCGGGCCGGCCCGCCTCGTGCTCACGCGGGGCCTGATGCACCGAGGTAGCAAAGCGCGCGTTGCCGCGCCCGCCGCGACCGCCCCGGGCGATCACAAAGCGCTGGTCGGGGCTGGTGAACTCGAACGCTTTCTCCCCACTTTCATCGTCGTAAACGATGGTGCCGACGGGAACTTTCAACAGCACGTCGCCGCCGTCGCGTCCGGTTTTGTTGGAGCCTTCGCCGTGGCGTCCGCGCTCCGCTTTGTGCTCGGGATTGAAACGGAAATGCACCAGGGTATTGTGACGCTCGCTGGACTCCATGATGACGTCGCCGCCTTTGCCGCCGTCGCCGCCCGACGGTCCGCCGCGCGGGACGAACTTCTCCCGCCGGAAGGCCATGCAGCCGTTTCCGCCGTCGCCGGCTTTCACTTTGATTTTGGCTTCGTCGATGAACATGGAAGTCAGTTGGCAGTACTCAGTACCCAGTACTCAGTTGTGAGTGTGCAGCCATCAGCGTCAGTTTTTCGCTCCGCAGCTCATCACTCACGGCTCGCAAGAAAAAAGCCTCGTCCCGAAGGCGAGGCCTGTGTGGAGCGGGCGCCTACGCCCGCGGAGATTCTGGACCTTCGATTGCTTACTTCGCTTCGAGCGGCTCGACCATCACGAACTTGCCCATCGAGCCCTTGTCCATGAACTTGATGCGCCCGCTGATCTTGGCGAAGAGCGTGTCGTCTTTGCCGCGGCCGACGTTGAGGCCGGGTTTCACGCGCGTGCCGCGCTGGCGCACGATGATCGTCCCGCCGGGCACGACCTGGCCGCCGAATGCTTTGAATCCCAGCCGCTGCGAATTCGAATCGCGGCCATTGCGTGATGTGCCTTGTCCTTTTTTGTGTGCCATAAGTCAGTTCTCGGTTCTCAGCTTTCAGTACTCAGTACCTAGTACTCAGTACTCAGTACTTAGAATACCTACTTTTTCTTCGATGATTTTTTTGCGGCCTTCTTTGGTGCAGCCTTCTTCTTCGCCGCCGACTTCTTTGCCTTTGGTGCGGCTTCGTGCTCTTCGGTCGCCGCCGCTTTCACCTTCTTCGGCTTCGCTTCTTTCTTCGGCAGATCGGGAGCTTTGAAGCTTTGGCCGCCAAAGGCGATCTCGGAAATGCGCACGGCCGTGAAGTCCTGCCGGTGCCCGCGCAGCTTCTTGTACTGCTTTTTGCGCTTGTAATGGAAGACCAGGATCTTCGCGCCGCGTCCTTCTTCAACAACTTGGCCGACGACGCGCGCGCCCGACCCATTGTCGATCTGGCCCTCTTCGCCCGAAACGGCGAGCACGGGAAACTCCACCAGACCATCGGTGCCGGTGCCCGTCTTCTCCACTCGAATTACATCGCCGGGCGCCACCCGGTACTGCTTGCCACCGGCGCGGATAACCGCGTACATACGTCCTCCATGACTTGTCTGAAATCCAGCTCGTACGCGAACTCTCGAAAGGAAGTTGCGACGAATCCCAGGGCGCACACGGGCGCTCCGAAGGGGCCTGCTGATTTCCTATGCTTGCTGTGTTTTCCGCCCCGGCGCCGCAGCGCTCCAGGCAGGCCTCCCCAGAACGGGTCGGCGAGTACAGGCAAACTCAGTTATTTTATCGTGCGCTGTGGAAATCGGTCAAACTAAATGCTTTCTCACGGGTTGCGTCCGTTCCTATGTAGCGAAAAAAAAGCTTAACCGCAGAGGACGCTGAGGATTCGCAGAGCACGCGGAGAAGTTCACTGCGGTTTGTCGTTCTTGCTGCTTCTGTGCGAGAATTTGTCCGAATTTTCTGGAGGAACCCGCAATGTTCAAGCGTCTGCTTACTGTTTCATTGTGCCTGCTTGCTCTCAGTGTTTCCGGCGTCGCACAAAAGAAATCGTCCATGAAGAAGTCTGCTGCCGGCCCCGCTCCCGACAAGGCCTATTTACAAAAAATCTGGGATGGCTGGGCGACTCTGGATCCTGCCAACACGGCGAAGTTCTACGCCCAAGGCCCGCACGTCTTTTTCGATATCGCGCCGCTCAAGTACAACAGTTGGGATGAGTACGAAAAAGGGGTGAAGGGCGTCCTCTCGGGCTACAAGAGCGCGAAGTTCACGGTGAATGATGACGCGGAAATCCATCCCCACGGAGATCTGGTGTGGGCGACTGCCACCATCAAAGAGGAGATGACCGACAAGGCTGGGAAGGTCAACATGGGGAACTTTCGTTGGACGGTGATTTTTGAAAGCCAAGACGGCAAGTGGATGATCGTCCACGAGCACGTCTCGGCGCCGCTGGGCTGACAGCATTGAGCAGTGAGCAATGAGCGGTGAGCAAAACAAGCTTGCTCACCGCTCAGAGTCAGCTACACAGCGCCTGAATTACGCTCCGCTGCTGCCCTCTGGGGAGTGCAGCACCAGAAAAGCGTTGCCGCCATTGGACCAAACCAGCAGAAGTGCATCCTGCCCCTTCGGAACGCTGGAGAGGGCCTGCTGCACGTCGCTTGCGTTCTGAACCTTGTGACGGTTCACTTCGAGGATGATGTCGCCCTGCTGCAGTCCGGCATTGTCAGCGGAGCTGCCCGGCTGCACCTGCTCGATTAATACGCCGTGAACGTTGGCCGGAACCTGCAACTGCTGGCGAACGTCGGGCGTGAGATTGCCGAGGCTGAGGCCCCAACGCATTTTGCCCTGGCCTTCGCTGGAGGCCGCTCCGGTTTCGCCGTGGGCTCCGAGCTCTTCCAGGGTGAGCGGGACGTTCATCGTTTTGCTGTTCCGCAGAACCGTCAGCTCAATCTGGGTTCCGGGCGTTTTCTGCTCCACAATCATCTGCAGTTCGCTGGAGTCGTTGATCTTCTGGCCGTCGATGGCGGTGATCACGTCGCCGACCTCCAGGCCGGCCTTGGATCCAGGCGAATCCGGATCCACCTGGCTCACCACCGCTCCCAGAGCGGTCGAGTCGCCGAAGAACTTCGCGTTCTCGGGCGTCACGTTAGAGATGCTGATGCCGATGCGGCCATGGCGTACTTTGCCGTCGCGGATGAGGGCGTCAACCGTGGGTTTCACGATCTGGGTTGGAATTGCGAATCCCATTCCTGAGAATGTTCCCGACGGAGAGACCAGGAAGGTGTTGATGCCGATGACTTCACCGCGGGCGTCGACCAGTGGACCGCCGGAGTTGCCGGGATTGATGGCTGCGTCGGTCTGGATGAACTCGCCCGGCTTGGCGCGATTGGTGGGATCGGGATTGCCGCGGTTGATCGCGCTCACGATGCCACGGGTAACGGTGAAGCGGAATCCGTAAGGGTTGCCGAAAGCCAGGACGATTTCCCCGGGCTTGACTTGCGTCGAATCGCCCCAAGGGACGCTCGCCATATCGGTGGCATTCACTTTCAGCACCGCGATATCTGTGAGCGGGTCGGCGCCAATCAGCTTAGCCTTGAGAACACGGCGGTCGTGGGTGGTCACACGGATATCCACCGCATCTTCGATCACATGGTTGTTGGTGACGATGTATCCATCGGGGGAGATCACCACGCCGCTGCCCAGGCCGTGCTCGATCTGGGGCTGCCGGGGGATGCGCATGTGCGGGCCGAACTGCTGGCCGAAGAACTGTCCGAACGGGCTTTGGTCTCCGAAGAATTGTTGCATCTGATCCTGCTGTTGCTGATTCGATTCGTCGGGCTTCACTTTGGAAGCGACGGTGACATTGACGACGGCGGGCGTGACGTGAGCCGCGAGCGTTTCCATCGCCTTATCAAGGGAGAGCAGAGCGCCAACGCTGTTGTCGTCGAGCGGACTTGCCGCAGGAGTTGCGATCGCGGCGCTTGCTGCAGCGGGTTTGACGCATTCGTACGTTGCGAACGAGGCCGCCAGTGCGGCTGCCAAGACAGGCACCGCCAGACGCCGCGTCCATTTTTTTGTGCGGTCGTTGATCCATTTTGCTGGGTTCATTTTTGTGTCCTTTTCGAAAATTTGATTTGCAACTAATTCCTTAGTTTTAAAAGCCGAACTGCGAAGTTACCTCTCATCTGCTTCATTTATGTCCTGTGCGGAGATTTGCTATTGGGATCGACGGCTGAGTGAAGAACTGTAAACCGCCACATCTGGATTTGATAGACCTCATCGCCAGAGGCGCTGTTTCCTGACTGAATCACGAAGAAAAATGTTTCAGTGGCCGGTGCAGACCTGGTCTTCGAACTCGCAAGGTGAACCATGGTGTTCCGGGCCGACTTAGGTCGGTCCGAACGCACGTTGACGGGCATCACCGGCACCTTCACCATGGAACGGCCGACTCTTGTGTTTAATTTGGCCTGCACCACGGGCGCGGATGGAACTCGCGCGTTGAGGGCGCTTACGTTTGGCACAACCCCGACTCCGTTCGCAGTAACCGCCGGCGGATGATTCGGAAGTGAATCCTGAAACGCGACCAGGCGTGGCGCTCGTGAAATTCCCAAGGCGCACATGACGGCGAATCCGGCAACCAAGGAAGCGGCCGGTTTCCAGCTTCGAGTGTTGGGTACAGTTCGCTCGGCACTCAGAATCTGCGCGATGCGCAATGAAGTCTGGCGAATTCTGCCTAGAGCAGCCTGCGCCAGGGCGACCGTGCGACGCGCGAAACTTCTTTCAGCCAGGCGAGCCAGGCATTCGGCATAGGCGCGAGGGCTTGCAGTCTCGAGGAGGACCGCATCATCGCAAGCCATCTCGCGCTCCAAAGCGATTCGCCTCTCGATCCACCATATAGCGGGATGAAAGAAGAAGACCGCGCGGACGAGTTGCTGCGCCAGGTTCGTCCAATCGTCCCAGCGATTCAGGTGCGCAAGTTCGTGAACCAGTATTTGATTCAGTTCCGCGGGAGAAAGCTCCTGCATGATCCAGCGAGGAATGACTACGGCGGGCTTCAGCAGGCCCAGGGCGGTGGGAACGCGCACCGCATCGGACGTGCAGAGCGTGAATTTGCGTTTTTCACTATGACGGCGGAGCGTTTCCTGTAGAAGTGGATCGAGATGTTGCAGATCCACCGGCTCGCAACCGTTGCGCAGAACGCGCAGGTGCAAAGCGGCGCGCCCGAGGCGAATCAGAGACGAGGTTGCAATCAGCGCCCATGCGGTGAACAGATACAACGCCCAGGATTCTGAGATTGTGAAGGCAGCGTGGCTCGTGGCGGAAATGCCGCTGTGACGCGACATGTTCAGAAAGGGCAGGAACGCGATGGCCAAGAGGGCCGAAAAACTGATGGCAAACCTGGCACCGGCATTGTGACGGCGCGCGGCGCGCAAAAGCGCGGCCGCAAACAACGCGACGAATGTTCCCTCGATGATGGAATCCACCGCTCTAAGGGCGGTCACTTGGGCGATGGCGTGGAGAGCGGGAGTCATCAGGCTATTTGCTCCCTTCCAGCAGCGCTCGCAGTCGCGCCAATTCCTCAGGATTGATGCTCTTGTCTTCCAAAATGTTCAGCACAAGAAGCTCGTGTGAGTTGCCGAAGAAACGGCTGACCAAGTGGCCGATCTCGAAGCGAGTTGCATCCTTGCGATCCACCTTCGGTATGTAAACGTGAGCCCGATTGTCCTTGCGGTGGGACACGTACCCTTTGTTTTCGAGGATGCGAATGATGGTCAGAACCGAGTTGTAAGCAATGGCGGGAGGGGTGGGTAGAGCAGCCAAGACCTCATGCACGGTCGCCGAACCCTTATCCCAAAGGACATTCATAATGCGGAGTTCTGCTTCGGTCAGAGTCAGAGATTTTGTCCTTGCCAAGGTGCCTCCCAGTCCTTAGTCGGTCAGACGTTCGAGGATCAAAAACGTCAACTAATTTGTTAGTTGCATAGAGGAACTCCCGAGATGCCCGAGCCTAGATCTTTGTTAAGCACTTTGTTTTTAATGGATTACCGACGGGTTTTCTGAATTGGGAAACGGGAGGCTGACGATAATAAGTCAGTGGATGCAAGTACGGGCTTTTTTGGCCGGACTGTTCACAGAATGATCAGTCCGGCCGCAAAGTTTCCGGCGTTGAGAGGCACTTCAACGCCGAGGCGGAGTGAAAGCAGGCTCACTCATATGTGAAGTTCAGCTGGTCCACATACACCGTGTAGGACGTCTGCTTATTGTTTCCGTCCATTTGGTAGTTCACGGTAATTCCGTACCAGCCCACTGCCGAAAAGGGAGCGTAGGTCCAGTTCAGAGTATGAGTTACCCCGTTGAACGTGATGGATTGGTAGTTCAACTGGTTGCTGGAAGTGCGCTGAACGACGATCGTGAGATGGTTCCAGGCGTTCTCCAGCGGATTGCAGGCGATGCCGGTGGGAATCCACTTGGCGTGGACGTTATCCCAGACATCCCATTCGTTTCCGCCCGCGACGCGACATTCGTGGCCCCAGGTGTAGCCCTGGTTGTTGAAGAACTGGTTGACGTCGAACTCCAGCGCCTGCGCAGCCCCGAGATTGCTGCCGTAGAAGTACACGTCGTAGGTGAACGTGTGCAGCGTAGGCACCAGAGTGTGGCTGGTGTCAGGGAGTCCTTGAGAAGAGAAGTCACCTATGAGGTGATTGTTCCAAAGGACGTCGGTGTAGGCCTCGGTGCCTCCGATATTGAACTGCGTGGAACTGCCGGAGAGCGTGGGATTCTTGATGCCCTGATACATGGCCCAAGTGGTCTGAGGGCCCGAGGGAGTACACCATGTGCAGTCACCGTAACTCGGAGGCTGCTGTGCGTAGCCGTTCCATCCTCCACTGCTTTGCAAGTTGGTGAAGGTCTTGCCCGAGCCACTCACGGTGATGGTGACCGGAGTGGTGGCAGCTCCGCCGCAGTTATCCCATTCCTCGACGGTGGTGTTGTAGGTCCCTGGACTTAAAGTGAGGCTGGTATTCAGACTTGCACCGCCGACGGTATATGCGAGCTGATAAGGCGCTGTATAGATCCCCATGGAGGCGACACCCTTCGAGCAGGAGGTCGTCGCAGTGGCGACAAAATTTACAGGAGAGCCGACCGTGCTGTTGCTCGAAGGAGAAGTGACGAATACGCCAGTGCTGTTCTTGACGGTGATAGTAATGGTGGCAGTCGAGGCTCCGCCGCAGTTGTCCCATTCTTCAACCACCATGTTGTAGTCGCCGGGGCTGAGAGTGACGTTGGTATTAAGACTTGAACCGCCCACGGTGTAGACCAGCCAATTGGCGGAAGGATAGATCCCCATGGAGGCGACGCCTTTCGAGCATGAACTGGAGGCAGACGCTTTTACGTTGAAGGTCGAACTCACTGTGCTGCCGTTATAAGGAGAAGTAACGGTCACGCCGGCGAATGCAGACGCCGCAAAAAGAACGGAAATGGCCGTTGAGATGAGGAAGCGCTTCTTCATTTCGATTTCTCTCCGGTTGGATTTGTACTGCTAGACCCCGTAAGGCCGTTGGAAATGGGGTCCACCAAACGAGGGGGGACACCCTGGGATCGTGCTGGGACCGCTGTGACCCGGAGCTTCCGTCGGGCGGGAGCGGAGAATTTCTGAGCGGAGTTCGTTCACTGTATACAGCGTTTACTGGAGAGTCAAAGGAAATCGTATGTAGATGGAGGAGGAGAAATACTCAGGAGGGCTAACACCGGGCGGACTGATTTGAGTTTTTTAAAAAAGCCGATATGCGAAGGGAAACGCTTTATGCGGCTTGGTTACGGTTCGAGCTGTGAATCCATTTGGAAAGGAGTGTCTTGGCTTTTTCCAGTTCTTTGCGCCGGGTTGCGCTGAGCCCTCGTCCACCGCGATTGATGAAATAGGTGAGCATGCGCATGCCTGAGCTGGGCCCCTTCGGCGAAACTCTCCGCGAGGCCAGCGTGCGAGCGATGGTCGCGGCGTCTTTGGTAAACAGGCCTGCAGGTGGATGAGTCGAGTCGGTTTTGACTTTAGCGACCCATCTCTTCCTTTTGGCTGATTTCTTCGCGGCGGCCATACTCGTCAGTGGTGCTTGAAGTACTGCACCGCCTTTTCGTGAGCTTCGGCGGCATGCCTGCTGGAGAAGGTTCCGAGATTGCGGCGCTTTCCAGTCTTGGCACTTTTTTTGCGCGAGTACAAACGGTATTGGCCGGACTTGAGTTTGCGAATCATGGGTAGCTCCTCTGTTCTGCAATCCGCTGTGCTGGACCCTGTGAGGGCGGCGGACGCCCTCGCGACAAGGCGCCTGACGGCGGCGCTACTATCTTCTAGCCCTTCTAGTGCGGCTTGCTTTCATGGCAGCATTGTGACGCGAACTGGAACCGCGCTTGCGGGCAGCGGTCCGCGCCTGCCGCGACAACGAACTGTGAGATGCGGCACTCCGGCCTTGTTTCTTGAGCGCTCTGCTGGTGGCACGAGAACGGGTTCTTGAAGGCTTACGGCGAGGGTGGCTTTGTCCCTTGCGATAGTCGCGTTCTGCTTTTTCGGTAGTGCCAGCGGAAGCTTTGCCTCTGCGGGGCGGTTGCAGTTTCACGCCGGCGCGCCGGGCTTTCGAAAGGCCGATCGCGATTGCCTGCTTCGGCGAAGCCGCGCCATGCTTGCCCTCCCGTATGTGATGCATCTCCTCGCGCACGAATTCGCCAGCTTGCGTGCTGGCGGACTTGCCTTCGCGAGCGTCTTCCCGAGCACGTTCCAAGGTTTGTTTTTCGGGCATGATGGGCCTCCTTTCTACAAAGCGTAATACGTCAAAAGGCAAGGGTCGCATCGAAGATTTTCTGTAAAAAGACGGTTCATCCCCTGTAGCAGGAAATCAAGACAGGACGGCATCTCAGTTAGCCAGAAGATTCACTTCATCGAGCCAGACGGTGTAGGGCTGTTGCTTGTAGTTGCCATCCATCTGAAATGCAATGTCAATTTCTTCCTGCGTCCAGTTCGGCTGCGCGGTGTAGTAGGTGTCCACTGTGTAGCTCTGATCGGCGACGTCAAGGCTGATGTAATGGACCTGGTTGCCCACGCGTTCCAAGTGCCATATGAGATGAATCCAGGTTTGCGAAGGAAAGTGGTTACACGGGATTGAGGTCGAACGCCAGACCCCGTTCAGGGGATCCCAGATATCCCAGTGGTGGGTATCGTTGAAGTCGCACTGGCTTCCCCAAGTCCAGCGGGTGCCGCCAAAGGCCTGGTTCACGTCGAACTCGAGAGACTGCGGGGCGTCACCGTTATCGATGTAGAACCATAGATCGTAGGTGAAATGGCTGACGCTGTTCCCACCTCCCAGAGGAGTCCAGTACAGTTCGTTGGAGTAAGCGTGGTTGCCGGCGAGAGTGAATTTCGCCGCCGAGCCATCGAGAGACGGCGAGCTCTGGTGAAGCGTGAGAGTCGATTGCGCGGTTCCAAGACCGGCGGCACAGGTGTTGTTGGCACCTATTACGGCTGAGCAGGACACCCAGCTCGGCATATCCTGGATATTAAGCGCGCCGGGTTGCTGGCTTGTAACGTTCACCTGCATGGAGGTAGTCGCAATGTAGCCGGCAGTATCCTCGGCAACAATTTCGACCGTATGCGGTCCGTCCGCCATCCAGATCAACTGATTGACGGTAGCGTTAGGGGTGTAGAGCACGGCAAGGCCGTCCACATACAAACGCACCGTGTAAATCGGATCCGGCGCCGTAGCGGCAGCGACGATGGGCATGGGCGAGCTTACGGTGGCGCCGTTCATGGGGCTGGTGATGCTGAGCGGGAAACCGCATAGAGAGGCAGGCGGCGGTTCGGCCGCAGGCGGCACGATGCTAAGGTTTGCGGGGGGAGTTGGAGTGACCGGGCAGTTCGCAACATTCCTGGGCAAGCCCTGACAGCCGGCCCAAACTGAAAGCAGCACGCCGGCAGCGAGCAGTGATGTCGCCAGAACGTATCGCCAGGTGCCACCCAAGCCTTTGTGCGCCCCCATTCGCCTCTCCGATGCTCTGCGATTCTGTAGGAGACCCAAGCATCCGAGAGCGGTCAGGAGCCAAGTCACTACGGATTAACTTTTTCTATCTGCGGAAAGAGTCGTTCTCCTTCCCGATGCAAACCGTCAGTACGCCGTCAAGTTCACCTTATCGAGCCAAACGTTATAAGGAGTACCAACGCCGTCGAGGTCCATTTGAAATGCGTTATCAATTTCCTCCAGAGTCCAATTCTGTTGATTGGGATAGAAGGTGTCGACGGTGTAAGTTTGATCTCCCACTTGCAGACTGATGTAGTGCACCTGGTTCCCGACGCGTTCGAGCGTCCAAACCAGATGAATCCAGGTATTCGCTTGAAAGTTATTGCAGGGGATGGTGGTCGGTTCCCAGCCGGTATTCGGAGCGTCATTCCAGATGTCCCAAAAGCCAGAACCTTTTTGACTACATTCCGATCCCCAAACCCAGCGCTGGCCGCCGAACGTTTGATTCACGTCAAACTCGAGAGCCTGCGGAGCTACGGGATTATCGATGTAGAAATACAAGTCATAAATGAAATGAGTTACGTTGTTGCCCCCCGCGACGGGATTGAAGTACAGCATGTTGCAATAGTGCGGACAATCGGGCGATGCAGGCGCCATACTGAACTTGGCGGAGCTACCGTCCATCGCCGGCGAGGAGACATTTTGAGTGAGAGTGGAGGCAGGCGTTCCACCGCCGGCGGCGCAAATCTGTCCGTCACGGCCCGAACCAGCAGGAAACAGGGCGCCGCAGGATTGCCATCCTGGCATATTTTGAATGCTGCTGATGACTGTCTGGCCGTTCGTCGACGGCGCCTGGGCACTCACAGTGACTTGCAGCGGTGTCGCCGAGATGTAGCCCTGTTTGTCTTCCGCCATCACCGTGATGGTATGCGTGCCGGTACCCACGAAGATTTGCGTATTGATTGAATTATCAAAGGTGAAATAGACGGCGAGATTGTCGACATATACCCGCATGAAGAACAGCGGATTCTTGGGCGTCGCCGTTGCTACCACGTTTAAAGGTGAAGTGACTGTCGAGTTAGCCAACGGGTTCGACACGCTGAGCGGGAAATCATTGGCGCCATTTTTCCATGGGGCAGTGGTTTCGTCCTCGGCAGGCGGCGCAGGGAACTGACTGGCTGCGGGATTGGAAATGGGCCAACTGATCGGTTCCGGGGCGATGGATGGGAAATTAGGTTGTGGAGGGGCGGGTGCTGTGGCTGTCGTGCTGTTTTTCGTCGAACCAGTTCCGCAAGCGATGGAAGTCGAGATTCCACCTGCAATTATTATCAAAATCAGAGCGTGAGAAACCTGTCTGGATCGAACCGGGCGAAATACACTCATAGTCCTTCAGACCTCAGATTGGGAAGGCCGCGGCTACGAGCGGAGGGGGAGCCAGGCTGTTACAACAATTTGTTCAGCTTAGGGCTGACGATCTACTTTAGAAAAAACATGCGGGAACGAACAATACGGCTCCTACCTTAAGCGCGACGGGGCAATCCCTGATGAACAATGGTTGCAATAAGTTAGGAAAAATTTAGGGATAAACGATGCGGTCTCAAAGGCTCGGTAATCCGAGTTGTTCAATGTGCATTAGCAGATCGGCAGGATCGGAATAGACCCGGAATGCGCCGGCGCGCTCCAGTTCTTCCTGTCCATAGCCTCCGGAGAGCAATCCCACTCCTAATGCGTTCTTGCGCCCGGCGGCAAGCAGATCCCATGCACTGTCACCGATCACGATGCAGTCGTTGAGGCGCGTGCCAAGGCGTTGCGCCGCTAACATGAAAATGTCAGGCGAAGGCTTGGCTTTTTCCACGTCGTCCCCGGTAACGATTTCAATTTCTGAAGGAATCGTCAGGTGACGCAAGAGCTTGTCGGTTTGCGTCCGGCCGCCGGTGGTAGGATTGCAATCTGAACCTTGTGCTGCGAGAGATGTTTCAGCAGTTCATTCGCGCCCGGCAAAGGAGCAAGCCCGCGGATTTGCCGGCGAAAAATGCGATCGTGTTTCGCCTCCAGGCGCTCGATATTGATTTCAGTCCTGCGTGGCCTCATCTCGCGGAGTAATTCGCGAACAAACGATTTCCCGCTCATGCCAATGCGGCGGTGGATCTTCCACATAGGAATGACAATCCCCGCCGAGCGCAACGCCTGGGTCCACGCATCCACGTGCTGGTAATTGCTGTCGATGAGAGTGCCATCCAAATCGAAGAGAACGGCCGGTAGTGGAACGGGAACGTGAGGTGAGGACTGCTTCGAACTTCTTTCGTGTCGACGCATAGGCGGGCGAAGGCTCGCCGGAACCTACACCGAATTTTTGGGTGCAAGCGCACCATGAAAGGTTGCGCTGCGTAGGATGTACAGCAATTGCTGTGCATGCGCCAACCACAACACCGTAGAACACATCTCAACAAGGCACCGCGAAAACTCCGGCTGGAGGCTTGGCTCAATCGGAGGACCGTAATTTTGTAAGGGAAAAGGAGCCCATTGGATGCGGATAGCTCAGGTTGCGCCGCTTTACGAGAGCGTCCCCCCTCGACTTTATGGAGGAACCGAGAGAGTCGTTTCTTGGCTAACGGAAAAACTGGCTGCACTGGGGCACGAAGTCACGCTGTTTGCCAGTGGAGACTCGGTGACCAATGCCCGATTGGTACCCTCCTGTAAGGAAGCTCTTCGACTGAATCCGGATTGCGTAGACCCACTGGCTCATCATTTGTTGATGATTGAAGAGGTGTTAAATCAGGCGCAAGAGTTCGATCTCATCCATTTCCATACGGACTACTTTCATTTCATTCGCAGCCGACGGGAACAGGTTCCGTGTGTCACCACGCTGCACGGGCGGCTGGATATTCCCGACCTAGTTCCGCTCTATCAGGAGTTCAGGGAAATACCGCTGATCTCGATCTCGAACGCGCAGCGAAAGCCCCTGCCCTGGGTCAACTGGGTGGGTACTGTACCTCATGGCATGCCGGTCGATTTACTGGGCTGGGATGAATGCAGCGGAGATTACCTCGCATTCCTGGGACGCATATCGCCCGAGAAGGGTGTGGATCAGGCGATTGAGATCGCGATCAAGTCGGATATGCCGTTGAAGATTGCGGCGAAACTCGATCGCGCGGACCTGGATTACTTCGAGAAGGTGATCCGGCCCATGCTGAATCATCCGCTGATTGAGTTTGTCGGTGAGATCGGACATGCGGAGAAAAGCGAATTCCTGGGCAATGCAGCGGCTCTGCTCTTTCCCATCGAATGGCCGGAACCGTTCGGCCTGGTAATGATCGAAGCGATGGCATGCGGGACGCCGGTGATTGCGCACCCGCGCGGCTCGGTTCCCGAGATCATATTCGATGGGGTAAACGGTTTTCTGGTGCACAATGTTGATGAAGCCGTCGCGGCGGTAAGGAAGACCAGCGGTTTTGACCGACGTGAGTGCCGCCGCTGTTTCGAGCTAAACTTCACGGATGACCAGATGGCAAGAAATTACCTGAGCATTTATCAAAACCTGATTCATCCAAAATCGGCCTCGATCGAGGTCGAAGAGGGAGTGCTGAATTGGATGGAAGTGGAATCGCAAACGCCCAGTACTACATAGCGACCACCGCGTCCCGGGCGGACGATCGGGCCCGGGTCTTGAAATACGGCAGAATGTTTTACGTTTTTGACCGTCTGGGGGACGTGCAGACATCCGGCCTGGGAGAGCAAGGCCTGTTCTACGACGGGATGCGACACCTGTCGGAATTATCCCTGAACCTGTGGAATGCGCGCCCTCTGCTGCTGAGTTCCACCGTAGCGACCAATAATTTCCTGTTCACCGCGGACTTAGCGAATCTGGACGTATTTCGGGAGGGGGCGATCGCGATTCATCGGGGAGTCCTGCACCTGGTGCGGTCACGTTTCTTATGGCGGAACTCGTGTTTTGAGAAGCTGCTGTTCGTGAATCACGGGCTGGAGGATCTGGATATCCCGCTTTATCTGGGGTTCGATGCGGATTTTGCGGACATCTTTGAAGTGCGCGGGACAACCCGCGAACGCCACGGCCGGCGGGAAGATACGAAGATCGACAGCAACTCGGTGACGCTGGTGTACCAAGGCTTGGACCGGGTGGTACGGGAGACGGCGATCCGTACCGATGTGGCGCCGGGACGGATTTCGGAAACGGGCCTGGAATTTGAAATCAGCCTTCGACCGAAGGAGCGGGTAACGCTTCAGCTGGAAATTGCCTGCAATTCTGAAGCTTCGAGCCATTTTACCGGCTACAGCGAGGCGCTCTCGTCAGCGCGCTTCGAACTGGCGGGGACCACTAAGGCATTTCCGCAAATCAGCAGCTCAAACTCAAGATTCAGCGATTGGATCGCCCGATCCATGTCGGACCTGGAGATGATGATTACGGGAAATCCGGAGCGCAATTACCCGTATGCCGGCGTCCCCTGGTTCAGCACGGTGTTCGGACGCGATGGGATCGTCACCGCGTTGCAGACGATGTGGCTGAATCCGGAGATCGGCCGCGGCGTACTGGAGTTTCTAGCGGCAACGCAGGCGGACTCGGTAGATCCGGTGGCGGACTCGGAGCCGGGAAAAATTCTGCACGAAATGCGGCAAAGCGAGATGGCGGCGTTGGGAGAAGTGCCGTTCGGGCGCTACTACGGAAGCGTGGATGCGACTCCCCTCTTTATCGTTCTCGCGGGCGCTTATTATGAGCGCACGGGAGACCGGCAATTCTTGAAGCGCGTATGGCCGCACATTCAGCGGGCCCTGAAGTGGATTGATGAATACGGCGATGTGGACGGGGATGGATTTGTGGAGTACGCCCGGCATTCGGGCAAAGGCCTGGTGCAACAGGGGTGGAAAGATTCTGATGACTCAGTATTTCACTCCGACGGCAAGATTGCCGAGCCGCCAATCGCATTGTGCGAAGTGCAGGGGTATGTCTACGCGGCGAAACTCGCTGCCGCGCAAATGACCCGCATCCTGGGAAATGTGGATCAGTGCTGCGAACTGGAGGTCCAGGCGGAATCGTTGAGAACGAACTTCGAAGAAAAGTTCTGGTGCAATGAGCTCGGGACGTATGCACTGGCGCTCGATGGGCGGAAGAATCCCTGCCGGGTGCGCACTTCGAACGCGGGCCATGCGCTGTTCTCAGGCATCGCATCGACGGAACGAGGGCGGGTTGTAACCGATACGCTGATGGGGCCCGACTTTTTCACTGGCTGGGGAATTCGCACAGTCGCGTCGAACGAAGCTCGTTACAATCCGTTGTCGTATCACAACGGATCGGTGTGGCCGCATGACAATTCCATTATTGCTTATGGCATGTCGAAGTTCGGGTACAAGAAGATAGCGGGGCAGATTCTGATTGCGCTTCTGGACCTGAGCGGCGAGGTGGAGTTGCACCGCCTGCCGGAACTATTCTGCGGGCTGAAGAGACGTCCCACGGAAGGGCCGACGCTTTATCCGGTAGCGTGTTCGCCGCAGGCGTGGGCTGCGGCGGCCCCGTTTTTGATACTGGAAGGATGCCTCGGGATTTCTGTGATGGGAGAATTGGGCCGCATCGTGTTCGACCGGCCCTTTCTTCCTGAAGGCATATCCCAGCTCTCGATCCGCAATCTGCGATGCGGCAGAGCAGCCGTAGATCTGTTGCTGGAACGCAGAGGGGATTCGGTCCTTGTCCACTGCGAAGGCAAGCAGGAGGATGTGGAGATCATGACGATCACGTCATGATGCATCTCATAATTCGCGGCCCGTCAGAATTTCGTGTGGTATCGCCCATCCACCGAGACGCCGCCGAGTTGATCGCGCGCCACATTGACCGACCAGCGCCGGTTGATCTGATATTCCCCTTGCACAATCTCGCTTCCCGGCTGCGAAACATCCGTGGAGAAGGAGAACAACAGATTCTTCGTGACGCGCTGCTGAAGGGCAATGCGCGCCGAGGGATTCTGATTGTTGCCCCCGAGGGTCGGATCGATCTGCAGGCTGGAAAGGCCGGCGAGCTTTTGCACGCTGCTGCTGAGTTGCCCGGCAACTTGCGAAGCAATCATGGAATCGGTGCTCTGACTGCTGGCGGCTTGCTCCTCCGTAGTCTTGCCGCGCGCTACGAGATTGATGATGTCGGCAGTCGCCAATGGGGGATCGGAAACGTACTCGGTCGTCAACTTGTCGAGAGGACCGCGAAGTGTCAATGTCAGATTGTATTGTTCGACGATGGTGTTCACCGAGACATTGAGTACAGGATGGGTTTGGTTGGGATCGTCGAAGGTGATGACACCGCGCTGTAGCTCGTAGCGAAGATTGCGATAGAAGAGCTCTCCGGAGGTCAGCGTGGTTCGCCCTGTAATAACGGGATCCGCGGCCGTGCCGCCAACTTGCAGGACAGCCTGGCCGGCAATACTGACCTGGGAACTCACGGCGTTCAGGCTGCTCGCCGTCTGTACGTTGACTGCGAGTTTCACAGTGTCGGCAAATCCCGGCTGCGTAGGAGTGTTGGCGGTGCTGAATTGATCGGCAAATTTTGAAAGATCGAAGTCGGGAGTGAAGGAAAGGGTGTCGACAATCACGCGCCCGCTCAACACAGAGGACTGCGTCGAACCGGTGAATGCGAGATTGGTGTTGAGCACCGTCCTTAACCCTTCTGGATAACGAAGGCGCACAGACTGACCTTGCACAGCCAGGTTGAATTCAATGCTCGGCTTATAGGCAACCGATCCTCCCAAAGAGACTTGACCACCACCGACCTGGGCTGTCATCTGCGTGACGCTGATGCGGTCGTTGCCGATGTTCATCGTGCCATTCAGCTTCTCAACCCCAATCGGAGCATCGGGAGTGGTCATCGCGACATTCTCGAATTTAAGTTGCCCCTGAACTGCCGATCCGCTAGAGCGAACGTCGAGCGCGACAATGCCGGCGCTTGCGACCGTGGGCGCGACGATTTGCACGATGCGCAGGTCGACAGATCCTTGCGCGGTGAGGGTGGGGGTTCCGCCTTTGCCCAGTGGTATGCGGCCTTGGGCCCGGAGCGAGGTGCCCGTACCCTTGAGTTCGACAGGCTGGAGGGTCACAACTGACCTGGCGTAATCGACGCGAATCGGTTGCGTAATTCCGATTTCGAGAGCTTGATATTTGGCTTCGAGAACGGGAATGGACAGATGCGCTTCAAGGCGGGATTTATCTTTCAGCGGTCCTTTCAGGGTGGCGTGCAGTTCGGTCTGTCCTTGAAATCCCTGGGGGACACTGGGCGCATACGTCGCCATGAGCGGGGCAAGCGGCACCCTATTGGTATCAATTGACGCGTCTGTTTGGTAGTCCCCGGTGAGCGCGACAGTTCCGCGAGCGTGAATGGAGGCCTGTGAAACATTCGTGTCGACGTTCAGGTTGGCACGGTGTTGGGCAACTCGAAGGTCTGCCTTCAGGCCGGAGATCACGGCTTCACGCATCTGGAGTTGGGGCAACTGCACCGTGGCGGACAACTGCGGATCGTCCAGGGTACCGGCGCCATCGATCGAGGCGTTAAGCGTGCCGTTCACATTGAGATTTTTCTCCTGTACCGTGCGCAATTTTTGCAGGACTATGGCAGGCGCATTAAGCTGCACTTTGTAAGCTTTGGTTTTCGGACTGTAGGAGAGATTGGCATTGATAGCTCCGGCGGGAGCCGCAACATTCAAGGTCGAAACGAGGGTGCCGTTTTGCGCCTGGAATTTTGCGGCCAGGGTTTGAACCGGTTCGCCATAGGCGCGGGCGTTCGCGATCTGCATGGAACCTGATCCGACAGGCTCCAGCTGCGATCCGGAAAGATTGAGGTTGGCGGAGAGATCTCCGGAAATCGGGTATTCCTTTTTCGCCAGCTGCTCGAGGTCTGACAGCCGCAGTTGCCGCGCGTCGAGATGCGCTCGAATGGGATTGGAGGGTTCGTAGGACCAGTTTCTGAGTCCCACGCTTGCGCTCAGAAGCACCTGCCCACGCTGGGCGTTGACCAGCGAAACATTGTCGATGGTTACGCCGGAAGGGGCTGCGTGCATGGTGACCTTTGCGGTATTCCAGCGGCTGCCTTCGACCTGCAAATTCTGGGCATTCAACTGGGCTGTGATCGCCGGCTTTTTCATCGAGCCCTGCACCGACGCATTCAGTGTTGCCGAGCCGGACACAGCGGGAGGCGCGGTTTGCGTAGTACGGAAAGAAGAGGCGAGCGCCGCCAATTGGTGCAGATCATCGGCGACAACATTTACCTGCAAGTTGGAATGATTGCTGATAGATCCCTGCGCAGTCACGGTTGCAGCGGGTAGGTGGAATGCCGTGTCGCGGACTTCAATGGTCTGCCGGGGACCATCATAGGCGACGTGCAGAGCTCCATTAACCGGAACTTCTCTTGCAGAGGGATTCGAGCGGCTGCTAGCCACAGCCTGCACGAACAAGTCGGAACGGGCACGAAGATTGTTGATCGTTCCTGTCCAGGCGGCATCTGCCTTGCCGCGGAGGGTTCCCGCAAGCGCCGCAGTTTGATTCGGCTGCATCCCGGAGGCGTTCTGGAGCGCTTTCAGAGAGATGTTATCGAGTGCCGCATGCACGCTGGCTTCGGGCGTGGCGTCGATGTGTTTCATCTGGGCCTCGGCAACAATGCGTCCGCCCATCGAATCGAGGCCGAGATCCGTTAACTGCAGATTTCCATCATTCAGACGATATCTTCCTCCAAGCTTTCGAACCTCGATGCGCCTGCCCGA
This sequence comes from Candidatus Sulfotelmatobacter sp., assembly GCA_035309485.1. Lineage (GTDB taxonomy): Bacteria > Acidobacteriota > Terriglobia > Terriglobales > Acidobacteriaceae > Sulfotelmatobacter. The sequence continues at coordinate 76,229 of DATGFC010000033.1, forward strand.
TCCCACGGCGATGAGGATCTCGCTGGCCAGGCGACCGTCGAGCGAAACATTATGCAGCAAGGGCTGGGTTTCGGCTGCCTGGTAATGGAGTTTTCCGTCCAGAGAAACATCCCCCGCAGGCTGGAGCGAAGGCGACATGGACGCGAAATCCTGCGTGTGAATACGGATTTGGTAAGCGCCGTCGGCGGTTGGGCTCGAATAGTTTGAGACCTGCGCATGCAGAAGCACTTCCGAGGATCCCACTTTCAGCGTCATGGAACTAAGTTCGAAGCGGTCAGGCGTTGCTCTGAAATTGAGATTAAGGTTGTGGGGCAGTGGAGCGTAGCGGGCATACTTCAGATGGCCATTGTCATAAGAAAGATTTCCATCGTAGCGCTTGGCCAAAGATGCGAAATGAATATCCGTTTGAAGATTGTAGAGATCGGCTTCGAGGGGAGTCTTGCGATCGTTGTAATCGAGCTCGCCATTGGTGAGTTGCGCGTGCCGAACGGCAAGATCGAATACGCTCCTGTGGCTGCTACTCTGGCTGGGGGGAGCAGTGGGAAGATTATTCTTCCCCTGCTGGCTAACCTGCATGTGCACGACGGGATGATCGATGAGGAGTTCCTCCAATTCGACCTTGTGACGCAGCACCGAAATGATCTTGAGGCCGATCGTGAGCTTGTCGGCATGGAGCAGGGGCGGCTGAGTAGGACTTTCCGTACCCTGCAAAGTGATGTTGTAAAGATGAGCGGTCAAAGTCGAAAGCTTGAAATCCAAACCGCCGATTTCGGCTTTGCCACCGGTGGCCTGATCGGCCTCCTCGACAATCTTGTGGAGAGCGAAACTCTGAAAACTGCTGCTTCGCAGGTAGAAGTATCCTGCCGAGATAAGTAGGAGAAGGAAAATTCCTATACCCGCCAAGGTCCAGCCGATTTTGCGTTTTGCGCTCATGACAATTCCTAGAAAGCCTGCCCCACCGTGATGTAGTACTGCAAAGGATTGATCCCGGTGACGGGGTTCAGATTGCGTCCAATATCGAAGCGGATGGGACCGATTGGGGTGGCGTAGCGAAGTCCAACGCCAATCGTGTTCGTGTAATCGTTGACGAAGCTCGGCAGGTTAATCGCGCTATAGACGTTACCGCCGTCGTAAAAAACAACGCCGCCCAGTGCCTTGGTGATGTGCAGCGGGAAGCGAAGTTCTGAGTTCAGGATGAATAACTGACGGCCGCCGACGGGGACGGTGATGTTCACACATCCAGACTGACCTTTTAGCACGTTGCAGAACGGCACCAGGCGCTGGGGTCCTGCTTCATCGATGGGAAAGCTGCGCAGCGAAGTTCCTCCGCCCGAGAAGAACAGCTGGCTGGTGGGAACAAAGCTGCCGGCGAAAGGCGCAGCCAGGCCAATCCGAACGCTGTTGGCGAACACCATGGAGTGGACGGGCTTGTAGAACGCATACTGCGCGAAGATTTTGGCGAAGTTTGCACTCGACCCAAATGCGGTCGGGGTGATTGCCAGGTTGATGGTCGAATACATTCCGCGGTGCGCGTCCAGCGGCTTATCCCGCGTGTCGCGGATGAGCGTGCCTGAAGCGGTGGAGAGCCGCACGCTCCGGTCGCGATCGAGCACAAGATCGGGAACGAGAATGTGTGACAAGTCCGTTTTGTTGTAGTCGTAGCGGAACTGCACGCGCGTGTTGCTCTTAGTGCTGATGACTCTTTCCACCTGGAAAGAGGCATCACCCAGCGCGGCGGTGAATAGCGGGTTTTCGCTGTTGCGTTCGAGAGAAAAGCTGGTCAAGGACTGCCATTGCGATCCGACGAAATGCGGCTGGCCGTAAGTCGTGAGAAATCTCTGATCCAGCCGGGACAAAAGTATTGACATGCTGGCTGTTTCGGCGAGGCCGCGTATATTGTGGCGAGTAAATTCGATTAATCCCCGGGGGCTGGCGAAGGTGGACTGGCTTGGGGCGACCTGATAGCCGTTAAGGCCGATGGTGCCTCCGCCTCCGGGAAGGGCGACGGTGCCACCCGGGATGTTTCCGCCGCGGTGTGATACTTCGAATCCGAAGCCATAGGTGATTTCGTTGCGCTTGGCCTCATGCACCTTTACGAGGGCCATCTCATCGGATTGCACAGTGATCGGTTTTCGCGGACCGACGCTGGACCAATCGAAAATGCTTAGGTCATAGAGGCGACTCTCGGCCGCGAGCATTTGTGAGCGGCGCATGGGAGTCTCCGCCGGAAGTTTTGCCGTCTTTGTCAGTAAAGAAAGGCGCGTCACTTTCTGGCCGAGATAGACCACTTGGCTCAGCCGCACGAGTTGGTTTTCGGTGACCGCATAGGTGATGTAGATGCGGTTGGGCTCGCCCAGAATGTGATCTACCTCGGTTTTTACATCGACGTTGAGAAATCCGTGATTCAGGTATGTGGCTTCGATGCGGTTCCGGTCGTCCGCGAGCTTGCGCGGCGAGAAAGGCACACCCCCACGAAGCTGAAATCCCTTCGGAGCCGTAAGCTGCGCGAACGGAATGTGGTGGTTGCCTGAAACCTCGATATCATCCACCAAAGTCTGCGCGCCTTCCTCAATATCGAAGGCGACGTCGATTTTGGGCTCGCGATCTATGGTTCGTGGGGTGACCTTGATGTCTTCATAGCCGCGATCGCGGTACAGCGCCTCGATGTTCTTTGCGCTTTGCTTCAACAGCTTGTGACTCACGGCCCCGTGCGTCCAGATGTGCGACTTCTTGACCGTGAGCTGCTGCATGAGTTCGTCGGAAGAAATGGCATAGTTTCCGTGGAAGAAAATGCGGTCGACTTTGTGCTTGCGACCGCGGTCAATCTTGTAAACGATGAGAATCCGGTCGGGTCCTTTGTCGAATTGAGTGGTCACCTTCGCGTCAAAGAAGCCTTTCTTTTGGAAGTAGTCGACGAGATTGTTCTGTCCTTCCTCCACCAGGTCTCGGTCGATTGCGCCTTCCGAATAGATCGGGATGAGCTTTTTCATTTGTCGACCGGCGAGAAAGGGAATAAGCGTAAGCCGGGCGCCGACAGTGCGGATCGTAACGAGCGGACCTGGATCGACGGTGAACGAGACGGCAACGCGATTCGTATGTGCATCGTATTCCGGAGGATTTTCACGAACGGTGCTGGACAAACGATGCTGCTTGGTGAGGGTCTTTCTAATCAGAGAACTGGCGGCGTTGAGGCGAGTTGGATTGTAGGTTTTGCCCGGCTTCAGCAGAGCGCCGTTAAGGCGTGCGCGCAATGATCGTACTTCGTGCAGCAGATGCGCGTCCTCGGATTGATTCGGTCCTTCGATGCGGACAGAAGCGATCCGGGCCTGCTTGCCCAAATCAACCGTGAAGCTGACACTGACCAGTTGATGTTCATCGTCAATTTTGCGTTCTCCGCGAACGGTCGATTGAAAGTAACCCTGGCGGTGCAGGAAATCCCGAAGAGCGTTCTCCGCGATGGGGATGCGCGCGGGGTCGTAGGGATCCTCGTCGGGAAGATCGGCAACCTGCAGCAGTCGCGTATAGGAGAAACGCTTTACTGCTCCTGGGAAATCGACAATACCGAGATAATAGGCTGGCTCTAACAAGAAGCTGACGCGCAATCCAGAAATCTGGGGTTCAACGTTGACTCGAACTTCGGAAAAGTGCCCGGCCTTCTGCAAGGCCTGAGAGCTTTCCTTGATTTGCTTTTCAGAATATGGCGCTCCCGCTTTCTGCGTGACGAGAGGGTAAAGCGACGTCAGGTCGCGGTGAGGGTTTGCGATCAGCGCGATCGAGCTTACGTTTTGGCCTTCGTACGCGGCCTGGGGAGCTTTTGGGGCAAGTTGTGCGAAGGTCAGTACCGAATACAAAACAAAAGCGGAGAAGACGGACAATCGCATAGGGACGCACCAAATTCGCTCCGAGCAGCGAACGCACTGCCAGCCCTATATGGGCGAACTATTCTGTCGTGCGGCAGGTTTGATGCCGCGGAATGGATTCGCAGTTGTCGGCAAGGTCGGCCGATTATTGCGCGGAGGCGTAGTAGCCGGTCCGGGCGTGCGCTTGCAAGAATGTGAAGCGGCGCGGCAATTTCAATTTCACTCGAATCTTGCGCCACTTTCCATCCCGCTCCAGACCTTGTGGCCGATACGCCAAGACGTACTGGGTTCGCAGCTCAAGCCCGATGTGCCGAGCGACGGATGGCATCTCGTTGGCATTCTCCAAAGTAAAGGCTCGGCCGCCGGTAGGGTCGGCAAGGTCCGAGAGCAGGGAAGGACCACGGGCCTCTTCCAAGGTAGGAACGTAGCGGTCGAAGGTCCCGATGGAGTAGATCATGACGTCGGATTCCTTGGCCAAAGACTTCACTTCCCGCTCGCCGTAGCGGCTGTGATTGTCGCCTCCATCAGAAATGATCAACAGAGCCTTTTTGCCGTATCTGGCGTGCTTCATTTTGGTCAGGCCCATGCGAAGAGCGTCGAGTAGTGAAGTGCGGCCTTTGGGGCGTAGGAATACGAGCTCTTTCTTGATCTCGTCCGTGGAGGTCGTGAAGTCGACGGCCAGGCGGGGATCGTCATTGAAAGAGATCATGAAGAACTCATCTTCAGGATTGGCGGCGTCGCAGAACTCGTTGACTGCATCGCGCACCCGGTCAACTTTATCCATCATGCTGCCGCTGGTGTCGACGATGATGCCGACGGAAATGGGAACGTCTTCACTGGAGAAACTTTTAATGGTCTGCGGCTTCTTGTCTTCAAACACCTCGAAGTTGTCGCGGCTGAGGCCAGTGACGAACCGCTCCATGGGATCGGTCACGCTGACGGGAACCAGAACGAGTTTCACGTCTGTCTTGATGACATGAAGGCCCGAGCCGGCGACGACCTGGACTGACTTACTTCCCACCGCGGGTGTTGTCTGCCGTGACGTAACGTGGACATCATCGATGTTGGTTTGGGCTGAAAGTGGAACGATCAGAAGGGAGCAGAGTCCTAAGACAAATAAACAAACGAAAACGAACTTCAGAACTGGAATTACTTCCCGGGGCGCCGGCATGTCTCACCGCCTGGCGGCAGGCCGGGCTTGCGCCTTGCCTTGCATTCGCCACTCTTTTTTTAGGATGACTATCGCCTATTGCACTATCGCTGCGAAGCTGTAGACGTTGGGGAGATATCCTGCACGATAGCCTACGATGATTCCTCTAGCGGATTCTGTTGGGGAGACGGCGGAAGCCTGCATTTAGAGTTTATCTCTGAACGGTGAAAACGCATCTATTTCATTTGTAAGTGAGCCCTAGTTAAGCATGTTAGGAGTGATATGAACCGACGCCCCTCGAACGGTCGAGTTCGATATGCAGTAGTTGGATTGGGTCACATTGCGCAAGTCGCGGTGCTTCCCGCGTTCAGAAGCGCTCGCCATTCCGAACTCTTTGCGCTTGTATCGGGAGATCAGAAAAAACTAAAGGCCTTGGGCAAAAAATATCGTCTGGAGCACCTCTATTCGTACGACGACTACGGAAGAGTTCTGTCCAATGTCGATGCCGTTTATCTTGCAGTTCCGAATCATCTTCATCGCGAATACACCGTCCGAGCGGCAGCCGCCGGCGTGCATGTTCTCTGCGAAAAGCCAATGGCAGTCACGGCAGAAGACTGCCACGAGATGATTCACGCAGCGCGCCAAAATCGCATCAAGCTGATGATTGCTTACCGCCTGCACTTTGAAGCCGGGAACCTGCAAGCGATTGCGATAGCCAACAATGGGAAGCTAGGGGACCTGCGCCTGTTTACTTCGGAATTTTCGCAGGACGTGGACGAGTCGAATATTCGTGTGAGGGAGAGTGTGTCGCGCGGAGGCGGGCCACTCTACGACATGGGCGTTTATTGCATCAACGCGGCGCGATACCTGTTCCGTTCCGAACCGGTGGAGGTATCGGCCGTGAGCGCCAGCAAACCGGAGAACCGTTTTGCGCGCGTCGAAGAGATGGTTTCGGCGGTGATGCGTTTCCCGCACGAGAGGCTGGCAACATTCACTTGCAGTTTTGGCGCCGCAGATGTGAGCCGCTACACGCTGTTGGGGACAAAAGGCGAGTTGCGGGCAGATCCAGCCTATGAATATGCGCAGGGAATCAAGCTTGAGCTCAGAACCGGCGACAAAAAGCGAAAGATGAATTTCCCCAAGCGCGATCAGTTCTCGGCACAGATAGATTATTTCTCCGATTGCGTTTTGAAGGACAAAGAACCGGAGCCTTCCGGTCTCGAGGGGATGGCAGATGTCAGAATCGTCGAGGCGCTTTATGAATCGATCCGCATGAAAAGGACCGTGCATTTGGCGCTACCGCACCTGAAAAAAGGGCCGACGCTGCAGCAGGAAGTGCATCGTCCCGCGCACGGCAAACCCGAGACGATCCGGGCACAACCGCCTTCACGCGACGCAGCCTAAAATTTTCGGCAAAGAATGAAAAAGCCCAGCGTATGCTGGGCTGATCCGACTCAAGCTGCGCGCAACAGACTTTTCTTAGTGCGACATCCCGCTGCTGCCGGATTGGCAGGTTTTGGAAATGTGCTTCACGGATGATACCTGCAGCGATTTCTCAGAACCTGCGGTTCCCGCTGTGCCGCTAGCGCTGCTGCTGCTCGACGACGAGGCGGCGGAATTCGCGGTTCCCGTGACTTTCACTTCATGGCCAACATGCTCGCTCAGCTTGGCGGTGTCGCCAGTGAGCTGATAGGTTGTGCCATCTTTGGCCGCCAGTGTGTAGCTTCCGCTGGAGCCGCTCAAGCAGCCTTCGACGGTGGTTTCGCCGCCGGCCGAGGTCTGAGAACTCTGGCTGGCTGTCTGGTCTGAACTAGAACTTGGGCTGGATGAACTTGGGGTGGTTTGGCTTCCCTGCGCGACGGCCCAGGAGACGCCGAGCAGCAGAACGGAGAGGAACAGAAATACCTGTCGCATGTTGTAACCTCCAATTGAGCTATGTTGTCGGATTTCCTTAGCTCGCGAATTGGGATCAAGCCAATTACGGAGCGCCGATCAATTCGACCTAAAAATTGTCCTGTGTTCTCCGGAGAGGACCAATACAGCAATTCCCTGAGAGCGGGATACAATTTACCCCCGATTCCATGGCAGGGGGCAAGTCCTCAGTTTTTCGGTGAAATTATTTCAATTGCAACTAAGCCGCTTCATCTCCGCGTTTTCGCGGCGGCACATCGTCAGGGCGGCCATATTCTTGGTGGGTATGGGTAGGACGTTCAGGATGATCTGCCGCATCTTCGACACCTTCCACCGCGGCTGCTTCGAGAGCCTGGTCGGTATCCGAAAGTCCCTCTACGGATTCTTCAGTTGAGTCTGCCGTGTGCGAGAGGCCCAGCGAACTTACGCTTTGGCCGGCACTTTGAGTGCCTACCTGGGCCGGATCTTTGCCGAGTTCGTCAGGCTGGGCCTCTAAATCCTCTTTCCGTTCGGGTGCTCGTTCGTCCAGGGAATCGGTATTCTCGTCTCTCATAAAGGTTCCGCGCTTCCTTCATTTGAGAGTTACAACTTCGACAGCGTACATGTCGATCCAGTTTTCGCTGTAGGAAAGTTGAAACCAAATTTCTATTGACGCTCTTGCAGCGTAGTTTCAAACGTATAAGTTCCGGAGCCGACATCGAATTGCACCGTCTTGTCGAGTTGACGGGCGTTCTTCACGTCCGCGCTCTGTGCGAGTGCTTGTCCGCCTACGCTGACGGTTTGCAACATTGAGTCAGGCAGCACCACTGTGGCCATCGTGTTGGGCGGAACTTCTATATTCAAAATCATCTTGCCCGAAGTAAGCTCCCATCCGGCAGCGACTCTGCCATACATACTGTCGACTGAGGCTTTCGCAAAGGTCAGCCCGCCACCGGGGTGCGGATGGAAAACAATGTGTTTGTATCCGGGATGTTGCTCATCGAGCGCAATGCCGGCGACCACACGGTACATCCATTCTCCTATGGCGCCGTAGGCATAATGATTGAACGAATTCATTGAAACAGATTGGAAGGTGCCGTCCGGCTTGATGCCGTCCCATCGCTCCCAGATAGTTGTCGCACCCTTAGTGATCGGATACAGCCACGAAGGATACTCGGTGCGGTTGAGCAGCATGTAGGCTTCATCCAGGTACCCATAATCGCTCAGCGCCTGATTGAGGACCGGCGTTCCCAGAAACCCAGTGGTCAAATGCTTGAACTTCCTGACATCGGCGGCAAGGCGCGCGGCTGCGTCGGCTCGCAAAGACTCGGGCAGCAGATCAAATTCGAGCGCGAGCGCGTAAGCGGTCTGCGTGTTGGGCGAGATTCTTCCGGTGCTGGTGACGAATTCTTTCAAGAATGCCGCTTTGATGTTCTTTTCCAAAGTTGCGTACTGGTTTGCATCTTCTTGTTTGCCGAGAACAGCGGCGGTTTTGGCGAGGATCGCGGTGGAATGGGCGAAATACGCCGTCTGAATGAAATCTTTGTCAGTGGTTGCTCCAGGATAATCGGACTCGTCGGTAGCGAACGCCAGCCAATCACCAAAACTGAAGCCGTTGCTCCATATATAGCGATCGCCCGCCTGGCTCCGCATATATTCCACCCAGGCCTTCATACTCGGATACTGTTCTTCGAGAATGCGCTTGTCGCCGAAAGCTTGATAGACGGTCCACGGCACAATCACAGCCACATCTGCCCAACCGGCAGAAGCGGCCGCGCCTTTGCGCGTCTGGTGCGAGAGCACATTGGGAATGACGAATGGGACTGCGCCATCGTCTTCCTGATCCAGAGCCACATCTTTCAACCACTTCGTGTAAAAAGCTGCTGTGTCGTGGTTGAAAGAGGCAGTGGGTGCAAATACCTGCGCGTCGCCCGTCCAGCCTAAGCGTTCATCGCGTTGAGGGCAGTCCGTGGGAACATCGAGGAAGTTCCCTTTCTGGCCCCAGATTACGTTGTGTTCCAGTTGATTGAGCAGCGCGCTGGAGCTTTCGAACGTGCCGGTTCGAGGCATGGCAGAATGAACCACGACACCCGTAAAGTCGTCCGGGTTTACTTCTCCTGGCCAGCCGCTTACGGCGACGTAACGAAATCCCTGAAAAGTGAAATGCGGCTGATAAATTTCCGTGCCTTCTCCGCGAGCGGTATACCGAATAGTCTGTTTTGCAGAGCGCAAGTTCTCGGTGTAGAAGTTTCCCGCGCTGTCGAGAACTTCGGCATGACGCAGAGTAACCGTCGTCCCTGCGGGAGCTTTCAAGTCGAAACGAATCCAGCCAACCATGTTCTGACCCATATCGAGAACAGTGTCGCCGGAGGGGGTCTTCAAAACTCTTGCCGGCTTAATCTGCTCGATCTCCTGGACGGGCGGTCCCGCTGGCGCGACCAGTTTTACGTTCGGAGCAGGCAATACCGTAACGGTTTTCCAATTCGAGGCATTGAAATTCGCCTTTGTCCAGCCGGACGGTTCCAATCTGGCATCGTAGGTCTCACCGTCGTAAATATCGGACATAAGAATCGCGCCCGTGTTTGCCTTCCAGGTATCGTCCGTGCCGAGAATCTCGCGGGTTCCATCGGTGTAGGTAACGACAAGTTGCGCCAGAAGAGCCAGCTTTGTTCCATAACTGTCCTTCTTGTTCTCCCAAGTCATGCGCCCACGGAACCAGCCGTCGCCCAGCATCGCGGCAATTGCGTTCGGCCCGGCGTTCAAGAGATTGGACACGTCATAGGTCTGGTACTGATAGCGGAAGTCGTAGGCGGTCCAACCCGGGGTGAAGAACTGATCGCCTACTTTCTTTCCGTTCAACTGGATTTCGTAAAGGCCCATGGCCGTGGCATAGAGGCGGGCGCGCTCAATCTTCTTCTTGAGTTGGAATTCTTTCCGCAGCAACGGTGCCGGATTGGATTTCGCCTCATCTTCCTGGAGATTGGGTGTGATCCATTTCGCTTGCCAGTCGTCGGGTTTGAGCAATCCCATCTCCCAATGAGCGGGGCTGCTCCACGCCGAGAGGTGGCCATGATTATCAGCTACACGAACTTGCCAGTAATAAATGTGCGCCGTTTCCAGCGCCGGACCGGCGTATTCGACCTGGATAGACGCGTCCGAATTCTGCACGCCGCTATCCCATGTCACTTTGCCTTTTGCCAATGCAGTTTCCGATGTGGCCACGCGCACTTCATAGCTGGTTTCCAGAACCCCTTTCTCGTTACCCTGCAGCTGCCAACTGAACCGCGGCTTCTGCACATCGGTCCCGACGGGATTGGTCTTGTACTCCACACGCAGGTTCGTGACCGCGAGGGTCGTCTGTGCGAGGGCATGCGAAGCAGACAAAGCCAAGAATGAAAGACTGGTGGCCGTAAGAATAAGAAGTTGTTTGAATTTCGAAGTCATGTTCGCTCCCTTGGACAAGCGGCGTACGTCGGGTGAGAGAACGCACATCTTACCGCAATTTGCCTGCGCTTCAGACGCGTCGTTGAGCCCGGTCGTGCAATTGGAACTCGAGATGGGGAAGTAACTGTGGTTCTCATTCAAAATGAACGCCGGGGGGAAGCATAAGCGAGGTGGCTGTAGAGTGCGCGCGTGGTGTAATATCCCAGATGGCATGCCGTGTGTGCCGCAAGCGCGTATCCCTAATACCGCCCGTGGTATGAGAAGCCGAAAAACACGGATGCACAGCACGCCCGCAGAGTGCTGATCAAAGGTCGGAGAGGTGGCAGAGTGGCCGAATGCGGCGGTTTGCTAATGAGTAAACCTCTTTTGGGATCAATCACTTAGCTTCGGGAACGTCTGGGACAAACCCCAACATTTTGGGCACAGTCTGTCGATTGTGCAATGAGCCGTGCAATGCCAAGTGGTCTTGGTAGAACCAACCTAGTCACTCACACCCCACGAACGGAATTGCTATTGCTAGAGAATGACGGTGACCATGAAAGCATGTTCAAAGTTGGTAGCCCTCACTCACCAACTCAACGCGCTGTTATCTCAGTACACCTCAGATAAAGAAAATGAAGTGCTGAGGATTCGGGTAGCAATCAAGGATCACAAATTTTTTTGGCACTCGCACAATTGTGAGTGAGAGAGGTTGAATTTATGGATGAGATGTTTGGATTGGGTGATACTGTGCAACTGAAAAGTGGTGGACCATGGATGACCGTAGACCACATCGGCAAGCACATGATGGGTAGCACCCACGATGAGGTATTGTGTTCGTGGTTTGAAACCAACAAAGGCAAGCGAGAGCGAAAACAAGAGTGGTTTGAATTACATTCGGTAAAGAAGGTTGGCCCCAATGCAGAATCAGGGTTCTACGCTTCTCCTAGCACTTCCATTGGTTAAAGACCGTGGTGAGGTGACCTAGTAAAACACGGTGGTGACCGCAAGAAGCAAGGTCAGGATGTCCCGACCTTGAAAGAAGTGGGCCTTGACAAAAGACAGATAAACGATTGGAAGCCTCTAGCAACCGTCACTGAGCGTCAACTCAGGCTGCAAGTTCGATTTGCTGTTAAGATTCCACCCATGTTGTTTAACTCCGAGGTGATGAAATGGCACATTTCGCCATGTTGAGCGGTGGTACGCATGGTTTCGAGTACGTCAATCTCGATTTGGTACGTCATGTCACTCAGGATGCTGAAGGCAAGGTCACACTCATTTTCGATTCTGACAACCAAATGATATTGAACGAATCAGATTCAAGAATGATCATCGAAGAAGTCAACAAAACCGTTGGCAGTGCGTTCTGAGTGGGCAGGCCGCGTGATGCACCCCATCAGAGGTGGACCGTTCGCGGCCTATACCCGGCTCGCCAGAG
>DATGFC010000034.1:0-2650 GCA_035309485.1 Candidatus Sulfotelmatobacter sp.
CGGCGTGTGGGGATAGTTCTCTTTCAGCTCGGTGGACCCGACACGCTGGAAGCCATCGAACCTTTCCTTTATAACCTTTTCTGCGACCCCGACATTATTGACTTCCCTTTTGCCCGCATCGGCCGCAAAGCCCTCGCCAAGCTGATTTCCACCACCCGCGCCCGCAAGGTCCAACATCATTATTCAACCATTGGCGGAGGCTCCCCGATTCGCCGCCACACCGAGCGCCAGGCACGCGCGTTGGAAACCGACCTGCGGAATCAGGGGCTCGATGCTCACTGCTTCGTCGCCATGCGCTACTGGCACCCGTTCACCTGGGAGGCCATAGAGCAGCTCCGGGCTGCGGAATGTGACGAAATTGTTCTCTTACCGCTGTACCCGCAGTATTCCTCAACCACCACCGGATCGAGTTTGAACGAATGGCAGCGCCGGTTTTCGGACGATCTCCCCGTGCATCGGGTGGAGACTTTTTATCGCGATCCGATGTATCTCGATGCCGTGATCGAAAAGGTCAACCAGGCGCTCTCGCGTTTTCCCGATCCAGAGCGGCCCGAGCTTGTTTTCAGCGCGCACAGCGTCCCCCTCTCGGTGATCGAAAAGGGTGACCCGTACCAGCGCCAGATCGAAGACACGGTGCGTCTTCTGATGAATCGCGGGGGATGGCTTAATACCCACCGCCTCTGCTACCAGAGCAAGGTTGGCGCAAGCAAATGGCTGCAGCCGTCCCTGCATCACACGTTAAAGCAGCTTTCTCTGGAACAGGTGCGCGAGATCTGCGTCGTGCCCGTCGCCTTCGTTTCCGATCACGTGGAGACCCTGGCCGAGATCGATCACGAGGCACGCCACGAGGCTCAGCGCCTGGGGTTCACGCAATTCGAAATGAGCGCCGGCCTGAATGATTCTCCAAAATTCATTCAGGCGCTCAGCCAGATCGTTCAGAAAGCGTTGCAGGACGAAGTTTCTTCGATGGTTCCGATCAGCATGTTGGGGAGGAAGTTGGCGGCGCCGGAGTACGCAGCCGCTGCCGGGTTAGATTAAGGACGCAAGTCGCGGTAACAGTCAGAGGAGGGACTCATGGCGGAGTTGGAGACCAATAAGGTCAATCCGAATCCGGAAGCGGCCAAGCAACCGGCCAAGCCCGCGGCGGATGCCACCAAGTATGTTGGCACCCCGGCGGTCGGGACCTCGAAAGCGGCCGCCGCAGGCGGCATTGCCGGCACCGCGCCCTCTACCGAGATTGACCGCCATCGCCGCCGCTTTGTCTGGACCATGGTCACCGGCTTCCTCGTGGCCTGGTTCCTGGCGTTCTTCCGTTTCTTTCTGCCGCGTACACTTTTCGAACCTAATTCGGTTTTCAAAATCGGCTATCCCTCAGAATTCGCTCTCGGCGTCGATACCAAGTTCCAGCAGAAATACCGCATCTGGGTCGACCGCACGCCCGACCGCCTGTTCGTCATCTACGCTCGCTGCACGCACCTCGGATGCACTCCGGACTGGAAGCCCAGCGAAAACAAGTTCAAGTGCCCGTGCCACGGCAGCGGCTACGACAGCGAAGGCATCAACTTCGAAGGTCCGGCACCGCGTCCCATGGATCGCGCCCACCTCGAACTCGCGCCCGACGGTCAGATCATCGTCGACACCTCAAAGCTTTATTCCTGGCCCAAAGGACAACCAACGCACTTCAACGATCCCGGAGCATTTTTGCCTGCGTAGAACAACTGACTGACATTTGACTGACAATTCAGGACTCTTATGGCTGACTCAAACAACCCGACCAGCGGAAACGGCAGTAACGCAAGCAGCGGCAATGGCAAGAATGGCGCCAAAGTCGGGCTCCTCGAAAAAGTAACGACGGGAGTCAAAGACGACATTCAAGCCCTCAAGACTGACATCCCCACCAAGGCGAAGGAGCAGATCGAGGGCCTGAAAGATCCGACCAAGACTCAGGTCTACACCTCGATCTTCCGCCACAAGCACGACGACACGCCGCGCAACCGCGCGCTGGGCGTGCTCTCGAACGTGTTCCTGCATCTGCATCCGGCGAAGATCAATCGCGATGCCGTGCGCTATAGCTATACCTGGGGCATGGGCGGGATCACGTTTTATCTGTTCATCGTCCTGACTTACACCGGCGTGCTGCTGATGTTCTATTACCATCCCAGCAAAGTGCAGGCCTTCCGCGACGTGCTCTACCTGGAGCACGACGTGCCCTTCGGCAAGATTCTGCGCAACATGCACCGCTGGGCGGCCCACCTGATGGTGATTGGCGTCTGGCTGCATATGTTCCGCGTCTTTCTCACCGGATCGTACAAAAAGCCGCGCGAATTCAATTGGAATATCGGCGTGTTGCTGCTGGTATTCACGTTGCTTCTCTCGTTCACCGGATATCTGCTGCCCGACGATCAGCTCGGATTCTGGGCCGTCACCGTAGGTACGAACATGGCGCGCGCCACGCCGCTGCTGGGGCATGAAGGCCCCTTCGGCGCGCAGTTGGGCATGACTCCGTATAACGATGTGCGCTTCGGATTGCTCGGCGGTTCCATCGTCGACGCCAATGCCCTGCTGCGCTCGTATATCTGGCACTGCATTGGCATTCCGATCGTGGCTTCGGTGTTAATGATTGTGCACTTCTGGCGTGTGAGAAAAGATG
>DATGFC010000035.1:0-21812 GCA_035309485.1 Candidatus Sulfotelmatobacter sp.
CGCCATTGTCGGGCACATCCTGCGGCAGTGTAGCCGCGGTCAGCGCGATCGAAGCTCCGTTCTGGTCGGTCGCATTGCTTAAGATCCGGTTGCGCCCCTCTTCTACACCGGCGCGGGCGGCAAAGTACTCGGTCTCTTCGCCCTTGAAGTTGGTGTTGATGGAATTTTCAGTGTTAGACATGCCGATCACACCGAATGCGATCGCTGTAATCAGCAACAACAGGACGAGGCTCAGCATCAGCGCTACGCCCTTCTGTCGATTCTGATTGTTCTTGGTCATAGGTTTGTCTCCCCTCATTTACGGAGATACATTGCTCAAACGAGCCTTCGAAGTAATCGAAAAGACGGGAAAGATCTTGGTCTGCGAGTCGGAAAAGTTCGGGATGATATTCGCCGTAAGTTGTAGCTCGCGAATGGGGGTAGCCGAGCCCACGCAGGTTGCCGGCGTCGTGCAGGGCGTTGTTACCCGAGTTGCGTCAGTGTAGTACCCGTCGAATACATCGATCGGCCCATAGGCCGCATAATTGCCGTTGCCGCCAGTCACCGACACCGGGAACGTCGTCGCTCCTGCCCAGTTGCCGCTGTTCAGCAGCCCGTTCACTTCCGTGTAGTAGGTCGGCTGCACATTGGCCAGGAACTGCGTCTTGGTCACCACGCCGCGCTGCAGGATGCAAGGACAGTTACCGCTCGCGTTGGGAGCGATCTGAAGGGTGACGACATACACCGTCCCTGTGCCGTCGAGGTCGCCTTCATACTGCACTTTCGTCGGAGTGTAATAAATAATTCCGCACGCGATACTGGGATTTCCCACGCAACTGCAGGCGACAGCCGGCACGATGCCGGCACAGGCGTTCAGGGAGGGACCGGAGGTGCCCGCCGAGGGATTCACGTTGGTGGGATTCACCTGGATGGGAGGATAGCCGGCATCGTGAAGGTCGCGGTTCACCGTATCCATGAAATCGCGCGCCGCCTGTACGCTGTCGACTTTCTCGGTCTCCGCTGCGCCGCGCTGCTGGAACATGTCGGCAGAGCGGAACACCACCGCGAAGACGATGAACATCACGACCATGACGATCAGCATTTCAATCAGCGAGAAACCCTGCTGACGCTGGCGCCTGGCAAATCGGTTTGTGGTTGCGATCTTCATCGTCTCCTCACATTCCCACAATGGTGCGCATGTTGATCGGCGCGACCACGCCTAAAGCCCACGCTTGTTGAATCATCGGCCGGGCCGAAACCACCACCAGCTTGGTGCTATCCGACGAAGAAGTCCTGATCACGTCCCAGCGCACTTCGTAGGTTACCGGCGTGTCGTTGGTCGTGCTGCAGGCCACATACCGCATCGCGTATCCCGCCGGGATGGTGGCGTAGTCCTGTGTCCAATCAATGGCGCCTTGATTCGTCAAGTTGGCGCCATTGCCGCCATTCGGTCCTCCGCTGCCCGTACCGAGGCCTCCCACCGGGTTGGAAGTCATGTCGACGTTCCAGGAGTTCGGCGGGTTCGCGCAGTCTTGCAGTGGATTCGGCAGCACGCCCGAGTAATTCGCACCGGCAGAACTCATCTGTTCAAGTACCACTTCCGCCACCATAACGGAGGTCGTGTCGCCGGCAGTCTTCTTGTCGAGCGTGATCGAGGCGAGCAGTAAGGGCAGCAATCCGCCCACGCCGATGGTCAAGATCACCATCGCGATCAGGAACTCCAGCAGCGAAAACCCGTGCTGGTGCTTTCTTTGCCGATTTCTGAATGCGTGTCTCATAGTTATTGCACCGGAGACCAGTTGGTTGTCCCGTATTTGAAAACGCGGACGCGCGCCGACGGGTTCGTGACCACCGCTAACCACGTACCATCCGGCTCGCTCTGGAAGAATGTGATAAACGAAGTTCCCGCAACTGCACCGGAAAACGCCGGGCAGGTTGTGTAACCATTAGCGGTCGTAGGCTTACAGGGCAATCCTCGCGGCCCGAACGTCGGATTATCCGCGGTGTCCAGCGACGGATCCGACGCACTGGACAAAGCCTGCGTTTCCAGATTGCCTAATCCGGGCGGATTGTCTGCATAAGTCCGGAACAATACATTCGACGGCAACACGATCTCGGTTTCGCCTTTGTCCAGCGCACCGTTCCCGTTCAAGTCAATGAAAGCTTGCTGTGCGTGCCCGCTGGTTGTCGTCGCTACCGCGTAATAGGCGTCGTTTTGAATCGCCGTGATGCGTGCGTTCTGCAGCAATCCGGCATAATTCGATCCCGCCTGTCGCAGTTTGGCGGTCCGGATCACGGTAAAAGTCGGCACGGCCAGAGCGGACAGGACCAGGAGGATCGCCATCGCGATCATAATTTCGAGCAGCGAGAAGCCGCTGCAACGCGAGAAGAAATCTCCCGTACGAGACCGGCGTGTAGAATTCTTAGACATAGCAAATGGCGCGGAGATCGCACATACGCACTCGATCCCCTCTTTCTTGCTGAATGACCCTTTCGATCTACATTTTGTACAGGGGGGGAAGGGCAGCTACAAGTTACGCAAGTGATAGAGAAGCAGGTACTAGCGGCCCTTGCCATCGCGGCTTGCAGGCAGCAAAGAAGTTGCCTGATTCGATGTTGCGAAAATCAGGGCCGAAGGTGACTGAAGTCACCTCTGGCCAGACCAAAAGAAACTTGCCAGCTTGATATCCCGAGGCTCCGGAAACCAATCTTATGCACAACCATCCGCCGTTCGACGCCCACCGCCAGGACCTGGAAAAAGTTCTAAGCATCCTAGCCGGCACCCCTGCGATAGACCGTGAATACCTGGCTCCTCGAGAGGAATTCCAGGGGCGAGTCCGCCGCACCAACGAAGCCCTGCAGCGCCACGGCCACACCGTCGGCATCGTCTTCTCCGACGAACACTATGCCGGGGATGTTCCCTATCTCGGCGGCAATACCAATATCTCCATCGAACAGGTGGCCGGGGTCATCGGTCCTAATGGCTTCCATGTGGTTGCCGGCCTCGAAGGCGGCTATGTCGCCGAGCAACTCGCCGACCGTGCGGGAGCCACCGTCCACAAAGTCGAACTGCTGCAGCTCGCCGACGAGAAATATCCCATTCGCGCCGAGCGCCTGGAGGATGTGATCCGCGCCGCCGCCGGGAAGGAAGTCGATCATGTCGCCCTCCTGACCCCGCGCCAGGTCATTCCCGCAGGCCTGGTCGAACATCTGCAAACGACGTACGGCCCGCAGGGAGTGGTGGATGCGCAGGAACTTTATTATCGCGTCAAATATGAGAAGAGCGAGATCGAGATGCGCCTGATTGCCGACGCCTGCATGATCGGCGACGCCATGTTGCGCGCCATGCTCGCCGTGCTTCGCCCCGGCCGGCTTGAAACCGAAGTCGCGGCGTGGGGCGCCTGGGTGGGACGCATGCTCGGCTCCGAGCGCGACGGCTTTCAGGTCATGGTCGGAGCCAACACCGCCAACCGCACGCTGATCGGTCCCGCGCTGAATCGCCGAATCAACGAGGGCGACTGGGTCCATCTTGGAGTCGCACCGAAGCGCGACGGGCTCACCGCCTGCATCCGCCGCTCGATCATTGCGGTCGACTCGCCAAAAAAAATCACGGCCGAGCAGAAATTCTGGTTTGACCTGGTCGAAGAAGGATACAAAGTCGGCGAGAATTCCTATCGCGAAGTTGCGGCCAAGCGGTTACCGGCGAGGCTGCAGGAGAAGTCGCTGGTGGATTTCTTCGCCTCACACTCCGACGAGATCTCGCGCCGCGTCGGCAAGAAGATCGATCTCGCACAGCAAAAGCCCTATACCGGCACTCACAATTCCGGCTACACCGAGTGCCAGGAATTTTTCGGCGCGATCACCCTCGATAGCCACGACCCGCTGGGCAATCAAATCGTCACCATGCTCGACGTAGCCCTGCGCGGCATCGGAGACCGCTGGCACGATGTCGTCATTCCGGGCTTCGATTTCTGCGTCGTGGAAAACACGCTGGGCAAATACGGGACGCGCGTTGAAACGCTCACCAAGGTGCCAATTCGTGCGCAAGAATTGGTAGGCTCGGGCGGCTAGTTCCGCTCCAGCATCCACACGTTGGAACTGGCGCGCGCTTTCCACAACGCGACATGCTTGCCATCGGGCGCCGGAATGAGCCAGCCGATCATCATGTCCGAGTCTTCCAGCACCGTCCGGGCATGTCCCTGCAGATCGATGTTCAGCAGCGCCCATTTTCCTGTGTTGGTGGAAGCTGAGACCCAGACACTGCGGCCGTCCGCCGCAAAGTCGATGCTGTTGATTTCCGCCCAGGCTTGCGCGGACACCGACCGCTTGCCGCCGTCGGCGACCGAATAGAAGGTTATGATCGGATCTTTTTGAATGCCCGCCAGCTTCGCGGTCGCGAGACGTTTCCCGTCGGGCGATAAACTCCAGTTATACGCGTACGCCTGCGCATCTTGGATCGTGAGTTGGGGAAGTTGCTGGCTCTGCCCCGTATAGGGATCGAATCGGAAGAACGCCACTTCCCTATCGCTGCGCGCATCATAAATGCACAAATCCGACGGGGCGCGGCTGCACTGCAAATTCCCCATACCAGTGTGCTGCAGAAGCATTCGCGGCGGACCGCCCGCCAGCGGCACGCTCATTAAACGGTTGTTGAGAGACGATTCGCCCAGCTTCGGCCAAATCATATAGAGGACGGTGGAGTTGTCGGGTGCCATGCGCGGCTCTGTCACCGCTTCATTGCCGCCGACCAGAAGCTCGGGAACGGCTTGGTCGATCTGCTGCTTGAAGATGTGAAACAGCCCGTCGCGATCCGATGAAAACAACACCGCCTTGCTGTCCGGAGTCCAGGCAAAGGGAAAATCACGGCGTTCATCCAGCGTCAACCGATGCAACTCGCCGAACCGCGTCCCTGCCGCATTCAGCTCGGAGACGTAAACATCCGGATTCTGAGAAAACTTTCCATAGGCGATGCGCTTACCGTCTTCGGTTGCGCTCAGGTGGCCTACATCGTCCGGCGTGGCGGTCAGGCGCACGGCAGCGCCGGTGATGTGCCCGCGCGCATCGAGCGGCACAGACCAAAGGTTGGAGTCAGCCTGATTCGGCCGCGGCTCCGAAAGCGAGTAGATCAGATGATTATCCCGCGTCCAGATCACTCCCGGGCCAAGTCGTGCGTCCCCTGCATCGGTATTGAAAAGCGGGTGACGCGAGGCCGAAGGCATGAGCGTCTCTTGGCGGCCGCTGCCAACATCAATCATGTCGATGGCCGTTTTCATCCCGAATTCCGCCGGCTCGTAGGCGCCTTCCGTAAATACGATGCGCCGCCCATCGGGCGACCAGGCCGGAGGGCCATACATCGTTTTTGGATTCGTGCTGATTTTGCGCGGACGCTCTCCATCGCCTTGCATAACCCAGAGCTCTTGGTCGAGATCGGGACCCCGGATGAACGCAATCTGTGATCCGTCGCGCGAAACCGCGGCGCGTCGCCCATCGTCGATCAATTTGCGCGGCCCGCCTCCCATAATCGAAATCTGCCACAGGCTGGCGGGTGCGTGCGGAGCTTCGATCCAGGTAACCAGCAGCCGAATTCCGTCCGGATACCACGCGGCCGGTTCCGGGTCGAAGCCTTTGGGAAGATTCAAGGCGTGAACTTCGCCGCTGTCGATCTCGCGCAGATAGAAGCCTGTATTGTCGGAGAACGCCAGATATTTGCCATCGGGCGAAATCGCCGCCCCGAGCACCGGATGATCATCGGGATTGGCGGTGAGCCGCCGCTGTTTGAACTGAACCGTACCGCGCGGCCAGTTCGCGAGGATCGCGCCCGCCGCCACCCCGATCGCAAGAATGAGCGCGGCCCAAAGAATTTTACGGTGCCTCGGCTCGGCGAAAATTCGCGCAGGTGTCTGGGCGGGAAGGGTTGCGCTCTCGCCGTTTACTGGGGCCACGAACCTGTAGCCGCGCCGTGCCACTGTCTCGACAAACCGCGGATTCTCGGCGGAATCGCCCAATGCGTCGCGCAGCCGGCGGATGGCTGCGTTCAGGCTGTGATCGAAATCAACGAAGGTATCGGCCGCCCACAACCTCTTTTGTAGCTCTTCCCGCGTGACCACCGACCCGGGACTCTCGAGCAGCAGGGTCAGGACCTGAAAGGGCTGCTCTTGCAACTTTACCTTCGAACCATTGCGTCGCAGTTCCCCAGCATGCAAATCAACCTCGAAGGTCCCGAAGTGAACCGTGCGTGCCCCATTTTCTCCCACCGCAGCCATGATCCCCACTCGTGACGCCTGCAGTCTACCAAACTGCTGGCTTTCTCCCTGTGTGATGTCGATCGCTAATCATTTGACGAAGAGAGATTTGCTTCGTTACCCAGAGATGACTTGCCGGTCACCCGCAGACCGTTGAGGTACGCAGCCGCCGCACCGATGCTGGCTTCACTCGTGGGAGGGGAACGGCCATGCATCGAGCGCTTCCGGCATTTGTTGTGTCTGCCATCTTCATCTGCATCACGGGCGCGGCTCAGCAAAGCTTTGGACAAAATCAGACAGTCACTGTTTCAGTTTTTTCTGACGTATCGATTCCGCAACAGGTTTTGGAATTGGCCAAGCAGAGGGCCTCGCAGATCTTTTCCAGCGCCGGAATTGATGTGGGCTGGATCAACTGCATCCATGGACCCAGCACCACTCCAGATCGAGACTGCCGTAAAAGCTATGGACCCGGCGATCTGGCCCTGCGTATTACCTCCCATGTTTGGAGCGCCGGCAGCGATGCCGCCTTCGGCGTTGCCTGGCTCGCCGCCGACGGTAGCGGCCGCTATGCCGATGTGTTCTGGACTCGCGCTCAGGAACTTCACACCAACTCAAACGTGGAGCTTGGCCGGATTCTCGGCAGCGTCATGGCGCATGAAATGGGACATCTTTTGTTGGGGGCGAATTCTCATTCGGTGGACGGACTCATGCAGGCGCGTTGGGGAGCGGACGTACTGGAACGCATTGCCTTGGGAACACTGTTCTTCTCGCCGGAGCAAGGCAAACGAATGCGTGCCCATCTCGCTCCGGCAGGTGTCAGTATGGCTTTGTCGCGAAATGGTCGGCCTGGAATTCGGCCTTGAAGGCAAGATCTACCACACCCACGGCAGTAACCGGTATCGTACGCGCTGACAGTATTCCGCATATCCGGCGAGATCGCGGCACAGAGTTCGCTCTTCATGAACCAGGCGATAGCCAAGCAGAAGCGGGAGTAGGGCAAACAGCGGAAGGGCTATATAAGATCCCAACGCCAGCGGTAAGGCGAGCGCACTGAGAGCCATTCCCAAATACATGGGATGCCTCACCCATGCGTAAGGGCCGCGATCAATCACAGTCTGCTGAGCCTCCACCTGAATAATGCTGCTGGCGAAGCTGTTAACCTTCATTGTCCAAAAGACGAGCCAGTAGCCGGCTACGACAATAACTTGTCCGGCTAGCACTAGCGCGACAGGAACCGACCCCAGAGCGCGCGACCAACCAAAACGAAAATCGACTCCCGCCAGCATAAATGCCAGAAATAAAATCAGGCTTACCAATCTCAGCAACAGCCTCTGTTGGGGTTCGGTTTCTCGGCGCTGCATTCGCCGTTCCAGCAACTGCGGATCGCTCTTCAGCAGATCGACAAAGAAATAGGTCCAAAATCCGAACATCAGCCCTATGTATAGCCAGCCCTGCCAAAAGCGCCAAGTCCCCGCCGGAACGAACAGCAATCCCGTCAACACCACGAACGTCTTCACCAGCTGCCGCGTTCCTCTCGCCGTTAGGCTCATTTCGGCTGCGCCTGAGACCCGTTCCATTTTGGAATCCCTCGACGTTTATTTCTGAAATCCACAGCCCTTTGTGACATCCATCACTGACGTCGCCCTCCGCAGTGGTCTAGTCTCACACGTTTCCCCGGTGTCCCTCCGAGCAGATTACTAGTCGAGGTCATTCCCGTGATTGGGAATCATCGTTGCTCTCTGCTCGCGATCGTGCCTTTGCTTGCTGGCATCTCTCTTCTGCACGCGCAAAAGCCGCGGCTCCCGGTACCTGGGATTACAAAGAATTCGGTCGAGAATTT
The DNA here is from genome assembly GCA_035309485.1 of Candidatus Sulfotelmatobacter sp. Taxonomy (GTDB): domain Bacteria; phylum Acidobacteriota; class Terriglobia; order Terriglobales; family Acidobacteriaceae; genus Sulfotelmatobacter. The sequence goes on from DATGFC010000035.1 coordinate 8,062, forward strand.
CTCACGACCGCTCCCCATTGTCAACGAGCCCTTGCATCCTTTGCCGCGACCAGTCGCTCCCCGGCGACCCATTGGGAGTCGGGGCGGGGTTTTTGATGAAGTGGTGCGCGCGTCAGGCATGATCTTTTCCGGCACCGTAACCGGCATCAAGCCAGGTCCCGCGAATCAGACCCAGGCCGTCGCGACCGTTGCCATCACATTTCATATTGATCAGGCAATCCGCGGCACAAGGGTCGGCGACAGCATCACCATCTCACAATGGGCCGGCCTGTGGTCGAGCGGGCAGCGCTACCGCGTCGGCGAGCGCGTATTCCTGTTCCTTTATCCCCACAGCAAGTTGGGATTAACCAGTTGTGTAGGCGGCCCGATGGGCCGCTTTCCGATCGACTCTTATGGGCGGGTCTTGTTTTCCGCCCAGCATCTTTCCGCCTTTCGAAAGGATCCCGTCCTTGGTGGGAAGTCGCGCCTCCGTCTCAGCGACTTCGCCTTGGCGGTGCGGCACGCCAGTGAGGAGGAATAAGCCGAAGAGGTGACCATGAAAAACTGCATGGCATTGACTGCTCGCTCGTTCCTCCTCAGGCTGGCCTGCGTGGCCGGCCTGATCCTGGCGTTCGCGCTGTTTTCTCGCGGCGGCGGACCGAAGGATATCGCCGGCACAAGCTACTTCGATCCCAGCATGACCGGCCACCCGCTGGCCTGGCCCGCCGGAGCCATCACCTATTACACCGATCGGGGCGATCTCAGTCCCATCCTGCCTAACACATCCGCTAACAGCTTCGTGGCCGGCGCATTCACGCAATGGACCTCAGTCACGACCGCCGCCCTCGCCAGCGCCGCCGGAGGCTCACTGGCCGAAGACGTCAACGGAACCAACGTCATCCGCAACGCCGACGGCTCCATCTCCATGCCGCTCGATATCCAGCCCCTCGCGATCGCCACTCCCATTGGCGTGGTTTACGATTCCGATGGCTCTGTCACCGACGCCCTGATCGGTGCCGGCGCAGGCGGTGCCAGCCAATGCTTTTTCAACGCGGTCACTGGAGGCGCCGACAATTACGGTTCTCTTGCCACCTACCAGCACGCCCTGATTGTGATTAACGGCCAGTGTGCGCAACAGTCCTCGCAACTCACCGACGTTGACTATCGCCTGGTGCGCGTGATCGGCGGCATCCTCGGCCTGGGATGGTCGCAGCTCAACGTCAATGTGCAGACCGGTTCGCCGCATCCCACCGCCGACGACTACGCCGGATTCCCTGTCATGCACTTTACCGATCCCTGGAATTGCGTTCCCATTACGCTCTGTTATTCCAATCCGTACCAGCTCTCGGCCGACGACACGGCTGCCGTCTCGCGAATCTATCCCGTAACTTCGCAGAATCAGTCCGGCTTTCCCGGCAAGCAGATTTTTTCCGCCACTACCGCGCGCATTCACGGCTCCGTGTACTTCACCTCGCACGGCAGTCGCGCGCAACCCATGCAGGGAGTCAACGTGGTCGCGCGCTGGATCGATCCCACCAGCGGCCAGCCCTCGCGCCGCTACGCCGTTTCTTCTGTCTCGGGATTTCTCTTCAGCGGCAACCAGGGCAATCCCATCACGGGATGGCAAGATGCTCTCGGCGACTCGTACTCCGAATGGGGCTCGGCCGATTCCTCGTTGCAAGGATTTTTCGATCTCGCAGGCCTTCCCATTCCCAGCGGCACAAGCGCGCAATATCAACTCACGGTCGAGGTTCTCGACCCCTTCTGGTCGACCGAGGCCGGTCCGTACTCGCCCGGCCCGGTATCGCCTTCCGGATCGGCGCAACCCATCACCGTGACCGTTTCGGCTGGCAGCGACGTTGCGCAAGACATTCTCATGACCGGCAGCGCACAGCCACTCTCTGAACCCTCGTCGTCGTGGACATCTCCCGCAACCTTGCCTCCCGCCGGCGACTGGATGACTTCGCTGAACAACTGGGGCAACACGGATTATTTCCTGTTGTCTCTGCAGGCTAACCGAACCATGTCCATCGCTGTAACCGCGCTCGACGATTCCAGCTATGCCAGCCAATCCAAAGCTCAGCCGGTCATCGGACTGTGGTCCGCTTCCGATCCGCAAGGCACCGCGCCGCCGGCTTTCACTCCGTCGCCGTTCAACGTGCTCCCCTTCGGCATGACCCGGCTGGATGCTCAGGTGACCGGCTCCGGTAATTTTCTACTCGGTATCTCGGATGTCCGCGGTGACGGCCGCCCCGACTACCGCTATCACGCGCACGTGCTCTACGCCGATTCCGTTTCGCCCGCTCGAGTCGGCGTCAACGGCGGGCCAGTCGCCGTCGAGGGCATCGGCATGGCTTCGGGATTGGCCGCTTCCATTGGCAACACGCCCGCCACTCAACTCGCGGTGAGCGCCGGCCAAATCCTTCTCTCCGCGCCCGCCCACGCCGATGGCGTGCAGAACATCACCATCAGCGATCCGGTCAGCGGCGCTGCATCCACAATGACCGGGGTTCTGACTTACGGTGCTGCCGCCAGCGACACGATCGCGCTGATCTATGGGGCGAATCCCTACACTCCGGTGGGCGCCCAAGCAACCTACCCCGTTACAGTCGCAGTCCTCGCCGCCGATGGGACTCCGGTCAGCGCCGCCACCGTCGGCTGGAGTGCCACCAACCGGCTTCAACTTTCCGCTTGCAACGGCGCATCCTCCTGCTCGGTCGCAACGGACGAGAATGGGAACGCTGTTACCTGGCTCACGCCATCCGCCACCGGCTCTGCGACCATCACCGCGACTTTGGCTCCCGGCGTCTACAGTCCGGCGAAATCGGTCAGCACCACGCTCAATGCCATCCAATCCTCGCCCGACATCGGACTGTCGAATCCTTTTCTCTGGGTCTCTGACGGCGCAACGGTCAGCCTGCCGCTCACGGCGCGTGCGTTGAGCAACGGCATCCCGCGCGCTAACGTGCAGGTGAATTTCACGATTGTCGCAGGCTCGGCGACCCTGAGCGCTGCCAGCGCGCTCACCGATTCGGGCGGCAACGCCACGGTCACATTGAGCGGGCAGATCGCAACGCTGGTCCAGGTGACCGCCTGCATCGCGCCGGGCAATGTTCCCTGCGGCACGTACTATCTGAATCCCTTGCCGACTGCGCGCCAGACATTGCAACTGGTTTCCGGCGGCGGCCAGGTTTCCACCGGCAGTGCGTTTCTACCTGTCGTGGTCAGAGTCGTCGACTCGACCTCGCCCCAGAACGTTGTGACCGCCGCTGGGGTCAAATTTCTAATCACCGTATTGCGGCCGGGCGGAAGTGCTCCCGGGGGCGGGGATGGTGAAACCAATCCCGGCAATCCCGCCATGCCGGTAATTCTCAGCGTCAGCCAGACCAGCGCTACGACCGACACAAACGGCCTTGCCAGCATCGTGCCCTCTGCCGCCGGATTCAGCCCTCCTGTGGAAGTGGACGTGGCCGTTACCTCGGCAAACGGCTCGGTTCTCGATGAACCGCTGCAGCTTTTCCCCGCTCCGGCAGCGCAAGATTCCCTAAAAACGGGGCCTCGGGCGCCGATTGCCAGCCCGGCAAATTTCCGATGGCCATAATCGCAACGTGCAAGTCGCTGCAAATGCTGCACTTGAGCAATGTTGTACTAACTTGTATGTACAACAACGTACTTAGCGACTGATCCAGAGCGACTGAGGAGCGGATTGCCGATCTAAGCCTTGCGTAGAATGCCCATTGCGGGGCCGGAAAGGTACCTACAATCGACGATCGTCATACCGGACGAGGAATCCCATCGTCCTGACAAAGTTCGTGCGTCCTGGAGCATTCCTGAGCGGTCAACGATTTTTCAATCACTTCCACGCAGGCTCAATCACTTGCACGCAGGTTCAATGACTTACGAGCAGGGGTCAGGGGTCAGGGGTCAGGGGTCAGGGGTCAGAAGTCAGAAGTCAGAAGTCAGAAGTCAGTGGTCAGAGGTCAGGCGTCAGTGGTCAGAGGTCAGGCGTCAGGGGTCAGAAGTCAGGGGTCAGAAGTCAGAAGTCAGAGGCCTGAAGCCAGAGGTCTGAGGTCCAAAGTCAGAGGTCTGAGGTCCAAAGTCAGAGGTCTGAAGCAGAGGTCCGAGGTCTGAACTCTGAGGTCCGCGCTTCCGCTTTACTTCGTCCACTGGTCGACCCAGTCGTTGACCGTCTTGTACCAGAGCCGCGAGTTCTGCGGCTTGAGAACCCAGTGGCCTTCGTCGGGGAAGTAAAGCATCTTCGACGGGACGCCTTCCATCTGCAGCGTGGTGAAAAGCTGCAGTCCCTCGCTTACGTCGAGGCGGTAATCGCGCTGGCCGTGGATGACCAGCGTCGGCGTCTTGAAATTTTTGGCATATTGGTGCGGCGACCACTTCTGGTAGCTCTCGCGATTGTCGTAGGGCGTGCCTTTGAACTCCCAGTCGTTGAACCAGAGTTCCTCGGTCGTGCCCCAGGCGGATTCGGCGTTGAACATGCCGTCGTGCGACACCAGGCATTTGAAACGGTCGGTGTGGCCGAGAATCCAGTTGATGGCGTATCCGCCGTAGCTGGCGCCGAGCGCGCACTCGCGGTTCTTGTCGATGAACGGATACGTCTGCTCCGCATAGTCGAGGCCCTTCATCAGGTCTTCGAACGGTGCGCCACCCCAGTCCCCGTTGATGGCGTCAATGAACTTCTGCCCGTATCCAGTCGAGCCGTGGAAGTTGATCATGACGACGACGTATCCGCTGGGCGTCGATGCAGTTGGCGACGCGAACAGCTCAGGATTCCAGCGGAAGGACCAATCGTCTCCCCAGGCCCCCTGCGGCCCGCCATGAATGAGGAATTTCACGGGATATTTTTTCGAGGCATCGAAGTTCGGAGGCCTGACCAGAAACCCTTCGACCTCGTCGCCAAGCGCACCAGTGAAGCTGAAAGACTCGATCTTCGTCATCGTCACTTGTGAGAACAGGGCATCGTTGACGTGCGTGACGGCCCAATCTTTATTCAGAGAACAACTCCACTTGCCCTTGTCCACATTCCCGGTCATGGCGGGGCAACCGACGCCGGCGACATCGCTGCTGTAAATCTCAATCGGCGCGGCGATTGACATGCGCGTGAACAGCAATGTCTTACCGTTGGGGGTTACGGCCAGGTCGTCGTTGAAGCCGCCGACAAGCGCTCGCCTGGAGGTTCTCGCGCTCTCCGTTTCCAGCGCGTAAATAAGGGAGTGTCCCTTGTGCTCGGAACTGAAAGCGATGGTTTTTGAATTCGGCGCCCACACGAAAGTTCCGACCCAGTAATCAAAATCTTCGGTTAAATCCTTCTTCTCCCCCGTCTTGCGATCGTAGAGCATCAGGCGAAAGCGGTCGCTCTCGTATCCCGGACGCTGCTGGGCGCGGTAGGCGATGTAATGTCCATCAGGCGAATAGAGCGGCGACGTGTCGCTGGCCGGATTGTCGGCGGTGATGTTCTTTGCCTGGACAGATCCGGCCGGGCCACCGCTGACCGGGACGATCCACAGATCGTTGTTGGTGGAAGCCGCCGGATTCTTGTCATGATTCGAGGCGTAGCAAATCTCTTTTGCGTCGGGCGAGAAGGCATAGTCATCCTGCCCGCCAAGCGAGAACACTGGCGCATCGTAGTCACCGGGCGTGAGATCGCGCGGAATCGTGGTGAGCTGATCATAGACGTGGGCACCACTCTCCGCCGGGACAGATACCACAAACAAGTGACTGCGCTTGCCCTCCTGGTAAGCATTCCAATGGCGGTAGAGAAGGTGCTCAAAAATCAGCGCCTTCACTTTGGATTGTTCAGCGTCGTGCACACGCTTAGCGTTGCAGCTGTCTTCTTGAGCGGGCGCGCCGTCACACTCGGGGTACACATCCGAAGTGAAGAGAATGTTCTTGCCGTCAGGCGACCACAACTCGCCGCCAGCCTCGGTGGCGATACTCGTTAGTCGATGCACGCCGGTCACATTTCCCGCCGTGCCGTCGAAATCGGCAATCCAAACTTGGGAGCTGCCATCTTTGCTCGACAGAAAGGCGAAGCGCTTCCCATCCGGGGCCCAGCGCGGACGGTCGGCATCCTGATTGGTGATGATCTCCCGCTCCCCTGTCATCCCGACCGGAGACGAAGGATTCGCATTGGAATCCTTCGTCGGAGTGGAGGGACCTTGCGTTCCAAGCGGCACGATCCAGACGTGCGGCGTTTTGGTGTTGGCCTCGAGATCGACATCCACCACGCTGAAGATCACCCACTTGCCATCGGGCGAAACCTGCGGATCGCCCACGCGCTTCAGCTTCATCATGTCTTCGAAGGTGAAAGGATGCTTGGCTTGGGCGAGGACGGGGACGGCAAAAGCAAGAATGAGAACAGAAAGAAGAAGACGGCGCATGAAGGCACCCTCCGAATCAAACGGATGAGTGTAGCAGCTTCTGGCAATCAGCTGTCAGCTATCAGCTATCAGCTCTCAGGACCTGGCCGAACGTGAATCGGGTCACCACGGAGTCACAGAGACACGGAGACCAAAAAACATGCGAATGAATTTCTCGGTGACTCTGTGTCTCCGTGGTGAAAAGAGTGCCGTTTCCGCTACACTCGACCCGGCGAGTTGCGTCAGCCATGCATGTTTGCGATTCAAGAGAGCGATGGCGGGGTGTCGTTTGCGGTGAAAGTTCATCCGCGGGCGAAGAAGAATGCCATCACGGGCGAGTTGAGTGACGCCTTGAAACTTTCTCTGACCACGCCACCCATCGAAGGCCGGGCGAATGAGGCCTGCGTTGAATTCTTCGCGAAACTTTTGAAGGTGCCGCGATCTTCCGTTACCATTGCGTCCGGCCAGACCAGCCGGAACAAAGTCATTCGCGTAGCGGGCGTCAGTGCGGCGTTTGTACGCGAGCGGATGAAGAAATAAGAATGCAGAAGTCAGAAGTCAGAATGAAGAATGAAAGTGCAGATTTCAGATTGCAGATCTCAGATCGCGAGTCCTCGAGCAGACAAGGATCTGGGTTTCATTCTGCATTCTGAAATCTGCAGTCTGCAATCAGCAATCTGAAATCTACAATCTGCAATTCCCAGGAGCCCCTTTGACCTTTTCTGAACGACTGAACGAGATCCGCACCGGGTTCGAGCGGCCTTTCTGGGTTGCCAACATCAGCGAGATGTTCGAGCGGCTTTCGTATTACGCCGTCTTTGCCGTGCTCGCCCGGTACCTGCACGAGGGGCTGCATTTCGATGTCGAGCGCGCCAGCAGCCTGACCGGCATGTTTGGCGGATGGGTCTGGTTCCTGGCAGTGGTGGGCGGAGCGGTGGCCGACCGCCTGGGATTCCGGCGCGCGCTCTCGCTGGCGTACTTCATCCTTAGCCTCGCTTACTTTTTGTTGGGATCGATTGGCGCGTCCTGGGCCGCTCCGGTGCGCGATGCCATGCCTCTGGTGACGCTGGTGGCTTTTGTTCTGATCCTGCCCGCGCTGGGCGTCGCCCTGGTGAAGCCGAGCGTGGTCGGCACGACGGCGCGCGCTTCCAAAGAAAACGTACGCTCTGTTGGATACTCCATCTACTACACGCTGGTCAACGTGGGGAGCACCGCAGGACCGTATCTCGCCTCCTGGGTGCACCGGCATGCAGGCATGGAGAGCGTATTCCGCATGGCGGCGGTCAGCGTATTTGCCATGTTCTTTGTGGTGCTGATCTTTTTCAAGGAACCGCGGCGCACTGCAGCAGCGGAGAACGTCAGCCTGGGGCAGGTCGGCAAGAATTTTATGACCGTGGTCTCCAACCCGCGATTCATGTTGTTTCTGCTGATCTTCACCGGATACTGGATCGTCTTCTGGCAGGAATTCATTGCGCTGCCGCTCTACATCTCGGCGTACATCGATCCCAAGGCGGATACCGAACTGATCCTGGTCACTGATCCACTGGTCGTTATCTGCTTCACCATGCTGATTGGCTTTCTGACCAAGCGCATGCACGCGTTTCACGCGATCGTGCTCGGCACGCTGGTGTCGAGCGTGGCGTGGATTCTGCTGATCGTGCATCCCTCGGTATGGATGGCGGTGGCGACGCTCGTGGTGGTGGCGATTGGCGAGATCATCCAGGCGCCGCGATATTACGATTACATCTCGCGCTTGGCTCCGCCCGAGCAGCAGGGCACCTACATGGGATTCGCATTCCTGCCGCTGGGCATCGGCTCGTTTGCCGCGGGAAAATTCGCAGGCTGGGTGATGCATCACTTTGGCGAACAGCAGCATCGCCCCGAGATGGTGTGGTGGTCGGTGATTGCGGTAGGCATGGCCACAACTCTGCTGCTGTGGATTTATGACCGGCTGGTGCGGGTGGAGACCAGCGAAGGCAAATAGATGGTGGCACGCGGGCAAACGGCAAGGACAAGGTTCTCAGTCTGCCGTAAGCCTAGGCGGACGGAAAACTGATGCCCCAAAAATTCTTAGCCTTATCGTGCTCCACGAATTCGATGCCGTAAGTACACAATCCCTCGACGGCCGCGATCTGCGAAACGATCCGCGCCTCGGCTTGCATTCCTCGCGGGTGCTTGATCGTCACTTTCGCTCCCACCACGAGGTCCTTGTTCAGCTGAACCGCGGCGCCATGCTTGTTCAGGTTGGTCGCCTTGGCTTGCACACTGAATGTGATCTTGCGGCGGTCTTCGCCCGAAAGCCCTACGGCGGCATTCAGTCCCATGCGATTGCTGCGCCGCTTGCTGATCGGGCTCCGGGTCGCAGTGCCACCCGCCATGGGCCGTGCTGGTGTGTGAAGGGTGTGATGAGCGTGGGGTGTGTGGTGTGTAAGGTGGCGTGACACGTCAGCAGATTAGGGGATTGAAATGGCACCTGCAACGCACGTCGGTCACCTTCGCATGGTGACCTTCCAAATCGCTGAGGCCGCAGTGTTTGCGGGTGTGCAAAAAAGTGTCGAACAGGCCGAAACCCGCGCCCATAGCCGGGTTTGGGGCCTTTCGACCCGGGTCAAATTTCCTCGTTCTTTCTTCTCTAGTCCGTTGTAGAATGGCCACCATTTAGTTTGGTGGTGGGCCCATGCGATTTCCCGTTGTCCCCTCCGCTCTCGTGCGACGAGCATGCGCTCCCTTCCTGCTCGGCATTCTCATCGCGCTCCTTGCTGCTCCACTTTCTGCCAAGCGCAAAGATGTGCCGCGCATCGTGCCTCCGGCGGAATCGCCGGCGCAAGATAAGGACAAAGAGATTGTCTCGGAGAAGAATGCCGAGAAGTACGACATCGAACATATCGGCTCCCGGGGCATCGGACACGGCTTCAATCTTTATTCCCTGAAGCGCGAACATTCGCTGGGGCAGAGCATGGCCGTGGCTTTCGATCGCACCACCCGGCCAGTGACCGATCCGATCGTGAACGACTACGTCAATCGCCTGGCGCAGCGCATCGTGCGCAACTCCGATGCCGTCGTTCCCTTCATCGTCAAAGTCATCGATTCCGGCGAGATGCCCCGCGCGTACGGACTTCCCGGCGGATTTCTATATGTCGATAGCGCACTCATCCTGGCCTCCGATGGCGAAGCCGAACTCGCCACCGTCATGGCGCATGAGATTGCCCACGTGGCCGCCCGTCACGCCACTCGCGCGCTCACCCGCCGCGACATGAGCAACATCCTGGGCTCCATGGCCATGATCGCGGGCCCTGCCGGGATTGCGATGCAAGATGCGGGCGGCATCGCCGGCCCGCTGTCGGTCAAAAAGTTCTACCGTGATGCCGAGTACGAAGCCGATCTGCTCGCGATCGAGTATTCCTATGCCGCGGGGTACGATCCCCAGTCCTATCTTGGGGCGTTAGAAAAGCTGCACGCTTTCGAACTGCAGCGGAATCAGAATCTGGCTAAGATTCCGGGCTATCATTTCGCGTCGAAGATCCCGTTTCACAGCAAAATTGCCCGCGGTTTCTCCAGCTATCCACTTACCGAAGAACGCATCGGCCGACTGCAGTCGGAAATCTCCGCTTACTTGCCCACGCGCAAGGACTACATCCTCGACACCGACGAGTTTCAGGACGTAAAAGCTCACCTGCTGGCAGCGCAAACGCCAGTACTGCACCACCACTCGGGCGACGACGACAATAAAGTCCCCGTCTTGCGCCGCACGGCCGACTCGGATTCCGACATCCCCAACGGCCCGGCTCCGAACGATCACTTTCGCGGGACGGAAGCAGGCGCGTTCGTAGCGGCGCATCCATAACGCAATCTTCATCAGTCCTCTCGCCGCGGCATCTACCCTGTCATTTCTTCGCCTGCTCCGCGCGGAGATAGGCTTCAATGTCTTGGTGGCCGCCGTATGCGGCCCAGTCCGCCGGAGTGCCGCGCCACAGCACATCTTTGAGATCCAAACGTGCCCCGCGTTGCGCCAGAAGCTTGACGACCTCGAAATGACCCGCCAAGGCTGCCTGGTGTAAGGGAGTGGAATGAGAGTGCCCGCCCACGGGGTTATAGAGATCGGGATCTTCTCCGGCATCCAGCAACATGCGCACGATCTCCGCATGTCCAAACTGTGCCGCCAGCGCGAGGGCCAGGTGCCGGTCGTCGTTTCCTGCGTTCGGCAACAGCCGCTGAAATTCTTCAACGCGCCCCCGAGCGGCCGCCACGGGCAAATCGATCTGCGCTCCCCGCCGGATCAAAGCCTGCACCGCCTCCAATTCCTCGAGCACCGCGGCGGCGCGAAGCGCCGAATTTGGGTCCGCACCGCGATCGCACAACAGTTCGATCAAAGCCGGTTGCACGCCGCACTCCCGCGGCACGCTGCCCGTCGCCGCCAGCACCAGCGTTTCATTGAGCGCGGGTTGATCCACCCCCGCATCGAGAATGACGGCAGCGACTTCGACAATGTTCGCCCGCAGCTTTCCACGCCGAATCGGATTCTCAGCGATGAACTCGAGCAGGCTCGGATTGCGAAAATAATTGCCGCCTTCGAAGACCACGTGTTGGCGCTGCAGTCCCGGGTGCTCTTTTAGATGTGCGAGCAGCCCGGGCACATCTCCGGCATCGATCAAGTCCACCGCCCGGCGAAACACGGAATCTTCAATCCGCTGGTGATGCGGCACTTGCAGGCGATCGGCCAAGGTTGGCTTCTCAATGTGCCGCTTCAGCCGCGCCCAGCTGGGAAATCCAGCCTCGCGCGCGATGGTGAGCTGCGCGTCGGAGAGCCTGAAGGGCGCGTCAAAAATCTTCGCGTCCGTAGCGCGGCCAAATCGCGGATGAAATTCCCGGATGCGTTGTGCCGCGCCGGGATCTCGCGCCTTACAATCCTTCATCAAGTCTTTGGCTTGATACTTCAGGTGTTCGAGGCTGGGATTTTGTGGAAGGACTCTGACCGGCATAGCGAACTTCCTTTCTGTGGCCCGAGGTCCGCCTTGAACGGGCAGAAAGTAAGTTCGTATCGCTGAGTTGTGACTGGCAAGGTGGACTTCTGTCCTTTCCGCGGACCGGATGCGCCCTTCTGCGCTGCGCCGATCTTAACATGCAGACAAAACAAGCACCTATGCACGCCGTTTATCCATGCAACACAGGTTGGACAGAAAATAGCAACTCTGCGGCCGATTATTGCAACGAGACCCGCACACCCTTAGACCACGTTCGGCAATTCTGCGCAAAAAATTTCACATGCCTTCGTGTATTCGCTGGTCTGCCATTCGTAACTGACGTTTTCCGTGAATTTCTGCGCTCACAGTTTTTGGCAGCGCGCGTGCGTTTATGCATTGTTGCCCAGCGCAAGTTGCGGCACGGGATTTTGCCCCTTAGGGCGTTTCCCGTATGTGGAGGCAGTCAGTGAAACATCTCCTCTCTCTGGCCGTCGCAGTGCTGCTTCTGCCGGCAGCACTCTTCGCGAGCAGCACCGCTAGCGTCGATCTGACCAATGTCGGGGGCACCATCACCAGCATGGGCAACGGCGGCTTGGCCTTAACCAACTCCGTCCTCGTATCCTTCGACGGGATCGTTGGAGGCGACCTCGGTAGTGTCACGTTCACGACCGGGGCGCTCACCAGCGGCTCGTTGCAGTATGGCGGCACTTTCGCCGCGGGCGGAACCTTCTCCGCCTACGGAAACGGCACCGATGGCATGCCCAACGGTGTGCTGTTCTCAGGAACCCTCACCTCAGCAACCTGGACTCTCGTCACACTCTCCAACGGAACCCACGAATACATCCTTAGCGGCACGCTCGAGGGCACACTCGGCAACGGCGCCACCAGCTACGGCACCACCGTGCAACTCACGGTGAATACCGGTACGGGATATTTCACCGGCAGTACCTTGCTCTCCAGCGGCGACAGCAATGTCGTCGTCCCCGAGCCAGGATCGCTCACCCTGCTCGGGACCGGACTGCTTGGCATAGCCGGCATCATTCGTCACAAGATGCAACCTCCTGGCCAAAGCGGCTGAAATCGGCCGCGACTCGCTTGCCTGCCCCGTTCTCTCTCGCCGCCTCCGCAGAGAGAACGGGGCCTTTTTCAATCATTGGCAGTTGCAAATCGAGAAGGTCAGTCTCGAATGCGAGGACGCGGATCGCCTAATCGGCGGCCTTCGTTCTCGGGAATCGAAGCTGATATTCCGCGTCGCCGAGCAAGTCCTTTAACTGCTCGACCAGCCGGATGAATCTCGCAAGGTCTGTTTCCGATTGGATCAGCCGACACAGCCGGTCCATCTCTTCACGCTCCTGCAGCGTCATGGTGGGGATCTTTCCGACGAAAAGCGCGTAACGCCCGAGTTATAACTGAGATTAAACGCCAAACTCAGCCAGATTTCCAACATTTTGCGTGCGCCCTGGCATCAGGGAGAAATACCGGTGCGAGTGAGACGAAGGATCGCCTACTCCAAACTCAGGCGACTCCATCCTGCCGGTCTGTCGTTTTCCGGCAGCGGAGTTGATACTCGACGTCTGACAGCAAGTCATCCAGCTGTTCGACCAGGCGGGTGAATCTGGTAAGGTCGGTCTCCGATTGGATCAACCGGCAGAGCCGATCCATCTCCTTACGCTCTTGAAGCATCATGTGCGGGCAGAGTCTCCGGACGAGAGGGCGCAGTAGACGAAGGATTATTGGGATTTAACAGAAGCAGTGCAGGATTTGCAACAATTTGTCCGGCCCACTGAAACTGCGACGGCAAACTCCATGATTCTAAACGCTAATAATTCGAACGGCTGCCCTGGCTGCGAGAGGGATAGAATAGAGAGATGATGACCAGCAGTATTCATACCTCTGATTCTCTCCAGGAGATCTGCCGGAACGTCAAAAATCTTGGCTACAGCGCCGGCCAGCGGATCCGGCTGTACGGGCAACAATTCGAAGTCCTCTCCGATCCGTTTCCCGAAGCAGACGGGATTGCCGTGAATGTCAGACAGGTCAGCGGGAACCAGACTGCCCGCGTACTCCAGCTCCCCGCAACGGTTCTCCGCGGTGCCAGGCGCCGATCCCCCGTCGCAGCCTGAGGTTTCAGCCGAGAGTGACGGACCTATAAGAAAGGTGCCGGAAGGGTTCCGGCGCCCGTTTTTTTTGCTATCTGACTACCTTCGATTATTTTGCTCCAGAGGGACAGGTCAGAACATCCCGTGAGTTGTTGCAGCCACACCACTTATCTCGTCACGCAAAATTCAGATCAGTTCACTGTCGGTAGCAAGTTAAAATGTCCGGTTTTTGTAGCAAGTGAAATGTCCGGTTTCAAAGTTGTGCCCTCGCCGTTCGGATGGGGTTGATTTTGGGGATGGGGTTGCAGGGGAAGGGGGCCGTTCCCCTTCCTCTGCTC
>DATGFC010000036.1:0-78619 GCA_035309485.1 Candidatus Sulfotelmatobacter sp.
CGAGCATGAAACAAGAATTGAAGTAATTCCTTACGCGAGAAACGGCCCTTCCCTTCGGCTATATTGCTTGGAACTGAAACAGCTGATCGCCTCATCTGGCTTGTTAAACCATAAATCTCCTGCTTGGGAAATAAGGCGGTACATCGGTAAACCTCTAAGACCAAATCCATCGCACGGCGCCAAACCCTCAGATCCTCATAGGTTCCGCTGGTCTTCTCCATAACCGACAAAACATACGAAAACCGACCCATACATAGCTGTGACGGATGTCACAAGCCGGAAGAATTCTCAGTGGAAAACACAGGACTTGGTCAGTCCCGAAGACCCATCACCTAAGACCCAAGACCCAAATGCGAGTCCACTGCGCGCATCGCGGCTTGCTGAGTCTCCCGTTCGTCGCCAAAGCCCTTCAGCCAAGTGACACTTGACTCACGCCGGAACCAGGTCATCTGCCGCTTGGCGTAGTTGCGGTGGGCTTGTTGCGCCGCCTCGACGGCCTGCTCCCGAGTTAGTTCACTCCGCAAGAACTGTATTGCTTGTTTATATCCGAGAGAAGACAGCGGCCGTGCGGCTGGCCCGTACTTCTGGAGTATGTGGGCAGCCTCTTCCACTAGCCCGCTTTCAAACATCTGGTGCGCCCGCCGGTTAAGTCGTTCATACAGCGCAGCCCTCTCTGGATCGAGCCCGAGCCGCAAAACGCGAAATCCCTTGAGCGGATCGCGCCCCTGCTGCCACAACTCCGACATCTTCTTCCGCGACGCCAGGCACACCTCGATCGCGCGGATCAACTTCGGGGCATCATTGGGGTGAACCTTCTCGGCTGATACCGGATCCAGCCGCTTCAAAATCCTATGCAGATATGCCGAGCCGCGCTCCTCGACTCGCGCCCGCAGTCGCTCGCGCAACTCCTCCGACCGCTGTGGCCCGGCAAACAGCCCTTCCAGCAGCGCCCGCAAATACAGCCCGGTACCCCCAACCACAATCGGCAAACGTTGGCGAGAACGGATCTCAGCCAGCACACGCCTTGCTCGCCGGGCGTACTCGCCGGCCGTAATTTCCTGCGTGGGTTCGACGAAATCAAACAGATGGTGCGGAGCTTGTGCCCGCTCGTTCAGACTGGGCTTAGCGGTGCCGATATCGAACTCGCGGTACATTGCGACCGAATCGCAATTGACGATCTCGCCGATAAATTCCCTGGCCAGCCGCAACGACAGCGCCGTCTTTCCGCTGCCGGTTGGACCCAGAATCACGACCAGCAAAGGCTCGGCGTAGTGAGGGCGCTCCAACGTCAGCGCAGGCTCCAGTGAATTTCGTGCCAGTAGCGAACCAGTGTGAGGATGAGCAGGAGAAACGCAATCAGCAGCAGGCCGGTGGTCTCTGATGCGTATACGGCATGCCGACGATGCTTGCGAGCAGAATTGTCTGGGGCAGGCACGCGCATATTGTAGCGCTGAACTAGCAAACCGCGATTCTACGGATGAGCGCCGATCCCAGATGAAAGCAAAGATCTGTGAAATCCGCGTGAATCCGCGGCGAAGAAGTTGCTACACTACCCGTCGTCCATGGCCGGTCCGCCAAACAATCGCCCCGTGCGCTTTGGAGTCTTCGAACTCGATCTCAGCGCCGGAGAGCTACGCAAAAATGGCGCAAAACTGCGCTTGCAGGGGCAGCCATTCCAGGTGCTGGCCCTGCTCCTTGAGCGTGCCGGCGAGGTGGTCACGCGCGAGGAATTGCAGCAGAAGCTCTGGCCTTCCGACACCTTCGTCGACTTCGACCACAGCCTGAACACCGCCATCAACAAAGTCCGCGAGGCACTGGGCGATTCCGCCTCCAGCCCGCGCTATGTCGAGACGCTGGCTCGCCGCGGATACCGCTTCATTGCGCCCGTTCGCTCTGAAGCCTCTCCCCGGCCGCCCGAGCCCCCGCC
The DNA here is from genome assembly GCA_035309485.1 of Candidatus Sulfotelmatobacter sp. Taxonomy (GTDB): domain Bacteria; phylum Acidobacteriota; class Terriglobia; order Terriglobales; family Acidobacteriaceae; genus Sulfotelmatobacter. Next base: position 1,928 of record DATGFC010000036.1, read on the forward strand.
CGCCCCCACTCCCAAAGTCGAGGCTCCGCCGCCCGTCCAACTCCATCCCGACCTCGACGTTCCCATCCCTCACCGCGGCCTCACCCGAGGCCTGTTTGCCCTGATTCAGGTGATGTATCTCGTCTTCTACCTCGCCGCTCTTTTCCGCTTCCGCGGCATTCAGAACATCGCCGATTCCTTCTTACCGCCCTGGGGATCCACCACGTTGACCGCCGCGGTGATGGTCACCGCAGGCGTCGGCATTCCCCTGCGCTTCTACCTGATGTCCGGAGTGGGTTTTGACTACCAGGGTCTGGGACAGAAATTTCGCCAGCTCTTCCCCGCGGTCCTGGCCTTGGACCAGCTTTGGGCGGCCGCCCCATTTCTGCTGACGGAAAAAATCGGCTTCGGCATGGCCTTTGCCGCCACCGCCGCACTTTTATACCTGCCGTTCTCGGAGCGCACCCTAATTCGGATGGCATATATTGATCGGCACCCCGCCTGATTTTCATGGAACCAACCTCACCCATTTCCCGTAACCACGTCTAAGAGGGCGGGAGAAGGTGTGCCCGCGGAGGATCGTATGAAATCTGTTCTCATGAAGCACGCGTTCTTTGCCGTGGTTGGGCTAGCTCTCCTGGCCGTTGTGCCGGCCCATGCCGATGACTGGTCGAAAACCTACAAGGTCACCGGCAAGCCTGACTTGCGCATCGAGACTTCCGATGCCAACATTCGCGTCACCACCTGGGATCAGAACACGATCGAAGCCAAAGTGATCAGCAGTCGGTACAAGATCGGGGAAGGCGGCATCCACATTGACGAGCGCCAGACCGGCGACTCGGTGGAAATCGATGTGCGCTATCCCCACCACTATGTGGGCTTCGAATGGGGAAATCATCGCGTCGACGTCATCATCCAAATGCCGCGCGAGGGCAACGTCAACTTGCGCACCGGAGACGGCAGAATCGAGCTTGCCGGGCTCAAAGGGCAGATGGACCTGCACAGCGGCGATGGCTCCGAAAACCTCGACCACGTGGATGGCAAGCTGCACGCCACCACCGGCGACGGACACATTGAAGCCAGCGGGCGCTTCGATGAACTGGAACTGAAAACGGGCGATGGCCACGTGGACGTTCGCGCCGGAGCGGGTTCCTCATTGTCCTCCAGCTGGCGGCTCGAAACTGGCGACGGCAGCGTGTCTCTGGAAGTACCCGGCAATCTGACCGCCGACGTGGATCTCCATACCAGCGACGGCCACATCGATCTCGATATGCCCGTATCGACGGAGGGCAAAATCCGCGGCAACGACATTCACGGCAAGATCAATGGCGGCGGCAGCCTACTAACGATCCATACCGGCGATGGTTCGATCCATCTGAGAAAAGGCTGAAACAGAACGCCTTTCAGACATCTGTGGTTACAATGTCTGAAGGTCCTAATGGCATCGCGCATCACCGTCCGGCTTTCTAAGGATTTGAGCGCTCGGCTTCGAGTCGAGTCTCGCTCCCGGGGCAAGATTCCTTCCGACCTAGTGCGGGCCGCTCTTCAGGCGCATCTCGATCGAGTACGCAAACCGCAGTCCGCCTACGAACTCGCCAAAGAAGCAGGCCTTATCGGCTCGGTCCGCCGGGCCCCGAAAGACCTGAGCACGAATCCTCGGCACTTCAAAGGCTGCGAACATCGGCAATGATGTGAGAGATGTTCTCTAAATCACTTTTAGCCGCAACGAGCGCTACACATCGAGTCCGATTGACCGCATCAATTCCAGGCCGTTACTTTTCGTGACCACGCCGTCTCGCAATTTGTAATCGAACGTCATCCTGCCATTCGCCAGTTCGTCCTCAAAGTGGACGTTGCGCAAGTGTCCGTGCAAAGCTCCACCAATGTCGGTAAGTGCGAGATCGTGGGTGCTTACCAGGCCAATCGCACCGTGGTCGACTAGAGCGCGCACAATCCCTTCTCCGCCAATGCGCCGGTCTTTCGAGTTGGTGCCTTGCAAGAGTTCGTCGAGTAGAAACAGCAGCGATGGCTCACGCCGGGCGAAATCGAGAATCTGCCGCAGTCGCGTAATCTCGGCATAAAATCGCGAACTGCCTTCCTGCAACGAGTCGTTGATGCGAATGCTGGCGCCTACGCGTAAAGGCGTGAGCCGCAGCCTGCGGGCGCGCACCGGCCCTCCCGCCATCGCGAGCACAGTGTTGATCCCGACCGCGCGCAAGAGAGTGCTCTTTCCTGACATATTCGAACCGCTCACCAATAGGACACGCGCCTCCCCGGCCACAACCACGTCGTTGCGCACGCACAGCCCTGACGCCAGCAACGGATGTCCCAGTTCGTCCCCCTCGAACGCCGCAACGCCAGCGATGAATTCAGGAAACGGATCACCGGGATGTTCGAAGCTATAGGCGGCCAGCGATAGCAACGCTTCCATCCGTCCCACGGCAGCAATCCAACTCCGCACAGCCCCGCCGTGCGCCCGGCGCCACCGCTCCGCCGCAAAAGCGACTTGCACCGAATACATCAGCGGCGCATCAATAAGCCGCACAAAAAAATTGTGGCGCGAATTCACCAGATCGACCAGTGTCCGCAAGCGTTTGAGCGCATGGAAGGCGGTTACGCCGCTCGACAATAACCCGCCCTGCAGTTCCTGCAGCCCGGCCTCGCGGAACGAATGCGCCTCAATGCGTCCCAGCACGCCCGATAGAAGATCCAGGTCGCGAAACGCTTGCTCGGTCCCATGCAGCACCGCGTCCAGCCTCTTGCGTAATCCCCAGGTCAACGCCGCTTCGATCACAATCACAGCCACCAATGGCGTGGCCACGTCCCAAACCGCCCACGAAATTGCACCCATGATTGCGGCTGCACCAAGCAAAGGCGAGAGCCAAACCAACCAACGCGGGCCCATCTGATTCGGCGACTCCGCCCACGCCGTCAGCGCCTCCGGATGCACACCGACCCTCACGTCCTGCCCCATCACGGCCAGATCTTCGCGCAGCTCAAGCTCGTTGCGGACTTCGCCGATCGCAGCGTGCCGCTTGCGGATTTCGTCCACTTTTGCCGGAGCAAGCAACCACCGCGCCAGCGTGTCTTCCCCCATGCGCGTGCGCGCCGCCGAGAGCAGTTGGAACAAGCTCGCATTCCCGAACAAGTCCAGGTCCGCCGCGTACACGTGATGAGGATCGCTGAACCGCTCGCCGGTCTCGCCCGTTCCCACCCAGCGATCTTCGATCCGTGCCAGTCCTCGGTCATAAAAAGCGACCGCGCGCTGCGCCAACTCGCGTTGACGAAGAACCCGCGAATGCCAGAAGGCAATCCCTACGAATCCCGCCAACGGAGCAAGCAACCACCACAATGAGAGAAGATGGGATCGGAGGGAAAGCCAGCCGAGGATTAGAACGGACGCAGCCAGAAAGAGCCGCACGTTCCCCAGGCGTATATGAATCTTTTCCAGGCGAGCGACCTCCGCCTCGCGGGCACGCCGCCGCTCACCGTATTCTTCCGCAGGAAGCACGGCTCAAAATTTAGCAGGTAAACCGCGCAGCCCGGTAGCGTTCTATTCAGTTAGACGAATTCCCAGTCTGACGGATGGCAGGAGCACCAAAAAGAATCGCGCGCATTGAAATGCTGCCGAAATCAAACCCCTCGTAGGGATAGGAAACCTCGTCTCGCTCGTCGGTACTACCCATGCAATACAGCAGCGGCAAGTAGTGCTCCACCGTCGGATGCGCCGTCGTGAGCAACTTCTCTCCCCACTTTTGCGGCTCGGCCAGCGCAGACTGGTCATGCGCTTCCACCGCTGCCTTCACCTTGGAATCAAACTCGACAGCCCAATCGTACGCGCCAGCTGGGTTGTTCCAATCAATCCGGCGCAAATTGTGAACGATATTTCCGCTGCCCAGGATGAGCACTCCACGCTCGCGCAGAGCTCGAATCTCGATCCCCAGTTCTAAATGCTCTTTGAAGGTTCGCCGCTCGTCCAGGCTCAATTGAAACGCGGGCACGTTCGCCTTGGGATACATGTGCCGCAGCACGCTCCACGAGCCATGATCGAGTCCCCACGTTTCGTCCGTTGTGATCTCTGGATTCTTCGCAATCTTCTCGGCCTGGTCCGGCGCCCCTGGCGCAGGATACTGCACCTCGTAGAGTGGACGCGGAAATCCGTAGAAATCATGAATGGTCTTCGGATGCGCCGACGCCATCACATGCGCTCCGGCCGTTACCCAATGCGCCGACACCACGCACACTGCCTTCGGCCGAGGCAGTTGCGAGCTGAGCGCGGTCAACGCCTCGGTGAACTTGTTATCTTCAATTGCGTTCATCGGCGATCCATGCCCGACGAACAACACCGGCATCTTTTCCGCCATCGTTTGGTGCCTGGAGAACGTTATTGTTTTCTCCGCGTTCTCCGTAGCCTCTCTCCGCGTCCTCTGCGGTTTGTTCTTTCGTCCTGGTCATTGAGATATGCATCGGGACGAAAAGACCCGAGGACCGCAACTCTAGTGCTCAATAATTGCTAACTTTTTGATTGTGGTGACAAGAAAAGGATTCGCAGCAGACGTCTGGTGCGCGCTACTCCAGATCGGCCTTATCCGGGTTGTAGTAGAACCGGAATCGCAATGCCAGATACGGTCCCGTAAAATCGCCAGGCAGCGGCGGAAACGGATTCGATGCCGTAATACTTCCCCACGCGGGACGGTCTAAAGCAATATCGCCAGAACTGGCGACCAGCCGCATATCCGCTACTTTGCCATCCTTGGTGATCGCAAATTCGATGGCCAGCTTGCCTTTTTTCATCTCCGCGGATTCCGGGATCAGGTGATACCAGTTCTCCCGCACGTTTTGCAAAATCCGCTGCAGATAAGGCCCGAAATCCACGCCCTGCGTATCGCTGAGAATATCCAGCGCGCCCAACTGCCGCCCGTGCGCGCCGGTGCCCAACCCGAAATCGCCCTCCTGCCCTCCGCTCCCGACCCCGGCCGCGCGGCGCGCCGCAGCCGCTTGCGCCGCCTGCTGAATTGCCGACCCCGCGCTCATCCCCTCCGCATATTTGCGGAAGCTGTTGCTCGGCTGCGGCGGCATCTGTAACTGCGCCGTCTGGTTCGTCTGGAACTGCGGACGCTGCGTGGGCTGCTGTTGCTGCGGAGCCGCCTGTTGCGCCATGGCAGGCGGAGCCGCCGGTTGCGTCGTCGGCGGCGCGCTCGGCCCCGGCCTTCCCGGGGGAGGCGTCGCCAGAATCTTCCTTAACTCCTTCGGATCCAGTTCCGGATGCCTCGACGTCGCGATCCGGTCCTTGTCCGACATCACATTTGTGTTGGGCTTACGCGTCGGCTTCTGCAAGTCCGGTGGCAGGGCGAGGAATGTAGTGTTCTTGTCTTCGGTATTCAGGGGGACGACTGCCACCGAATGCCATCCCACAGCTCTTTGAAGCATGTCAAACAATGGCGAAAATAGCAGGATTGCCAGCAGAAGGTGCGCGATGATCGAGATCCAGGCCGCCTCGCGCTTTCGCGAGCGCGCCAGGTCATCTTGTAACTGGATCAGCAGATGCGGGACTCGCGCATCCAGATCTCTGTAGGCGGTCTCCCAGTCTTCGGTGTCGTAGAGCCCAAGCTGCTCAGGCTGGGATTTTTCAGGCGGAGCGATCGGATCCTGGAATGGAATTTGTGTGATCGGCATGCCTGAACTTATTTATCCGCCTGTCGTTTAGAGACGAACGGCACTCACGGCGTTGCATCCGGCCTTCAGGGGAACTATGCAATCGGCGCGCAGTGCTTTACCGCTTCCTTCCCTCTATTCTCGCATCTTTCTGGCCATTCCGCTCCCAGAATTGTTCTGCGTCTTCGGTCTGTAAACATATGTAAATACTGAGATACTGCGTCAGAACGCATACCTCGCACCTTGGACCTCGGACCTCAGAATAGCGCACGAATCCCACGTAGAGCGTCGCAAAACAGTGCCGGGGAGTATCTGGATCGCCAAAAGTCCGTGGCCCGCAGTCTGCGGTCTGAGGTCCGAAGTTCGAGCCTACGCCTGAGTCATTCCCGCGAGCCCCACTTTTTTCCCGTGCTCGCGAATGGCTGCCAAGATGTCGAGTGCCAGCGCCAGCGCTCGCCGCCCATCTTCGAGCGGAACAACTGGCGTGGAGCGTTCGCGCACTGCCTGCAGAAAAGACTTCAGCTCCGCGTGGAGCGGTTCTTCCGCCGCCACCGGAGGCTTGCTGACCCCGATCTGAGGATTCGCCGAAGGCACCCCCGATACCCCATCCCCTCCGACCGTAAACACCAGCGCTTCCTGCCGACCATAGTCGAGCGAAATATACTGCCTCGGCTGGAAAAAACGCAGCTTGCGTACGCGCTCAGTAGAAACGCGGCTCGCCGTAAAGTTGGCGATGCAGCCCGATTCCAGCTCCAGCCGTACATTGGCGATATCCACTTTCCCGGACAGAATCGGCAACCCCACGGCCCGCACTTCTTTGATTGGAGACTTCGCGAATGCCAGCACGATGTCCAGATCGTGGATCATCAGGTCGAGCACCACGTCCACATCGAGCGACCGCGGCGTGAACACGCTGAGCCGGTGTACCTCAAAAAACATGGGCCGCGTCAGGATCGGCAGCGTCGCCCGCACCGCCGGATTGAAGCGCTCCAGATGTCCGACCTGCGCAATTTTCCTCTGGCTTGCTGCCAACGCGACCAGTTCATCTGCCTCGGGCAGGGTTGGCGCTAGCGGCTTTTCGATCAGCACGTCCACGCCAGCTTTCATCAACTCGCGCGCGACTGAAAGATGGTGCACAGTGGGGCACGCGACCGAAGCGGCCTGCACCTCGCTATGCGTGGTCAATAACTGCTGTACCGAGCCAAAAGCCTTGCATCCAAACTCGCGAGCCACCGCATCGGCCCGCGCCGTGTCCGGATCGACCACGCCCAACAATCGCACCGGTTCCCCTTGTTGTTCGAGTTCCTTGTACACTCGGGCATGATTGCGCCCGAAGACGCCAACGCCGACTACCGCCACGGAAATCGAATTTTGGGCTGACAGAAGAGTTCTCGCTGGCCGGTTGCCGGAAGAAACATCAGATTGTAAACGCAAAACCAAGAAAGAGCATCTGCCAGAGAGAATTCGGATCTTCGGTATCACGTCGTCGGTCTTCGGTGATCAGTGGCCGGTGGCCAGTTAGCTCCTCAGACCGAAGACCTTACACGTAAGATCCGAGAAGCTTTAAATTACTCAATTACTAAATTCCCCAATTACTCAATTCCAATTCCCCAACTCGAGAAAGGAACCTCCTGCTCCATGCGAACCATAGCGCTGCTCACCGTCTCCAACGTCTTCATGACCTTCGCCTGGTACGGACACCTGAAATATCGCGAGGTACCGCTCTATAAAGTGATTGTGCTGAGCTGGCTGATTGCGTTTTTCGAATACTGTTTCCAGGTCCCCGCCAACCGCATCGGTTCGTATGAATTCACCGCCGCCCAGCTGAAGATGATCCAGGAAGTGATCACTCTCACAGTCTTCGCCGTCTTCTCCGTGCTGTATCTGAAACAACCGATGCGTTGGAACTACGTAGCTGGCTTCGCCCTGATCGTCGTAGCCGTAGCCGTAATCTTCAAGAAATGGTGAACTGGCTCAGACTTAGATCGTAGGCTCGAAGTCCGCAGTCCGAGGTCCAAAGCCTACCACCCACCACCTAAGACCGCCGGCCTTTCCCCACCTTCTTCAAAATCGCAATCTGTCCGGCATGATATAGCTCATGCTGTGCAATCCCGTGCAGCATGTGATAGAAGTCGTACTTTTTGCCGGGCACGCGATCCTGCAAGCGTGAATCATTCAATCGCTCGACTGTTTCCACCAGCGTGTCATGCGTGCGCCTGGCCTCCTGAATTGCCTGCTGCCATGCGGCCTCCGTGGGTTTCACCGGGACAACTGGAAAATTCTTCGTGCCTGTGAGCTGACACACCTTCCCGCTGAGCCGCACCAACCCAGCCCCGTCCCACGCCGCAATGTGCAACAGCAACTGCCAGATACTATGCACGTCCTGCAGCGGCTTGGCGGCCGCGATGTTTGCATTGACATCCTCCAGTAGTTCCATCAGTGCAGGCCCATGCCAGGCGTCGCCATAGAAGGCGCGCCGTAACTGGTCGGCAAGGCCGGACGCTTCTGAGATCTTCGTCTGCGGCTTCATCTCGCTCCTCAATTCTCCGAGGCCAAAATAGCGATGCCCGCGGCATCCGCCGCATCCACAACTCTTTGGCCGTCCAGCAACAAACATTTCCCTGCGTCCACGGCCAGGCAGGACGCTCCCGCCGCCTGCATGACCTCCATAGTTTTGACCCCGATCACCGGGACATCGAACCGCATGTCTTGATTCGGCTTGGCAATCTTCACCACGGTCAGAGCACGGCTCAGGGTCGAAGCATCCCCCTGCAGCGAGCGCATGATCTGCCCGGCGCGCTCGATTGTCGCATCGGTGCCCTCCATTGCCTCGACCGCAACGCAGGCCGATTCCGCAATCACCACCGTCTGCCCAATATCATGCTGCGCCAGTTTCCTTGCAACGGCGCGCCCATATTCGATGTTCTTCGATTCCTGCTCGGAGGGCTCGCGCCGCGTCAGCACGCCGGCCTTGACCAACAGCGGGTCCAGCAGCCAAGTGGATTTTTCCAGCACAATTCCTTCATCCGACAGGACCTTTGCTACCGCCCCAAGCAGCGAATCCGTGTTGCGCGTCGTCAGCGAAAGCAGCAGCTTCGCGAGCCGCCAATCCGGCCGGATGCTGGAAAAAATCTGCTTGTGCTTGACCTGTCCCGCCATCACAGCCCGCCGCACTCCCGCCTGCTGGAAGGTCTCAATCAACCTGGAAAGCTCGCCCAGAGAAAGCCAGTGCACCGCAGCCGCGCCCTGCCCGGAGATCTCAGGCGATGCCTCTTCCTTGATCGCCGCGACGATCACGTCATACCCCTGCGCCCGCGCCGCATCCAGCACGAGAAACGGAAACTTCCCGTTCCCGGCAATTAAACCAAGTTTTTCGTTTTGAGCAGGCATTCGTAGCGTGAAAAGCGGATTCGGAGCCAGTGTAGCACCCGCAATTTACAGGACTGATGTTATGGCCGCTCAGCTGCAATCTCTCCTCAACCGGCTCCAATCTGCTATTTTTGATCCAGGTCCTGATCTCGCTTCTCTTTCATGTTTATATCCGTCTATCCCGAAGGAGCACTATTCATGCACCCTGACCTCGTCACCATCCTGCTGCCCGGAGCCCTCGTGCTGTTCGCCGCTTCGACCCTCGTCTCACAAACGCAAGAACGCGACCGCAGCAAGATTCCCGACGAGTACAAGTGGGACCTCACCGCTGTCTATCCCTCCGATCAAGCCTGGCGTACCGCGAAAGAAAAGCTCGTCGATGACCTGCCCAAGCTTCGCCAGTTTCAGGGCAAGCTCGCCCCTTCGGCTTCAACCTTAGCGGACGCACTCGACATGCAGAGCCATTTCGACAAAGAACTTTCCCGGCTCTACGTCTACGCGGCCATGAGTTCCGACCAGGACACGCGCGTGAGCCTCTACCAAGGGATGCAGCAGGAAATGGTTCAACTAGGATCCGTGTTCGGCACTGAATCTGCCTTCATCGAACCCGAAATCCTCAAGATGGACAATACGACGGTGGAGCACTTTCTTGCGCAGGAACCTCGACTCAAGATCTACCGCCATTACCTTGAAGACATCGCGCGGCGCCGCGCCCACACGCTCAGCAATAACGAGGAAAAGCTTCTGGCCGGAGCCTCGGTCATGGCCAGCGGTCCGCGGAGTGTCTTCGGCATCTTCGCCGACGCCGATTTCCCCTATCCCTCTGTCACCCTCACCGACGGCAAGACCGTCGTCCTCGATAAAGCGACCTTCTCGCTGCAGCGCGCATCGGGGTCCCGCGAGGACCGCCAGAAGGTCATGGAAGCCTTCTTCACCGCGCTCGGAAAGTACCGCGCGACCTTCGGCTCCATGATGAATTCCAACGTGCAGACCTCGGTCTTTTACGCCCACGCGCGACATTACGATACCTCTCTCGCATCCTCGCTCGACGAGCCAAACATTCCCGTCTCCGTCTATTCCCGCCTGGTTGAGGGAGTCAACCGCAATCTGCCCACATTCCATCGCTACCTGAAACTTCGCAAGCGCATGATGGGTGTTCCGGAGCTTCACTATTACGATCTCTACGCTCCGCTCGTCCCCTCGGTCGACACGAAATACTCGGTGGATGCCGCCGAGCACAACATTCTCGCAGCCCTGGCGCCGCTCGGCCCCGAGTACGCCTCGGGCGCTCAACGCGCTTTCAAAGAGCGTTGGATCGATATCTATCCCACCGAAGGCAAGCGCGCCGGGGCCTATTCCAACGGCGGCGCTTACGACGTGCATCCCTACATGCTGCTCAACTACAACGGCAAGTACGACGACATGAGCACCCTCGCCCACGAACTCGGCCACACAATGCATAGTTATTTCTCCAACAAGACCCAGCCCTATCCGCTGGCGGACTATCCGATCTTCGTGGCCGAAGTCGCATCCACCTTCAATGAAGCCCTGCTCATGGATTACATGCTGAAGAACATCCAGGACGACGCCACCCGGCTATCCCTGTTGGGAAATTACCTGGAGAGCATTAAGGGGACCGTGTTCCGGCAAACGCAGTTCGCCGAATTCGAACTGCGCATGCACGAGATGGTCGAAAAAGGGCAGCCTCTGACCGGCGACGCACTCTCCAAACTCTATGGCGAGATCGTCAAGAAATACTATGGCCACGATCAAGGCGTCTGCGTCGTCGATGCCTACATCGCCAACGAGTGGGCCTTCATCCCACACTTCTATAGCTCGTACTATGTCTTCCAGTACGCGACCTCATTCACTGCGTCCTCGGCCTTGTCGGAGAAAGTTCTCTCGGGCGATCCCGGTGCCACCCAGCGCTACCTGCATTTCATTTCGTCGGGCAAATCGAAATATCCCATCGAACTCCTGAAAGACGCCGGCGTGGACATGACCACCGACGAGCCTCTGGAGCTGACGGTCCAAAAGATGAACCGTGTTATGGATGAGATGGAGAAACTGCTGGATAAGAAGAGAACAACGGCTCCAGGCAACTGATTAATCCGGCGATGCGCACTCTGTATTGTCCTACTGAGCGTCCTGCGGAAACATTTTGAATACCACGTCCCGCTGGTGCGCGGTTACTTTCTTGTTCACGTCGGTGGACTTCTCTGTCAGCGTCCCCTTCAAAAGATAATAGGCTTCGTCCCCGGGTTTCTTTCCTTCGCCACGCTCGATGGAGCCGTTGAAATCGAACGATACCCCGTGCACGATCTCGGTACTGAAGCTCAATACATTTCCTTCGAGCTTGCCGGTCTTGAAGAATTGATCCAGAAACGCGCCTTTGTCGCTCTCGCCGTCGCCATAGCGCGAGATGAAGCCGGTTACGCGGGCTCCATCCTCCACCGTGATTTGCACAAATTCGCCTTCTTTCAGGAAGGTGTACATGCCCGAATACTGCTGATCGCTGGTAGTCTGGGCTTTCGGCGATGCGGGGGACTGGCTTGCACTAGCCCCCTGATCGGCGTTTTGCGCGCGGAGTTGCGTCACCGCGCTCGCTCCGAGTAGAAGGGCTAACAACAAAACATCTGGGACTAATTTCATGGACTCTCCCGCCGACCAAAGAAAAAAGCTAAAACCAATTTGGCTGATACCGTAATAACCACCTTCGACTACCAGTCTCCCCAGTGATTCGCAGTCATCTGCTGAAATTTCATCTTCCACTCGCCGCCTTCTTTTACCCAGACAGTGCTGAAATGCTGGTAGCGCGGCGGGGGCCCTTGGTCTTCGCTGACAGGAACGGTCAGAACGACGTTGTAGGTAACGATTCCAGCATCGTCGCTGATCGGGATGACTTTCATTTCGTAGGCCATCACATTGAAGCCACCCTCTGCGAATTGATCGAGCATCTCCTGCCGCGTGTAAAGCTGGCCATCGAAGGCGACGAATGAGAAATCACTGGTAAGGGTAGTCTTGAAAAAAGAGACGTCGCCTTTCTTGGCCGCTGCAATGTATCCCTTTTCAGCGTCCATGAGGGCTTGCTCGAATGGAGTCGGAGGAGGAGCGGGCTTGTTAGCCTGGCCGGCGCGTGCGACCGCGGCGCAGCAGAAGATCAGAACCACACAAGTCACGAAAGCAGATTTCATGGACGCCTCCCTAAGCAGATTCCTCATCGCTGTCGCTCTTCTCATCAACGGGATGAGCGAGGAATGACAAGCTAAGCGAGGAACAAGGAAAAGTTAGCACACCGCGAGGCCTTGCATCATTGCCGAATCTTAGTTGGCAACTCGGCTCGCGGCACGGAAACCTGCTCGCCCGTAGAGAGATTCTTGAGAGCGAAGGCGTTGGCCTGGATCTCGTTCTCGCCCACGATGAGAATGTACTTCGCGCCAGCCTTGGTCGCGGCTTCAAAGGATTTCTTGAGGCGGAACGTATCGTCACCCAATTCGACGACCAGGTCGTGGCGGCGGAGTTCGTGCGCGAGGAGAGCTCCCTCCGCGTTCATCCCCACCATAGGAGCGATATAGACCTGAGGTTTGCTGATGACGCCCTCAGCAGTCTCCCTCAGCGACATGACCAGGCGGTCTTCGCCGATGGCGAATCCGATGCCGGGTGCGGGCGGTCCACCCAATGCTTCCGAGAGGCCATCATAGCGACCGCCGCCGAGAATGGCGTTTTGCGCACCCAGCGCACCGTGAGTGAATTCGAAGGCCGTGCGCGTGTAGTAGTCGAGGCCGCGGACCAGGCGGTCGTTGAGCGTAAAGCGTACGCCAACTTTAGTCAGGATTGCCTGCACCGCTTCGAAATGCGTCCGGCAGCCCTCATCCAGGAACTGGCTGATACGCGGCAGCGTCGCGATGATCGGCTGATCCTCGGGCACCTTGCAGTCGAAAACCCGCAGCGGATTGGTGACGGCGCGGCGCTGGCAGTCGGCGCACATCTTATCTTTCACAGGCTCGAGCGCGTTGCGCAGGGCTTCATTGAACTTGGCGCGGTCGCTGGGACATCCCACGGAGTTCAGTTCAAGATTCCAGTCAGTGATGCCGAGCCGGTCGAGCAAGGTGGCCAGCATCTCGAGGATCTCGGCATCGCGGGCGGGCGAATCACTCCCCGCCGACGCGGGTCCGATCACCTCCGCGTCGATTTGATAGAACTGCCGGTAGCGTCCTTTCTGCGGACGCTCACGCCGAAACATTGGCCCGATCAGATAAAGTTTGTTCAATCCACGATCCCACATCTTGTTCTCAATGTAGGCCCGGACGATCCCAGCGGTAGCCTCGGGGCGGAGGGTGAGCGATTGCCCCTTCTCGCTCGCAGCACGCGAGCGGTCCTCCCAGGTGTACATCTCTTTGGCGACGATGTCGGTCTCTTCCCCCACGCCACGGGCGAACAGCGCCGTTTCCTCGAAAATCGGCGTGCGGATTTCCTGGAAGTTGTAGGCGCGAAACACGTCGCGCACCGCAGCTTCCACAAAGTTCCACAGCGCCGTCTCTGGCGGCAGAAGGTCTCGCGTTCCTCGGACAGCTTTGATCATTAAAAACTCGGTACTCAGTACCTAGTACTCAGTGCCGGCAGAAGAGCCGTTACTGAGTACTGGGTACTGCGTACTGAGTACTGTTCACCTTTCTTTCAAATACTCATCCTTGTACCCAAGATAATTCTTCGCGTACCTCAGGATCATCTCGTCGTCATCCGGACCCAGCTTGCGCCGGAACTTGCCGGGCGAACCCATCCACAGAGAGCCCGGTTCGACCACGGTCTTCTCTGGGATTAGAGTCCCGGCAGCGATAATCGATCCAGCCCCGATGCGGGCGCCATTCAGAATGATCGATCCCATCCCGATCAGGCAGCGGTCTTCGATCACGCAACCGTGCAGCGTCACCGAATGCCCCACCGTGACGTATTCACCGAGATAAACGCCCCACTGCTGCTTCATGCCGTGCAGCACGCTGTTATCCTGCACGTTCGAGCAGGCGCCGATGCGAATCTCGTGGACGTCTCCGCGGACGACGGCGTTCATCCACACCGAGGCGTGCTCACCCAGCACCACGTCGCCAATAATCTGGGCCGAGTCATCCACATAACAAGTGGCCGGAATAGTCGGCCGGACGCCTTTATAGGATCGAATCATGTTTCTGCAAGGAAATTGAAGTTAACACGAGAGCGCGTTCCAGCGTAAGGGCAAGCCATTTGGGGAATATTCCTCAGTGAACCTCTGTGCCCTCTGTGGTGAAAGCCTCTCCCTGAAAGCCTCAGCTGTTTCCCACTCCGGGAAAGAATGCAAAAAAGAATTGCCGGATCACAGACTCCTTCTCGCGCAAGTGCTATAGAGGAAGTGGTTTTCTTCTGGTGGAGAAGTTTCCCGGCCGCGTCGGTCGCTTTCCGGTCCTTCTCCCAGGATGATCCCGCGGCGCGTCCGGTTCGCCCGCGGGGCGCCCCTCCGAGTGTTATCTCGCACTCCGAGGCGAACTCATGTCCGCAAAGCATCTCTGTTTTCTCCTGGTCATTCTTGCAGTCCTAAGCTTCACTTCGATTCTGGGCGCGCAGGACTCGGCGACGGGTACCCTCCGTGGCACTGTGCTCGATTCCGCGGGAGCACGCATCGCGCAGGCGACGATTGTCATCGTCAACACCGCAACTGGGAACCGCCACACTACGACCAGCGATGCCGAGGGCAACTTCGCGCTCGATTTGCTGCCGGGCGACTACACGGCTCGCGTGGAGGCCCAAGGCATGTCGCCCCAGGTCACGCCGCCGTTGCACGTGGATGTTGGAGGAACGTCCGAACTGGAGTTCCGCCTCAAGATCGCGGGGGCGCAAGAGAGCATGACTGTGTCGAGCGCGCCGCTCATCGTCGATACCCAGCCCAGCGCGGTTTCGACGCTGCTGGACGAGCGTGCCCTGAACGATTTTCCGCTCAACGGCCGGCGATTTTCGGACCTGGCGCTGTTTTCGCCTGGAGTGACGCAGGATCCACGAAGCCTGACTTCCGCTACAAACGGCGACTTGTCATTCGGCGGTATTCGGGGATTCCAGAACAGCTTCCTGGTGGACGGGAGCGACTACAACAACGCCTTCTTCTCCCAGGCACGCGGGCGCTATCGCGCCCCTTACCAGTTCTCGACCGAAGTTGTGCAGGAGTTTCGGGTCTCGTCCAATTCCTACGGAGCCGAGCAGGGCCGCGCGGGAGGAGCCGTGGTGAACGTGGTAACCAAGTCGGGATCGAATCACTACCACGGTACGGTCTTCTATTACCTGCGCGACAGTTCACTGGGTGCGGCAGGCGCGTTCCTGGCATTCAAGCCGCACAACCGGCAACAGCAGGTCGGAGGCACCATCGGCGGACCTATCAAGCGCAATAAGGTTTTCTTCCTTGGCGGATTTGACCAGCACATTTTTCACGTGCCCAATGTGGTCGAGTTCCTGGACGGAAGCTCCCAGCTTCTTCCGCAGGCCGGAAGTCCAGGTATTGCTGGAGACTACGAAGCCACCGATCAGGCGCTTGTCTTTGCCTCGGCAGCGCAACTGAGTTCTCTGACTGGGGAGTATCGCGCGGCGCAAATCGGTAACTCTTCTTACGGCAAGCTCGATATGAATCTGAGCTCGCGTCATCAGCTGACGCTACGCGTGAATACCACACGCTACTGGGGATCGAACAATGTCTTTCTCGATCCCGCCAGTCCGGTCACCTACGATGCCATCAGCAACAACGGGCAGGAACTGGTCTCGACCGAAACGGCCAACCTGTCGTTGACTAGCAGTATTTCCATGCGCTGGATCAGCCACTTGCGCACCCAATTCTCGCGTGACCGGCAGCAGTCGTCCAGCAACACCAACGACGTGCTGGTGAAAATTCCCACCATTCTCGATGGCATGGGACGCTCGAACATCCTGCCCCGGCAGACGCGGGAGCACCGGCTGCATTTGGCCGAAACGATCAGCTTTGAAGGTGCGCGGCATTCCTGGAAGATTGGGGCGATGGCCTGTTTACCCGGATCTATGATTTCTTTCCCAACCAGCAGAGCGGCGAATATCTTTTTTATCCGCTCAAGGTCAATCCGTTTACGTTCGAGCCGATGGAAGCTGGAATGAAGCTGACACCTTTGCGCGCGTACGCGCACGAGGTGCCGCATTACTACTTGCAGAATTTTGGCAGCGCCACTTCGCACCCAGATACGAACGAATACGCGGCGTTTGTACAGGATACGGTTCGCGTCACCAACCGGCTGGCGGTGAATCTCGGCGTCCGCTGGGACTTGCAAACGTTCACTACTGCGGGACTCATTTCGACCCCGCTGTTTCCGCTGGCAGGGAAGGTTCCCTTCCAGCCTTACAATTTCGCGCCACGTGCTGGCCTGGCCTACTCATTCGGCAAGCGGCGTCCGCTCGTGGTGCGGGCTGGATACGGCATTTTCTATGTTCGTATTCCGCAGATTTACAACTCGGTGATACAGACCGAAAATGGAGTGACCGACGCACACGTATTTCTGAACAACTCAAATTACTATGACCACCAGGTCTTTCCGTCCTATCCCAACCCGCTGGTGAATTGCGGATTGTACGCCGCCAACTGCGTCCTTCCAGCGGGCTTCACCCAGGGCGTGACCAATGATGTTTCGGCTTTTGCCGGCAATTTCGTTACACCGCGGGTGCAGCAATCGAGCATTACGCTGCAAAAGGAAGTGGCCGAACGCACCACGGTGAGCTTGTCGCTGCTCAACGTGCATGGGGAGCACCTGATTCGCGCCCTCGATGTGAATCTGCCGCAGCCCTCCGCCCTGACCTACCCCCTTTTCAACTCCACGGGCTCGATTTTCCAGGACGGCTACTACACCGTGGATTCGTTTGCCACCTGGCAATTCAGCCGCACGCTCGACTGCCCGTGGCCTCCCTGCATTAATCCTCTGGGACGCCCGATCGCGCAACTGGGCGCCATCGACGAATTCCAAAGCGCGGCATCCAGCTACTACAGCGGGGCCACGCTCTCGATCAATCGCCGCGTAGCGCGGGGAACCTACGCCCGGCTTTCCTACACTTACGCGCACGCCATCGATGATGGCCAGGATGCGCTCGTAGCCGGCCAGCCCGCGACAGTAGAGAATTCTTACAACCCGAGTGCCGAGCGCGGGCCCAGCGTCACGGACCAGCGGCACCGGCTAGTGGTGGCGTTCTCGGCCGAGTTGCGGCCGTTCCATCGTGGACACGAGCTTCTCGGCCGCTTTTTCAATGACTGGAAAGTCTCGAGCGTGGTGAACTACGGCACCGGTCGCCCCTACAACGCGACCGTCTCCGGCGATCCCAACCAGGACGGCAACGATCTCAACGACCGTCTGCCGGGGTACAGCCGCAATGCCTTCACCGGGCCGGACTACGCGACCACCGACCTGCGACTGACGCGAGTGCTGCGCTTCCGCGAGCGCTACAAAGTCAACCTGATGGCTGAGTCGTTTAATCTTTTCAATCGCGACAACCAGCGCCTGGCCCTTACCTCGAACGGGATGGTGGCCTCGGCGAGCACGTTTGTGCAGGACTACGTATCGGCGAACATCGCCCCGTATCCCGGCTACTACAAGCTGCCGGGCAATTTCATGAAGCCGAATGCGGCCTACGCGCCCAGGCAGGTGCAGTTGTCCGTGAAATTTATTTTTTAGGTCATACGCAAGGTTGCGCAGGTGAATGTGGAGCGGGCGCCTTGCCCGCGTCTGCTTTCATCAGAAGAAAGCTGGTTGTCCCCACTTTCAGCGGTTCTTATATACTTTTTCGTTCCCATGAAAAACTCAGGTATTTCCCGCCGCAAATTCCTCGGCACTGCCAGCGCTGCGGCGACGCTGGCCGTGGTTCCAGCTCCTCTTCGCGCCGCAGCAGGGCAATCCGCCAAGGCCATCTCGGAAATTTCCAGCATCCGCATTGCGTCTTCGGCAACTCCCATCCTCTTCGATCCCGACCAGGCCTTGGGCAGTTCAATGGACATCCTCTCGTACGATGTCGTTGAGAAGATCTACACACCCGAGATGGTCAAGCAGTGCCTCTCGGCAGGCTGGGGACCGATCACCTATCGGCAAAATACCGACCTTTCGATTGGCGCGTGGCACTGGAATCCGAAAGGTGCCTGGAGCGACGCCGCCAACAAGCGGGGATATTTCACTGGGAGCACAGAGTTGAAGGATCCCATCCGGCATTCGTACGGCTACCCTCTACCCTATCGCGGCACGACCCGCAATGGCGGCTCGGAGCACGGCCATTCGCGAATCACGGATGGGAATCCTGCGAGCTATTGGAAGAGCAATCCTTATCTTGCCGGCAAGTTCACCGGCCAGCGCGATTCCGCTCATCCGCAGTGGGTCGTCCTCGATCTCGGTTCCCACGAACTGGTTTCACAGGTGCGCATCGACTGGGCAGAGCCTTACGCCCGCAGCTACGAAGTACAGTATTGGGCGTCGGAAAAGCCGGCGGAAAAGAAAGATGCCGAAGATCCCGCGAGTCCGATGGAGCGGCCCACGTCCGGCCTATGGACGGCTTTTCCCTCCGGCATCGTCACCAACGGCAAGGGCGGCCGGGTAGACATTCTCCTCGCTTCCACGCCGATCCGAGTTCGTTTCCTGCGCGTATGGATGACCGACTCGTCGAATACCGGGGACTCGCGGCCTGGCGCATTGCACGATCCCAAAGATCCGCGCAGTGCTGTGGGCTATGCGATCCATGAGATCTATGTCGGATCGCTCACCCCGGCGGGAGAATTTGTAGATTTCGTTCAGCATCGGGCCGACCAGAACCAGACCGCGACTTTCTGCTCGTCCATCGATCCATGGCATTCGGAGGCCGATCTCGATAGCCATGGCGATCAGACCGGGCTCGATTTGTTCTTTACCAGCGGCATTACGAACAATCTGCCGGCGATGATCCCGATCTCGCTGCTCTACGGCACTCCCGACGATGCGGCCGCGCAGATGGATTATCTGAAGAAACGGGGCTATCCGATTTCTTACGTCGAGATGGGCGAGGAACCGGATGGGCAGAACATGCTGCCCGAGGATTATGCCGAGCTCTATCTGCAGTTTGCGACAGCGATGCACCGCGTGAATCCGGATTTGAAGCTCGGCGGTCCCGTCTTCGAGGGCGTGAATGAAGACATCAAGGTATGGCCCGACGCGCAAGGGCGCACATCATGGCTGGGGCGTTTCCTCGATTACCTGAAGGCCCGCGACCGGTTGTCAGACCTGGCCTTCATGAGCTTTGAGCACTATCCCTATCCGCCTTGCGATATCGTCTGGGCCGACCTGTTCCGCGAGCCCGAGCTGATCAGCCACATTCTCGACGTATGGCGCCAGGATGGACTCCCCGCCAACGTGCCCATGATGAACACCGAAAGCAATGTCACGTATGGTAACGCGGAGCAGATGATCGATATTTTCTCCGCCCTCTGGCTTGCAGATAGCGTGGGCGCGTTTCTCACGGCTGGAGGCGCTGTCTACTATCATTCCCCGATTCAGCCCGAGCCGCTGCGGCCCGGCTGCCACGGTTTTGGCACCTACGGCAACTATGTCGCCGACGAGAATCTCCAGATCAGAGCCTTTACTGCGCAATACCACACCAGCCAACTCATCAATCTGGAATGGGTGCAACACCGCGCCGGGATGCACGAGCTATATCCCGCTTCCTGCGATCTGAAAGACAACGCCGGACACACTCTGATCACCGCCTACGCGGTTACATGTCCAGACGGCCAATGGTCTGTGATGGTCATCAATAAAGACCAATCCAACCCGCACCAGGTGCAGATTGCCTTCGATGACGCCAAGCCGTTCTCCGGTCCCATCTCTGTGCTCACCTTCGGGAGTGAGCAGTACATGTGGAAGTCGGATGGTCCCAACAGCCATCCCAACCCAAACGACCCGCCCGTAAGAAGCACCATTCCCGCAGGAACGGCCATCACCCTTCCCAGAGCCTCGGTAACCATCCTGCGCGGCAAAGCTCAAAACTAATAACATTTCGACCGTAGCGCCGGCGTCCCGCCGGCTGTCGCGGGGCGTCCCGCCCCGCATCATAGTTCCCCCTATCGCCAAATTCGTCTCAAAATGATCCACATGATCTCCAGAAACCTTCGCCGCTGTGGTGAAATTCGTCAGCCCCTCTTGACTTGTGTTCAAATCCTTGTAATAACTATTCGGTCCATCCGGACGAGTCTGGGGGTGTATCAGTTTGGCAGAAGTTCGGCTTCAAGAGGGAGAATCCCTCGAGAACGCGCTGCGCCGCTTTAAACGCAAGGTGCAACAGGAAGACATCATCAAGGAGGTCAAGCGTCACTCCTTTTACCTGAAGCCCGGCGAAAAGAAGCGTGTGAAGGCCGCGCTGGCTCGCAAGCGGGCGCGCAAGAAGACACGTAAAGAACAGGATTAGCGCAACAAAGGGCCGCTCCTTCCCGGGGCGGCTCTGCTCAATCTGGCCCCCACCAAGTTGAGCTGCATTAGGGATTTCAAACTGAACGTTCTTCCCGGCATATTTCGATAAGTTGTACCCACGCGCCGTCCGGGCGCGCGGCGGGCCGAGTCCATGGGGCAGTTAGAGGGGGAGTTGTACACAACCTGTATTTTCGGTGTTACCACCGCAGTTCTTTCCCCGCGGGTGGGCGCGCGGAAACGGGCTGAAGGGAGCCATCCTCAATGGAATTTCAGGACAAGGTGCTCAAGTGTATCGACTGTGGGAATGAATTCATTTTCACCGCCGGGGAACAGCTTTTCTTTCACGACAAGCAATTCAAAAATGAACCTAAGCGCTGCAAGGCATGCAAGACCAAACGGGTCTCGGTGCTCGGTGCGGTGCCCACGCCGGGACCGAACTACCGCTACACAAAAGTCGAGACCCAGGCCACCTGCTCGGGATGCGGAAAGCAGACCACGGTTCCTTTCCGCCCGACCCAGGGCCGTCCGGTGTTTTGCCGCGAGTGTTTCCAGTCGCGGCGCACCGCGGCATCGGCTTAATCCGCCAACTCACTCCCTTGGCCGCAAGCTATGCCCGGAGTGTGCGATACCATAAGGTGTGGCTGGATTCTTTGTAGAAAACTTTGGCTGCCGCGCCACGCAGGCGGATGGCGCGGCCCTCGAACGCCAGTTCGAGGAGCGCGGACTGGATCGTGTCTCCACCGCGGCACAAGCTTCGGTGATAGTCCTCAATACCTGCACGGTGACCTCTGGGGCGGATCAGGACGCCCGCGCTGCCATCCGGCGTGTGCGCCGGCAGAATCCCGAGGCGCAGATTGTGGTCACCGGATGTTACGCTCAACGCGCTCCCGAGGAAATTGCCGCGCTGCCAGGCGTGAGCCTCGTAGTGGGGAACTCCCACAAGCATCAACTCGCGAAAATCGCACTGCGAGCCTCAGGTGCTCCAGAAAATCCAAGCTCGGATTTCATCTCGCTTTCGCGGCTAACTGAGAACCAAGTACTGAGTACTGACAACTCGATTTACGTCTCCGACATCTTCGCTCACACCGAACTCCTCGCCGCTCCAGTCTTCGATGCCGCCAACGAGCGCACCCGCCCCAACCTCAAAGTGCAGGACGGCTGTGACAACCGCTGCTCATTCTGTGTGATTCCTTTTGTCCGCGGCCAAAGCCGCTCGCTGAAGCTGGATCGCATCATCTCTGAGGTCAACACACTGATCGCCGCCGGCTATCGTGAAGTCGTGATCAGCGGCATTAACTTGGGGCGCTGGGGGAGAGATCTGGACCTCAGGCCGCACTCTTCCGGCCTCGAAACCTCCGGCCTCAGGCTTCAGAGTTTAGGCAGCGGTGAAACGCTGACGCCTGAAGTCCAAGGTCCGAGGTCCGCATTCTCGAAGCCGGATCTCGCGTCGCTGGTTCGCGCCATTCTCTCGGAAACCGCCCTCGAGAAACTCCGCATCTCTTCCATCGAGCCGATGGATTGGTCTGACGATCTGATTTCGCTCGTTGCCTCATCTCCACGAATTGCCAAGCACGCCCACGTGCCCATGCAGTCGGGCAGCGATGCGGTGCTGCGCCGGATGCATCGCAAGTACCGTCCCTGGCACTATCGCCACAAGATCCAGAAAATTCGTGCTGCCATGCCGGCCGCCGCGATTGGCGCTGACGTGATGGTGGGATTCCCTGGAGAAACCGATTCCGAATTTGAAGCCACGCGCCGCATGATCGCCGACCTGCCGTTTACTTACCTGCATGTCTTCACCTATTCGCCGCGCCCGGGCACTCCGGCGGCAAGCATGCCCGATCAGGTGCCGGTGCACGTCGCCAGAGAACGGAACCGCATTTTGCGCGAGATGGCCGCGGAGAAGAAATTAGCCTTCATGCGCAGCTTCCTCGGCAAGACTCTGCAGGCGATCACGTTGAACGTTGCGGGAAATTATTCCGGCGGCGAGTTCACCGAAGCCCTCACTGACAATTACCTGAAACTGCGCCTGCGCGGATGCCATCAGGCGAATCGCTGGATGCGCGTCTGTGTCGAGGATGTGGTCAGTGGCTCGTTGACAGGGTCTGCCTGTGGTCTGAGGTGAGAAGTCTGAGGTCCGAGGCCTGATCGTTTCAAAATTCGCGCTGCTGACTCAGGCCCCACTGTGGTTTAAACGGCCAAACTCTACTAAAGTAGTACACCGGTTCTGTGGAGGCACGAAGATGTTACGCATGAAATCCCTGCGTTGCTTGCTGGTTTCGTTTTGTGTTCTGTGCGTTGTCCCCGCATTCGGTCAGGAAGATGAAATGCATGGGCATCATCACGAAGCGACCGAACAGTTGGGCAAGGTTTCATTTCCCGTATCCTGCTCGCCCGATTCGCAAAAAGCTTTCGAGCGCGGCGTTGCGCTGCTGCACTCGTTCGGCTACGAAGAAGCCGAGGAACAATTCAGGGCCATCACCAAAAACGATCCATCGTGCGCCATGGCGCATTGGGGCGTTGCCATGAGCCTGTTCCACGAGATATGGGAACGCCCGGAAGACGCAACTTTGAAACGCGGTCACCAGGAGATGGAACAAGCGCAGAAGATCGGCGCAAAAACCGAGCGTGAGCGCGACTACATTTCGGCGCTGGCGGTGTTCTATAGCAGCGGCTCCAAGGCTGATTATCTGAAACAAGCGGCCGCGTACTCGGATGCGATGGCCAAGGTCTACCAGAAGAATCCAAATGACCTGGAGGCGGGAGCTTTCTACGCGCTTTCGTTGCTGGCTTCGGACCGGCCGGACGACACGACACACGAAGCCGAGAAAAAAGCGGTCGCGGTGCTCAATCCGCTGTTCCAGAAGCAGCCCGATCATCCCGGGCTCGCGCACTACATCATTCACTCCTGCGATTCGCCGGAGATGGCGGCTTCTGGACTGGACGCGGCCCGGCGCTACGCGGCGATTGCCCCATCCTCGGCCCACGCCGTGCATATGCCCTCGCACATCTTCGCGCGCCTCGGATTATGGAATGAAGATATCCAGGCCAACCTGAAGTCGGTGGCTTTGACGCAAAATTCCGGCGCAATGTACATGCGCGGCCACGAACTTCACGCCATGCATTTCCTGCTCTACGCTTACCTTCAGACCGGACAGGATGATGCGGCGAAGAAGATTGTCGACGAGGCGAAGCAAATCGTAGCAACCGCGCCCAAGAACGGGGACGATACTGGAATGCTGGAGTACCTCGGATTTGCGGGAGCACATTTCCCGGCGCTCTACGATCTGGAGATGCGGCACTGGCAGGACGCGACCGCGCTCGAACCGGCGGAGAATACGCCCGCGCATTTGCAGATGATCACTTATTGGGCGCGGACGATCGGTTCGGCGCACATGGGCGATGTGGAAGCAACGCGCCGCAACGCGCAGATGTTCGAGCAGGCGGAAGAAGCGACACGCAATTCGAAATACGCCTACGTACTGGACGGCCCCCGCTCCAGCGAAGGTGAGGTACACGCCTGGCTTGCGTTCGCGGAGCATAAGAACGACGAGGCGCTGAAACAGATGCGCCAGGTCGCCGACACCCAGGACAAGCTAGGGAAGCCGGAAGTCGATATCCCCGCTCGCGAGATGCTCGCCGACATGCTCCTGCAACTGAAGCAATCGGACAATGCATTGGTGGAATATGAAAAATCGATGAAGATTGACCCCAGTCGCTTCAACGGGCTGGCGGGCGCGGCGCAGGCCGCGCAAATGGCGCATCAGGCCGCGAAAGCGAGCTCGTATTATTCGCAGCTCCTGAAGAATTGCGATGGTGGGAAGCATTCGGATCGCCCCGAACTGCGCAACGCGAAGACAGAAGTGGCGAAGAACGGGCAGTAGCGCGAACCGGTACACAGGACCTGCGCAGCCCCCGCGACGGACGGCGTCGGCGGCAAGGAATGAATCGGCGGGCATTTTCTACGTCGAAGTGTGGGTTGGCCGAGGCCGCCGGAAGGAGCGCTGCAGAAATTGCCAGAAGTAGTGAAACCCCAAGAAAGAACCAGCAATAACCGCGCGCAGCCAGTCCGGTCTCCACAAATGCACTGTGAGCGTGGTCACTGCAGGCGGAGAATGCCTGCGCGACAATTTGCTGGCTCTCAGAACTGAAGTCCGGGCCAAGGGGACCGAGTCGGAAGACGCGGCCAAGGTGTCCCCATGCAGGCCACATTCTCGCATTACCGTATTCTCGAGCAAATTGGACAAGGCGGAATGGGGGTGGTCTATCGCGCCCACGATGACCGCCTCGATCGCGATGTGGCCCTCAAACTTCTTCCTCCTGCCGAGCTCATTGAAAGTGCAGCGCGCAAGCGATTTCACAAAGAGGCGCTGACGCTCTCCAAGCTCAATCACCCAAATATTGCCACGGTTCACGACTTCGACACCCAGGATGGTGTCGACTTCCTGGTCGAAGAGTTCATCGACGGAGTGTCGCTCGACGTGATGCTGAATTCCGGACCTCTGACTGAGAAGGAGATCATTCAACTCGGATCGCAATTGGCGGAAGGACTCGCCGCAGCGCATACCCACAATGTGATTCACCGCGACCTGAAGCCGGCGAACGTCCGCATGACTTCCGATGCGCGCATTAAGATTCTGGATTTTGGTCTCGCTGTCATTCTGCGTCGCGAAACCAGCCCTACGGACGTAACGCAGAGTTTCAGCGCAGGAGATGCCCTGAGCGGAACCTTGCCCTATATGGCTCCGGAGCAGTTGCTGCGAGGGAAGTTGGATGCGCGCACCGACATCTGGGCGGCGGGTTGCGTGCTATTTGAGATGGCAACGGGACGGCGACCATTTCTGGGCTCCGGTCCGGCTCTGACTGATGCCATCCTGCACCAGTCGCCCCCCGCCATCAGCAAGCTCAACCCCACCATTGGTGCCGCCATCCAAGCTGTGATTCAGAAGTGCTTGGATAAAGATCCCGACCGGAGATATGCCTCCGCGCACGAAATCGCAGTGGATCTGCGACGCGCAGGATCGCCTCTGGCCCAAACCTCCACAGGCTTGACATGGAAACGGTGGATCGGACCCATTACGGCTCTTGCTGCATTGTTGGCCGTAATCGCTATCGGAATGCGCCTGAATGCGGTGTTACGTCACACGGTTGACAAGCAATACCTCCAGGAAACCAGCGTGCCAATTCAGCCCGCACCAGCCGAGTCATACCTGATGGGGTTGAAATACCTGGAACGTTGGGACAAGCCGTCGAATCTTGATGCAGCGGTTGGAAGCTTTCAGCAGGCCGTGACCGCGAATCCGAATTTCGCCCTGGGTTTCAGCGGACTGGCTGAGGCGCACTGGGCGAAATACCGCCTGGAGCACGATTCGCGGTGGATCGACGAAGCGGAAAAGGATTGCCGGCGAGCCGCGGAGTTAAATGCGGAGCTCCCGGCCGTATACGTCATGCTCGCGCGCGTTCACAACGGACGGGGGCAATCCAATCTCGCGTTGCAGGAGATCCAGCAGGCGTTGCGGCTGGAACCCCTCAACCCCGACGCATGGCTTGAGCAAGCGTCGGTCTATGCAAGCATGGGACAGGTGGAAAGAGCGGAGAGTACTTACAAAAAAGCCACCGTGCTTCGCCCCCAGGATTGGAACGGACATTATGAGCTAGGAGTTTTTTACTACCGGCAGAGACGTTACAGCGATGCGGCAGCGCAGTTCGATCTTGTATTGGCTAGCACTCCTGACAACGCGATGGCGCACGCGACGCTGGGCGGCATGATGCAACTACTGGGAAAAGATGCCGACGCGGAGAGCCATCTTAGGCAATCGATCGATCTGCAGCCGGGCTATGCGGCTTACACCAATTTGGGCGCTTTGTACTACCGGCAAAGGCGATGGGCCGAGTCGGTGGAGATGACGCGCAAGGCGCTCGACATCAACGCCAATGACTGGCGGGCGTGGTCGAATCTCGGGCTGGCGCTCCTGTGGCTGAATGAGAACGACAAAGCGAGCGAGGCATTTCGCCACGAGTTCGCCCGACTGGATGCGAATGCGAGGCTCGGCGCCGACGATGCGGAAATAGATGTAGAGCGAGCTCTGCTGCATTCGAAATGGAAACAGAGAGCGAAAGCGGTGCCTCTGATTGAAGCTGCCTTGGCCCGTGCTCCGGAAGATCCCGGCGTGCTGGCGAGCGCAGGTGAAGCCTACGACAACCTAGGCGAGCGCAGCCGTGCTCTGGAGTTGGTCCAGAAAGCTCTGGCTCGCGGCTGGACTATCAAACAATTAGAGAACGATCCCGGCCAACGAGACTTGCTCTCGGACCCTAGATTTCGAAAGATCGAGCAAGAATTCAACAAAAAAGTAGTTCAACCTCAACCCTGACCATGTCAGGTCGTCGTGTAAGAAGAAGGAGGAACTATGCCGACCACATCCCCGGTCTTGGAAATGACTTCTTCTAAGGCTGCCATGAAGAAACTCAAATCGATTATGACCGGCACTCCAGCCCCAAATGAAAAGACCCTCTGGATTGAGATCGTAATTGGGACCGATTCAGCGGAATTCGACTGCCGCGAAACAGAACATACCGGCATCCACAAAAACGTGACCTTTCTCGCAACTAAGCCGTGCTCACTGCACTTCACCAATGTAGCGCTGTTCCGCCGGGAGTGGCTGGAGCTGAAGGCACATCAACCAGAAGTTCTGGCGGTCGCTGACGAAGCCTCCAATGCCATGACTGAGTATTGTGTTTACGTCCCAGCACAAGGGACTGCAACCACGACAAAGAAAGCGCGACTTGGAGTGGTGAGCGATCCCAAAATCGTTGTACCCGTGTCGATGAGTGTCAACGATCCGAAGATTGTGGTTCCGTAAAAAGCTTGTGGTCTCGCATGAGAGATGCGAGCCCGCCGCTTAGAAGACGGGCTCGCTCGTTTGAGGTTTTGGTCCGGCCCGCGAGGCCCTCTCGCCGCTATGTTGCATTAGTGCGTGAACGCGATGTTCAACCCCGTCGTGAACAGCACATCGTTCTTCTTAGCTCCCATCGGCGGATTTGAGACGTCAATATCGCTGAACTGATTCTGCCAGCCAAAGATCTTGCTGATCTTGGTTACGGTACCGAAATTGAACGTGATGCGGTACTCGCCTGTTTGCTGCAGGTTGGGATAGAAGTACAGATTCTGCGTGACCACTGTGCTCTTTCCCAGTTTCTGATTCAGTTCTTCTCCCAGCGTCAGGGCCACGAAGCGATTCGTCATGCCATACGAAGTGTAGGCAATAGGATTGGTGCCGGGGATAGGCGTGCCATTCGAGTAGGTTTCGTGGGTGTAGTTGATGCCACCCAGAAAATCGAGGATGGTGCGATCGTTCTTGATCGCGTGGAAGCCGAAGCCGCCACTGTACACCTGCCGCAGATCGAGGAACTGCAGCGCATTGCTCATGAAATCCCCGGCGCCAAAGACGAACAGTTTCGGATTCAGGTCGCGATCGTAGCGGAGACCTCCGGTATTCAAGTTCGCCACGGTCGTGGGTGTGGCGAGATCGTTCTTGGTATCGATCGAAGTCGCGTAAAGCGTGATTTTGTCATGCAGCGTTGGATGTATGGCATTGAACGCGAGGGCGAGGTTCTCGGTCTGGCTGTTGCCTCGTGCCACGGAGAACCCGACGTTCGCGCCGCCATTCCAGCCATGAAGCAATCCAGGGTGCAGTGATTTGTCGTAGGCTGCCTGCTCGGCGTCGTTGCGGATCAGCGTCACATCATCCTTGGGAGCTTCGACAGTACCGGCATTCTTGGTCGCGACCTCGATCTTGCCATCCGTAGTGGTCACAGGGCCCACAGCGGTCTTCCCATCCTTCAACGTGACGTGAAGCGGTTCGTCCGTTTTGATTTCCTGAATGTCATCGAATTTCAGGGTGACATCACCGGCCGCATCGGTGTGCAGGACCAGCGTCTTGCCGTCGGATTTCACCACCGTCCCCGTGAGCCGATCCCCATTTTTCAGCGTGACCTGGTCGGCAAACAGGGTGGAAGAGAGGGCCAGAAGAGCGAGCAGAGTTAGGTTCTTGGATTTGAGCACGAAGTAGCCTCCAAATTGCAGATTAGTAAGTAACGATTTGGGAGCCCAGAGTTGCTAAGAACGTCAGCGTTGCAAGAACCTCGGAATAATTCGGAATGATAGGGAAGAGAGCAAGAGACGAGCCGGGCACGGTGGGCTGCCCGTCTCTGGGTTCGGACGAAGGAGCCGGTTAGCTCTTGGTTTCAGTCTTCTTGTTCTGGTCGGCGGACGCCTGCGCGGGAGTGTCCTTCATCCCATCCTTCAGGGCACGAATCCCCTCGCCCAGACCTTTGCCAAGCTCAGGCAGTTTCTTGGGGCCGAACACCAGCAAAGCAATGAAAAAAATGACCAGCAGGTGCATCGGTTGAAATAGACCTTCTAACATCGCAGCCTCCCAAAAAAATTAAACCAGCTAGATCATACGCCATAGCGTGCCTACAGGGAAAGCCAGCTTCCCCCAGGGTGTGTACAGCCTCTTCACTCTTTTACCGTGCCGCGGCCAGGGGGGCGGTGAAGCCCTATACGGCTGCCTGTGATCCGGATCACACCAAACCTCGGTTCAGGCAGGGTCCTGGATGCCGGGAAACTCGCCCTTAAGTAAGAAACCGCGCCCGTGCGGGCGCGGTTGTTGAGTTCATAGCTAAAGGGGTAGCACGTCTAGATCCCGTATTGCCCGATAGCCGTAGTAGCCTGTCGACGGCTAGTGGCGCTTTTTGCCTTTTTTCTTGGCGGTCTTTTTGGCTGCCTTCTTGGCTTTCTTCTTGGCCGCGGGTCTCTTCTTAGCAGCCTTCTTCGCCTTCTTTTTGGCCGCAGGTTTCTTCTTGGCGGCTTTCTTTTTGGCTTTGGGACGGCTGCCTCCGCCACCGCCGGCGGGTGCGGCCGGTCTTGGTTTGGGAGCCGCTGGGGCTGGAGTCGACATGGGTTCGGGCTCCATCGGCTCAGGAGTCGACATGCCCGGTTCTTCTTCCTCTTCTTCTTCCTCTTCAAAATCTTCTTCGAGCGACTCGCTGTAAGCGCCGCTGTCGCCGAATTCTTCTTCTTCGTCACGTCCGTAGAGAGTGGGGTCGAACGTCATTGCTCCTCCTAGATTTCAGTGGCGGCCGGGAAGCGGGTTCGCCGCCCTGGCTGCGGGCACAAGAGAATTAAAAGACCACCGGAAACTTCTGCTGGAACGGCGGGCGATTATAGCACGACGTTCAGTGCAGGCTGCAAGGACTGCACACACATACCACTGCGTATTGGGTTATCACAGCGGAGCCGCAAAAGGGAAGAAGAAAACGGAGACTTTTTTGAGTGAACATCGGCGTTCTGCACACACACCTACCCTCGCAAACTCACTCGCTTGGTAACTCAAACCAAAGCCCTCTCCCTGTTCTGTAGAATCTTCGCCAAAGCTTCGCCGTAGCGCCGGCGTCCCACCGGCTGTCGCGAGGGCATCCTGCCCTAGCTGCGTGAGCAGTTGAGCCCGTTAAGGTGTCAAAGATGCGAAAGCCCTCAACTGACAAAGCTTGAGGGCCCGATTTCGGCGAAGGGGTGGCGATTACTTCAACGTCTTGATGTATTCCGCAACAGCCTTCGCATCCTCGCCGGCTACGCCGGAGATGGCTTTCTTGTGCGGGGCTTTCTTAGCGTCATCGCCTTTGGTCAGCAGATCGGTGATCTGCTCGGCGGTAAGGCTGACTCCCTTCACCGCGGGGCCGATTTTGCCCTGGCCCTCGGCGCCATGGCAGGCGGCGCACTTTGTTTTATAGATAGCCGCTCCGTCTGCGGCAAACGCAGGCAGCGCAACCGACATCGTAACTGCGACTACTAAAATCAAGACAAGCACTTGGGTGATTCGCATGAGGTTCCTCCTTGAATGATCGAACGGGTTATTTAGATCGGGAGACCCAAAATAACTCAAAATTCTACAAGTGCGGAAGAGCCGCGACTGTGATTGTGCGCACGTAGGTTTGTGTGCTGTTAACTAGGAGTGGGAAACTGTCAGCCTTACCCGATGCGCGTTTCGATGAGTCATGCGGCCTGGCCCGGTGTCAGGGACACTGGGGGATCTTGGGTTCGGGTCCAGGTATAGCGCATGCGGTGAATGACCGTGATTGTGCTCAGCACCGCGATGACCCACAGCACTGGCGCCATGCGATTGAATAATGCCCCTAGAATGACCAGCACCAGGCGCTCGGGACGCTCCATGAATCCCACCCGGCAGGAACCAATCAAGCTTTCAGCGCGCGCCCTTGTATAGCTCACCATGATCGCGCTGATCATCACGAAGGCCGTCAGGACCACGTAAAAGAATCTTCCGCCCCTGGCATAAAACACCAGCAAACCGAGGAACTGGCTCGCATCGGAGTAGCGATCGACCACCGAGTCGAAAAAGGCTCCGAAGCGAGTAACCCGGTTGGTGGCGCGCGCGACCTGCCCGTCCACCAGATCGAAGAATCCCGAAAAAATAATGACCAGCCCCGCATAAATGAACATGCGTTTCTGGTTCGCGGCGTTGGCCGAGCCGAACAGAATCGCGGCCCAGGTATTCACTACCAGGCCCATAAACGTCAGCACATTAGGGTTGATGCGGGAGAGCGCCAGCCAGCGGACGATGGTATCGAGTAGGACCCCGCAGGCGCGCCCGAAAGCAGAGGTCCACGAAGCGCTCATCGGCGCGGCCCCGCGTCAGGCAGTCGATCTACGACGAAGGACAGTGATTTACACGGTGGAAAAGCTAAAGATCGCTTTCTTCGTGCACCTTCGTGCCCTTTATGGTCCATGATCTCAGGCTTGCGCCTCTTTTGGCTTCTCCTCGATTTCGTCGTGAATCGTGCTCAGGCTCAGGATTTCCAGTTCGCGCTTTCCGTTGGGCGTCACCACAATCGCCTCATCCCCTACTTTCTTATTCAACAGCGCGCGGCCGATCGGGCTGGTCGTCGAAATCTTTCCTGCCGCCACGTCGGATTCTTCGCTGGTCACCAGCTTGTATTCGACTTCCTCTTCCTTGGTATTGTCGTAGACCTTCACGGTTGAGCCCAATCCCACCCTGTCGTGAGGAATGTTATTCATGTTGATCATCGACAACTCGGCCAGGCGTTTGCCCAGTTGGCGCACCCGCGCCTTCACGAACTCCTGCCGCTGCTTCGCCATGTGATACTCGGCGTTCTCGCTCAAGTCACCGAGGGCTGCGGCTTTCTTGATTTCTTTGGGGAGTTCGTGGATCAACTCGTGTTCGAGCGTGTTGATCTCTTCCTGCAATTTGCGCTTGATCTGGTCAGTCATTGTCTACTAAGGCCGGATTACGGCAAAGCTTTGGACATTATACGCTCGCCATCCGCGCGGCGTTCGGCTTCCAGCTTCCGTTATGCGAGTTCCGAATGCCGTCAGAAGCTGAGAGAACCACGCACCCCTTGCGCACAACGGGTAGACTCTTGTGAATCGGTTCGCGGGAAACCTGGTTGTGGCAATCCTGAACTGTGGCCTTGAAACTGCGTCAAGGAGATTCGAATGCCGACTCAGAGCACACCTCCCATAGAAGCAGTCACGCCCTCTCGGCGATGGGGGCGGAGTATTGGAGCGCTGGCGGCGGGGTTTGTAACCGTCGTGATTCTGACCCTGGGCACGGATGCTTTTCTGCGTACGCTCAAGATCCTTTCTCCGTTAGGGCAAACGATGTCGGACCGGATCTTCCTGCTCGCGACCATTTACCGAGTCGTCTACGCAATCCTGGGCAGCTACATCACCGCCCGTCTGGCGCCGGATCGCCCGATGGGCCATGCAATCGCGGGTGCTTCGTGGGGCTGGTCTTGAGCATTGTGGGCGCGGCAGTGACCTGGAAGCATACAGAAATGGGGCCGCATTGGTATCCGCTCGCTCTGGTAATTACGGCACTCCCCTGCGCATGGTTAGGCGGGAAAATCCGGCAGAAGGAACTTCCTAATTAAGAAAGTTGCAATCCCGTCGAACTGGCTGCTCCTCGTTCGACGCGTCATATATAGAGCGTTAGAGTCCAGAGGGAAATCTCCTGGAATTTCTCCGTGACTCCGTGTCTCTGTGGTGAATTTTTCTCCGCGGGCGTACGTCCGGGACGCGAGAGGCGGCTGTCCCAAGCTCAACCCCGGGATCGGCACTTAGCCAAAATCAGTGTGATGTCGTCGTGCTGCTCCTGCGAATTGAACGTGCGAACCTCTTCGGCGATCGCGCTCAGGGCCACCGAACAAGGTAACCCGCGGTTTTGGCGCAATCGGTCGATCAGGGATTGCTCCCCGAACTCTTCGCCGGCATCGTTATACGCCTCGGTGATTCCGTCGGTATAAAGCGCGAGCAGATCGCCGGCGCCGAGTTCGCACTCTCCAAACGCGCACTCCCATTCACGAAAAAGACCCAGCAAGGTGCCCGTAGACTCGAGACGCTGGAGTGTGTTGTCCGCGCGTACCACCAGCCCCGACAAATGTCCGCAGTTGGCGTACCGTAATCTCTGCGACTGATCGTCATACTCCGCAAAGAACAGTGAGGCGAAGGCGCTGTCCACCGTATTTTCATAAAAGAGCCGGTTCACCGAGCGCAAGAACAGTTCCGGATGCGTGAGCGCGCTGGCGCACTGGCTGCGCAAATTGGCCTGCAGGTTCGCCATCAGCAGAGCCGCCGCAATTCCTTTCCCCGAAACATCTCCAATCACCAGCCCCAGCCGTTGCTGGCCGAGTTCGAGGAAATCAAAATAATCTCCGCCCACCTCGCGCGCCTGCAGGCACAGTCCCGCGTACTCCAGAGTCTTTACTGGCGGGTGAATTTGCGGAAACAGCCGCGCCTGTACCTGCTTGGCAATCTCGATCTCCTGTGCCCTGCGGCGCTCGGCTTCCGCCTTCTGGTTCAGGATGCGGCGTTGCGCTTCCACGCTACGCGTGAGTTCGTCGAATCCGGCGAGGCCGAAACAGTTTCCATCCGGATCCTTAAAGCGGGTATGGATGCCTCCCCACGCGGGCACTTGCGGCGGGAACTCGAAAGGAACTCCGCTCGTGTTCCACTGTTCGTATTTGCGGACCACATCTTCGGTGATGAACCAAATGCGCGCTTCCGG
Source organism: Candidatus Sulfotelmatobacter sp. (assembly GCA_035309485.1). Classification (GTDB taxonomy): domain Bacteria; phylum Acidobacteriota; class Terriglobia; order Terriglobales; family Acidobacteriaceae; genus Sulfotelmatobacter. The sequence continues at coordinate 35,481 of DATGFC010000036.1, forward strand.
ACCGATGAGCCTCTCGACATCGTCGCCGGGCTGAAGAAGCGTCAGTCCCAGATGTGCGTTTCCATCCGCCGGGGCTACCTCGATCCAGCGCTGGCCATTTTCGAAGCGGTGATCCACCACAACACGGAATCCCAGTTTGTCGACGTAAAACCGCAGGCTCCGCTCCTGATCCCGAACATAAATGAGGGCGAAGTGCAGGCATAGATACGGATCGTGGCCATCCAGGCGGAGGACGGAGCGGTCAACGCCAAACGGAGCCTCGTAGGTTCCCATCGGCGAGATTATACGGGCCCAAAAAGAAAAAAAGACCTCAGACTTCAGACGTCGGTCTCATCTTGCAGACACCTTCAGCCTCTCGCCTTGCCACGACTTTAGTGAAGACTAATCTGGAAACTATGCAATGAAATTCGAATCTGAGGTCTAAGGTCGGAAGTCCGAGGTCAGAATACAGACGTTCGAGTCTAAGGTCGGAAGTCTGAGGTCCGAAGTCGGATGTCCGAGGTCCGAACTTCTACGCCTGGAACTCGGAGGCTTCCGGGAACCGGAGCTTGCACTTGGCGAGGGCTTCGGTAAGCAGCTCTTCAATCTTGGACTCTTCGCAGTTGCGGGCCATGGCCAATTCGCTGACCAGAAGATAGCGCGCGCGCTCCAGCATCTTCTTCTCGCGGAACGAGAGCGGCTTGGCCTGGTGCAGCGAAATCAGGTTCTTCAGCACTCCTGCTACTTCCAGCAGCGACCCGGTGCGCATGCGGTCGGAATTTTCCTTGAAGCGATCTTTCCAGTCTCCGTTCCCATTACCGTCGTGGACCGAAAGAGCTTCCAGCACTTTGCGAATTTCGCCGTTTCGTACTACCCGTCGCAGGCCCACACTGCCGGCGTTCTGGCAGGGCACCATCACCTTAAGGCTGCTGGCTTTGATGTTCAGCAGGTAAAACCTCTCGACCGTCGCACCGATGGAGCGGCTGCTGATTTGCTCGATGACTCCCACCCCATGGTTGGGGTAGACGACTTTGTCGCCGATGTGGAAATTCAAATCCGCACTGCTCATATTCGGGCACCCAGTCGGGCGGAGGGTTCGTGGGGAAGAACAATCGTAAAGTACTGTAAATATGCTACTCCTAGGGCTGTAGGAAGGCAAGGTATGCAGCTTCTTGCAGGGTAGTAGTTTAGCGTTGCTGGCTCTCCATCCAGCCCTGCAAAATCAGCATGGCGGCCATACGGTCGACGGCCCTGCCGCGCTTTTCGATCGAGAGATCGGTTTCGCGGAGCAGGCGGTTCGCCTCGGCCGAGGTAAGGCGCTCATCCCAGAGGTGGACCGGAAGCTTGAAATGCTTGCGCAGGTCTTCCGCAAAGGCCTGGATCTTCTCCGCTTGCGCGCCTTCAGCGCCGCTCATCCGCAGCGGCAGCCCCACCACGATTTCTTTCACATCGTATTCGCGAATAATGCGGTTCAGATGCTGCAGGTCGTATTTTTTGTTCTTGCGGTGAAGCGTTTCCAGCCCCTGCGCCGTGATGCCCAGCGGATCGGAAATCGCCACCCCAACTCGCCGCAGTCCCACGTCCAATCCCAAGACGCGCCCCGCTTTGTGCTGCAAGCTCACATTGCGAATTATAGGCGTCACCCCGACCCCGGACCTCAGACCTCAGACCTCAGACCTCGCGTGGAGGAATGCTGCATAAATCGTCTTTTTCCACAGCTCAGAAGCGACGTTGTGTGACGTCTGACCTTGTGCCTCACAGCCCCACTTGAGACCATCACAAACTGAGGTCTTGCAATGATCGCATCATATCGTGATCTTAGAGTTTGGCAACGAGCTATGGATCTGGTCATCCGTATCTATGCAGCTACTCAGCTTTTTCCAAAAGACGAACGATACGGCCTGACTAGCCAGATGCGCAGAGCAGCCGTTTCCGTACCCAGTAATATCGCCGAAGGCAAAGGGCGGCTGACGGACCGCGACCGCGCACATTTCTTCTCGCAAGCCCGTGGCTCGCTGCTGGAACTGGAGACACAAATTCTGATTGCTGCGAGACTGAACTACATTGGTGAGGGCGAGGCAGATTCCCTCATTCGCTTGTCTGCAGTCACCGGCCGAATGTTAAACGCCCTGCTACAATCCATCCGCCCTCGAACCCCCAGCGTGGAGGCGCTGTCTGCAGTTCTGAGGTCAGCATCCGAAGTCTGAAGTCTAAGGTCCGAAGTCCGAAGTCCGAGGTCCGCCCTACCGTCCCCGCATCGCCTTCCTATACGCCACGACGTTCTTGTTATGCTCCTCGATGGTGCGCGCAAAACGATGATGCCCCTGCGCGTCGGCGACGAAATAGTAGAAATCGCTCTGCGCGGGGTGCATCGCAGCTTCCAGACTGCTTCGTCCCGGATTCCCGATAGGCCCCGGCGGCAATCCGGCATTGCGGTACGTGTTATAGGGAGATGACACTTGCATGTCGGCGTGGTGCAGCGCGCCCTGAAAGGTCCCCTTCAGCCGTTCTGCATAAATAACGCTCGGATCTGCGTCCAGCGCGATGTGCTTCTCCAGTCGGTTGTAGTAGACGCTCGCTACCAATGGCCGTTCTTCCGGCAGCGCGGTTTCCTTCTCCACGATCGACGCCATGGTTACAACTTCGTGCGGAGAGAGCGAACTTGCCCCGTCGGAGACGACTCGCAAGGGGCTCGAGGTCAGCCCGATCTGCGCCGCGACTTGCCGAAATTGCTTGACCATCGCTGCCGCCATCTCCTGCATAGTCATCATGTGCGAGAACTGATACGTATCCGGGAAAAGATATCCTTCGAGGGATTTGGCCTCCGGATCCAGATCGGCAATCAGCGCCGTATCCGTTTGCGCTTCTTTCAGGAAATCGTCCGCCGACCCCAGCCCGGCTTGCTGCATCGCAGCGGCAATATCGAACATGGTGAAGCCTTCCGGCACCACCAGCGTATGAAAGTAAACGTCGCCCCGGCGCAGCCGCTTCTGGATTTGAATAATGTTGGCCGCTTTGTCGAACAGGTACTCGCCGGCCTTCAGAGAGCGCCCGCGGTGATAGTAATGCCACAATACAAAAGCTTCCTTGCTGCGAATTACGCCTGCATTCTTCAGTTCGGCTGCGATGCGCCTCGTCGAATATCCCGGACGCAACAGAACCACCGTCTGGCCCGAGGGTTGGACCGGCATGAGCAGTGCCCACGCGAGCCATCCCGCCCCGCCAATCATGACGAGCAAAATCAGCCAGACGATTCTTCGCACAATAAACACAGTGTAGACGAACTCGCTTGGGCCCTGGACCTGACGATAGTGATGCTGCTTTAGGTCTGCGCGATCCCTCCGAGCCCCGGCCCCGCAACACGCCAACCGCGCTCTGCTACACTTGCACGTTCCCTGCAAAAGGAGATTCCCCATGGCTGAAAAGACGCCCCAGACTTTCGCCAATCACACCCGCTTCGATCCGCCGTTTCACTTTTTTATTGCGCCGATTTTCCTGCTCGGCGTGATCTTCGCCTTCATCCACTTCTTTGCGCACCTCTCACACGCCGACTTCCGTGACAATTTTCATGCCATCCTGCTCATCCTTCTTTCCTTCGCCCTGTTGGCCTTGGTCTTCAAGACGCGCCTTTATGCGCTCAAGGTGCAGGATCGTGTCATTCGCCTGGAGGAGCGCCTGCGCTTGACGCAGCTTTTGCCCGAGCCGCTGCGCTCGCGCATCCCCGAATTGACCGAAGACCAGCTCATCGGTTTGCGCTTTGCCCCCGATGCCGAGGTTCCCAAATTGGCGGAGCGCGCGCTGAACGAAAAGCTCTCGCGCAAAGATATCAAGAAGGCGGTTCAGAACTGGCGTCCAGATTACTGGAGGGTATGAAGGCGGTGCAGGTGGACCGGACTCTGGCGGACCGGACTCCGGCGCATGGGCGGCCAGATAGCAGCTTTGCGGATTTCCCGACGGACGAATGGTTACCGCTTAAAACACTTCCCCAAGCTTCAAAAGGTCGGACCGCAGCTGCTCCAGGCCTTCTATTAGAAGCTGCGCATCTTCATCGGTCTGCGCAACTCGATCCCGCAGGCTGACGATGGTGTCGTAAGCTCTGCGCGCCGATTTGCGATTCCTGTTCGTCCTTTTGAGATCGTGTGCCTGCAACGCGATCTGAGTGAACTCAAGCGCCAACCCCAGGTCAATTTTTAAAAAATCCACTCTGGTCTGGTTTACTTCTTCACGGGATACCCGCCGGTCGCTTTTCGCAGACTTCTCCGCCATATCCCACTTAGGCTGATGCCGCCCGCTGATAGGTTTTGAGGTCACGAGTGTATGCGGTTCGAATGTAGATACTTCCGCAAAATTCGCGGAATTCCCCAATAAAACAGGGGCTGCTCGCGCTCTTGCGACTCGTGCCCATAGTACAGCTTTCTGCCTAGCCCGAACTGACTAGTTGGGCATTCTTCGGTATTGAAGACCGCACGCCAATCAAGAAGAATCCGCCTTGAGATGTTCGCGTCGCAGGTTCCGCACTGCCTATCGGCAAGCTCCTCGCGAAGGACATCGGATAGAAAAAACTGCTAGGGCTTTTACGCTACGGCCCACCTGGTTCTTACCCGCTTTACGGCATGGTGTACAGGACTCCTCGGTAACGCAAGATCCAGCCCAAGAATAGACAATTCATAGCATAGAAGGAGAATTCGATGTCCACAGTAAGCATGAAATTCCGCGCCACAACGCTGGCGGTTCTATTTGCCTTTTGCTCGATGATGATGGCCAGTACCGGCGCCATGGCGGCCACCACGGCCCCGACCACCGCCCCACACCTCCCCACCGCTTATGTCCAGGGAACTGACACCCTCGGTAACGCGCTCAGCGCTGTATTTACGGTCCAGAGCTTTGCCAACCAGGGAAATCAACTGGTCGCCAATGGCGTCTTGAATGGCACCATAACCAGTTCCACTGGATCCGTTACGCAGGTGACGAATCAGTCTGCAACCTTACCCGTGACGGGTATGACTGCCTCTTGCCCCATCCTTAGCCTCACCCTCGGCCCATTGAATCTAAACATCCTGGGCCTGCAGATCACGTTGAACCAGGTCGTACTTAACATCGTGGCAATCCCGGGCAATGGCAATCTGCTTGGCAATCTGCTCTGCGATATCGCAAACCTGTTGAACGGAACCAATCTGACCGGCCTTCTGGATACGCTGGTCACCGAGCTCAATGTCATCCTCTCAAAACTCTGAACGAACTCGGTCCTTGGGGAGAGTCGAAATCGGACTCTCCCCAGGAAGTTTCCCGCCCGAGATAGCCTCTAAATGCATCCCGCATAAGTGAAATTACCCTTCTCGGACACGGCTACCCCCCAACCGCGTTATCGCGCTCCGCATCAAAATTTGAGGTCGGTCGTCAGGCCGCCAGAACCCAGGCTCGGGTAACCACCTGAGCCTGTGCCGAAAGTAACTTCACCGATGCCTTTTCGGCGATTGACCATTGCGCGCCCGGCGATTACGATTTTTGATAGAATTCACGACTTAACCCTCGGGAGAAGCTCCGCATCTCATAGAGAAATATGCGATTAGTCAACCTCTATGTACGGACTACCGCACTAGCCACCCTGTTTGCCATGGCTTGCGCGTGCCAGTCGGCGCAGAAACCGGCTTCGCTTCTTCCCGCTCACGCTGCGGCTCCGGCTCTGAAACCGGCTGCGCCAGCAGCATCCCGAGTGGCGCAAGCTCCCGCATCCGCCCAACAACAGGAAGCTCCACGGCAGGACGAAACTCCCGCCCAGAACGCCGCTCCGGTGGCGGCCGCTTCCATCAGTCCCTTGCCTGATCCAGTGGCCGATGTGGTGAGCCGCGCCGAAAATCAGTACCAGGTCGGACTTGCCAATTACCGCGCCGGCAAGTCAGACGACGCCCGGCAGAATTTCGATCAGGCCCTGAATTCGCTGCTCGATAGCAACGTGGACGTTCGTTCCGATGCGCGTCTGGAAAAAGAATTCGACCGCATTGTTCAGGGCGTGAATGAGCTCTATCCCGGCGGCACCTCCGCCGAGGCGACAGCCGCCGACCCGGACCAGGCGCAGGAGCCGCAACAGAAATCCGAACCCGCGCCGATCGACGAAACCAACGGCCTCAGCCCGTCCGCCGACGCCCGCACCAAAGCCAAGGCTGAAGCGGACATCAAAAACACGCGCTCCGACTTGCCCCTCATGATGACCGACCAGGTTGCCGGTTTCATCGAGTATTTTTCTAATCGCGGGCGCGGCCTCTTCGAACGTGCTCTGGCTCGCTCCGGGCGGTATCGCGACTTGATGCTGCCGATCTTGAAAGAGGAAGGTGTTCCGCAGGATCTGATTTATCTCGCGCAGGCCGAATCCGGATTCCACCCGCTGGCCGTCTCGCGTGCCGGCGCCCGCGGCATCTGGCAGTTCATGGGCAGCCGGGCCCGCGGATACGGTCTCTCTCACAACATTTATGTGGACGACCGTCAGGATCCTGAAAAATCCACCCGCGCCGCCGCCCGCCACCTGAAAGACCTCTATAACCAGTTTGGCGACTGGTATCTCGCCATGGCCGCATACAACTCCGGCCCCGGCACCGTGCAGGCGGCGGTGAAGCGCACAGGCTACGCGGATTTCTGGGAACTCTACAACCGCAACGTCCTGCCCAAGGAAACCAAAAATTACGTACCCATCATTCTGGCCGTGACCATCATGGCCAAGAACCCCGCGCAGTATGGACTCGAAGATGTCCAGATGGAAAAGCCGGAAGACTATGACACCATCACCATCGACTATCCCGTGGATCTGCGCCTGGTGGCCGAATGCGTGAATTCCACGCCTAGCGAGTTGCAGGACCTGAATCCCGGCCTCCTGCGCATGACCACGCCGCGCTCCGGCAAGTTTGCCCTTCATCTCCCCCCGGGCACGAAAGATGACTACGAAACCGCCATCGCCGCCATTCCCACCGACATGCGGCTGTGGTGGCGCTATCACAACGTGCACGCCGGCGACACGCTGGCTTCGCTGGCCCGCACCTATCACACCACGATCAAGGCCATCGAGACCACAAACCATCTGGATGCCGACAGCGATCTGGAATCCGAGGCCCGGTTAGTGATTCCCGTCGCACCTGGGAAGCATCCCTCCAGCGACACCGCAACCTACGCCCGCCGCATCACTCGTTATCACGTGCGCCGCGGCGACACCGTTCAGAGCGTCGCCGATAACTTCGGCATCTCCGCCCAGCAACTTCGCCGCTGGAACGGCCTGCGCGGCGAAAGCCTCGGGGGACGCCGCGTTCTGCTGTTGCACCTGCCGATTTCGCCCAGCGCTCGCGATTTGGATGTAGCCTCCACCCGCAGCAAGAAACATAAGACCGAGACCGCCAGCGCCAAGCCTCCGGCAAGCAAGTCGGCTGAGATCGAGCGCCTGAAGCCCGCCACTGCCGTGGTGCGCCACAAAGTAAGATCCGGCGAAACGCTCTATTCGATCGCGAACGCCTACCGCACCACAGTCGCCGCACTCAAACGCAGCAATCGCAACGTAGACGTGATCCGCCCCGGAATGATCCTGATCGTCCAACCCACACGATAGATTTGTCCCTAGCTGCGATCCGCTCCACTCACCCGCTATAATATTCGTTTGCGCCTCACGCTCTTTACCAGCCCGTGGGCCTCAAGGAAAGACATCATGCCAACTGACATCATCATGCCCCAGATGGGCGAGTCCATCGTCGAAGGCACCATCACCAAGTGGCTGAAAAAGCCCGGAGACAAAGTCCAGCGCGACGAGCCACTCTTCGAAATCTCCACCGACAAAGTGGACGCCGAGATCCCCGCTCCCGCCTCCGGCGTCCTCCAGGAAATCAAAGTCACCGAAGGCACCACCGTAGGCGTAAACACAGTAGTAGGCACGATCGCGGTAGATGGCGAATCCGCAGCAACCAAACCCGCGCCAGCGAAACCCGCGCCGAAGGCGGCCGAGCCCGCACAAAGTAGCGCCGGCGTCCCGCCGGCTGTCGCGGGGGCGTCTCGCCCCCGCCCCGAGCCCGAGGCGCCCCGCCCCGCCGCCCAAGAAGAAGCCGAAGAAGCCCGTTCCTCCCCGCTGGTCCGCAAGATCGCCCGTGAGCACGGCATCAGTCTCTCGCAAGTCTCCGGCACCGGACTCGGCGGCCGCATCACCAAGCAAGACATCATGCAGTTCATCGAAAGCCAGGGATCGCAATCCGCCCACGTAGGGACGGACGCAGTCGTCCGTCCCGCCGAGCGCAGCGAGGCCCCAGGTGTGCCAGTTCAGCCCACGGCTGCCGCGCAAACGCCGCGCCCCCCGGCTCCCGCTCCTTACCCAGGCGATCTCGTCCCCATGACGAACATGCGCAAGCTGATCGCCAAGCACATGATCGAGTCCCGCCGCACCAGCGCGCACGTTCACTGTATGTACGAGGTGGATTTCACCCGCATCGTGAACTTGCGCGCCAGGCACAAGTCCGGATTCGAGCAGCGCCACGGCGTCCGCCTGACCTACATGCCGTTTTTCGTGCGCGCCGCCATCATCGCCCTGCAGCAGTGGCCGATCATCAATGCCAACATCGAAGGCGACAATATCCGCTATCATCGCAGCATCAACCTCGGCATCGCCGTCGCCCTCGATTGGGGCCTCATCGTTCCCGTCCTCAAGAACGCTGGAGACCTCAACTTTCTCGGCCTGCAACGCGGCATCACCGATCTCGGCGAGCGCGCCCGCACCAAGAAGCTCAGGCCCGAAGATGTCGAAGGCTCGACATTCACCATCACCAACCCTGGACAGTTCGGCGCGGTTTTCGGACTCCCCATCATCAATCAGCCGAACTCCGCGATCATGGGGGTAGGCGGAATCACGAAGCAACCGCTGGTGATCTCCGACAAAGAAGGCAACGACTCCATCGCCATTCGCTCCGTAGTTCACCTGACCCTGGGGTACGACCACCGCCTGATCGACGGCGCGGTAGCCGACCAGTTCATGGCCCAGGTAAAAAAGAACCTGCAAACCTGGTCCGAGGAAATCGGCTAAACGTTCAGTCGACTAGACGAAGAAATCGGCTACACCTTAAAGGCGAGTCAAATCGAACCCGAAGGGTTGTCATCCTGAGGCGCGCGTTGTTCAGCGCGTCGAAGGATCGCTACATGACGTCGTTACCGCGGTTCCTTTGTGCCCTCTCTGACGATGCTCTCTGGGGATTTTGATTCGCATTGTCTAGGCGCGCGCAAAAGAAGGACGTGGGCGCTCCACACAGGAGGTGCACCACTTCGCCCCGCTAGCAAGAAGTGGGTTTTCGTACTCCTACCTACCGCTCACCGGCAACTTCAGCCAGAGGCTTCTGTTTAGCCCAAGCCGAAGCGTTCATGCATATCACCACGCCATCGATAATCTGAGAGATGCCATTCTTGAACTGCTCCGGCTGAACGATCTCCCGTGACGCGACAGCGTCCGTCATGCTGATCGCATTCTGCAGAAACATCATTGCCGCATCTTTTTTCTCCACTCCCGACCGGCTGGTCAGCATCGTTTCAATCCCGGTCACCAAAGAAGGAATGAACCCAATAGCTCGCATTAACAAATTAACAAAATTCATAATTCCTCATTTCCTTTACGTTGATTGTGAACTCCCCAAAAACGTTAGCCCGAGGAGGCCTTTCTCTGCGTTCTCCGCGGATTTTCTCTGTGTCCTCTGTGGTTGAAGCTTTTGCTTTGTCACGATGAACCCTACTTCCACCAAAGCCGGTGCATCGCAATCGCCGCGCTGATGACGACCGCCGTCCCCGCATTCACCAGGCGCTCAATGACATTTCGGCGCACGTCATTTTTCTCCAGCACCAATATTCGGTCCTCTGCCACTTTCATTCTCCCCGGCTGCCCGTTGCCCACCAGCATGTCCATCTTCGCTTCCAGTCGCCCCAGCTTCTCCAACACCTCCCGCTGAAACTCCGCATCCAGCACCCTCATTGCCTGCGCTTCCCGCTCCGTAAATGTCACCCCATATGCCTCCCCAACTTTGCAACGATTGGAAACTGAGTACAAACTACTGAGTACTGAGTACCGAGTACTGAGTACCGAGTACTGAGTACCGGGTACTGAGTACCGAGTACTGAGTACTGACTACCGAGACCGAGTGCTGCCGTCCCGAGAACGCCGTCTCTACAACGGATAATCCACATGCAGCGCCGCCGCATACCGCGAATACCTTCCCGCCGCATCGTACATCCGCAAAAAATATGTCTGACTCCGCGCCAGCCGCGCCAGGCTGAACGTCTGCGTCCCGAACCTCCCCAGCAGATTCCGATCGTTCGACGCTCCCCACCCAAAATCGTGGGCCCGAACCTCGATCCCGCACCCGCTCGTCGGCGCCACTCCCGCATCCACCTGCACGGTCGTCGATGAGGTTTGCGTGATCTGCGCATGCTTCAGGCTGTCCAGGTAATACGAGCCGACCTGCGTCATCGAAAGCCGCGCCGGCACATCCTGCAACGGAACGCTTCCTCCGCTTTCTCCACTCTGCATCCCCAAAGGCTCGGCCAGATCGTTCGCAAACTCGATCGTATACATCCCGCGGTCGTTCCCCGCATCCGCCAGCGCAATGCTGACCTTCCGCACGATCGCGTTAAACGCAGCGTTCTGCGATGGCAAATTCACAGCTACCGCATCGCCCGGGAAAATGTCGCTCGCGCTACCCGGCAGAAAATCGCTCCATGTCTCATACGACCCGCGCCACGCTCCCAGTCCCGCATCCTCCAGCATGGCCAAAGCTGCGTTCTCGCAATCCGCCTGCGTCCGCGCGCTCGGAATTTTGATCGTTCGCACCATCCCGCGAACCCCGTCATCTCTCTCGTTCTGCAGGGCTGTGATTGACGCTTCGTTCACCACCTCCGCCACCGCTCCCCCCGCCCCGCGATAACTGGCTACAATCAGCGTTCCCAGCGCCGGCACATATTGCGGATAGAAATCCAGCGTCGTCGAACTCGCAATGAAACACTCCCCGCCGTCCCCCAGCGACTCCACGAGCCGCGTACTGTACGCCGAGTTCGGCAACGCCGTGCGCACCTCCGCCAGCGAAATGTGCGTGCCATACGTGTACGCGATACTGCACTGCATGCTGGCTGCGTTCACCAGCGCGTACGTACAAAATCCCGGCGCATTCGCCATCACTCCATCGAACAAAACCGTTGCTGGAGCCACCATGGAGGCTGGATTCGCCGGATCGATGTCCTGCAGCTGGAGCACCACCCGCACATCGGCGTCAATCGCATCTCCGCCGCAACCGTTCCCCGCCGGATGCAGCGCCGAGTGATACTTCTCTCCCGCCCGGTATACTTCCTGCGAATAGACGTAAGTTGTCAGCAAATATCGATGTCCGGCCGTCGTCGCCACTAGCGGCCCCGTCAACGCCCCATTGATCAGCGCTTGTAGATTCGACCCCGAGCCATTTGGTGTGACTTGAAATCCCGCCAGGCATCCAGCCGCTGAAATTGTTGCGGCGTAAAGTCCACCTATGACTCCTCGGGACGCTGCGCTGAAGCTCACGTCCCCATGCTGGAGTTCCAGCGCTCCGCCCAACTCCACCTGCTCTAAAAACGCAACTGTCGTCTTTCCGTCCTGCCCTGTTCCCCCGCTTACCTGCAACGCCTGCGCCGCCACAGAAATTGCTGCCGCCGGATCGCTTACCGTCCATGTGGTCGTATCCACTGCTTGCCCCGCATATCGCTCCTCGATAATCGCCCTTCGATTCTGCGTAAACGGCATCTGCGAAAGATAAAATCTCAAACTCAATCCATCTCCCACAAAATAGTCTCGGACGTAACTCTGCGGCTCCTCCAATCCAACCACTGTCGCATCGTTGATCGCTATTCTCGGAGAGCTCAACTTCAACCCTGACGGCGAAAATTTTGCATCGCTCTCCGCAATGGCATAGATCGCAGTCCCTATCGGAGCGAGTATTAACGCCCCATCCATCGCCCGATAACTCGCCCGCGCCGCCAGCGCAATCTCCGCCGCATGATCTGAAAACTTTTTCGCCGGATTCACTTGATACGCCGCCAGCACGTCCAGATCCTGCACGCCACTCGTATCAAACCCGCTGGGTAGCAGATCCTGCACCAATTGCCGTATGGCCGATCCCGCCGTACGCGCCACAAACGGAGCCCCGTTTGGCAGCACCTTCTGATCCAGTAGGAACTCATCGCTCTCCGCGACGACTTCATACCGATACACCGGCCCCCGCTCGCCCCATCCCAGATATTCGACCTGCGGATCTTGCGTCAGATATCCTGTAAACCAAAACTCCCCGCTCGCCTTCGTCAACACGATCCGCGCCCCACTCACCGGCATCACGAACTCCGCGGACGGCTGCATCAGCGTCAAACGCAGCCCCGCCGGCGCATTCAACTTTCTCTCAATCGCCGGCGCCACACTCGCATCCAACGCGGCCGTATAATCTACCGCCCCAGCCCCCTGCAAATTGTCAATCGTAAGTCTCATTCGACACGAATCCCTCTGTGCACCTCTGTGCCCTCTGTGGTTAATTTTTTGCCGAATGCCGCCAACTCAATAAGCCGCAGCCATCACCGCGGGAAAATAGCTCCGGTAACACAACACCGCCTGCCCATCATTCGTATCCGTAAAAGGCAATGCCAAAAACGAGGCCTTCAACCACACTGCCGACAAAGGTTTCGCAAAAGCCGTGAACTCTTCCCGCACGCCCTTGCTTTCCGCCTGGCTCGCACTCAGCCGCGGATAGTAAAAGCAAACTCGCCCCCCGGACTCCTCTTCCGCCACAAACAGCCCCGACCATTCCTGGAAAAACGATCCGCCCTCCCGGTCCACAAACGCCACCACTCTCTGCGCCGACGCTCCCGCCACCGGAGCACCGCCCAGCAACGGTTGCGCAAGCACCAGCGATGTTGCTGTCGCCTCCGCCACGCGCCCCACATTGAACGTCACCCGCCGCACGTAATTCGCATCCTGCTTCACTGCCGTCGCGCTGCTCACGTACGCCGCCGCGATTCCCGATCCTACGTACCCCGTTTGCTGCTGGTAGTCCACGTCCACCGCCACCAGGCTTCCCACTGGAAACGCATTCACGGCCCCGGCTCCCAGAATCAATTCAATCGCCGTCGATCCCGGCAGCACCGCGACAGGCGCTGCTGGCGTTCCCCCCGATGGCGCCGGCCAGGTGCTCCCCGCTGGAGCCAGCACATTCATATGCTCCGATCCGCCTGCCAGCGCCATCTGCAACTTCCCCCACTGCACAAAATCGAATTCAACCCGCGCCTCCAGCGCCCCGCGATACTGCCCCGCTGGAAGTCCCTTCGCTCCCGATCTCACCGCATCGGTGGGCGAATTGTGCCAGCGCGCAAAGTTTTCCACCCATCCCAGATCCACCCATGGTGCCGGCGGCGCGTCCAGCGCGAAGCCCGCATACAATCCCGGATCAAAAATAGTCGGAGCCTCGTTCCCCCGATTCACCGGCGCAAAGTACGCCCGCATCTGTCGCGTCACCGGGACCATTGCCGCTCGTAACGGAGCCGTGCTCATGACAACGTCACCTCCGAAAAGAAATACACCGTCAACCGCGCCTTCCGCTCCACGCGCCCGTCCTGATGACTTTCCGCGTCGTCCGTCACTCCACTCTTCATTCGCTGCGGAAACGACACATGTCCCCAGAACCGTCCCGATCCTTTGCCTTCCGAAAATGCCGGCTGGCTCCAAAACACGCGCGTGCCCAAATCTGCGCTGGGCGATTGCGTGTAATCCCGCTTCTCCGTGCTCGGCGGCTGGCAGATGCTCAACAGTTCGGTATCGAGTTGCGCCAGCACTCGCCCACGGTCCACCATGCTCGCCACGGACCCGAAGCTGTAATACGAAATCACCACGTTCAAGCTCATCAGCGCCGCGCCCGCGCGTCCCGCGACCACCTCCGCCGCGCCCCACTCGATGTAAAACGTATTCGGCTCCGGCTCCGCCGCTGATGGCGGCAGATTCTCCACCACCACAATCGCTGGCACAACAGCGCCGTTCATGCTCACAGTCCGCGCTGGATTCAGCCCAGCCAGCCTCTCCTGTAGCCCCACAAAAAAACTATCCTTAGCAAATTGCATAAAAATCCTCGCCGGCCCGGTCCCCGCTGCTCGTGTTCCCTGCGGGCAGGCCTACCCTGTGTCCCTCTGTGACCTCTGTGGTTAAATCTTTCAGGCGCGAATGTAATGTTGATTTCCTTCGTGTACCTTAGTGTCCTTCGTGGTTAATGTCTTTTCACTAGTCACTCCACCGCCGTCACCACGTAAAAGCACACCGTCCCCGCAAAACTCTCCGGCACGACTTTTTCAATATGGAAGAGTTGCCCCGCATAATTGAGTCCCAGGACGGCCTTGAACAAATCCTCCCCCGATCCCATCCCCAACGACGGCAACTGATCGGCAACTCCCGCAGCCGACAACGTAAATTCCACTCTTCGTCGCGGACCAAGGTTCCCGGTAGCTAACTCCCGTATCACCACCCCGGAGATCACCACTTCCTGCACACCTGGATCCACCAATCCCAACTGTCCCGCGGCATCGGCCGTCATCGCAGTAGCCGGCAACAGCAGTCCGACCGTGTCTCCGCCCAACGCCTTCAACAATGCATTCGCCTCCCGCACCACCGCCGCCCCGCAAATCCCGCATCCCATAAAAGACCTCCCACAAAACGGTTCTCCCGACCACCAACTACTGACCACTGACTACTGACCACTGACCCCTGATCCCTGACCCCTGACCCCTGACCCCTGACCCCTACCCCCCCTTCCGCGCCACCCATGGTTCCAGCAAGCTCCGCACCGTCTCATCCACCAGCGTGTCCCCGAAATAATCCAGCCGCATCCGATCGATCTTTCCCGACTTCACATTCAGCGCCGGAGTCGCTTGCGCGCTCTTCACGATCTGCGCGCATGCAACCTTCACGCTCGCCGGAATCGCCGCCAGGCCCGCGTTGTACACCACATCCACTTCGTTGAAGAACAGGCCCAGCGCATTCACCGGAAACGTCAACTCCCCGCTCTCCTCCCAGATATCCACCGACGCCGGATCGATCGCCGTCCACGATCCCGGCAGCGCAAATACCATCGCGAAGTCCAGGCTGAGCTCCGGATAAGGCCACTCCCCGCGCCTGGGAATTCCATACCGTCCTTGCAGCGTCACAATCGGCGAGCTCGCCGGCGCCACCGCCACCAGCGGCAGATAACTCAGCCGCACCGTATTCAGACTCGGCGGCATCTTCAGCCGCTCCTGGTACTGGTTCACTCCCAAAGTCGCGCGCCGGCAATGCGCATCGATGATCGCCGAGGCCGCCGTAACCCACGACTCGTCCGTCGCGACCTCCAGCCCGTACGTCAAATATTCCGTTGCATCCAGATAATTCATGATGATTTCTCTTCCTGACATTCCGAGGGTGCCCCACCCTTGTCTGCGCGTCTTTTGCGGAGACAGGGTGGGGATTTTGACTCCCTCTGCCTTTGTGATCGGCTGTTCTCAATAGCAACTGACAGCCAAAAAACTGAGAACCGTTTCCTAGTCCGTCACCTTTACCTCGTAGTGTGCGAAGTTCGCCCCCTTCACCACCGGAGCTCCGAACTTCACCACCACCTGTTGTTGGGACAGCGTGTTCGGCAGTCCCAGCTTGAACACACGCGGATTCGGATCGGTCAGCCAGTGATACTCGATCAGATCCTCCGTGACGATGTACGCCGGCAGGGTCGCCCCAGATCCCAATGTCCCCGAGTACGCCAGCGCCCACTCCGGAATCAGCGGCAGTTCGCCCGCCTGCGTGCTCAACGCCTTCACGGTGAAGCCCCCAGTGATCTCCACTGTGTTTAGCACCTGATTGAACTGGCTCTTCAGTTCCTGATCGATCAAATCGAGCAGCATCGGATTGGCATAAATCGCCGTCGGTCGAACCTGATACGACGAATTCGATACCATCTGTGCAACCGCGGTCTTGAAGGTTTGCACAATGTTGCCGCTGCTCTTCGCCACCGTAACCGTCTGCGGATTCGCTGCCGACCCGATCTGCCCGATCACGCCGAAATACTGCGGCGTCGCCGGCGAGAGCAGCGACGTGTCGCTGCCATTCCACAGCGCCACATCGTGAGTCCGCATCAGTCCGTCCACGGCGTCAGCCAGGTCTTTCGCCTGCAAATAAGCAAACTGGCTCTGCTGTGCCGTGACTTCCAGGTCGAACAGGTTGTAGTTGATCTGCGACACCAGCGCCTTCAGTGGCACACTCATCTCCACCCTTGTCGGCAGGGGCGGAGTCAGTGCCGTCAGCACCGTGGGAGCGATGTTGCGAGGATCCACGAATCCCTGCGCCGCCGTTGGAGCCGCAATCGCCGTCTCTTCAAAAAACCGCGATGGATGCCCCGTAGCCGGTACCTGCTTGATCCGCTGCCCGAACACCCCCCGCCGCCGCACGATGTCAAAAATTTCCGTCTGGTACCGGTCTACCTCCACCGCACCCGGCCCCAGAAAATCCGCCGCCGCCATCAAATCCATAAATCGTCCCTGCATGTCTTCTCCTTATGAGTTGAATTCTTCCCAATATCGAAACTCTCGATCCCGGTTGCCCCAGCCTTGTCCCGCGTGTTATGCGGGACAGGGTGGGGATTTTGACTTCCTCTGTGCCCCTCTGTGTCCTCTGTGGTTAAGCTTTTTAATTCGCTAATGAAAAAGGCGCGAGAGATCGCGCCTAGCTGCCCACTGACCACTGCCCACTGCTACTCGATCATGCCCGCTCTCGCCAACTCCGCCTTCACCGCAATCCGCTGTTCCACGCTCAAACTCTGCAGCGTCTTATCCAGCACTCCTTTCTCGATCTTCTCGCTGCCCAGATCGTTTTTCGCCAGGATCGCCGAAACCATCGGAGGCAGCGTCTTCCGCACCATACGTGACGCCTGTGCCTTCAGATCAGTATTGGATTTCTCCAGCTCCGCCACGCGCTCCTGCAATTCCTGCGTAGCCTCGCTGTGTTCCGGTTCGTACGGCGTCCGCTCATCCACGGCCGCCACGATCCGATCCACCTTCGCATTCAGCGCATCCTGCTGCGCGTCCAGTCTCCCCAGCACGCGATCCAACGATTCGGCCGCCGTAGCCAGCCTCTCCGCCGCCGCCATCAACTGCTGCACCATCTCCTCATTCATCCTGTGTTCCTCCGTGTCCCTCTGTGCCCTCTGTGGTTCTGTTTTTGATTTCCGTGCTACTGCACCAGCTCAATCCAGGTATCCGAAAACGCCGCTTTACTCTTCCGCAAGATCGCCGCCCCCGTGAACGTCACCTGCGTCAGCGTCCAAATGTGAGCCCGCTTGTCCAGCGTGTTCACATTCGTGACCTCAAATGACATTCCCAGCCCCGCCTCATTCCCACCGCTCGCCTCCGCCCTCAATACAATGGGCGCTGCATCGCGTCTTCCCCTGCGAACCGAATGGATGAAACCGCGAATCTCCTGCACTGCCGCCTTCAACGAAGCTCTAACCCGCATACCTTCCGTTCGCGAATCTCGCGCCGCGGCGATTGCCCCAGGAGGTTTCCTCTCTGAAGACCGGAACCCGACCGGCCTTTTTCCGGACTGCGCAACTTCCTCCACGACATCCGGAAAGTCCTTCGCATACAAATACCCGCCGATCTCCAGATTGCGTCCCACGACATCTGCGCTGGTGATCACTCCCACCTTCCGCCGCACATCGTGACCATCAAAAGCCGGCGCATAATCCAGCGCCATCCCGATCAGCGACGGCAGCGCCGCCTCGGCCGCCTTGCGCGTCAACAGCACACGCTTTCCCCCCGACCCCGACGGCGCCCTCTTCGAAGGTGTATCGACCACCGTCAATACTCCCCGAAACGCCGCCCGGTTCGGATGCCCCGCCACCACCGGCATCTCCACCGCCATACTCTCCAGTTCAATCGTCACAATTCATCTCCCTAATCTTCGTCATCCTCAGCGTCCATACTCGTTGTCATCCTGCAGCGAAGGATCCCACGTCCAAAGCAATCGCCCAGCGCCAGGATTTTGCCTTCCTCCGTGCCCCTCAGTGCCCTCTGTGGTTAAGTAAGGAGGATCTTGCCTTTCCTCCGTGCCCCTCCGTGCCCTCTGTGGTTATAAGTCACGCGACTCCGCGCCCACTCTGGTTAAGCAGTTGACGTCCCCAACCCCCGCATCCTCCGCACTTCCTGCACCGTCAACACCCCATTCCTAAGCAGGATCTCCTGGATCTGTGCCTCCTCCATCGGATCCGTCGCGTCCACATCAGCAAACACAAACTCCAAATCGTCCCATCCAAGCTTTTTCGAAATCGCCCCGCGCGTCACCGCCTCCGCCAGCAAGCGCGCGGTCGGCACAATCGCCTGCCGGAACGCCAGGTCATTCATTTCCTCCGCGGTGGAGCGGTTCACGTCCCGCTCCACCCCCAGGTAAAACGGAGGAAGATCAAACGCGGAAGCGACGACTCGCAGCAGAAACTCCTGCCACTGCAATCGCAAATCTGCATCGGTGCCTCCACCGAACCTCAGCACCTCCGGTTTGCTCTCAACCGACAAAATCGGCACTTTCCCCGTGCCCTCAATCTCGTCCTGCCACCACCGGATCAGCCGCTCGTGATGTTCCGGCGTCAGATCCTGCAGCCACAGCGCATACTGCACCACCGAATTCGAAGCCAGCCGCGACGCATACCGGTGCGCTCCCAGAAACGAATTGATCGTCTCAAACGCCACCTCCAGTCGCCCCAACCCAAATGGCGTGTGCGTCCGCGGATTCAGACGCACATAAATCAGCTCGTCGTCGTCAAGTTCGATCTTCGTATTCGACGAATCTGATGCCTGCAAATATCTCTGCGAATGCGGCGACCCATCCCACTCCAGATTCATCCGTATCGAAGCCCCATCCACCGGCCACAAAATAAGTGGAGCGACAGCCTCCCCCATTGCCTGCGTAGGGACGGACGCATTCGTCCCTCCCGCCGAGCGCAGCGAGGCATCCTCCCACCCCGGATTCATCTGCACCTCGATCGCCCCATACCCGCCGACAATGATGTCCTCGAGCACCTGCTCCGCCAGCGATCGAAACGAATCCTCGGGATTCGGCGCCGCAAAATTCGAAGTCAAAATCCGCACCCGCTCCGCCCCGCCAGGAATCTCTTCGATCGCGAACCCCTGCCGCGGCTGCACCCTCCACCGCATCCCCGCAATCCGATCCTTGATGCAGTTGATCGCCCGCCGCGCAATCGGCGTCTCCGAAAACTTCCGCAAGTTGTATGGCGTAGGCTTCGGCATCGCCTCCGTCATCGGCCCATAAGAATTAAAGATGGAAGGCAAAGCCGAAGTCCGCCGCCGCTTGGTTAACATCTCATCCGAAGGCGCGCCCGCGCCCGAGGACACTCCCGGCACCCGGCGCCAAGCGCCGCGCACCGCCTCAGTAATTTTCATAAAGTTGTTTTCCTGCCGAACGATCGAGGGAGACGATTTAGATTCCCTCTGTGTCCCTCTGTGCCCTCTGTGGTTAAGCTTTTCTGCCTCTCAACAAAAAAGCTCCGCCTCCGCGGAGCCATCTCTCAAATTCACTGCTTCTTATCCTCGCTGCGGCGAACGGCCGCATGACCGGTCAATCCCCGTCACGCTCTCAAATCTTGTTGTACTCTCCGTGCAATGTCCGGCATCTCCGCAGTTTCTGCGATTCTGATGTGACTCTCTTCCATCATCGCTAATGCAAAACCAATTTCATTTCTTTCCTTGTCCAACTTCGGTTCGACGACTGCCGTCAACATCGACGTAGCGGAGGTCAACTGCTTCATCGCCGGCGCAATCCTCGGATACCGCGCCGCCAGCAACACCGCCGAATCTATCCCCGCCCTCATCGAGACAGCATGAAACAACTTGATCTCATCTCTAACCCGATACCCGAAGTCAAACTCAAATGGATCTCCCGCCTTCGTATACGGCTCCGCCGGAACCCCACTCAGAAAATCCAGCACCCCAGCATCCTCGAACGCCGTCCTCATAGTGTCCAGAATCTTCTGACGTCCCGCCGGCTCTCGCGTCCTTCTCACCTTGGCAGTCTCCAGGAAGATTCTCGCGACATCATCGACCTCAGCCAGCGCGACCTTCTCTGTGAGTGCGGGCATCACTTGCGAAACCTGGACCACGTTCGAGAACGAATCCTCCATCCTCCGCAACAGCGCAGACCGATCTAGAGTCTGTCCGATTTCCTGCCGGATCTCCCGCTCCAGCGCTCCCAGCACATCCAAATCCGCCTGCGGATCCAGACACTGAACTCTCCCCCAGTCCTTCGCGAACCGCACATCCACCAGCGACGCACCCTCGGCCCCATTCTCCAGCGCTAGGAGCCCGAAATTCACAAACTCTCCCTTCACCGCGTCCGGCATATATCGCAGCAGGAAAAATTCAATTTTTCGTTTGTCAGCCATCGGTTCTTAAAATCGCGAGTCTGCTTTCCTTCGTGAACCTTAGTGTCCTTTGTGGTTGATGCACTTAAGCCTGCTCCCTCCACTCCGGAAAAGGCCTCCGCACCGAAATCCGAAACGCCTCAATCAACTCCCGCACCATTCCTCGTCGCGAGATCAACGCCCGCGCCAGCTTCTCCAATTCCTCGTCCTGGCTCTCATACCACTCCGGAGGAATCTCACTGACAACCTCCCATACCACCGACTCCCCCATCTTCTCGATATGCGACAACCACGGCTCAAACGATTCCCACCCGCGGACGCTCGCATACACTTCATTCCGCGCATACACCCCGCGCAGCGGATAATCCGGAAACGTCCACTCCCCAGCGTTGAAGCAATATCCCTGATCGATAAACGACGCCGTATACTTCCTCTCCCGCAGCTTCCTCCAAAACGCCGCCTGCCGCCCGTTCGCGTTCCCCGTCCATTTATCCAGCACCAGCATTCCCGCAAAACTTTCCAGATTCCTCACCAGCCCCAGCATCTCCACCGGAAGATAATCGAACACCTGCCCCTCCAGCGGGCTCACCACATAACGCGACCCAAATTGTAGTCCCGCTTCGCACCGGATCGTGTTATGCGCCAGCTGAACGCTCAGCTCTGGCGTATGCGCCACCAACCATTCATCCACCGATACCACCTCAGTCACTGGCACCGGCAATCCCACGCGCTCCGCCAGGCGCGTCGCCAGCAGTTCATTCGCCAGCACTCGCAAATGCTGCGGATTATTCCGAAACTTCACCACATAAAAATGCCCATCGGAGCAGCGCATCAAATGACCCTGCGCCCCGCCCCGCATCCTCCGTACGTGTTGGACCGCCTCCACCAAATGAATCTCGACCGTTGAGCACAACGCAGATCTTGGCCTTCCTCTGTGCCCCTCTGCACCCTCTGTGGTGTCACGCTTTCAAAACCGCCCATCATACCGAGCCACCAAATCCAAGTCTGTGACGAATGACCATTTCCACAGCCCAAACACTGAGTACCGAGTACTAAGTACTGAGTACTGCTCCACCCACCTCCAAACAAGCCAGCCCCACTGGCCTCCGCCGCACCCGACCCGCATCCTCCCGCCGCACTGCCAGTGCAATGGCCATCGCCATCACGCAGTCATCATGCGCCCCCTCGGCAGCCGCCGAATGTCCATCCGCATGCCGCACGAAAGTCTTCATCTCCTGCAACAGCCGCGGACTATGAAACAAGTCCGCCCTCTCTTGCAGCACTGCCGCCAGGTTCTCGATCATCGCCGGACGCGTCACTACCGACGTCAACCACCCCTCCTGCCCGCCCTGCTCAAAAAGATTCTCGTACTTCAGATCCTTCAAGTGCGCCAGCACTCCATATCCATGGTTCTTCCGCTCCACCGCAATCAGCGCATTCTTGTACCGCTGCCCCAGCTTCACCAATCGCCGCGCCAGCTCATACGGAGGAAAGTGCCCATGCAGTTCCGCGCACTGCAGCGCCCATCCCCGCTCGATCACCTGCGCGCACGCATAATCTCCTTCTGTCCCTCCGCCTGCCGCATCCACTCCAATGATGTACTGCCGCGAATCCAGCGGAGGAAACCACACCTGCAATCGCCCGTTATCCTCCGTCTCCACCATCGGCGCCCGCTTCGCCGCCGCCTCGGCGATCTTTTCGAACTCGAACACGCATTCCCCCGACGCCAGGAAGCACGACACCGCATCTTCCGCGTACTCCTGCTTCGCCTGGCCCCGCATCATCTTCCATCGCCACCGCCGCCACGCAATCTGCTCTTCGCTCAACCCATGCTGCTCGATCAACGTCTTCTCTTCCCCCGTCAGCGCTCCCAGGGGCTTCTTCTTCACATCCTCTTTATACGACGCCTCATACCACCACGGAAAAAAATGCGTCGTATATCCCTTCTCCTCCGCCTTGTCCCACTCCTCGAAGAACAGTCCCGACGCCCCATTCGGCGTCGACTCCACAGCAATCTCCCCATCCGGAACCACCGCGGCCCGCAACGATGCCAGCGTCTCCGCCGCACCGCGGGGCCAGCGGGAGACTTCCGAGCAATGCAAGTTATGGATCGTCATCCCGCGCCCCGCGTTCGCATCCGCCGTCTCCACCCGGTATTCGCTATCCAGCCGGGGAAAAATAATCTGGCGGATATTGGAGCGCGATTTCACCAGCGCTCCCCGGCGCACCCTCGAATTGGGCAGGTTCTCCCAAAACCGGTGCACGATATTGAAGATCGCCTGCGCCGACTCGTCGCTGTGCGCTACCTGCACCGTCAGCGTTCCCGGCTTCGTAATCGTCTGGATAAAATATCGCGCCGCGATATACGTCGTGATCCCCACCTGTCGCGCTTTCAGCACGATGTTCCGCTTCGTCGCCCGCCGCGAATACTCTTTCTGCGCGCGATTCAACTTCAAATAGCGGATCCCGCCCTTCTTCACCCGGATCGTCAGCAGCGACCGGATCAGCATGTCCCTGACCGTCTCATCCTTAGCCTGCCAATCCAGATAAGGCCCGAATTGTTCCACCAACCGCAAATCACTCCACATCAAATCAGTCCTCGTGAATCTAGGAATCCCAAGCGCAGTAGAGCGATGGTGTATTGCAGGCGCCGTATCAGAACGCTCAATTCCTGCCTCTCGGCGTCCTCTGCGACTCCTCAGCGCACTCTGCGGTTAAAAGCGGTCGAAGTTGCCCAAGTCTTGGTCTTCCCTTCGTGTACCTTAGTGTCCTTAGTGGTTGAAGCTTTTCGCCCGGCCTAGATGAAAAGCTCTCCCTACTTCATCACCCCGGCGGTTGCGAAACGCGACGCTTTTCCATGAATCCGCAACCCCGCCGCCACCCGATCCAACTCCGCATTCCCCGTCTTCGCCGTCAAAGTAGCGTTATAGGACTTCACAAACTCCCCCGCAGACAACAACGAAGTCCGAACCTCCGCCCGAACTGATAACTGCCCACGGATCCCTGGTCCCTGATCCCTGGCCCCTGTCCCCTGCACCACTGCCCCCAGCGACTGCACTTCCGCCAACAAAATGCCCACCACTGCCGTAATCTTCGCCTGCGTTGCCGCATCCTTTATATGCAGCGCCGGCAGCAACTCCTGCAGATTCCCCTGCGCCGCCCCAATCGCGCTCTGAATCTGATTCAGAATTCCCGGTTTCCCCGCCGCATCCGCTTTCTCATAAGCCACAATCAGCGACTGCACCAGTTGAAGATCCGCCGCCGCTTGCGTCCCTGCATTCTGCACAATCTGCAAGTCCGAAGCCGACACCGTCTTCCCCTCCAGCGCCGCCACCAGCGCAACCAGGTTAGCGGCCGCCGGAATCAACGCCGCTACAATCGACTCCGCCTCGCGCACCCAGTCCGTAGAGCACCCCGAAAAAATCATCGACAGACACAAAACAACCGCTAACCCACCTCTCCCAACCGAATTTCGAAACATCTGAATTCCTCCAATCTCAAAAACAAAAAAGCCCAGCGCAAGCGCCGAGCCAAAACGTCTCACAGTACCGCCGCCGCACCGCAGAAGCGGGGATCTGTCGCCGTACGCGTAGCGCCGGCGTCCCGCCGGCTGTCGCGGGGGCGTCTCGCCCCCGCACCAGTAGTTACCTCAAGCGCAGACAATTCCAAGAAGAGCAAGAATCATGTGAAAGAAGTATTTTCTGTTCCCCCGGCAGCCCTTCTCCGCGCTCTCGTCTTTCTCTGCGTCTCTGCGGTTTAAGATTTTTCCCCCGGGGTGAATTCTGAAAGCCTCGCCCCAACTAAGGCTGCAGCCGGATAGGTTGCCATCCCACCGGCGCGGTTCCAGTTCCCGCGCTGGTGGCATACACGGTGTTGCTCAAATCGGCATAGTGCCCGTACTGCGCGCCGAAACTGTAATTGTTGTAAGTACAACTGGGATTGCAGGTAGTACTGCTGTCCCACGCGATCAGATAATCCACTCCGCCCTGCCGCACCCCGCAGGTGTAGAGCGTGCCCACTTCCGCGCACGGTGCGGTGATGATCGCGCCCGCCAGCCAACCCACGGTTGTGTCATAAGCCGTGCCGGTCGCGGTTCCCCCAAGCGGCGCGCCAAATTGGCTGTCCCACTGATACCAGAGGCATTCCGCGAAGCTCAAAGACGCGCACCACACCAGCCCGCGTGCCACGTACGCCGAGTAACTGTTTACGTTCCCGCCGCCCTCCGTGGTGCTGTTATATCCGTACTCGTCATTAAAGATGACACCCGGATTCGGCAGCCCATCGTTAGCAATCTCCGCCACCGTGTTGTTATAGGCCGCGACGATCGCATCAGGATTCCAGTTGCCGGTCACACTCGGCGCAACGGTGCTGTTTCCCCGTGCGTGGACGTTCACATAGTCGTAAGTCTGCTTGCCGCTCACGGTCTGCGCAGGCCAATTACAACCCGCCGGCACTCCATTCACGCCGGCCACCCCAGCGGGGGCGTTAATGCTCGTCAGGTTGTAGTAATGAAACCAGGTCAACGCCGTATCAACGTGGAAACTCGGACTCAGAATCTTCGCGGCGGGATCGATGCAGTGAATAATATTTTTCAAGTCCCACGCCATCCGCACCAGCCGCTTGGAGCTTTCCGCGTTTGCACTCGTATTCGGATCAATGCTGCCGCACGTGGATGCCGGCGGAGTTACCGATAAATGCGGATAGCACCAGAATTGCGGCGCGTCCGCTTCGTTCCATATCTCGTAATATTTGATCTGCCCGGCATAGCGTGTGGCAATGTAGTTCGCCAACTGAGCGTAGTAAGCATCCGCCCCTGTGCCGTCTGCCGCCACATCCGACGGAGGCAAACACCCGTAGTCGGTAGGCCCCTTACACTGCAGCCCTCCGCCAAACCCGCTCCCTGTCGGCCCCGGCAGACACGCACTCGGGTCCGCTTGTCCAGCGCACGCACTCGCCCAGTTCACCATGCCGCCAAACGTGTAAATGACACTCATCCCGGCGGGCAGCGCCTGGGTCCTGACTCGAATGTCGAGATTCGTGAACGTCGGAGTCGTGTTGGTCGGCTGGAGGTCGCTCCACTTCAATCCACCCGTCGACGGGTACGTCACCCAGTCATCCCAAATGCGCGTGGCATATATCTTCGCGCTCTGCGAATTTCCATCCACCGGCGGCCAATCGCCCTGCAGCCGGAAGGACGCCCCAAACAACATATTCGGGATCGGCTGCTTGGGTTGTGCCCCCGGACACCACGCATACACGTCCGTGCCGCACGCATTCACCCCTGACGGCACGCCGATGTTCGTCCACGTGCATGTCCCATCGCTCTGCGTCCCCGCCACCGTCTGGTTCCACGTCCCCGGCTCCGTGGTTCCCGAAAGGCACGCGCTTGAAATCTGATACGAATAGTTCCCCGCATTCGTCCCCGCCGCCGGATTGATCGTGTACGGAATCCCGTACATCGGCGAGTAGTTCCACGACGCGTGCCACGTCGGGCCGTTCGGAATGCACGAAGCCGAAGTCCCGCCTGCGTTGCGGATGTTGTACCAATCGCTGCCCACGGCAAAGCACGCTCTCGACGCCGTCGTAATGTTGTTCTGCGCGCTGAAGGTCGTCGAATACCCCGTATTAAAAGTCAGCGCTTCGCGGTGCGTCAGGCCGTCGCCATTCGTATCCACCAGATCAATCTCATTCCACCACGGCCCCGTCGGTTGATCGTTCGGCGCCAGACCCCAACTCTTCAGCGAGTTCGTCGTCGCCGACATCACGAACGGCGCGGTGTCAGTCGCGTTATCCGTCTGCCACGCGCAATGCGTATCCAGGCTTTGTTGGCCTGTCACGATGTTGTTCACCTTCCACTCGATCCCAGGCGTTGGCGTCGAAGGGATGGCGCGGTAGTACCAGCCCCACGCCGGCGACCCGGGATTATTCAGCATCCCCAGATATCCCCAGCACCCATGCCCGCTGTAGTGGCCGATCTCGGTCATGTACGTCGTCGTGGTTCCCGTAATCCACGCAATCGTGTTCGATTTATTTCCCTGGCAATCCCCGCTGATGGTTTTCATCGGATTCGTGAACATCACCCGCCCATCAGGATTCAGCTTGCCGCTGTGAATCGTGCAACTCGATCCGAACGTCCCCATCCCCGTGCATCCGCTGCCATCGCAGCTCAGTCCCGGCGATCCCGCCCAGCCTTGATCCGCGGTAATCGCGCCGGTCATCGTGTTCCACGCCATGCAGCCTTTGCTCTGGTTCCACACCGCGGTATAAATGCCGGTGTCCTGCCCCGCCCCGGTATTGTTATTCGTCCAGGTCACACCGCCATCGGAGCACGTGCTGCCCACTGTCTGACACGCAGCCCAGTTCGGTTCCAATCCGCTCGATGTCCCCGCCACCGTCACTTTGTAAGAAAAGAATCCTGCATTGCTGCCCGCTGTGGGCTGAATGATGCTGTTGATCGTGTACGCGGTGCTCGCCTGCCAGGCCGGTCCGACCCAGTGATACTTCGCGCTCGAGAACGATCCTCCCAGCAGGTAGTCGTTATCCGTCACCCCCGAATTGCTGGTCCAGGTCGGCGTGCCGAAATCCAGTGGCAGGCAGTTTCCAGATGGCTCAATGAAGTTAAACACCGTCACCGCAGCCGGAGGCCCAACGATGCTCGGAGAACAATCATTCGGCCACGGCGCGACGTCGCTTCCAAACGTGTACGAGACAACTGAACTTCCGCTGTACGCATAGATCACGCACGGATTATTCGGGTCCGCCCCAAAGTCCACCGTCGCGCCAACGCCCCAACCTCCATAAGAAGAGCAATTGGAACGCGGCGACGGGCACCCGCTCGTGTAGCTCGCATACGGCCGGTAGATTTCCAGGGTTCGCGGATTTATCACGTGCAGATACTTGTTCGTCCCTGGATCGGTCACCAGCAGCATCTCCGCCGACAACGGGTCTGCCTTCTTCAGCGGCAGGCTCAGGTGATGATCGCTGGCGCTGCCACCGTTCGAAATCGCGTACTGATTATTCGCCGTCCCCATTCCTGCCGGACTGGTGTAAGCATCCGTCACGCGCACTCCCGGCGTGCCAAACAGTGGATCGAAAAACGTGCTCCCCGCGCCGCTCACTCCGCCCACATTCGGCGCTGCCGGATACGTGATCGCCGCCATGCTCACCGACCCGCACGCGTACCACGGCCACCCGCACGCCGGCACCGCCCAGCCGCCCACGGTAGTCGTCCCGCTCCCGGCGCCGGTACCTTCCTCAGCCCATCCCGAGCCCGAGCCACTTCCGTCGATCGTAGTCTGCCCCGCGCACACGCCCGCGCAGAGCGCAAGCACCCAAAAAAACCGCATCACTTGTTCACCTTTTTTCTTTCAGGCCTTCTCTAAGAAACGTTCTGAGTAGAAGAACTCGATGCTGACGATCCCCATTCTCCACGCACGAGCCGCCGCCTTACGTGGAGGAGCGGCCCTTTAGGGCCGCGTTAGAGCATAAAATCAACCGGGCTTTAGCCCCCGTGCTCGCCTACTGCACCTTCCACTGCCCCATCCCCGCGCCCGTCCCATACCGCTGCGACACATAATTACTCGCGCCAATATCCCAACTTCCAACCACCGACCGATCCACTCCATTCAAATCGATCGGATACGCCGTCACCGTCCCCGCTCCCACCGTCGGCGATCCCGCTCCCGCCACCGCCACACTCGCCGCGCCTCCCGTCGGATTCTGCGCCCACCGCGTCGTCCCACCAAAATTCGTCCCCGACGTGACCGCGCCCGCCATCGCCGTATTGCTCATCACCGTCCCGCCGTGCGCCGCAATCGCATCCAGCATCCACCCCAACTCCGTGTTGCTCATGTCCGGCGTATCATCCCCGCGCGAGTTGTAATGCGTGAACAGCCCATACGGTGCGCCCCAGATTCCTGCCCGGAAAATCAGATTGCTCGCCATCTGATCGATCTCTGTCTGCGTCTTCCCATGAAACTGGATCGCTCCCAGGCTTGTGATGTTCTGCACATTGATTCCATTGGCATACACCGAGTTCGCGCTCGCCATCGTATTGTCCTGCCCCTTCATCGCCAGGCTCCCGCGCGCCGCCGTGTATCCCGCTCCCACCGTATCCGCCTCGATCGTCGGATCCTCGAGCCCGTCCGGATACACAAAGAATGTTTCGGTCAGTCCCGCCACATTGTCTTGGATCGCTTTTTTCGAGGCCGCCAGTTCATCCGGTTCCAGCTTCGTCTGGTCATAGACAAGCGCAACCGCCGCCGTCTTGATATCCACATTCGCAACGCTCAACAAGTTCTTGCTATGCGTATTCGGCCGCGGAATCGGCCCGCTCGCGTCATAACTCACCGAATAATGCGGCTGCCCAGCCAGATACGCCTCCAGCCCAGCCATCATCTGGTAAGGATTCGTTGGATCTGTACTCGTGTCCAGATTCACGTTCAAGTTATCCCCGGCCGCCCCCGTCACGTTCGTGCTCAGCACATTCCCGGCAATTGTCAGCGTCGCCGCCGTGCCGCTCCCCGTGTATCGGATATCCAGTGCCGCCGCATTCGGATAAGGCGTCGCATTCTCCGGTTTCGAGTTCGACGTGTAGTACTGATGCGACCACGAATGCGAATCGATCTCATGCCCCGCCGCATACCATTGATTCACGCTCGTCCAATCCACCGCGTACGACGGCACCACCGCCGCATTGAACTTCATCCCCCGCGCGCTGAACACCGGAATCAGCGTATTGACGTAGGCTTCCGTGTTCGCCGACGATCCCACATCGTCCACCGTGAACGAGAACCTTGCCGGATACGAATTCGCGTTCGCCACCTGGGGTGCGACAGCCGACGAAATATTTCCGCTCCCCATAATCCCGTCCACCACATCGTTCGCCGGCAGCTGCGCAATGTTGTTCCCGTAAAAATGCGAGTAAGAATATGTCGCGTTCCCGGATTTATCCTTCAGCCCCGCGTCCCGGTTCGCATATCCCTGGCAATTCGTCACCGTGACCGACGTCGCCGCATCAATGCGAAATCCGTCGTAATTCAAGTTGGCGTCATCATTGAGAAACGAAATGTTCTTTCCGTACCCGCTGCTGGCATTGACATAAAATCCCAGCGGCGAAGTCCCATAAGGAACCCCGCCGTCTACTTCCATATTCGCGAACACTAAGTTGTCCGACGCTCCCGCCACTCCCACGCCCACATAATCGAACGCCTGCACTCTGATGTGCTGCATCGTCAGCCACGACTGGCCGTTCACGTAAATCATCTGCAGCCCCGCTCCTTGCGCCACAATCGCAGTCACCGATCCATCCGTGGCATAGGTCGTCACCGGATTCGTTCCCGCCGGAGAATACACGTACAAGAACAGATTTGGTGACGACCAGATGTAGCACCAGTCATACTTGCTCGCGATCGCCGCCGTACAACTGCCCGTCTTCCGGTTGCCATACAATTTCCCAAACTGCACCATGCTGATTGATGGAGATGCTATCCCCGTCGTTACCGTCGTCTTCCACACATTTCCCGACACATACATCCACGATCCGCCAACAAACGGCACTGCAGCCGCCGCTGTGATCAGCGGCGCCGCGCCCGTCCCATAAGCATCGAACTGAATCGGATTTCCCGCTGTCCCGCCGCCGTGCGAAGGAATCAACTGCTCGTTCCAGTTATCTCCCCGCTTCAGATAAATCACATCTCCCGCCAAGAACGTCTGCGAGTTCACCCGAGCCAGCGTCTGCCAGGGAGTAGCCGCCGAAGTCCCATTATTCGAATCATTCCCACTCCCCGAGCTGACGTAATACTGCGTAGCCCACCCGCGCATCACCCCAACCAAAATGAACAGCACAATCGTTTTCCGCACCCTGGTTTCCTCTGGTTTCCTCTGTGTTCCTCTGTGTCCTCTGTGGTAAAGCCTTTTCCTAACTCACTTCAATAAGAAGTGAGGAGTAGCGCTAGACGTAATCCCATCCGCCGGCCCGGTCAGCGCGCCAGGCAGTCCTCCCGCGGAAGGTGTAATGCTGAAGCTGGGCAGATGATAAAACTCCCAGTCTGCCGCTGTGTTCCCCGCCAGAGTCAGCGGAGCATTCGCCGCATTCGCGTACAGCGCAAGATAGTACCGCCCCGGCATCAACGTCACCGTGCTCCCGAAAGGCACCGTCACATACGAAGACCCGGTCGCAAAATAGGCGCTTCCTGCCACCGCCCCCGTATGTGCGATCAGGTTGTTCGCGCTCCCCGACACCCCGGAATAAAACCCGATGTCATACGTATTCGCGCCGTTGTCCGGCGTCACGATAAACACCGTGATCCCCGAGCACCGCACCGCATGATCGATGTAGATACCGAACAGGTTGGCGTGATTCGTCGCCGTATTGAACCCAACCGTCTGCGTGCTGTTCGTCGTAAATCCCTTGCCCCAATCCAGCGCCGGAGAAATGTAATTCCCGTCCACATACGCCGTAGTCGCGATCTTCGTGCTGTTATCTCCCGCCCCTTGCGTCGCCGCTGAAGTTCCATTCGGCAATGTCGGTGTCCCCGTCAGATTCGCCGCCGTCGCCGCCGACCCCGTGATATTCGAATTCACCTTCGCGACCTGCGTCGCCGGCCCGCCATTCTCCGACACCGTCAGAATCCCGGTTGCGTCAAATGCCGCCTGCGACAGCCCCACCACCGGAGTGATCCCCACTCCCACCGCCGGACCGCTCACCGCCCACGGCCCCGTTCCAATAATCTGCCCGCCTACCGTGACGTTCCCCGTAAAGCTCGCGCTGGTCCCGCTCACCGGTCCCATAAACGTCGAACTCCCGCTGAACGTTGGCGAACTCGTCGTCGCAATCTGGCTCGGAGTTCCGCCATTCGCCGACACATAAAAATTTCCATCACTCGAAATTCCCAGCGACGATGTCCCCGTCCCCGCGCTCGCCATCGATGCCTGCGGAATTGGAGAGTTCACCAGCCACGGCCCCGTCAGCAGCAACTGCCCGCCCAGCATCAGGTTCCCTGAAAGATTTCCGCTGCTCGCCGAAATCCCTCCCGCCCCTGCATAGCTCAGCGTCGTCCCGTTGTCGGTCAGCGTGCTGTCCCCGCTCACCGCCGTCCCATTCGCCGAGTACATCGCAATCTGCATCCCCGTCCCGCTGTTCACCGTCCCGGATCCGCTGCCTCCTCCGCCGTCGCCGCAATCCGATCCCGTCCCGCTCACCACTCCCGCCGAATTCACGTGCAGGCACTGCGTCGATCCCGTCACCGGCAGCGTCACCGTCCCGCTGGTCACCGCCACATTTCCATTCACCGTCACCGGAACGTTGAACGTCTTCGCTCCCGCCGTCAGCCTTTCCAGAAAACTTGTCCCGTTCGGCAGCGTGTTGATGTACGACGAAATCGACACCGGAGCTCCCATCGCCAGCCCCGCATTCCCGTAGCTCGTGCCTCCGCTGTCCGTCCCCAGGAACGTATCCGCCGCATCCGCCGCTGGACGGTTCCCCGGTGTCGCCAGCGTCTTAGCCGGATTCGAATCCACCAGCGTCACGATCTCTCCACTGTTGATCATCCCGCTCGGCGAACTCGTGAAATTCAGCCTGCCTTTCACATTCGCTGCCGGACCTCCCGACGCGTACCCGTACTGCAGCACCGTCGCATTCGGCATCGCATTGTTTCCGTTCGAATTTCCCCCCAGGCACGAGATCCATTCGTTTCCATTCGCAGAGCTGCAGCGTTGCGAGAAGATCTGCGGCACTTGCGATCCCGCTTCCGTCGTGATCGGCGACAATACGCTCACCATCGCTGTGTCATCCAGAAATGTTGGGTTGGTCAGAAATGTCGTCGTGTCCGCCGAACTCACCGACACCAGCCCTCCCGGCAGCCAGAAGATTCCCGGGATATAGCTCGCCGCCGCCACCGTGTAACTGCTCGTGCTCGCGCTCGCCGTATCCGTGAACGAGCACAGCGACGTGCCGCACTGCGCCACCGCTGTCGCCACGCTCCCGCACGCCGTCGCCGATCCCCCGCCGCATCCCCCGTTGTACGGCGCTGCCACCGAAAGCATCGCCCCCGAATACCGCACCAGGTCGTAGCTCACCGTCCCCGTCCCCTGCACCCGCGGCCACGACACCACGATGTTTCCCGATGGACTCGCGCCGTCCACCAGCGCGTATCCTGCCGTCAGGCACTTCGACACTCCTTTGCTCGTGTCATGCACCACGAAACAGTAGTTGTAGCGCGTGCCCTGGTTTCCGCTGGCTGCAAATTGCGGAATCTGTCCGATCGGAAACTCTCCTCCATGGATCGTGTTCCCGTTCCCGCTCATCAGCAGCCCTGTCGCGCTCTGCTGCGCCGCTCCCGTCCCCGGATACATCGGGTTCGTACAATTGCCCACCTCTTCATACACATCGTCGAACTCGCCGCCGCCGTACCCGCCGCGCATCGTTCCGTCCAGCACGCCCCATTGCCGGAATCCCTGGATCACCGAATTCTGAATCCGCAGCGTGTTCCCCGCCCAATCCGTCACTCCGTTGCCGCCGCAATTCAGGCTCAGATTCAGATGATTCAGCCACGCCACTGCCGCATTCGTGCTGAACGGCCCCGGAAAGTAAATCGACTGCCCGCAATAATTCGCCGTGCAATTCGGCCCCGCATCGATGTTCAGCGTATCCAGCTTGAATGCCTGGTCGTTGTCCACCACGATCTGGTTCTGCCACACGCCCCACGTCCCGAGGGACCCCTTGTCCGACATCTGAATTTCCCGCAGCGACGTCGCCATCGCGTTCACTTCAATCGCCGCATTTTCCAGTGACGCGAATCCCGCCGTCGCCTGCGCCGCGATCGTTCCCAGTCCTCCGCAATTCGGATCCGCATACGTGAACTGCGTCGCGCTCGCGCTCGTCACCTGGTGAATTCCCAGGTAGTGATTCGTGAATGTCCAGTTGACGTCCACAAAATCCCCGGCCTGCACCGCATTCGGCCCCGTATTGTTCAGCGTGATCGTCGCCACGTTCGCCGAGCACGCCGTATTTGTGACCGGAATCCCGTCGAACGAGTTCCCCGCAGCAAACCGCAGCCCGCTCACTTCCACGCCCGTCACGTCATTCACATTCACCCGGTCGCCGATGAACATGCACACCGATCTCGTCTTGCACAGCAGCGTTGCCTTGCCTTCTCCGCGCAGCGAACTCTTATTGCTCTGCACATAGATCGTCGAATAAACCGGCAGCGCATTCGCGTTCGCTCCCGTCGGCGGGATCACGATTCCTGCTCCCAGGTTTCCCGCGTCGTTCAGCGCCTCCTGGATGCCCGATGTCGACGAGCCCACCGTGTATCCCGCCCCGTGCGTTGCCGCCGTAGTCACCACAATCGTTCCCGATGCAGCCCCGCTCGCGCACGTACCTCCCGTGACCAGCGCCGCCTCCGCCGTTCCCGTGCCCGCGATGTACACGTAATAAGGACTCTTTGTGTTATTGCTCGTATCGATTCCCACCGGGCACGGGTTCAAATGGATCGTATTGCTCCCCGCCGTCGCCAGGCTGTCCGCCGGAGATTGCGACCAGTTCCACACCGCCGTTACATACCGCACATTCGCCAGGTTGTTCGTCGAGAACTGCGTTCCCTTGGGCTGCGCCACGTTCTGGCTCGCCGCCGGAGCGGTCGAAACATTCCCCGTTCCGCCCCCTCCGGCGCAAGCTCCCCACGTTCCATCGCCCAGCAGGCACGTGCCTGCATTCGCCGTCCCCGTTCCCAACTCGCCTCTCGGGATCAATCCCGCAATCAAATCCGCCTTGGTCGCGTAACCCTGATCGACATAACCTTTCGTCGCCGCTTGCAACGGTGCTGACGGAGAGCCCGGCAACATAATCGGACCCGTCATCGTCCCGCCTGCAGTCGACAAATAATTTCCCGCCCCCACATTCGCCACCGAGGAATCCACATAGCCCTTGGTAGCGATGTCTCCGGAATTCGTCGGTCCAGGCACGCTCGGAGAACTCGCAAACGTCTTCGCCCCGCTGATCGTCTCCACGCCATTCAAATGCACCACCGCGCTGTCGTCCGCCTTCGTCGCCAGCGCCGAATTCACGTACTGCTGCGACACCGGCTGCGCCGCCACTCCCGATCCCGGCGTAGCTCGCACCGCCGCCAAATTCGCCGGAGACGTAGCAGGCACGATCCAGCTCTCTGTCTTCACTTGGCCCGGCCCAAGCTGGTAAGTCACGGAGTAATACACGCCCGCCGGATTAGCCCCGGCATTCGGCACCAGCGCCACGCTCAGGCCCCCGTTCCCACCGAGTCTGACGGACGTCGAACCCGGCGCCACCGCACTCCCATCCGCCGTCACAAACGCAGGCCACGTAATGATCAAATTTCCGGAGGCGAAACTGCCGTCGGCCATATACACCGTATCCGCAACCGTAGTAGTAGCGAGTCCCCCCGGTTGTTCCCCAAAAGCCGCCAGCCCCAATCCGAAAGCCGGCAGGCTAAGTCCGGAACCGGCAAGCCCTACTCCGGAAGCTGCTATGAACACCATCGCCCAATAAAAAACCCGCCCCAAAGGGCGGCGCTCCGCGTCCAACATTGTTCCCCTCCGTACCGCTTTCCTCACCGTAGCGCCGGCGTCCCGCCGGCTGTAGTGGAGGCGTCCCCGCCTCCACACCCAAAATCACCCGGATCCCTTCTAGTTTTGCCGGTAGCGCTTTTCTCCGCGTCCTCCGCCGTTCCTCAGCGAACTCTGCGGTTAAAGTCTTTGCTCAAAACTCGAGCGAAACGACGTAAGCGCTACTCCCCATGTCGACGCGTCTCCGCCGCGAACCCCGCCTTCCCATCCAGAAATCTCTCCACACTCCGCACATACACATCCGCAAAATCCGCCACTGGACGCCTCCCTTGAATCAGCCTCATCGCGTCCTCCAAATCCCACCCCATCGACCCCAGCAGCGCCAGCGTCATCGTCGGAGCCCGATGCACCCCCGCCGCGCAATGCACATACAATTTCGCGCCCTCTTCCTCCAGCGCCTTCTCCGCAAAATCTACCCCGCGTTGAAACAACTCCGCCGGCTTCGGCTCAAAGTCGTCGTCCGTCGGATTCCACAGCACCTCGATGCCCTGTTCTTTCGCCAATGGCGTGTCATCGAACTCGATCTGCATGTCGATAATGTGCGTGATCCCCGCCTCCGCGACGGCCGCCATATTCTCCGCATTCCAGATCCCGCCCCCCACCGCAATCCGATCTGTCACCCACGTAATATCCATCGCTCTCTTTCTGATGCGATTTCCCGCCTCCGCGTGCCCGGTTCGAAACTTCTGCGCGTGGCCCGTTCGAAACGTTGCGCCATTAAGAGCGGGCCCTTTGACTTTCCTCTCTCCCACCCAAATCGCAACTCGTTCTTCCAAAATCGCTCGCCTCATTCTACGGTATGCGTCGTCACCCAACCTCACCGGCATCTGTCATCCAGCTGTAATCTGTCATCCAGCCAGGTGTAGTCTGTCATCCTGAGCGAAGGCGAAGGATCCCACATCGTAAATGTCCACACTCGCAGGAAGTTGCTTCCTCAGCGTGCTCCAGCCTTTCTCAGCGAACTCAGCGGTAAAAGGCTTTTAGCATCTGTGCAATGCCAACCTCCACCCGAGCACCGAACCACCTACCCAACAACCACTTCTTTCTCCTCCTCAGCAGGAGCCTTCTCCTCCTCCACGTTCCGCGGCGGAATCGTCACAAAGTCCCCCTCCTCATCCGCCACCACCGGCTTGTCCGGAATATTCAACCGGTCCAGCAGCGTCTTCGCCAGGCAATCTTCGTCCCGCGTAGCGTCGGTCCCGTCGTTCACCTCCGGAAAGATGTGCGCCATCTCGAACACATATTTCGCAGTCGCCAGTTGCCCCTTCTTTCCTTCCCCGAGCACCGCCTTCGTGATTGCTTCCGCGTCCTCCAGTACCAGCTTTGCGAGTTGCTTGCGCACCTCCGCGGGAGTCTTCTCGATTTCCTTCGTCTTCTTCTCCTCGCCCTGCTTCGCGCTATTCTTGCTCTTCTTAGCTTTTTTCTTAGTCATTGCCGTCCATGCCACGCTTATGAATTCGCGACCTTTCCCCAAATTCAAAAGGCGCGCCCCTTAGGACGCGCCTTCTAGAGAGTTATTCTTTTTCCTACTCTCTATATCCAGAATACCAAGTTGATAAGGGCATTTGTAACATCGAATCAGGTTTTTTATTTTCTATCTTCACAACCACTTACGAACTTTTGTGATTTGAAACCCCCTTGACAAGGTTTCTTGCGCTTCGGCGAAAGAGACTCCAGTAAGTCCAGCTCCAGCAAAATATCGCTCAACGCATCGAGTGCTTCCAGAAGTTTGCGATGCACCGTCATTCGCCTGCACCCCAGCAGCCTCGCCGCCTCTTCGTGCCCATACTCCTGCAGCACGATCCGCGCCAGCACCGCCCTTGAAAATTCATCCAGCCGCTCCAGGCACTTCTCCATGTCATGCACGAAGATCACGCGATCCTCGAACGTCACCACCGTGTACGACGTCACCTTGCTTCGAAAAAACTCCCGCCCCAGCAGCGACGGCAGCCTCCCCGTCTCCATCGAATACCGCATGTACCGCCGCAACATCGCCACCGTTCTCCCCCGATAGATCCTCCTCTCCCGTTTCTCCTCCGGTTCCAGCTCCAACCGCTCCGGACATGCATTCTCATTTTCGTCGGATGTTCTGGTACATCCCTGTCCCACCTTCCCCGGAAACCCATGCACCGGCAAATTCTCAACATCAGGCCGGTCGCGTTGTACTCTCCGCTGAACCTCGCCAACCCCACGCACCGCACCCCCACTCGATTCCACGATCTCATTCACGCCACACCTCCTGCAGCTTCCATGTCCCCAGAGTTCTCATCGTCGATTTCCGCCCCGTAATTTTCCACGACGGTCCGCCGGCCGACCGGCAAAACCGCCCTACCCCGGCTCTTGTGCGCAGAGGTCTTCTTCTTCGGCCTCGGCAGATCGGCCACTTTCGGCTGGCACCGCTCGCAATACACTCCTCCGCCTCCCTCCCTGATCCACAACCCTCCGCAGTGCTCGCAATATTTCAACTCCACCCGAGTATGTTTCTGTTCCAATTTTTTCGAATCGCTCCTCATATCTCCTCCAAAAAATTCGTAATGCTGAACTGGATCGCTCATCGCTCACAGCTCATCGCTCATCGCTCATCGCTCACTGCTCACTGCTCACTGCTCACTGCTCACTGCTCACCTCAGAGAAAAAAACCCTGCGTCAGATCCCCGTACATTTCCGGGAACCGAACGCAGGGCTCGTTTCTTTTACGAAGGCCTGCCTGGCTATTTAGTTCTTGGTGTATTCACCTGGATGCCCGTTTCTCGCGCCTTTTGCGCCAGAACAGGGATTGTCACCCTTGTCGTCTATCTCCCCTCACTTCGACCTCCGCTTCTACAGTTTTTGCGCGATCTCGTCGTCTACGCCCGCACTGCTTTGCCGGAAGTATCCTTCCTCGTAGCCCGACTTCAATACGCGCCCGTTCTGCATCACCACGCTCACCTTCCCTGTGAAGCGAAGCGACAAGAGCAACCGCTCCATCGACGCTGACAGCACTTCCGCCGACTTCACCTTCCGCCGAAATTCGCCGAAGGTCTTTTCTTCGTTGAAGTTGTCTGCCTGGCTCGTCATGGTCTTGTCCCTGAAACGGATTCGCCCTTAATTTGTCGCCATCCTAGCGTCTGTGGAAATTTTCGGTCAAGGTCATCTGAACATCGTTTGTCTGTGGAAAACTTTTTGCTCCTCACGTCGCGCCTTCTCCTCCCCCAACTTCCGCCATTGCAACAAGCTGAGAGTCTTTCCCGTGTGCACTTCCTTCCCCGCAACTCTCAAAAAAAAGTCCGAAAAAAACTTCGCGCCCGTAATTCGTTCATTTCGGGCCAAACTCCTGTGGATTTCTCATTCCTCTGTGATCCTCTGTGTCCTCCGTGGTGAATGGATTTCTCATTCCTCTGTGATCCTCTGTGCCCTCTGTGGTGAAGTCTTTCCACTCGAACCCGGCTCCAGAAGCCGCCCCCGGCTTTGCTATACTCGCCCCAATGAAGTTCAAAGTCCTGCAGGATAACCTTCGTAAAATTCTCTTGGAACGCATCGCAGCGGGGGAGCTCACCGGACTCCATCTGGCGCAGCAAGCCGGATTCAAGCAGGCTCATATCTCCAACTTCCTCAACCGCAAGCGCGGCCTCAGCCTCGAAGGTATGGACAAAGTCCTTTCGGTTCAGCATCTTTCCGTCCTCGATCTGCTCGATCCCGCTGCCGTCAACCAGCGTGCCTCCATCCTGCCTCCCAGCCCCGACGAGTTCGAGAACATCCTCGTCACCGACCCCTCCACTGCCGCCACCCGTCCCCTGATCACCGCCGACCGCGTTCTGGGGACCCTCAAGTTCAAGAAGTCCTTTCTCCACAAGCTCAAGCCCGATTCCGAGGGCGACCGTTCCGCCTGGCACCGCTTCGTCCTGATCAAGCTCGATCCCCGGGACGCCGCCCCCATGTCTCCCCGCCTCGCCCCCGGCGCCACCCTGCTGCTCGACCGACATTACAACTCTTTGAAGCCCTATCGAAAAAATGAATTCAATATGTACGCTGTTCTGAAAAACGATACTTGTACGATTCGTTACGCAGAAGCCGCAGAAGACTGTCTAATTCTTCGCCCCCACAATTCCTCCTCCCCCCTCGAACTCTTGCCCATCCCCACAGGCAAATCCGCCTCCGCCTACCTCGTCGGCCGCATTTGCCAAGTCGAGCAGGAAGTCTAGAACTCTTCTGTTGATATTCGGGATTGCTCAGGGGCTGTCGAGTGCATTGCCGAAAGGCTAGAATTGTAGCCACACTGTTCTGTCCACAATCTTCTGAAATTTTTTGGATACAAGGAGCAGCCATCATGGCAGGATCGAGTGAATTGCAACCTGTTTCGCGTCGCGGATTTTTTGGCTGGGCCAGTTCGCTGGCCGCGGCACTGGGCCTGGCGCCGCTGGCCGCCTCCGCCAAAGCCCTTTCGTCGTCGAAGGCGTCGTCGC
Source organism: Candidatus Sulfotelmatobacter sp. (assembly GCA_035309485.1). Lineage (GTDB taxonomy): Bacteria > Acidobacteriota > Terriglobia > Terriglobales > Acidobacteriaceae > Sulfotelmatobacter. The sequence continues at coordinate 74,953 of DATGFC010000036.1, forward strand.
CCGCCGCATCGCCAGACGGTGAGGATTACTATGCGAAGCTCAGCGTCCCCACGATCATCAATGCGGCCGGCACGTACACCACGCTGACAGCTGCCTGCATGCCTCCGGAGGTTTTGGCGGCGGTGCAGAAGTCTGCGCTTCATCCGGTGCGCTTGCATGAACTGCAGCAGAAGGCGGGAGAATACATCGCGCGTCGCCTCAAGTGCGAGGGAGCAGTCGTCACCTCGGGAGCTTCCGGAGCCATCAGCCTCGCGACTGCGGCCTGCCTGCAGTATGCCAACAACATCAACATTCTGGACATGCCGCAGGCGATTGACGGAAAGAAGAATCAGGTCATCGTGCAGCGTGCGCACCGCTACGAGTATGACCGCGCCATGTATCTGTGCGGCGCGCGCGTGACCGAGGTGGTCACACTCGACGACTACAAGCGCGCGTGCGAAGCAGGCAACGCCGTGATGACAAATTTCTTCAACGCGGCGGAAGACGAGGATGGAATCGCCGCGAGCGCGCAGATCGGCCGCGACGAGTGGCTGCGCGTGGCGCACGAATACAAGATTCCATGCCATCTGGACGCTGCCGCCGATATGCCTCCGATTTCTAATTTATGGAAATACACCGGCATGGGTTTCGACCTGGTCGCGTTCTCAGGAGGCAAGGGAATGCGCGGCCCGCAAAACGCGGGACTGCTGCTGGGACGCAAGGTTCTGACCGACCTGGCGCATGCCAACAATAATCCGGGGGACGGAATCGGCCGCGGCATGAAGGTGGCGAAAGAACAGATTGTCGGAATGGTGGCGGCGGTCGACTGGGTTCTCTCGCACACGGAAGAGTCGATGCAGGGCGACTACCAGAAGCGTGCCGATCTCATCGCCGCCGCGGTGAAGGGCATCCCTTCGGTCAGGACCGAGACGGTGGTTCCAAGGATCGCGAACCATGTTCCTCATCTGCTGATTCGCTTCGACCCGGCGTCCACTGGCGTCACCACTCCCCAGATCGTCGAGACGTTGCGCACCGGTACGCCTTCGATTGAACTGAATCCGAACACCGGCCAAAAGCCCAACCAGGGCATCCCGGCGGATGCCAACACGCTCGTGGTTGGAGTCTGGATGTTGCAGCCCGGCGAAGATGCGATCGTAGGCGACCGAATTCGCGCCGCCCTCACGAAAAAGGGCTGATCGTCAATCCAGCTAGAAAAGAAGGGCCAGCTTTAAAGTAGCCAACTACCCTTCGGTTGGGAACCCGCCATCATCGGGCGCTTGTCTGCTTGGAGGCAGTCCACTGTCCGTCGGCACGGCCTTCTATCTTCATTCGGCCCGCGGCGGAGTCTCCGTCGATCCAACCGGCAAGCGTCGCCGTGGCGGGCACTGGAGTGTCTTTGGGGTTTTCCTGCCAATTGCCGGTAAACGTGAGCTCGACATAGCCGTCACGCCAAATACCAGTGACGTTTTGGTTTTTCCCCAAGTCACCCGACCACGTTCCGGTGACGGCTTTGCCTTCGCGATGCAGTTCCATCGTCCCCTGAAATTTTCCATAGTCGGTCGCACAACTGACTTTCCAGTTCCCCGCAGCCTCACTCCCGTTGTGGATGGGCAGCGGTTTCTGAGGCGTGACACGAAGATTGGAGAAGTAGGATTCTTCACCCGGATATCCCCACAGAGCGACTCCGCCCGAGAGATCTTCGCCTTTAAGGCCATTCACAAGCAGAGTGGGTGAATCCGAGTCATTCAGGAAAAGCCTTGCAGAGCGGCCATGGACTTCGATCTTGACGTGGGTCCAGGTCTCAGGCTTGAGGTTGGCCCACGATTCGTAAACCCAGGGCCACTGGCGGCGCAGGGGGTACCAGTCGTAGTCGGGCTTGGCGACATATTGAACCGAGTGATTGCGCATCGCCTGATCGTCTGCCAGGGCGTTGCGAGGGCGAAGATAAAACATGTCGTAATGCGAACCATCAGAGCGCGCGCGAAAAGCGATACCGGTGAATCCCGGCATGCGTACACCCGGAGGCGTGGTGACCTTCACCGCCAGGTCGACCTCGATGACGCCATCTTGCATGGCCGATCCGTTGACATACGCGAAGATGTCGCTGTCCTCGGACGAGCTTGTGAGTTTGACTGCCTTGCGACCCAGGTATTCGGCTGCCTCGGCCTTTCCGCCGATAACCGAAAGGCCGGTGATGTCGGTCAGCAGGAAATTCTGAGGAGCGCCCGTGGACTCTGCCGCGGGCGTCTGCTGGGCAAAACCCGAAGCGAGCGAGAACGCCGTCAGGAATGAAATGAGGACTTGCGTTTGCACAATACGCCGAAGCGATGTACACCAGGCCAATAGCCTCATCGTCGTGCCTCCGACCACAATGACGATAGGGAACAGAACACAATTGTTCGTCCGAACCGCCTTACTTTCGGTCCTTAGACTCGGGAAGTCAAGAGACGTAAGCAGGGCCTTTCGCTGATTGAGTGGTATGAGTGAGAAGACAATTCTTCGACCGCAGGCGTCGAAATGATAATATGCTCCTCGCATTTTCGTAAGGAGAAGGTTACGGGCATGAAGGTTTTCTGCGCCTGCCTGCTCGTTTCGGCCGCGGTGTGGGCTCACTCCCAAGCCGTTCCCGAGACTGACGACGCACCGCAGCCGCACGTCTCGATCGGCGATTTCGGACTCGTCTACCCGCTTTCGAACGATTGGGTCCGAGCCACGCAGCTATGGCGGACGAAAGGTGAGTCCTTCAATCCTCCGAAGTTCGACATCCTCTTGGCTGCGGTGTATGTTCCAAAATCGGATCTATCGGCCAGCAGTCCCTTCTTTGAACTCCGCGCGTACCGCCGGCCAGCCGATTGCAAGAAGAGCCTCGAAGCCATGATCGCCCGCTCCCAAGACAACAAGGACAAGCCTGAGGGCGGCGTGGAACAGTTCTCGGCAGCGGGCCGTGACTACTTCCGTGTCAATTTGCACGAAGTCGGAGGACGTCGTCATTGCGTTATTTGCACCACAGCCAACGGCCACTTGTTGCTCTGGAATGCGGGTGCGCCTAACGAGAAGGGGATGGACGCGATCCTGGCGACTCTCAACTCGATCACGGCATTGCCCCAGCCAAGCGCCGCAGATTCCACGGAATCGGCGGGGCAGAAAAATATTCAGACCTCGCCCTCAATGCCGGTTATGGCGAAGCCGGAGCGGGTGAAGGTGGCGAGTGGGATTACGAGCGGCTTGTTGATCAAGAAAGTTGTGCCCACTTATCCACTCGACGCTCGAACTGCGCACATTCAGGGCACGGTCTTGCTGCTAGCCGAGATCAGCAAGACCGGCGACATCATGGATCTTGAGCTGATCGGCGGCCCAATCGAGCTGGCAGGTTCTGCCGTAGCCGCCGTGCGTCAATGGAAGTACAAACCGTACCTGCTGATGGGAGAACCTGTAGCCGTCGAGACGCAGATCCAGGTCAACTATCAGCTCCGACCGTGAAACCCCATCTAGCGAGCACGGCCATTGTTGCTGAGAGTCAGTTCGCGGAGGGAGGGATTCTGAGGGCAATGATTCCATAAACAATGTCGGCTCCCAGGCCCGAGTAAACTTTGGAAGCGCTAACCACCAAAGGGCTCGGAGGAAAGGAGCCGAACATGTTGATTATAGGTTGTGACTATCATCCGGGCTTCCAGCAAATTGCCTTTGT
>DATGFC010000037.1:0-122413 GCA_035309485.1 Candidatus Sulfotelmatobacter sp.
CAAAGGCAATTTGCTGGAAGCCCGGATGATAGTCACAACCTATAATCAACATGTTCGGCTCCTTTCCTCCGAGCCCTTTGGTGGTTAGCGCTTCCAAAGTTTACTCGGGCCTGGGAGCCGACATTGTTTATGGAATCATTACGGTCTTGATGCCGCGCGGCTGGCGTCGGCCCGCTTGTAATCCTTGAATTTCACGATTTCGCGCACGTGAACCGACCCAGTCCGGAACTGGAGCGTGTCATCCACGCGGGCGTAGACAGGAAACCAGTTGCCGTCCACGATCTGCCGGTAACCGACAAAGGTCGGGCGGATATCCACCGGTTGATTCTTCTTACGAACAGTGTCGGGCACACTTTTTCCGCAGAGTTTTACGACCTGCAGGTCGCGGCGATCGACCCACACGCGTCCTTGAAAGTAACGCTTGTTCTTTTCTTCTTTCTTGGGCACGACGTGAAACACATAGGTATCCAGATCATCTACGTGCTGTTGCCCGGCGTAGGTCAGGTTGTATTGCGCTGCTTCCCCGGAGGTCAGGACCCATTGCATGAACACCCGAACGTCATTCATGTCTTCGGGTGACATGGAGATGTCGCGCAAGGTGGACTGTTCGGAGAAACTTATATTCTCCACTCGCTTCCCGTGGTCGTAAGAGACGTTGGCGATCTGGTGGAATTGGCCCGTGACGGCCGTCCCATCCAGGGTTCGCACCAGCACATCTTCGGTAAATTGATACTGGGAGCGTGCTGCCTGCACCTTGTCTTCCCCAGCCAGGAATTTTTGCGTGAGCTCCTGCACTGTCATATCTTTCGGCGGCGTCATGTCCAGGCCGCCGTTACCCTCGGCGCAGTCAGTCTGCGGGTATGCGACAGCGCAGAATGCGCTGAAGATTGCGAGGAGAATCGCTAACTGTTTCGGACGAGTCAACGTGCTGCTTGGGCTCAGCAGATCTGCTTTCACACCGGGAAACATACACCGAATGAATCCCGGGCGCAAACAACGGAACGTGGGACTTACTGCGCCTTCCCTCAAATATGCAAACTATTGCGCTCATCATTAAGATTTCTGTCTAAATATAAGATAAGTAAGAGATTTGCGTTGGCATCGCGGTTGCTTTGATATCTATGAGATTCGACAGGACACCATGAAAACCACATTGCTTGTATTCACGATTTTCTGTAGCGCCGGCGCTTTCGCGCAGGGCTACGGAGCCACGTCCAGCGACGCGCACCCCATGCAGATTATGGGGCACCCACTGCAGGCCGCTCAGGGAACCATGGGAGCCGAACACTCCCTGGTTGGAGGTGGTCCCAGCACGTATTCCTATGCCCAGGGAGAGCGTCCGCTCTGGGAGTTTGGCGAGATTAAACCGCAGGCTCCTCTCGGCGACGTCGCGCGTGCGGTCCGCAAGGAGAAAGAGACGGCCAAGAAGGCCGGGATCGTTTTCGAAAAACAGGGATCCTGAGCACGAGCGGGATGGTGCCACACGCCGTCCCGGATACTTCTGTTGTCCTCTCTGCAGGGATAGCCCTCTTGCATAAGATGGGGCCGCTGGCACCCACTGCACAAAACGGTTACCCTATCCTCTGCATCACACACATATCATTTAGATTGTTAAGAACCACAACCGCCCTTTCGTGTTGGAACGGCGGAATTGTTTCTTGTTCCCACGGGGAGGAAAACCAGGGATGAAGGTTTGCAACCAGCATGTGCTGCGGGTGTGTTTATTTTTCTTGGTTACGGTCCCGGCCTTTGGGCAACGGGTGACGTTGGGAATTGATGCAGGGCAAACTTCCGACAAGTTTGGCACGCAGCCTTCAACGAGCAGCTTTGAGTACGGCATTGACGGCCAGGTGACCGTCCTGAAATCCAATGAAAAAAAGGGCGGCCCCAGCATCGTTGCCGGTGGCGAGATCCTGGTTCCGGCCGATGCCGCGAATCATGCCAAGGAGTACGCAATTTATGGCGGCCCGATGTTCCAGGCTCATAACCTGACCATCGGGGTGACTGCGCAAATCCGAAAGCTTTTTCTTCCGGTTGCTTCGTTCGACGGCCAGGTTTTCAACCGCCAGAACATGGAGCTTCTCGAACTTCCGTTGACCATCAAATACAATTTCCTCAGCTCGAAGCATGCATTCGTGCAGGTGCAGGGGGCTCCCGAATTCTCCCCTCGTTTTCGCACCTCCGTTCCCAATCCTTTCTCGTTGCCCAGTCCTACGCTCGATCATGGCTATTTTCTGCGGGGAAGCGCCGGATACATCTTCGGCAAGTTTTACGCGAAGGCTACGTACCAGACACGCTATTTCAAGTTCGACTCGAATGCGGGCAATCCCAGCGGCCTCTACAACTGGCGAACAGACATGATCATGGGCGGCGTCGGATTCGCTTTCTAAGAATTCCTGAAAAACTCAATTCACGGCGCCGAAGATCGAATACTGGTGCGTGCCGACGATTTTCTTGATCCCGGCTTCCATGAACAAGTGCTCGAGTTGCGGATTGTGATAGAGCACATAGATGGGCCTTGGATGCTGGTGCAGAGATTGCTTGAGATTCTCCAGCGCGCGGCGCACGCCTGCTTCGGGAAAAGGGTTGAACAGGTAAATCAGCAGCGGATCCTCTGGCAAAGGGAAGTGCGTCGCATCGGCGTAAAAGCACTCCAGCGCACAGCACTTCTGAGAATCGCTTTGGTAGCGATGAAGATTGTCCTGGCAGATCTGGTGCAGAGCGGGAAGAAGTTCTACACCGACGACGCGGCGAAAGGGATATTCGGAAGCCATCAGCAATGTGCGTCCCTTGCCGGCGCCCAGGTCGAGAAATACGAAGTCAGCGAAATTGAGATTCGCATGTTGCGCCACAGCTACGAGCATTTCATGGAACAAACCCGGCTCCGTGGGCTGATACGGTGAGTGAAAAACTCCCAGCAGGCGATCGCGCCAGTTTACCGCCGCGCTGGTTGTATTGACGCGGTATTCCCAGTCGTAATCAATGTCCCCGTAGCGTTGCCGAAGCCGTCCAGGGGTGGATTCCCGCAGGAACTCCCAACACGCGCTGAGGAGTTGACGAGTAGCCGCGAGTCTTCCCCGGCGCAAGGAGATATCGCTCCAATATCGGCGGGCAGCAGAAAAAATACTTGTTTGGGGCGGGCTGGGGCGGTCCACCGGCATATTGTCCCAGATGTAAAGCGCAGCTCCTGAGAAAATCAAAGAGCGAAATCAGGCGCGGCTAAGAATGGGTGTGGAACTTCGGCGGGCCCGGCTTGTAATCGGCAGGAAACCCTTTCGTGATGAACGGGAAATCATCCGGCTTGGCCACCAGGACCTGACCATCCAGACTCAGGTCGTACGGGTTGCCATCCGGATCGAGAGGGATACCGCGCAGATGTTCCGCAGCCGCAACTTCCCATAAGCTCGCCGGGAGCCGCCCATTGTTCTGGCGGAATCGCTCCACTGCAGCTTGCAGCATGGTTACGTCTTCGTCGACCCTGATCGCGCGCAAGTGCTCACGGGCATTTTCGCGGATGTTTGCCTCGTGGCTCGATTCGTAGGTCGCGGTCCACAGCATCCGCGCGGTGGCGTAGTCGGCGCCGTGCTGGGCCATCTGTGCCGCCAAAATCTTCAGGAACGGGTGCGCGTTCGGAACGTTCGAGCCCTGCTCGAACACCTCGCCCGCTTTCTTGTAGTCTTTCAATTCCGTGTAGTAAACAAACCCGAGATCGTAGTAGAGATGCCAGTTGTCAGGATTGTGCTCAATCCCGTAGTTCATCAACCGAATGGCGCGCGCCGGTTCGCCGGCGCCGTTCGGTGGGCGCGGCGCCAGGAAACTGGCTCCGAACTGGTACGCCGGAATCATATGAGGATCGAGAGCGGTCGTGATCTCAAGCAGGGGCGCAAGCTCGTTGTACGTACCCCGGCGCAGGAAATGACGATGCCCGAAGTACTGCACGGTACGCGTCCAGTAAATGCATGCCATCAATCCATCAAAACCCAGGCTGGCGCGCTTGATGATTTTCGGAGAGGTGATGAAAAGAGCGTCGGAAATCGTGGCCCGGGGGCGAATCTCGTCAATGTGACGCAGAAGGAGGATGCTGGCGAGCATCGAGACTACGAGCCCAAGCGCCGCAAATATGGTTGTGCGCTTGCGGGCAGTCATCGGGCATGGCTCCGCGAGCGAATTCCGCCAATCATTTCAGGTTCCTGCGCTCGAAAATCAAAACCGCCCCGCACAGCGCCATCGCCGTATAGAACAATGCATAAAACGTGTTCTGCCAGATGAGCTGCGCGCCCACATGTTGTTCATGCGCCGCGGCACTGATGATGTTGAGTGCCGAGAAATTCGGCACCAGGTACGCCGCACCGGTGGCAACCCATCGGGTGAAACCGTGCGTCATGGCCGCGAAACCCCGCAGGTCTTCGGCAAAGCTGCCAATCACGAACAGCGAAAAGGCGAATACCGCGGAGAGCAGCGGAGAAGAAAAGGAGGAAAACAGCAGCGCCACAGCGCACACGATCAGGAATTCAAGGATGATGAAGTAAAGCGCGATCAGAATGGAAGTGTCCGTCGCGGAGAACTTATGCGCCACATAGAGCAACGCACCGAACACTCCGATGGCCATGAAGAAAGTATTCACCACCAATGTGCCGGCCAGCCCAAAGAATTTCCCGACAATGAACTCCCAGCGCCGGACCGGCCGGGAAAGAACGGTGTACAGCGTGCGCTTCTCGATTTCCTTGGAAACCAGCCCAATCCCAATGAAAATGGCAATGACGATGCCGAACAAAGACACTGCGGTGAGCCCAAGATCCACGACCACAAGACGCTCAATGTCGATGGAGATTTGCCCCACCAGGATGGCGGCGCCCGACAGCAGTAGCGCAAACGCAATCAGGTTGTAAAGCACGCGGTCGCGCACCGCTTCGCGGAAGGTATTCGATGCAATGTGAACGATTCGTGCGTTCACAGGGACCTCCCGGCCGTCGTTTGCGAGCTCTGCAGTTTCTCCACGAAATAGGCCTCGAGCGAGGTACGCAGCGGTGTAATCGCGATCAGGCGAATGTGCTCGCGGCGGAGGATGTCAATGGCAGCATCCTGCTGGTTTTCAGAGATGACCGTACGAACCGTGTCTCGGGTAACGTGGCAATCCGGGCTGAGCGCCTTCATCGATCCCGGAATCTGAGTGCCTTGCCAGATCACTTCTACTTTCCCTTGCACACTTGAGGTCAGCTCTGCCACCGCTCCGACCCCGCGCAACTCGCCTTGGTGAATGATGGCAACTCTATCGCAGAGCGCTTCCGCGTCAGACAGAATGTGGGTGGAGAAAAATACCGTTTTGCCCTCGTGTTTGAGCTGCTCCATCAGGTCGCGCACTTCCCGGCGGCCTAAGGGATCGAGGCCGGACATTGGTTCATCAAAAAACACCAGCTTGGGATTGTGCAGGATGGCTTGAGCAATTCCAGCCCGCTGCAGCATTCCTTTGGAAAATTTCCGCAGCTGCACGCCTTGCACATCGGTGAGACCAACCAGCGCGAGCACTTCTTCAATGCGCCGTTTTCGATCCTTGGCAGGCACTCCCGAAAGTTGGCCGTAATAATCGAGCAGTTCGTGAGCGGTGAGATAGTCGTAAAAGTAAGGCTGCTCAGGCAGAAATCCGATCTGCGCTTTCACTTCGGGATCTGTCCATTCGTGGCCGAGGATCCGAGCCGTTCCCGCGGTAGGAAAAACAAGCCCCATCAGCATCTTCAACGTGGTTGTTTTGCCGGCGCCATTGGGGCCCAGGAAGCCGAAAATTTCTCCATCTTCGACCGTGAGATGCAGCGGCTGCAGGGCTCGCTTCGGCCGCTTGCGCCAAAAACCCACCATGTAGGTTTTTTCCAGACCCAGAATTTCGATTGCAGCCATTGTGCGTGGCAGTGAGAAGACGTTCTTCAGAAATAATTATAAGCAAGAGGTGGCTGGGATGGCTTCCATGGCTGTTACGACGGTCACTAGAAGGGTTGCAGAACCTGAAAAGCGAATCTCGGATCGGGACAAGCAGCGGCGCGTCTCAGAGTGATATGAGACGCGCTGGCTTATTGAGCCACGGGAAAGGCAATACAGGATGCCAAATCATTGACTGGCAGGTCCCCAACGACCGACATCTTTGATCGCAGTATTCCATCATTGGTGGTGCAGAAATCGTGGTTTCCGCTGGAATGCACCGTCATAGGAGCGGCGGCGCCGACGAACGCGGTGTTGATCGTAGCGCCCGCCGTCATGATACCCGTAGCCAGATAGACATAACCGCTCTTGCCGGTGCTGCCGGGGATAGATGACGACAACAGACTATCGATTAAGCAGGCGCTCGTAGACGATGGCGCGCAAGGGGCAGCGCCCCCCAAAGATTTGATATCGGCCGCATAGCCAATCGTCGGGTAAGCGGTGTAATAGGTGACCTCAGCGCTCTTGATAGCGTTCAAGGAAGCGGCTGCAGAGGCTTCGTTGGCGGCTATCTTCGCCTGCAGCAAACTCGGGATTGCTATCGCGGCGATGACCAAAATAATTGCCACGACGATCAGCAACTCGATTAATGAGAACCCTCTGGTGGAACGCATATGATCAGCCTCAATCAGCACGCCTTCCCAGATATGTTTGCAGTTTCCTCGCCAACTCCCGCTCCCCACCGAGCACGGAGGCAATTGTCCAATCCCATGAATAATCAGCCGGTTACAGGCCAGATGACCAATTAAAACTCTCAATTTGGCAGACGGCGCTGACATAAGAAGGCACACCCTGACAAAAAGTGTCGAAATTGCGGCACATGCGGCCAATCTGGTTCTGGCGCGTTAGCGGCGCAAGGCAGCGGCACCCCTCTGAGCCTCAACGAGATCGGGAGACATTTTTAGCGCCAGTTCGTAAGCAGTGAGCGCTTGAGCTTTGTTTCCTGTTTCGGCGAGGGTGCGTCCGAGTCCCAGGTAGCCCTGAGCGTTGGGTTGTATTTTCAGGGAAACCGCGAAATCTCGCATCGCGTCCTGCAGCTTGCCTTGGCGTTCAGCCAGCAGGCCCATTCCTAGCCACGCGCTGAACTGGTTGGGGTTCAGTTGAAGGGATCGCTCGAAACTCTCCTGCGCCCTGCTGTCATCCCTGAGGTCGTAATACGCGGAGCCGAGGTCGGCATACGTGGTTGCCAGCACGCGCGCATCGCTTGTCTGGGTTGCCGCGAGCTTGAAGTGGGGTACGGCTTCGGCCGCCCGCCCATGCTGGTAGAGGTAGAATCCGATGTTGGTGTGGGCGACCGGGTCGGTCGGCGCGAGCCGGGCCGCTCGCACAAAATGCGGATAGGCTTCATCGGTGCGGCCCAGTTGAGCTAAGGCTCCGCCAAACTCGTCCTCGGCCACAAAATTGTTCTTCGTAACCCGGAGCGTGTGGCCCCATAAATCCAAGCTGCTCCGCCAATAACCGATTTGCCGGTAGGCGACAGCCGAAAGCGCCGCCAGTAACACTACCGCTGGTAAAGTTTTCCAGACCAGGCGCAGCTTCAGGCGTTCCGCAGCGTCCGCGATAGCCCAGGCAATGATCACAAATAGTCCGATCAGCGGGATGTAGGCGTAGCGATCCGCCATAGCTTGATTTCCGGCCTGCACAATTCCAATCACAGGCACCAGCGTTCCAAGGAACCAGAGCCATCCCACTGCCAGATATCTGTGGGCGCGGAACTTCACCACGAGAGCGCTGACGGCAGCCAGGAAGAGCAGCGCAATCACAGGCTTCCAGTTAGGCAAGGAATATCCGGGATGCGGATAGAGGGGAGCCAGTTTGGCCGGCCATATCGCTTTCCCCGAGTACAGCAGATAGCAATAGAATGCATTCTTCAGCCGGACGGCGAGAGGAAAGGACGAGACAATTACTGCGCCTGCGGCCCGCTGGGCACGAATCGTAACCAGAGCGCTGGCGGCTGAGAGTGCGAACAGGGGCAGCTTCTCAATCAGGAGCATTCCAACGCTAGTCTGCTGCGCTGGCATTTCGCCGGATTCGATCGAGCCATGGAAACGTCGAAGCGGCCAGTAATCGAGGAGCAGAAGCACAAAGGGCAAGGTTACTAACATGGGCTTCGAAGCCAGGCCGGCGACAAACAGACTTGCTACTGCCAGATATCGTTTCCAGTCCGGTTTTTGCGCATACCACACGTAGGCGCCCAGGGTAAGCAGAAAGAACATGGTGCTCAGGACATTCTTTCGTTCCGCAATCCATACCACCGACTCCACATTGACTGGATGCAGAGCGAATATGGCGGCGACGAAGAAGCTGGGTGCCATCCGCCGCGTAGCGCTCCAGAGGAAGAGAAATAGCCAAACCGCGCTCAGCGCGTGCAGAAGAATACTGGTGAGGTGATGTCCGGCGGGATTCAGCCCAAACCATTGGCAGTCGAGTGCGTGCGACATCCAGGTCAAAGGATGCCAGTTCGCTTCAGATGTTGACGTGAGCGCCCACTTGACTGTCTGCCAACTCAGCCCAGACTGGACCTGAGGATTCTGGGTCACATAACGGTCATCGTCGAAATTGATAAAAGGGAAATGAATTGCCTGCTTGTAAACCGTGAGGGTGAGTACGATGAGAAGCAGGGAGAGAGCAAGCGCCCGCCTTCCGGGCGCAGCGAACATGAAGTCGTACCATGCGCGGTTGCCCGGTTCGGTTCTTAGCTGTTTAGCCGGCGCGGTTGCGAACAAGCGGGGCGTCCTCCACAGTGGCGATTATATTGGGCTTCGTTCGGGCGAGGTTCGCGGACCTCTGAGAAAGAGCACACAGGTAACAATCGCCGTACGTGAGTAAGGCCGAAAGGACCGGGCTTTTGTGCCCGGTCCTTCCGGCCTTGTTTCCTCCCCGTGCAATCAGTGTTACTGGTTGAGCGGGTTAAAGCCCAGGATCGCCGTCTCGTCGTTCGAGCAAGAGCCAGCCGGATCGACGCGAACCACAGCGTCTTCTTCCGCGCAGAAACCGCGAATACCAGTCTGGTTGATGGTCAGAGGCGAAGACTGAATGGTGTAGCCCACGGAAACGCCACCCGCCTGAGTTCCAGCACCGGTGTTGAACGAATATCCGCTCTTGCCGCTGTTCTTCGGGTTGCCGTTGTTGGCCAACACGGAGTCGATCAAGCAAGCCGTCGTCGAAGACGGGCTGCAGGCTGCTCCAAGAGCGCCGCCCAGAGCTGCCAACCCAGTCGCGCCGGTCGCATAACCAACCGTCGGATAGGCAGTCTGATAGGTGACTTCAGCTGTGGTGATGGTACGAACTGACGCGACAGCAGACGACTCATTCGCCGCCATGCGGGCGCGCAGCAAGTTCGGAATGGCGATGGCGGCAATAATCAGGATGATCGCCACCACGATCAGCAACTCGATAAGTGAGAAACCTTTTTGCTTCCGCATCTCTTTTTTCCCCTCGTATTCTGTGTTTGTAGCTGTTCTGGTCGTGTATGACCCAGTCAGCGTCAATAGTGCACTTGGCTCTCCAAAATCGCTAGTTACCTTCGTTCTAGGACGCGCCCTCACAAGCGCTTTATTTTCAGTAGTAAGGCCAAGTTTCGCGCGCCATTATCGGAGCCGAATAACCCTAAATCGTCCACTGCTGGCAAAATACGGCAACCAGTCTGACAAATCCCGTCAGTTCACCGCTTGCTCCTTTAATGAACGGTAAAGTCCTGCCGACTTGCGCGGTCGTAGATCACTATTCAAAATTTTACCAAGGAAATTCCATCCCCGAAGGCGAGTTCGGGTGGAACCGCCCGTCGCCGTCGGTTGTTCGGGTGCCCTCACAATTAATGCGCGGGTAAAGCAGCATCGAAATTTGCATTTACAATGGCCTCGCTTTCGATAACGCGGCGATGGCCATTCCCGACCCCCTTCTGAAAATCGACGCAGACGTCGCGCGAGCCTGGACGATTCCCGCGCAGTTCTATACAGCGCACTCGGTTTTTGAACAGGAGAAGAGGCAGATCTTCTCGCGTACGTGGCAAGTTGCAGGGCACAGCAGTCAGATCGCGAAACCGGGTGACTATTTCACTACAGAGTTGGGGGGCGAGCCTTTGTTGCAGGTACGGGGCAGCGACGGCTTGCTGCGCGGCTTTTACAACGTGTGCCGCCACCGCGCCGGCCCCGTTGCGGTCGGTTGCGGATCCCGGAAAGCTTTTCGCTGCGCTTATCACGGGTGGACCTACGGTCTCGAGGGAAACTTAATCACGGCCACGGAATTCGAAGGCGTGGATGGGTTCCAGCCCCAAGAGTTTGGTCTCGTACCGGTTCGAACCGAGGAGTGGTTCAATCTCGTATTCGTCAACTTCGACGCGCAAGCCCCTCCATTGCGCCAATTTCTGGGGCAGGTGTGCGCTCAGGCGGAGAAATTTCCGTTTCATGAGATGAAGCTGTTCGAGCGGCGTACTTACGATATGAAGTGCAACTGGAAGACATACGTGGATAATTATCTGGAGGGATACCATCTTCCGACCGTACACCCCGGATTGAATCGCGAACTTGATTACAACGCTTACATGGTGGAACCGTATGAGCATCACGTGCGGCAGTTCAGCCCCATTCGTGGCGCCCAGCCCGGCGATTCAACGCCGCGCCGTTACCAGCAAACCCGGGAGGGCCTGACTGCGGACTACTTTTGGATCTTTCCCAACTGGATGCTCAACTGCTATCCGGACAATGTGTCGGTGAACATCGTGTTGCCGTTGGAGCCGGAGCGTTCCCTGGCCATCTTCGAGTGGTATCTTCCCGAGAAAGATCACACCTCTCCCTCCGCAAAAGCATCCGTTGAGTTCAGCCATCAGATACAGATCGAAGATGTGGCGATCTGTGAAGCCGTACAGAAAAACCTGCGCTCCCGGAGCTACTCCCGGGGACGCTTTAGCGTGACTCAGGAAAAAGGAGTACACGCATTTCATCGCATGTTTGCCGAAATGATGAATCGAAGCTGACCCCTGCGCGTGAGCCAAGTGGCCGAAAAGCACCAGGGTTGGTTGAGGCTGGCCAATTCTTCAATTTTCGGTTCTTTGCGCTTCTGTGAGGCCCTTGCTTTCCACTCAAAACAAAGCACTTCTGTCCTGGCCAATTCGGAGGCTTTGGCACGCCGCTTGCCTCTAGTAGTTCGAGAGTTTTTATGCGGATTCTTACAGGCAAGTTCGGTTTCACGGGGTGTGCCATGAAAAACCGGTTCATAACTAAATTAGCGATTGTGTTTTTAGCCTGCTCTGGCGTCTTTTCGATCGGCGCCTTTGCCCAGACCAGTGATCAGGGCCCTGGCCCGTCAGACCAGCCCAGCGCTCCTATGGAGGTCGGTCAGGATCAACCGTCAGATGCGCAGGCGCCAGACTCGCAGCCGATGGACGCGCAGGGTCCGGACATGAACGATTCGAACGCGCAGCCGACTGACGCCCAGCCCGGAGGTCCTTCCGGCGAAGCTCCCGCTCGTACCGATCAGGGCGTGGCTCGTGTGAGCTTGATTCACGGCGATGTGTCGACGCAGCGCGGGGACTCCGGCGACTGGTCGGCAGCGGCCCTCAACCAGCCGGTCATGGGTGGCGACAAAGTTTCCACCGGAGATGACGCGCGTACCGAATTGCAACTGGATTTTGCCAACACTCTCCGCCTGGGGCCGAATTCCAAAATCAATGTCGCGAATCTGACGCAGAAGAATATCCAGATTCAATTAGCCGAGGGCATGATCAATTACACGGTCTCAAAGGACAGCGATGCCGAGCCCGAGATCGACACACCGAACGTTTCGATTCATCCCGCGCATCATGATGGGGTGTTTCGAGTGGAAGTTCGTCCCGATGGAGACACCGTCGTGATCGTGCGTCAGGGCGAGGCGCAGATTTCGACCCCGCAGGGGAGCACGGAGGTTCGCAGTGGAGACATGGCGACCATCCGCGGCGACGCTAATTCAGCGCAGTACAGGATCGCTGCCGCGCCTGATCGGGACGATTGGGACCGCTGGAATAGCGATCGCGATCACATCATCCGCGATGCCAACTCCTGGCATCACACGAACCGCCGCTACACGGGGACACAAGATCTAGACGCCTACGGTCAATGGCGCAACGTTCCCGATTATGGAGACGTCTGGTATCCCTCTGAGTCCCAGGACTGGGCTCCTTATCGTGATGGCAACTGGGTATGGGAGCCTGATTACGGGTGGACCTGGGTGGGGTACGAGCCTTGGGGCTGGGCGCCTTATCACTATGGCCGCTGGATGTATGCGGGCGGCGCCTGGGGATGGTGGCCCGGACCGGTGTGGGCGGGATATAACCCGCTGTGGGCTCCGGCCTACGTTTCTTTCTGGGGCTGGGGCGGTGGTTTCGGGTTCGGTTTCGGTTGGGGTGGCTGGGGCGGCTTCGGCTGGCTGCCACTCGGACCATGCGACTGGTTCCACCCATGGTGGGGCGGATACCGCGGACGCTTCGGCGTGGTCAACGTAACCAATATCAACATCACCAACATCAATCGCTATGGTGGTATTGCGCCGTTGCATGGTGGAAACCGCTTCTCGAACATCAACAATCTTCACAACAATCACATTCTCCGCGCGATGTCGACGGTGAATGCCGGACATTTTGGTGCGGGTAGAGTGAGGGCTGTGGCCGCAACCTCGCAGCAGCTGAGAGGAGCGCGGATGATGGCCGGCAACCTGCCGGTGGTTCCATCGCGCGCCAGCCTGTCGGCCAGCGGGCGTGCGGCCTCGCCTTCCACCATGCGAAACGGTGGTTCGCAACGTTTCTTCGGATCGCACAACAACCTGGCTCGGCCGGTTTCGTTCCAGCAGCAGACCGCAAGTCTGAGGCAAACGATGCAGCAGAACCATGTGGGGGCGGTTCCAGCCGGCGGCCGGGCGGGCAACCAGTTTGCAGCTCGCAGCACGAATTCGATGGGGCGGCCCAGTGCCGGCATTCCGGCGAATCGCGAAATGAGCAACTTCGGCAACCGTAACACGGCGAATCGGCAGTCCTCGGTGGCGGGGGCAAATCGCGGCTCATTCAGCAATCCGAGCAATCCGAGCACTGCACGCTCGAACACGATGCAGGGGGCGCGCAACGGTTCGTCCTATCGTCCGTTCACGCCGCCGAACTCGAATGCGCGCTCGCCTCAATCCGGGTTTGCCGGGTCACGCACCTCGACGCAAGCCGGATCCTCCTCGGCGGCGGAAAGTCGTGGTGGATACCGTCCGTTCAATGCGCCCAGCAGCAACGCCCGTTCCGCTCAGCCGGGCTTTGCAGGCTCACGGACGCCAGAGTCCAACGCGCGTCAATCTGCTCCGGCAGAGAGCCGCGGAGGCTATCGCCCGTTCACGCCGCCCAGCAGCAATGCTCGTGCAGCTGAGCCGGGCTTCGCGGGTTCACGCCCAAGCCAATCGGCACCGGCTCAAAATCGCAGCGGATACCGTCCGTTCACACCACCCTCGGGCAGCCAGTATTCGCGTGGTGAATCGAATGCCCCGGTGTCGCGCGGCAATAGCAGCTACTGGAATCGCACAGCGCCGAGTTCTGCGGCACCACGTGGAGGTTATTCTGGCGGCAGCTACGGACGCGGATCCTCCCGCCCGCAACTCGACATGCGCCAGCCAATCGCGCGTAGTCCCTATAGCGGTGGATATTCACGTGGCTCGAGCCCTTACGGTGGCTACCGGGCGCCGAGTTATAGCGCCCCCCATGGCTCTCCGAGTTACGGGGCTCCCCACGGCTCTCCAAGCTACGGCGGTTCCCACAGCGCGCCCAGCTATGGAGGAGGAGGCCGTAGTTATGGTGGAGGCGGCGGTCATGCTCCCAGCGGCGGAGGTGGTGGTGGACATTCCGGCGGAGGCGGTGGCGGTCACTCCAGCGGAGGTGGTGGCCACTCGGGCGGTCATCGCTAGAAGCTAGCTCAAAAAACCGACCGTTTTTTACACGAGGTTGTACCTGAAGTGAACGTCAGAGGCGAGAAGGGGCGTGCTTAACCGCACGCCCTTTCTCATGGTTCGAAGTCCATCTCAGGGTTGCGGGTACGCGGGGCTATCCGGTGACGGCTGGTCGTACTCGCGGCCGTATTTGTTTTTGTGGGCCATCAGGATATCCGACTCGGCCAGACTGAAAGTTCCCAGCGTGGCTTGATCCGGAACGACGGTGATCTCGCGGCTCGCGGCGCGCAGCGCGTCCGCGGGCACTTCGGAATGGAAGATCTGCAGCTCGTACCGACCTGGAGGGACATTGGGTATGCTCACATCTCCGCGCGCATCCGAAATTGCGAAATACGGCGTCGCTAAAGCGATGACGACCGCGCTCATCTCCGCGTGGATGTTGCAGAAGATGAATGAAATGCCGGGCCGGTCGAACTTGACGACACGAGTGCTGCCACTCTCGTACAGACCCAAATCAAACCGCTTCCCTTCGAAGAGCGAAAACACGTTGTGAAAGAACGGATCGTGATTGGGGAATTCCACCCTGCCCCCAACTGGAATGACCAGAAGCGAAGGATGAAAGCTTTTGTTCTTCTGGACCAGTTTTGGAATGTTCGAAGGGTCCTGTCGCGGGGGATCGACGGTGCCGCTAACCGGCGTCAGCCAGACCACCGCTTTGGACGCGTCCTTGAGGTGATGACCGTTTTTGGTCAGATCAATGTGCGCTTTCAGGGGAGCCTGCTGGCCCCAAGCCGCCGCGGCGCAAGCGAGCATTATGCAAAGCGACATCCGCCGATAGAAAAAGCTGATCATCAGAAGAGAATACCGACTGCCAGATTGAGTTGATTGGTTGAGTTGCTATCGGTATAGACGGGGAAGGTGCGCAATCGTCTCAACTCCGCCGAAAGTAAAAGATCGGACCGCGGCCGAAATACGACATTCGCCAGCGCACCGCGATTTCTTCCCAGGATTGGGGCGAAATTGTTGGCATCGATGGCAAACCCGCGGACAGCACCGGCATAAGCATTATCCTGCGCGACAATACCGTTCAGTTCGATCTTAGGGGTGACTTGGAATTTGAGTTGCGCCCATCCCCCAATTGAATCCAGAGCGCGAATGGGAGTCGACCCGTATGCCGGATTGCCGCCAAAGACGATGCTTCGCCCGACGCTTCCGCCCAATCCGCCGATACCCCGCCCGCGATAGAACTCACCCGACAAAGATAGTCGGGGACCCAGGGGAATTTGCCAATCGGCCATGCCTGCCCATGCATCAATATAACGCCCCCAAGTCCAGTCCTGGCGGCCATAATAGCCGGCGATCCCGAAGCTAAGCGGGTGGCTGTTGACTGGATGGGACCATGCTGTCCGCAAGGCATACGCCGGTTGCCCCGATTGCTCTCCCGCTTGCGTATAGCGATAGAAGGGATCGGAGGGGAACTCCCAATCCAGATTGTCGAGGACCCCTGCCTGCAGCGTCAGTGTCTGCTGGTCCGAGAACTCGAAGCGGTGCTCAACACGCAATTGCGGAGTCCATGCCCACAGGTTTCCGGCATAGCCGAACGTAGGCGTGGCCAAGGATGCAAAGGAGGTCGGGGTGAGCGGGGAGATGAA
This sequence comes from Candidatus Sulfotelmatobacter sp., assembly GCA_035309485.1. GTDB lineage: Bacteria > Acidobacteriota > Terriglobia > Terriglobales > Acidobacteriaceae > Sulfotelmatobacter. The sequence goes on from DATGFC010000037.1 coordinate 15,513, forward strand.
TAATGAGTCCTGTCCGGCGATGACGGATGTATGTTCCCAATCCAAGCGCACACTGGCAGTTTGCAGGCGCGCGAATCCAAAGTTGACACCGTTGCCGGTCGCCGGAAATCCTCCGGCGAAATCCATCTGAATGTCGCCCGAAGTTTTTGCGCCCGCTAGATTCGGCCCAAAAACCTCAAGCCCAATCTGGGACTGTCGCAACGTGGCTCCAATCGCTGCCAACGAGCTCCCCGGGGTCACGGGTTCTGAGATATCAGGGAAATCCACGCTGTTTGTGCCGCCCACATTGCGGAACGCGTTCATCAAGACGATGCCATGCAATCGGGCGCGATACTTGGAGGCGGTTTCAACTTTGGTCTGATACTGTTCGTCAATTTTCGCACCCATCAGGGAAGAGGAGTCTTCCAGTTTTTCGACGCGTTCTTCCAGTGATTTCGGATTTTGAAGAGTTGCATTGCGAACGGCTGGAGCGGCTGCATTCGATTCATCCGCGGGTGCGGATTGCGCCGCGACCTCGGAACCCGGCGCGGCAGACCGCTCGAGCAAAGCCCGGGTGGACGTAAGATCCTCGCGCAGTTGCATCATTTCGGCGCGTGACTGCGCGTTCTCCGCCCGCATCTGTTCTACCAGCGTGCGAAGTTGCTGGACCTGGTCCTGCAAGTCGCGCATGGAGCTGGAAATATCAGGAGGCGTTGCAGACGCAGTCGAAGGTTGCTGCGCCAGCACGAACAAGCTGAACAGAATGACCGAAGCGGCCGCGAGCGCGGCCCGGCGAAGAGCACAGATCCTATGGATCTTCACACTGTCCTCCTACATCCTCCAGGGGTAAGGCACATGGGAAGACCAGGACTGTGCCTATGGACCCGGATGAGCGAGCGAATTCTGGCTGGCGTTATCTGACGCCGTTGGGACCACAGAAGGCATCACCATGGCGGGCTCGGTAGCTGAGCGCGATTCCTGCTGTGCCCGCGCGGGCAAGACGATGCGAAAAATTGTTTTGCCCCGCGGGGTGCGCTCGGTGAAGATCTCGCCCCCATGATCTAAGACAATTTTTTGTACCACGGCCAATCCCAGCCCAGTGCCGTTTTCCTTGCCATAACTGACGAAGGGGTGGAACAGTCGCGAACGGATCGACTCCGCAATGCCGGGACCGTTGTCGGCGATTTCGATCGTAATGGTGCCGGAAACTTCGCCAGCCGTGACCTCCACGATTCCTCCGGTTGGCGGTGAAGCTTCGCACGCATTCAGCAACAGGTTGTACAAGGCCCGCTCCAGTTTGCGCTGATCGAACCATCCTGAAACTTGAGGTCCGCACAAAACATCGATGGAACGGTTATGGTGGCGCGGGTGCAAGCGGACGGCCTGCACGGAGCGCTGGATAGTCTCTGAGATGTTGGCGTAGGCCGGAGTGAGCGATTCGCGGGTGCGGGCGAACTCGAGCAGGGAATCGATAAGGTCCGTCATCAGATTCACCCCGGTTCGCACTTCCTGATATAACTCCTCACGCTGCGCGGGCGTGAGATGGCTGTCGCACAAGAACTCCGAGTTGGCGACAATCGCCGCCAGAGAATGCCGCAAATCGTGCGAGATCGAACTTGCCATCCGCCCGATAGTTGCCAGTTGTTCTGATTCAAGCAAATCGCGCTGGCTTTTGAGCAGGCTGGCGCGCATGCGGCCGAAGGCGTGCGTAAGTTCCGCAACTTCGTCGCCTTCACGGGAATCCAGGGGATGGTGGAAGTCTCCCACTTCGAGCGCGCGCACTCCTGCCACCAGATTACCGAGCGGCCGGGTGAATGTATGGGAAAGAAAGAAGACCAACGCGCTGCCTACCAGGATCGCCGCCAGCCCCAACAACAGCAGGTACCGGTTCAACTGTCCCAAAAATTTGGTCGCCTGATCGTATGAGCCGAGCACGCTTAAGCGCACCGGCAGCGTACTTGAGTTGGACATTTCTAGGGAGGCCGCGAGGAACCGTTCCTTGCCGATCTCGACATCGCGCGGTTCTTCCTGAATCGAACCGGTGACCAGCGCCTGGATATTGGCGCCGCGAACCTGGTCGGCAGGCAAGGTAGTGGCGACGATCTCGTTTCCACACGAGAACGCTACCTGGCTGCCTGCCACTTTGCTGACCATCCCGGCTAACCGGTTGTCAATTTCATAACCAATCACAAGGAATCCGAGCAGGGTCCCATCCGTTCGCGAGCCGCGATAGATGGGCTCGATGAAGGTCTGATAGAGGTGATGGTCGCCGACCCACCAGTGGCTGGAGGCATCGCGTTCTTCTTCCATCGACTGGTGAAAATACTTTTCGGCTGCCTCGCGGGTGAACCCCGGCGTCTTGGTATGCAGGGCGACAACTTTGCCTCCGCGATCGACCAGCACAAACAGATCGTTATTGGCGATTTCCCACACAGATTGTGAGGCATCCTGAATGGTCACCGGATCAGGACCAGTCATGATGGCGCGGGTGATCGGAAGGTCGGCCAGCAGGGCCACGTCACTGGTGAGCATCCGCTCGCGTTCGTGGCGAAAGTCCTGGAAGGCGGCTACCGAATTGCGCAGGTTCACCGCGATACTCTGCCGGACGTTGCTCTCCACGCTTCTGCGCACCAGAAGGAGACTGGTGGTCGTGAGTCCAGCCGTTATCACCAGCATGGACAGCAGAAATCGCGTTCTCAAGCGCAGTCGGGGGAGCCTGGTTGCAGGATTCTGAGTGGTCGACGAAGTATTCACGGGCTCGGTTGATGGGTTCACAAAATCAGCGGACGAACTTATACCCCATGCCATGTACTGTGCGGAAGTGTACCGGACTGGACGGATCTTTCTCCAGTTTCTGGCGGAGCTTCAGAATGTGGTTGTCGACGGTCCGCGTGGAAGGGTAGTTCTGGTAGCCCCAAACCTCGTTCAGCAATTCGTCGCGGCTGATGACGCGGTCCGCATTCTGAACGAGAAACTGGAAGGTCTTAAACTCCTGGGCCGTCAAAATGACCGGTTTGCCCTCGCGCTTGACTTCCATTTTCTTGAAGTCGACGGAGATGTCATCAAACGTTACCACCTGGACATCCGGTGCGCGGGTTGTGTGGCGTAGCGCGGCTCGAACCCGAGCCAGCAGTTCCCTCGGGCTAAACGGTTTTGTGACGTAATCGTCCGCCCCCAACTCTAGAAGCAGAACTTTATCCGACACATCGCTGGCGGCACTCAGCACAACAATCGGAACCGTCGGGGCAAGGGCCTTAATTTCCTTGCACACGTCGCGGCCCGAGACTTTCGGCAAACGAAGATCGAGCACGATTGCCGCGGGAGCGGAGGATTGGAAGCTGTCGATGGCAGACTGGCCATCCGATTGGACCTCGACCGCGTACCCTTCGGTCTCAAACAGGCGCCGGAGCGCCTTTTGCACCGCCGGATCGTCTTCCACAACCAGGATCCGGCCTGCAGGTCGAGGCAGTGGCGCAGGATTGATCACTTTTGCGAGATTGAGCGGAGCAGCAAAATTCGCCATAGCGTTGTTGGAGCGGGTGCGGGAATACTGCCCATCCGACCTCGTTCCGTCCCCCAGCAATACCGACTCCTCGAAGCTTACAACGTTTTCCCGCAGAAACACCCGCAGAAGGGCCGTTTTTGACATTCTTTTTACAAATTCGCGTTCCTTTGGAACCCTGCTACGGAAGCGCGTTTGCAGCCGCCGGCCGCGATAGCGGCCCAGTCGCGCGCTGGTGGAAACAAAGCAGGGAGTCAAAGAGTTAGCGCCGCTCTCGGCGACTTACCGCGTGCAGCAAGCGTTGTGTCCGCTGGCTACAGTATTTTGCTTAAGAACACTAAGTTTTTCGCTGTATGGACCGCGAAGGTCGGCCATCCTACGCTACTCAGGCTGCTTGTCAGTTTTGCACCATCTTGTGTCTTGCAAGGAGTCTTCCGATGATGTCCCCGAAAGTTGCGGTAGCCGTCGTAGTTGTGCTTTCTTGCATGTTCCTGCCCAATATAGCGTCCGCCAGCAGTAGCACGGACTTCAGCAATTCAGGAGGTACCCTGTCGGGAACCACCGCCGGCTTGACCTTGACGGGTTCGATGCTCGTCGCAGTGAACGGTTATAACGGTGGCGGCATGGTGACGGGCGACCTCGGTACCGTCTCCTTCACCACCGGAGCCCTAAGCAGCGGCGACCTGCAGATGGGTGGCACGTTTGCCGCAGGTGGCACATTCACGATTAGCGGAAATGGAACCGGGGGGCTACCCAATGGTGTGGTCTTTTCCGGAACGTTCTCCGGACCTGTGAGTTGGACCCTGACGACCCTCGGCAATGGAACCCACAATTACACGCTGACTGGCGTTGTGACCGGCACGATGGGCGGCATGACCGTGAATGGCGTGACCGTGCAGTTGACTATCAATACCGGCAAGGGCTTCTATAGCGGCTCAACCACGATCTCCGGCGGAGATACGACCGTAACAACGGCTGTGCCCGAGCCGGCGAGTCTCCTATTGTTCGGAACGGGAGGGTTGAGCATGTTGGGTTTGTTGCGCCGCAAAGCATTCGCCCGGTAACTCCTTTTAAATTCGGCAAAGGCGCCCGCATGTAAGTTGCGGGCGTCTTTCGCTGTCCGCAAGATCGGCAGCGACGCTGCAATACTTTGTGAAGTCCAGTGCCTGGCGTCGTGGACTCTCCACGGGAAGATAACCACAGAGGGCACAGAGGCTCACTGAGGAATTCCTGTGATCTCTCTGTTCTCTGTGATGAAGATTGCCTCCGTGCCCTCTGTGGTGTTCGGCTGTGTCGTAGAATTGGGCTCTTGCCCGTCCTGTCTGAATTAGACGATCTGATTGTGGTGCTTGTGCGCCCGCGCAATCCCCTGAACATCGGCGCAGCCGCCCGCGCCATGAGCAATTTTGGCGCGCGCCACTTGCGCCTGGTGAACCCCTACCGACTTGCCTTTCGCGATGCGCGTTCTGCGGTGGGAGGGGCGGCCTTACTCAAAAAAGCGGAGGAATTCAAGACCGTCGATGACGCGGTTGCAGATTGCTCACTCGTGATCGGAACTACCGCGGTGGGTCAGCGAACCCTGCAGCATCCGCCAAAGTACCTGGGGGATGATGTAAGCAAATCCGTGCGCTCGGCACTTCGCAAGGGGCGGGTCGCAGTTTTGTTCGGGTCCGAAAAGACTGGTCTTTCGAACGAAGATTTCAGCCGTTGCCATTGGCTCTGCAACATTCCCACGCACGAAGACAACATCTCCATGAACCTGGGCCAGGCGGTCGCAGTTTGCCTGTATGAACTGGCGCGGGATACATCGTCCGAGTCGGCATCGGAAAAGATCGAGCCGGCCACAGCACGACAAACCGAGGAAATCACCCAAGGCCTGATGGAGGCACTTCGCATCAGCGGTTATGTGAAACCGGGAACGGATGCGATGTTCGAGAAAAAAACCCGCCAACTTATCCTGCGCTTCGGATTGGAAGCCTACGATGCCAAGCTTCTTCTCGGTATGGTCAGGCAGATCGGATGGAAGCTGCGCCAGTTTCCGAAGCGTTAGCGCGCGAGTCGCTGCGAGGAAGCCTGCGTCGATGTTTTCCGGAAGTGAAATTGTAACAACCATACGCTCGCCGCCGGCTGGCCACCCGCAAGGGGCGGCGAAAATTCCCAATGTTGCGCCGCGGCCAAGGCCTTGCCGGCAAAGTATCGGCTGGGGCCGGCATTCTTGAGGTTTGCCGAGGTCACTTTGCCGGATGAACCGACATCGACCCGCACGGTGACTTTGATTGTGCCCCTGATCGTATTCTTTGCACTCTGCGGGATGTCAGGAATCACCTGATGGATCACCTCTCCACCCGACGACGGTGTCGTCGCTTCGTGGGGAGTTGCCGCTGGTTCGCGGGCAGGTGAGGCCGGCAGTGCGGCTTGAGTAGCCGGTTGGGGTGTCGCGTCAGAATTTTGGGCCGATGTGCTCTTCCCCCGCGACCACAGCACGCCTAATCCAATGAGCACAGCCACGAAGATTACGAGAGCGATGGCTAACCATGGCCGGCGATGGACCGAGCGCGGAGGCACAGGCAGGGGCTCGGGCCGGTGCGGTACCGAGCGTGCCGGGGGTTGCAATCGAGCCTGAATTTGCGCCAAAGACGGACGGCGGTTCGGATCGAGTTGCAGGCATTCCCGCACAATTCCGCGATACGGTTCGGCAATGGTTTCGGGCAGGGTGGGATGGCCGATGGCCGTGTCTTCCGCAATGGTTACATTCTGCGTGATGGCGGCAACCAGGGTTACGCCAAGCGACCACACATCGCTGGCCGGAGAAACAATCCCGGCTGCGGTCTCGGGAGCGTCGTACACATCCTTGCGCCTGCGCGTCTCGTTCGGTTCCGCCATCGCCATCACTTGATCCGATGAGAGCTTCAGTTGATCGCCAACCGCGAGCACGTTCGAGGGCTTGATGCGGCCATGCACGAAGCCCAGCCCGTGAAGATACGCGACCGCGTCCAGAAGCGGAGGCAGCAACTCCGATACCTCTCCCGGAGAGAGCGCCCTATGAGGAAGAATCTGCGATAGATCTTCGTCCGCATATTCCATAACCGCGTACACCAGGGGCGTCTCATCCACTACACATCGCGCTGCCTCGAACATGCGAATCAGGTGAGGATGAGAAAGCTGCGTAGGGGAGCGCAGCTGGGCGATGCGGTGAACGGCATCTTCGCCCTGCAACTCGATCAGCTTGATTGCGACCTTCGGCGAATTCACGGCCGGCAACTCAGTTAGAAAAACGGCAGTGTGCTCGGTGCCGCCCAGCAGCCGGCGGAGGGTGAATTTCCCCTCAACAACCTGGCCTTCCCATGTTTTCCAAGATTCAGGTTTGCCCATGAACGGCTTCCGCGAACCATCATTCTATGCCATCAGTTGGAATGCGGCATATCCAGAGGTTCGCGGAGCCATTTCAATTTGCGTGCAGCTTCACCGGCTCTTGTAGCTGAACGTCACTTTGGTTTCTTCATCGAGCACCAGAGGGCGGACGAAGCTAAACGAGGTTCCCGCTCGCGGAACATCGATCGCAACGGGCAACACTCCGGCAACGCGCTTTTGCAGGTTCACCACATTAGCCGAGGCGCTTTCGCTGACTGCCCCCGGAGCCAGACTCTTAGGGCGATCGTAATCCCGCCTTCCGTTCTCAGACGTCGAGACAGAACTCGACATCGTCTCCAATTGAGGGGCATTCGCGGTGACCTCTACCGTCTCGGATACCCCCGCCACGTTAAGGCGGAAGTCGTACATGGAGGGCTGGCTGGAGTCGTAATTCATGTTCACAACCATGCTGTTGAATCCCGATGCCTGTGTCTGCGCCTTGTAGTTTCCCGAGGGTAGCCCTGCCACCACCCAGCGGCCCTGCGCGTCCGTCACCGCCGTTCGGGTGACGCCAGTCTGCTGCGAGGTTACCGTGACGCGCGCGTTCGCAACCACAGCTCCGCTCTGATCTGTGACGTAGCCTCCCATCTGACCGGGAGAGGTCCGAAACATGAATGTGTTGCCCGCAGGCGCCTCGCGCTCATTCCCCGCCACAAGCTGCTCGTGAAACGCCGGAGGCACCCGGTTGGCGGCAATTACATCCCCGCCAAAATCTTTTACCTTATAGCGATCCGGGAGGAAGATCTCCCAGTTCAACAGGCTGATGGGAATATCCATATTCGGCAAGGTCAGTTCCGCGCCGCCTTTTTTCGCGAACGGAGCGCCGGAATGCATGAACACGAACGAAACCGTATACGAATCCACGGTGCGAAAGCCGGGACGCAATAGGGGCACGCGGCTTCCGTCCGGCCCCTGCACTGGCTTCACCCGCTCCCCGGCAACCTCGGCCGAGAGGATGCTGGCATCCTGAGGCAGCGCCACCTTCAGAAACGGCTGCGCCTGGTTCTTCACGACCAGTCTCACTTCGGTTAGCGACTTGCCCTCCGAAGTGACCAGCGTCGTCACTTCGGCGCTCTCAGCCACGGCGGCAAGTACGCTTCCGTCTGGAAAACGCACCCAATCAAGCGCAAGAGTGGGCATCTCGCCTGGCTGGCGGTGATAGCGGAAAGCGGCTTGCGGCGGAAAATGCGCCATGGATCGTAAGTACGGACTCGCTTCTTTCACGTCCATGCGCTTGAGGCCGCCGCCTTCGGTTGCTTTGATTTCCATAGTCCCGGCGCCTTCGACCAGTACTTCGCCCGTCTCGCGCTGCGTATTCTTGAAACTGACAAACGGCGCGGTCGCCGCCGTGCCGTTGAAGGAGCGCTCCATGGAAATCAAAAACTCGTGCGTGCGCTGCCCAGGTGAGTTCACTTTCAGAGTCATAATTCCGGCCTGATTTTCAGTGGAATCGAGCGTAGAGCCCGTGACTCCGGTAACCTCGTAACCGGCAGGCAAGCTCACCTGAAATTGCGCCGGCTCGCCCTGCACAACTGTGATATCCGCCAGGACGGCAACGTGCATCTCGGCTTCACTCAAAGACACGAGTGTTTTCGCATCCGAAAGAAATCGCACTTCACGCGGCACGGTGGGTGCGACCACTTCTCGTGTCGCCCACCAGAACGTTGCCGGCTGTCCAGGAACGAGGGTGGCTTCGATGGTGGTCTGGCCATTCTGGGATTTTCGATTCGTGATCAAACCAGGATTGACGTTCGCCAGGGTGTGGTCACCGGGGATTACCAGCGCAAGCTCCACGCTTCCTGCCGCCGGTGCTGGCAGCGTGAACGAAGCGCGCCCAGGTTCGATCCGCAAGGGGATGCCGGTGTCGAGCGCCACGGAAAACTCTCCCGGCCCCGGCAGCAGCGCAGCATGTGCGCCGTTTTCCTGAATTAAGGGAATGCCTTTGCCGTTCTGATCAGCATCGAGAATCGTAATGCCGCTGGTCAGCGGAACTTTGCTAAATCCTTTGCGGAAAACTTCTCCCGCCAGTTCGATGGTCCCGCGAACCCCCTCGCTCTCCACCCGCAGCTTCACATCGGCGTGCTTGATCGAATACGGAAGTGGGGCCACGTCGGGCTTCTTAGGGGGCTTTGCGGCCTGTTCTACCAGCTTGTTGTACTCGTCGAGCGTCAGCGTGACATTGCCCGGATCGGGCAAGGGCAGCGTAGATTTCTCTTGCGCCCAGCACACCGACGCAGCGCACATACAGCAAACGAACAAGAAGACAAACGTTCTGCTTTTCATCGCACACCTCTCTTTTTGTCGCGCTGGAAACTGAATTCCGCTGCTGCGGGCTGGTTCTCGCTGGTGAGTTCTGAAACCAGGAAGATGGACGGTCCGAACGCGGGGAAGGGGACCGTGACGGGCAAGATGCCGGTTACTTTCCCTGCCGCTGACTTGGTCTTGAAGGTGTCCAGCAAGGCCTGGGTAGCGTCTTTCTTCTCTTTATCGTCGGCACTCTGGATTTGAGCGAATTGCTCCAGACGGTCCGTCTGCTTCGGAGCCGACACAATCCCACCCATCACCGCATCTCGTGTTTCGCCGGCCGGCGCTGCCAAGGCGGCAGAAACCGGATTCTCATACTCCTGTGTGCGAAATGTTCCCGGCTCCGGCGTCACTTTGAACATCGGCGGATAATAGAACAGCATCCCAGTGCGCGAGATTGGCAGATCCAGCGCCGGAAGGGTCACGGTTTCGTGTCCCTTCTCGTCCCAGGCCGTCGCCTTGCTGAGATACAGAATCCCGACCACGAATGCGGGAGCGTCCTCTCCTCCTCGAGATTTTTCAAGAGGCAAGAGCAGGCCTCCGTCGGGAGATTGCCCCGGGCGCACCGGCTTTTCTCCAAGGGACGCGCTCCACAGGGTTGCTCCCGCCGGCAGAATAATCTTCACGAAATTGCGCTGGTTGTTGCGCACGGCATAGCGCGCTTGCACCAGTTCTTTACCGTCGGTGCTCATGAGCACGTCGTAGCGGGCTTCTTCGATGTTCGCCATCAAGACCGCTTGCTGGTCGTAGCGTGCAACATTGAGCGTCAACGAACGCACCGCCCCCGCTTCTCCCGCGCGCGCCCGAAATGCAACCAGTGCCGGAGACTGCCGGCTGGCGACCATCTCGCCCAAGTCGGTGGCATCTGCATCTTCCAGCCCCTCCGTTTTCTGACTCTTGATCTCACCTGCTCCCAGAATTTCCACGGCCACTCCACCGGTGTCGCGCTCGGTGTCGAGCAAGCGGAGCAAAGGAATATCGATCACTCCGTCTCGTGGCAGCCGGGCTTCCCCGTTGATGACAAATCGCGCGCTATGCTCGAGGGGCTCCAGGAAAGTTACGGTGAGCTCGCCATTCTTCATTTCCCAGTCGGCGACCATCGCGCCTGAGACCTGGTTGATCGTGATCTTCCCGGGAAGCTGGATTCGCACGGCGCGCGCCGCTCCCTGCAGAATGTCGAGATTTGCCTCGGCATAGATGGACGTCGAGTCTTCCGCGAGGCTTACTAGTTGGGTGAGCGACCCGCGCAAGCGCAGCGGCAGTTCGACCTGATGGTTCTCTGTCTTCTTGCGCCACGTGAACGTCAAAGCTTCGTTGCCGCGGCCGTAGGCCAGCCACTTGGTTTCGCCCGCACTCTCGGATTTTTCCGAAAGCAATCCCCCGCCGACTCGCAGATCGATGCCTTCCCGCGGCAACTCGACCGCAGCCCTGGTCACGCCAGAATCTGTCGAAGGCAGTGAAAGACTCTCGTCGCCGGTTGCCGAAACCACCGGCATGTCGATCTCCAAGGTGATTACCGAACGGCCGGCATGCGACAACAGCGCGCAGAGATGCGTTCCGCCCTTGCCTTGGGCCGCCGGCACAAGCGGCACCAGTTTGCCGTCGAGGCGGGCCTCGCGCACCAACAATCCCGTGGGCACCGCCACGCGTACCCAGCCATCTTTCAACACGTCAAACGTGAGGTTGGCATGACCCGACGCCAGGTCGCCGAGCACGTGCAAGTCATAATCCACCCGTGTCAGCGTTGCGTCTAAGGGTGGCGGTTCGGGATTCTGTTCCGCGGGATATGCCTTCGCCCGCAGCACGCGGTATTCGTCGACAGGAATGACGACCCAACCCGCAAGGTGGGGAGGTTCAACCGACTTGTCTTGAGCTCGCGCCAAGGCGGAGAAAATCGAAGCGGTCACGAGGCAAGGAACGATCCATCTCAGAGCCGATCTTCTGAGTGCGGAAACATTTGCGAGAATCGACTTTTTCATAGTTCAACCCTCACTCCAGCTACTTTGGGAAAACGCGTGAATCGGGAGATCTACGGGGGAGCGGCCATCCAAGTAGGAATGCGCGGCAGGACGTAAGTTGCAGGCCAAATTTGGTGCGGTTACCTTGGATTTCGGGGCGGCGCTGTCACGGACGGCTGTCGGCGGGCGTCTCCGCCCGCTCCGTGAGCGGCACCTCAGACATGCTCCTCAAAGCCCGGTCCGCTCCCCCTCTGCTGTACCATAGCAATTCGCCGGAATTGCCCGGCGGAGGTAGCGCTTGGCTTTCAGCACGGAAAAATCCAGGCAGGCTTACGAACGCACACTCGGCGTTCTGATCGAGGCCAGCAGTTCGTCGTCCCGCGGTCCCGCGAATTTCGGCAAGTATCCCATCTTCATGCAGCGCGCCCGCGGCTCGCGCATTTATGACGTCGACGGCAACGAATACATCGACTGGATGATGGCGTTCGGCGCGTTGCCTCTGGGCCACGCACATCCTGAGATCGTCGAGGCAATCACCGAAGCTGCAAGCACGGGTGCGCACTTCGCGACGGCCACTCCCGTCGAATTCGAAGTCGCCGAGATGATCCAGAAGATTGTCCCGAACGCAGAGCGTGTGCGCTTCGCCAATACCGGAACCGAGGCTGTGATGGCCGCGATCCGGCTCGCACGGGGCGTGACCGGCCGACCGAAGATTCTGAAGTTCGAGGGCCACTACCACGGCTGGCACGACGACCTGCTTGTCAGCTCCAACGTGCTGCCGCCCGCCGCTCTCGGACTCCGCACCGATCCCGTGAAGATTGCCGACAGCTCCGGGCTGAATCGCAGCGCACTCGACGATACTGTTGTGGTTCCGTGGAATGACGTGCCCGCGCTGGAACGTGCGATCGCGAACCATCCCGGACAGATCGCCGGCATCATCACTGAAGGCGTGATGGCCAACATGGGCGTGATCCCGCCAGCGGATGGATATCTGCAGTCACTGCAGAAACTCACTCGCGCACAAGGAATTGTTTTCATCCTCGACGAGACCGTCACCGGATTCCGCATCGCTCCCGGCGGCTGCCAGGAGCACTACAAGCTCTCGCCCGATCTGGTGACGTTCGGCAAAGCTTTGGGATGCGGGTTGCCGGTTGCCGCGCTAGTTGGTCGTGCTGAAATCATGGACGCGCTGCAATGGGGCGGCGTCCTGCACTACGGCACGCATAACGGTTCGCGCATCGGGATGTTCGCCGCGCGTGCCAACCTGCGGGTGCTGACTCGAGATAAGAACGCCTCCTTCCGGCATACGTGGAAAATTGCAGAGAATCTTTGTGCCGGACTGGAGCGTTTGTTTCGAAAACAGGGGCGGGCGGCCATCGTGCAAAATGTTGGACCGATGCTTCAAGTGATGTTTACCGATCAGCCCGCTATCCGTGACTATCGCGACTTCTGCCAATACGTCGACCGCGCCGCCTTCCAGAAATTCATCCTGTCATTGTTTCCATATGGAATTTACGCCTCGCCCTCGGCGGCGTTGCATTCCATCGTGACGCTGGCCCATACCGAAAAAGATGTCGACCTGACGATCGAAGCTGCGGGCAAGGCCCTCGATGCCGCGGCCAAATCACGCGCATGAGCACTCCCGCCACAATCGGCGTGCGCGCGGCCCAGCTTCTTTCGCTCGACGGCAAAGTTGCGGTCGTGAGCGGCGGAGCATCCGGCATCGGACGCGGGATTGCTCTCCGTTTCGCTGAGATGGGAGCTTCTGTCGCCGTCCTTGATATTGACGAGGCGGCGGCCAAGCACGCTGCGAACGAAATCGTAAACCACGGCGGGAAAAGCCTGGCTCTGAAGTGCGACGTGCGCAAAGCAGCCGACTGCGGTCAGGCCGTAGAGACCGTCGTCAAGCAATGGGGCAAGATCGACATCCTGTGTAACTGCGCGGGCATCGCCATCCGCAAAGATGTGGTCGAGCTCACTGAAGACGAATGGGACCGTGCTCTTGACGTGACGCTCAAGGGAATTTATCTGCTCTCGCATGAAGTCGTTCCCCACATGATCCGCAATGGCGGAGGCAGCATCATCAACATCGGCTCAGGATGGTCGCTCAAAGGCGGCCCCCGCGCTGCTTCCTACTGCGCGGCCAAAGGTGGAGCGCTAAATCTGACCCGCGCGATGGCGATCGATTACGGCAAGCACAACGTTCGCGTGAACTGCGTTTGTCCCGGCGATGTCGATACGCCACTGTTGCGCGGCGAGTGCATCCAATTAGGCGAGGACCCACAGAAATTCATGCGAGAAGCGGCAAACCGCCCGCTGGCCCGGGTTGGCACGCCGGAAGATGTCGCCAATGCGGTTTTATTTCTTGCCGGTCCCATGTCGAGTTGGATCACGGGTGCAGCGCTGGTAGTCGATGGCGGCGGCCTCGCGTAACCTCTGACTGCCGCCTGCGAGGGCAAGATGCCCTCGCGACACCCGGCGAGACGCCGGCGCTACATGCTTCTCCGTTGCCTCGCTGCTTCGTACAAAACGATGCTGCCCGCTACACCGGCATTCAACGACTCGACCTGCGGTGCGTGTGGAATTGCAATCAGTTCATCCACTTGCGCCAGTACCGTGCGAGGTAATCCTGATCCTTCGCTTCCGATAAATACTGCGGCAGGCCCTGCGAGCTGCGTTTGATCCACCGGCATGCCCTTATGCGAAGAGGTCGCGATTAAACGGACGCCCTGCTCGCGCAGCTTCGCAGAAATTTTTTCCAGTCCGCCCGCCGCTTTCGCCAGCACCACGGGCAGCCGGAACAGCGATCCAGCCGAAGCTCGGATGACTTTCGAGTTAAATGGGCTGACGGTGCCTTCGCCCAAGACGACGCCCGCGCTGCCAAAAGCTTCTGCGGACCGAAGAATCGTTCCCAGATTACCCGGATCCTGTAATCCCACCACCACGATGACTGGCCCTACCTGTAATCGCTCCAAGACATCGTCGAGCGAGAACTCCTTCCATCGCACCAGCGCGGCCACGCCCTGGGGCGTCTCGCTGGGGACAACTCCGTCAAAAAGCTTGTCCGGAAGCAAAGAGCTTTCCACATGGCTGCCGATCTGCGGCAGCAACCGTTCCGCCAGGTTCTGCGCCGATTCCTTGAAGAACACCGCCCGGAAGCGGAGCCCGCTACGGATCGCCTCCTCGACAATGCGGACGCCTTCAATCGCGCAGTCGCCGCCCGCGGTGCGTTCCGCTCGGGCAAACGCCTGCCGCAACTCCTTGACCAGCGCGTTATGCCGGCCTTCAATCCGCCGGAGTCGCTCCCGGACACTGGCTCCCGCGTCGGTGCTTCGAGTCATATCAGGCCTGTCCCCCGGTCACTGCATCATACCTCTGCGTTCATCTTCCGTCCCTTGCAGTATTATGATAGGTTCCGCACTCTAACTAATCAGGTCTATGGCAGTTTGAGAAGGGAGCACCGGTGCGTGCCGAGATCGTAAAAATTAATTCGGATAATCCTGAATTATCTTTAGTCAAATACGCCGCCGACCAAATTCGTTCCGGCGAAGTGCTGGGCATGCCGACGGACACGTTCTACGGGCTGGCGGCCGACCCTTTTAATCTACGCGCGGTCGATCGGGTGTATGACATCAAGACGCGCTCGCGTCACAAGCCGCTGTCGTTGCTCATCGAGAGCGTGGATCATGCCGAGGAACTGGCCAAGCCCTTGCCTGACGAATTCTATGCGCTGGCGCGGAAATTCTGGCCCGGGCCGCTCACCATCATCGTCAAAGCCGGATCCCGCTTGCCGCTGAAAGTCACCGCGAATACCGGCAACGTCGCCCTGCGTGTGCCGAACGCAAAGATCCCGCTGGCCGTGGTCACCGCGGCAGCGATCCCCATTACCGCGACGTCCGCAAATCTAAGCGGCGCGTCGGAGTGCACCAGCGCCGAACAGGTTCGGGACCAGCTTCAGGGACGCATCAACATCATCGTGGACGGCGGCGCGTCCCCGCGCGATGTCGCCTCCACGATCATCGACTTGAGTGACGAGACGGACCGTTGGCGCATTATCCGCGAAGGCGCGATTCCTTCGGACGAGATTTCGAAGTTCTTTGCTCAAGGATGACCAACGCACCCGCCAACCAGCCTTTCGTAACGCGCTGGTGGGTTCGTCTACTGATTCTTGTGGCTGGAACGGTCCTCTTGTTCCTGGTCGTCACCATGGTGCGCATCGTCGAGACCGCCGGGCGACAGGAAATCCGTTCCGCCGACGCGATTGTGGTCTTTGGAGCAGCGGAATACTCCGGCCATCCCTCCCCGGTGTTGCGGGCCCGCCTCGATCATGCCCTCGATCTGTTTCACCAGGGGGTTGCTCCAGTCGTGATCACGACGGGCGGAGCGGCTTCTGACCCGTTTTTTAGCGAGGGCGGTGTGGGACGCGACTACCTGATGCATCATGGAGTTCCAGAGCGCAGCCTTATCGCTGAAACCCAGGGGCGCGACACCTGGCAGTCTGCCATCCGCGTCGCCGTCATCATGCGCGCCAACGGCCTGCATAGTTGCATCGCCGTGAGCGACGCATATCACGTCTTTCGTATCCGCAAATTGCTGGAGTATGAAGGCATCGGCCCCGTCTATACCGCGCCTCGCCTGGACACGCGCCCGCACAGCATTTTTCAGCGTGGGATTGCCGCACTTCGGGAGGCTACTAGCTATTTGTTGTGGAAGCTGGGAATCACGTAACTGGTTCAGTTCGTAATTGCGGCCAGCCCGTGTACCGATGCGATTTCGTAATGGGTTGCTTTTGCGTCGAATCTTGCGAGATGTTTCCTGCGCTCTTCAGGGATGATGGCGGTCTCGTAATCGTCATGTCCGGCCGCAGCTCGAATCGACTCGAGCGAGTCGAATAGCAAGATGGTGATGAACTCCACCTCGGCTCCCAAATTCCTCCGCAACAGGTAGCTGCCCGCGTAGCCCTTCGCCTGGCTGATGCCGGGCAGAAGTTCGGGCTTCAACATAGCTTCATAAGAGTCCGCATGCTCGGGCTTGGCGTATCCGTGCCACACTCTGGCGATCATTCTGTCCCCTTTACCATGACATCCGGTTGCGCAGTTCGGTAATGTGCGCCACGTGGTGCCGTCCGTGCCAGGCATACAACGCGAGCGTCTTGTCCAGCGTCATCGAGCCAAGATCGGGATGCCGGAAGGTTCGCTTCCACTCCTCCGGACCGAGCAAGCGCAGCAGTCGCACCCAGCGGTCGTGCAGCGAATCCAGCAAAGCCAGCGAAACTTCAATCGGCGTGGCCTGCACATCCGGCGTTTTCGCCCAGCGGTCTTCTGCGTAAGGCTTGATGGTTGGTTCATCCTCCGTGAGAGCCAATTTGAAGCGGACATAAGAGTTCATGTGGCTCTCCGGCACATGGTGTACGACTTGGCGAACAGTCCATCCATCAGGGCGGTAAGGCGTCTCAAGTTGCTGCTGCGAAAGCCCCTTCACGGCCGCCCGTAGCCTTGCAGGAGCTTCCGCAATCTGCTCGCACAAAGTCCGGCGTTGCTCTTCGCTCAACGGTCCGTCGTAAGTGAACTTGCCAATCGGATAACGCAGGTCTGTCATGGTTCCCCCTGAGTGTGATTTTTGTAGATGATCGTTGGTCCTTCGCAGGTGCAAGGAATCAGGTCGGATCAGTTTCTCGCCCGGAGAACGCCGCTATGCGCGAATCCAACCTGTAACTACTACATCTTGTACCCTGCTGATTTTAGACCCATTCACTCCGGCTTTGAATTTCGGTTCCCCATTCCTGTGGTTTAGTGCATCAAACAAAGGTTCTACGCTAAACTCACTCTGCCATTGAGTTTAGAACCGTCCCCGGCGAGGTGCCTGGCCGTGCCGGGGAGAATGCCCCGAGGATATCTATGCCGTCATCGACCTGGTCTGGCCATCTAACGTTCGGACTCATCTCCATGCCCGTGCGCCTCTTCTCTGGTGCGCGCAGTTCCGGGATCTCGTTCAACATGTTGCACCGACCTGACAAATCGCGCCTCAAGCAGCAGTACGTTTGCCAGGCCGACGGACAGGTGGTCGATCGCAGCGAGATTGTCAAAGGGTACGAGTTTCGCAAGGACGAGTACATCATCATCGAACCCGAGGAGATCAAGAAGATCGAGCCGCAGACGGCCAAGACCATGGAGATCCTGGAGTTCGTGAAGGCCAGCGACGTCGATCCTGTCTACTTTGAATCTTCGTATTACATGATGCCGGAAGAAGCCGGGCGCCGCCCCTACGCACTGCTCACCAAAGCGCTGGAAGAGAGCGATTACGTCGCCATCGCGAAGATCACCATGCACAATCGCGAATACACGGTTTTCCTGCGTCCGCACGAAGGCGGACTCATGCTGCATACCATGTACTACTCGGATGAAGTGCGCAAAGTCGAAGGCTTCGGCGCCCCCGATGTGGAACTGAAAGAGGCCGAAGTCAAGGTGGCGCACCAGTTGATTGAAGCCTTAGCCGACGAATGGGACCCGGAAAAATACCAAGACACGTTCCAGGAAAATCTCAAGAAACTGATCGAAGCCAAACTCGAGGGCGGGGAAGTGGCCGCCGTCGAGAAGCCGAAGAAGCTCGCGCCCGTGGTGGATTTGATGGCCGCGCTCAAGCAAAGCCTTGCACAAATGGAAGGCAAGAAAAAGCCGGCAGCCACGGCAAATTCCGAAGAAAGGCCAGAGAAGCAGGCTGCCAAGTCGCGCCGGAGCCGCTAATTCAGGCTTCGCTGACCAGCTTTCTGTTCCTGATGGCGCGAGTTTCATGTTGTATGTCTCCTACATAGGCATCCCCGTATCCGCGGTAAGGCATCCTTCCTCTAGCCGGCAGCCAAAGTTCATCGCTTATCGCTGCATGCTCGGCGCTGGCTAGCGCATCCGTGCAGCAACCGCTACAATAATCGATTCTGTCATTTGAACCAGAACTCTTACTTCGGGGTGCCGATGAGTTTTAGACGTGTGAGCGAGCTGGCTGCCTTGGCAGTCGCATTGCTGATCTGTGTGGCTTGCGGCGACGTCTATCGTCCAGTCGTGATTCCCATCAACACGATTCCTCCCAACCCGCAAAATTTTCATGCCGTTTTTGCCATCAGCACCAATGCTCCCGGTAACCCGGGCACCGCGCAGCAGATCGACGTTTCCGGAGATTCGAGCATCGGCGTGGCCAATATGGGCGTGAATCCCACCCACGCGGCTATTCTGCCTAACAATCAGCGAGTCTTCGTGGCCAACGCCGCGGGAGACCCGTGCAACGGAGTGGATGTCATCAGCTCGTTTACTCCCGCCGGCGACAGCCCGATAGCGACCGGGCTCAATAACCCAATCAATTTCACACTTCCGAACGTGGGCACCGGGCAATCGGCTTCATCCGGAATCTCAGCCATCAGCGAAGCTGGCAACCTGGTGACGGTCACGCTCAGCACGCCCATCGCGAACGCGGTCGCGGGAGCCTCCATCGTGATTTCCAACGTGGTCATACCGGGAGGGGGAGCTAACGCGTTCGCCTACAACGGATGTTTTCCCATCGTGGCAGCCAGTGGAACCACCATTCAGTACGTGGATTCGACTGCGGCTCTGACTTCGACCGCGGGTGGAACTGCAACCTTGCCCGCCTTTTGCAGATATCTTCCTGACTACGTCGCCACAACGCAGACAAATGCCGTGTATGAGGCGAACTACGGCTCGGAGGGCGATCCCAACTGCAATCTGCCCAGCACAGATTCGGTAGCATCCCTCAGTCCGGCAACGAATACGGTTACCCAGATTGGTTATCTGGCGGCAGGTTCCCACCCTATCGCGATGGCCGAGACGGCCAACGCGCAGAATCTGTACGTGCTCAACCAAGGTACGGACAGTCTGGGGAACCACACGATCACGGACATTTCTCCGACGGACCTCTCTACCATCGCGAGCATCGCGACCGGCACTACGCCGGGGAGCACTCCAATCTGGGCGGCTGCTCGCGGCGATAACCAGCGCGTGTATGCGCTCACACAGGGAGACATCGCGACTCAAGAAAGCGGGAAATTGCTCGCGATCGATACTGTTAGCAATACAATCCTCCCGGCGCAGGCAAGCCTTTCCCAAGTTGGCGTCGCCGCGAATTTCCTGCTTTATGACCCACATCTGAACCGGTTGTATGTAACCAGCGGAGGGATTCCGAATCCCACGGCAGCGAATTCAGGTGACGCCGCGGTCTATGTTTTCTCCACCACCGGCGGGACCGATTCTGCAGGCGCAGCCAACGACACACCCACGCTGCTGATGAAAATTCCAATGACGATCGGATCCACGGCTTGCCCGGGAGGATGCCAGCCAGTCTCTGTCGCGGCGCTGCCGGATGGTTCCCGTTTCTATGTCGCGAGCTACCGCAGCGAGACGAACTGTGCCGATCCGGCCGTCGGCGCAGCCAACCCCTGCATGATCCCGATGCTGACGATATTCGATGCGCTCAGCATGACGGTGAAGCCGGCAACGTCGCCGCTCGCTCCCTCGATGTCTTTGCTGACCTCCCCGCAATTTGCCGCGTCACAGTACGCCGTTCCAACGGTCGCATCCTGCGTGCCTCCAACCCCCTATGTACCCGGACCGGGCTCCACGCGCTTCCGCATGTTTACGGCCGCATCCGCCGACAGCAGTCATGTCTATGTCAGCATTTGCGACGCAGGAGTGATTGCGGACATCAGCGCTGTCTCCAGTTCCATTGCAGCCGGCGCCACCAACACGCCGGATACGCTGGTCTCGGATGTACCAACGCCTTTCAGCGCAGCGAGTCCGAGTCCCAGTGGGGAACCGCCCACGCAGAATCCGGTTTTCTTGCTCACGGGACAGTAGTTCAAGGATGGAAAATGCAAAAGGCCTCGATATTCACCGAGGTCCTCTGCGGAAGCGGTGTGCTCTCCGTCAAGGTCACAATCCGAGCGTTGTATGAAGAAGTCTAGGCTTTGGCTGGAATTTCTTCTTTGACTCCGTCGCGCGCGGTGTAGTGCGAGTCCACATATTCGTCCAGAATTTCAATGAATTCCGCGACGATGCGGTCGCCCTTTAGAGTGGTAAACAGCCGCCCATCCACATACACCGGGGCCTTGGGTTCTTCGAACGTTCCGGGCAATGAAATGCCAATGTTGGCGTGCTTCGATTCTCCCGGGCCGTTGACCACGCAACCCATAACCGCGAGCTTCATTTCTTCGACGCCAATGTAGCGCCCTTTCCATGCCGGCATCTGCTCGCGCAGGTAGGACTGAATCTGCTCGGCCATTTCCTGGAAGAAAGTGCTGGTCGTGCGGCCGCATCCCGGACAAGCCGTAACTTGCGGCGTGAAGCTGCGAATTCCCATCGACTGCAGAATCTGTTGCGCCACGCGGACTTCTTCGGTGCGATCGCCGCCCGGAGCCGGTGTCAACGAGACCCGGATCGTATCGCCAATGCCTTCCTGCAGCAGCACGCCCATGGCCGCGCTTGAAGCAACCACGCCCTTGGCTCCCATGCCTGCCTCGGTCAGACCCAGATGCAGGGGATAATCGCAGCGCGCCGCCAGTGCGCGGTACACGTCAATCAGATCCTGTACCCCGCTCACCTTGGCGCTCAAGATGATCTGATCGGCCCTAAGGCCAAATTGTTTTGCCAATTCTGCCGAATTCAGCGCGCTCACCACCATTGCTTCCATGGTGACTTCCCGTGCGTCCTTCGGTTCCTCCAGCTTGGAATTCTCGTCCATCATGCGCGTCAGCAGCGTCTGATCGAGCGATCCCCAGTTCACCCCGATCCGCACTGGCTTCTGATGCTTCACCGCGACTTCGATCATGGTGCGGAAGTTCGAATCGCCGCCGCGCCCAATGCTGGCATTGCCGGGATTGATCCGGTATTTAGCCAAATCGCGCGCGCAGTCCGGATACTTGGTCAGCAGAATATGGCCGTTGTAGTGAAAATCGCCGATGATGGGGACGCGCACGCCCTGCTTGTCGAGTTGCTCGACGATCCGTG
This sequence comes from Candidatus Sulfotelmatobacter sp., assembly GCA_035309485.1. Taxonomy (GTDB): domain Bacteria; phylum Acidobacteriota; class Terriglobia; order Terriglobales; family Acidobacteriaceae; genus Sulfotelmatobacter. The sequence goes on from DATGFC010000037.1 coordinate 36,674, forward strand.
GGACGGCGGCGGCTGCGTCGTCGTTGTTGACGGTGACGCGCACCAATTCCGACCCGGCGCGGGCCAGCGCTGCCACTTGTTGCACGGTCGCGGAGACGTCGGCAGTGTCGGTGTTGGTCATCGATTGCACCACGACTGGTGCATCCGAGCCCACCCGCACACCCCCAACCAGCGCTGTAACGGTCTTTCTGCGTTGAATCGTCGCCATAAGGGAATCTCTATTTTATCACGGCGAAAACTGCCATCCGCTGGCGGCCCCGGAACTTGACGGGAGCTTCCTGCGGAATCGCTTCAAGGATGGTGCATGTCTGCCCGGGGCTGCGAAGCACTGCCACTCGAACGTAAGGCATGAGTCGCCGGTGACCGGTAACGAGACAATAAAATTGCCCGGTCCGGAAATTACGGAATTCGTAACAGCTTCACGTTTGTCCACCTGGACCATCAGTCCCGCTGTACGATCGCACCACCTCTTAGCGTCCTTGGCCGACTCCGGCCCAGAACCATTGAGTATGCGCTTCCCCCCATCGAGTGTTTAGTCTGTCTCTAATGGAGGTAATCGAATGAACCATCCCATCAAGCCTACTCGCACCGAGAAGAAACCAGTCGCCATCCATCGCGACGCACCCACCGCACCAACATGGCCCAGCTATACAGGAACGTCGCAGTTTGTTGGCACGAGTCCCAGCGGTCGCGTGACGGTATACGTCGACCCAACCCTGGGGGCACAAGGCATACAAAATGCTCAGGATTTGCTCAACGACGCTGATCGTGTGGTCAACGCCAATGACGGAATCTTTGGAACTACCGGAGGTCCTGTCAGCGTAATTGTCTTTGCTCTGGGAGGCGCGACCGACGGCACCGGCGGCGCCGACCACATGGGCTGCGATTACACCACCGGAAATGCCATCGAAGTGGATGCTTCGTTCGGGAATTCGGCCCGCGTATCCGCCCTCTTCGAAGCCGAACTGAGCGAATGCTCCATGAACGGAAGCCTCTGCGGCGAAAGCACCGGCGAAGCCCTATCCCGCTGGTGTGCGGCCGTGATCGGCAACAACGCACTGTCGGACTTTGCTACTGCACCCCAGTGGTACTCCGATGGCATGCAGGATTATGTGAACAACACCGACAACACCGACCAGAACGCCGACAGCACCGGATGCGGCATGGCATTTCTTTCATGGATGATCGGCAGCCAAGGCTACGGCCTCGAAAAGATTGCCCCAGCCATGGTGAATCTGGCAGATTCCGGTACGTTTGCCCAACTCTATGCCAGTCTAACCGGCGACAATGCCGCGAACGCGTGGACCAATTTCCAGAATGCCATCGGCAACCTGTCGAATGGCATCACCAATGACGACCCCTTCAATGGATTGGCGCAACCCGCTCAAATGACGCATCTCGCTCCTCAGACTGCAGAGTTGGTAGGCAGAGTGTTCGCGTCGATGGTGGCCGATCTGAGCGCGGGCCGCAACGCCCAGCAGCTCGCGGCCAACGTGCGCGCCGCAATGCTGCCTGCATCGCGACCGAAAACCGGCGCGGTGTGCCAGCCCAAGTCGAAGCGCTTGCTTCCGCCCGGCAAGGGCGGCAAGCGCGTAAAGACCGCATAAAAAATCAGCCGGCGGCGTGAACCGTCGGCTGATAATTTTGAACCCGAAGAATGATCTCATGGCAGCTTGTCAGCCAGCCCCGGAATCGTCTTCATCAGGTCGTTGTAGATGACCATGACCGCAAACAGAACCAGGAAGACGAAAGCCGCCTGGTAGACGCGCTCCTTGATATTCATGCTGATATCGCGGCGCATCAAGCCCTCGATCAGCAGGAACAGAATCACGCCGCCATCCAGGATGGGAATCGGTAAGAGATTGAAGATTCCCAGGTTGAGGCTGATTGCCGCCGTTAAGCTCATCAGCGGAGTCCAACCCTTGCGCCGCGCCGCCTCTCCGGCGGCCTGGCCGATGCGGATCGGGCCCTCAATCGACTTCATCGAAATCTTGTGCTGCACCATCTTCTTCACGAGCTCGAGAATCAGCAACCCGCTCTGCTTATTCTCGTGAAGCGACAGCTTCAGCGCTTCGGCAAAGGGAAGCGTCTTCACCTTCATCTGCATAGTGCCTATACCGATCCGGTACCACTTGTCCGCAAGCACTGGCTGCACAGTAAAGGTTTTTTCTTGGCCGTTGCGCCGGACAGTAATTTCGATAGGCTTGTCTTTGCTGACCTTCAGGCTCTCGACCATGGCCGCCAAGGCCGGCACCGGCTTGCCGTCGATCGCGAGGATCTGATCGCCTTCTTTTAGGCCGGCCTTCTCAGCGGGCATGCCACTGACGAGGTCGGTAATCGTAACTGTGTTCTCCTTAGGCGCCCAGCCGGCATAGCCGATCTGGTCCACCCCGGTCGCTTCGGGCACCACGGTTTTGTCGATCAGCTTTCCGGAGCGATCCACCTGCACCGCGAGCGGTTGGCCCGGGCTCAGCGCTTCCTTCAGTTCAACTTGCTCCCACGTGGGATTCTCGACACCGTCAATGCGCGTGATGCGGTCGCCCACTTCAAATCCGGCCTTGGCCGCTGCGGTATCTTTCAGCACCCATCCGATCACGGGAGGCTGATCGTACACAGCCGGATATTCGTAGTGAATCATGTACACCGTGGTCAGCAGAACAATTGCCAGCAGAATGTTCATTGCCGGTCCGGCAATCGCGATGAGGAAGCGATGCCAGCGCGAGTGGTTGAGGAATTCCCGGGGATCGTCGGTCCGCTGATCCATAGGATTCTCGCCGCTCATCTTGACGTAACCGCCGAGAGGAATGGCGTTGATCCGATAATCGGTCTCGCCCTTGCGGAATCCGATCAGCCGCTTGCCGAACCCGATGGCGAACTGCTCCACCCTTACCCCAAGCCATTTGGCCACTGCGTAGTGGCCAAACTCGTGAATCAGAATCATGAAGCCCAGGACGGCTACGACGGCGACGAGAGAGGTCAAAAAATCAGACATGGTTGAGGTACGGATACTCCCAAAGATTAGATTCCAAAACTACACAAAAGATGTTGCCCGCGGCTGTTCAGTTTTTTTCCCCTTGTTTACGAGGTTTTGGGCGGCCCCTCGGGCTTCAGCGTCGGCCTCCAGCACCATTTTAATAGACTCCAGAGCCCCTGAACTTGTCGCCGCAAGAACGTCTTCGATGATCCTGGGAATCTGGTCAAACTGTATGTTGCCTGCTAAGAACGCCGCCACCGCCACTTCGTCGGCCGCGTTGAGCGCTACAGTTTTAGCGCCGCCCGCTTCGGCCGCCTCATACGCCAATCGCAGGCAGGGAAATTTTTTCAGGTCCGGCGGGTTGAAGTCCAGATGACGCAAGTCACTCACTGCGAACTTCATATCCGACTCAATCCGCTCCGGATATGTTAGGGCATACAAAATCGGCAGCCGCATGTCCGTGACCGAAAATTGTGCAAGTATGCTGCCATCCACAAACTCCACCATGGAATGAATTGTGGATTGGGGATGGACAATTACTTCCACTTTGGCTGGCGGCATGTGAAAAAGTCTGCATGCCTCGATGACCTCGAATCCCTTATTCATCAGGGTTGCAGAATCGATAGTGATGCGGCGTCCCATTTTCCACGTGGGATGGTTCAGCGCCTGCTCCACGGTGATGGCCGCAAACTCCGACTGCGGCGTATTCCGAAACGGCCCGCCAGAAGCCGTCAGCCAGACGCGCGCGACTTCCTCCATGCGCCCGCCGCGCATGCATTGATGCACCGCATTGTGTTCGCTATCAATGGGCAGCAGCGCTACGCCTTTTTTCCGCGCCTCGGCGGTGATCAACTCCCCGGCAGCGACCAGGCATTCTTTGTTGGCCAGCCCCAGCGTTTTTCCCGCGCGCACTGCCTCGTAGGTAGCTTCGAGTCCGGCGACTCCGACGATCGCGCTGACTACAAAATCAACTTCAGGATGCGTCGCCACCCGCACTGTACCAGCCGGCCCGTGTACCACCTCAATTTCTTGCAGGCCATCTTTCTTGAGCCGCGCCCGCAATGCATCGGCATCGGCTTGTGCCGCCATCGAGATCACCCGGGGCTTCCAGCGCTGAGCCTGCTCAAATGCCGCGTCCAGATTGCTGCCCGCGGCCAGCGTCAAAATCTGAAAGCGATCGGGATAGGACTCAGCCACGCTGAGCGTGCTGCGCCCAATCGAGCCGGTCGATCCAAGGATGGCGATGCGTTTCATGAGGAGGATTCTAAGAACCGCTAAGACCCTATTCTACGATGCTCTTAATCGGGGGAGGGTGCCGAATGTAGCGTCGGCTGTCCCGCGGCGGCTTCTTCCGCCAGAGACTACCTACTGCATCACGCGCCAAGCCGCGTAATACCACAGCACCGGGGCTGCAAACAGCAGCGCATCAATGCGATCCAGCATGCCTCCGTGACCTGGGAGCAAAGCTCCCGAATCCTTCACGCCCGCTCCACGCTTGATCAGCGACTCCACCAAATCTCCCAATTGCGCCGCCACATTCAGCACAATCGTCAGCACAATGACCGGTCCCATCGCCGGCTGCTCCAGCCCGAACAGTCCATCCCGCCGCTCGATCAATCCGGCGCGCAGTAAGGCCGAGCTCAACTGCAGCGCATAATGAAACAGAAGCCATCCCACCGCGACGCTGGCAATCACTGAAGCTGCCGCGCCTTCCCAGGTTTTTTTCGGGCTGATGCGCGGAGCCATCAAGTGCCGCCCCATCGACTTTCCCACGAAGTACGCGAAGATGTCCCCGGCCCAAACCACAAGCAGCAAATACAACAAGTAAAACGCACCCGCCCACTGCTGCCGCAACTGCACCAGCATCGCCAATGGCAGCGCAATGTAGGTGAATGCAAAAACCGAAGCCGCGGCTGCCGGGTATCCTCCGCGCAGGGGCTCATCCCGCATGGCGCGGGTCAGAAAGATGAACGGAGCGATCGCAGCCGTGAATCCCAACGCGACAAGAAACTTTCCCGTCGAAAGCAGAGGCGTCTCGCCGCTAGCGGTGATCGCCAGAATGGCGAATAACAGTCCTGTAAACAGGTACGTGGGCCACATTAGCGGCTGTACGCCATAAGATTCCGTGAGCTTCAGGAATTCATGAATCGTGAGCAGAGCCACCACGCCCGCAAACACTGCCAGCACCGGCACCGGCGCCCGCAGAATGAGCACCAGCACAATCGGAATCAGAACGATTGCGGTCGCGATTCGTTTGAGCAAGGAAGTAGTGAATGGGACGGCTATGATGTTGGCATGAATCCGAAGTTTTCACCAGAGCGACTCAAGAAGAAATAGCTTCCTCTGTGTCTTCTGTGGGGATGCTGGGGGACGGGGTGTGTTTGTCGGCGTGATTCAGTCCGCCGTACCGCCGCTCGCGTTTTTGATATTCCGCAATGCCCTCGAGCAGGTGCACGCCCCGAAAATCGGGCCACAACGTCGGAGTCACATAAATTTCCGCATACGCCAGCTGCCACAGCAGGAAATTGCTCAGGCGCATCTCGCCCGAAGTTCGCACGACCAGATCCGGATCCGGCAGATGACGGGTATAAAGATGCCGCGAGACTGTGCTCTCATCAATGCGCAGATGCTCGAGACCGCCATTCTGCGAAGCCGCATTGACCATGGCGCGAAATGCGTCCACCAGTTCGCTACGCGCGCTGTAATTCAGGGCCAGAGTCAGCACCATCCCCGAATTGCCAGCGGTCGCCTGTCGCGCCCAATCCATGCGCTCCTGCACATCAGCGGGCAGTTCGTGCTGCCGCCCGATGTATTCCAGCCGGACATTGTTCTTGTTCAGCGTCGGCATTTCAGCCTTGAGGTAGCGGCTCAGAAGCCGCATCAGGAATCCGACTTCACCGGCGGGGCGTTTCCAGTTCTCTTCAGAAAATGCGTAAAGCGTAAGTGCGGGAATATGAATGCGGGCCGCGGTTTCCACGGTCGAGCGCACGGCCGCGACCCCGGCGCGATGTCCGGCCACTCGCGGCATGTGGCGCCGTTTGGCCCAGCGCCCGTTGCCGTCCATGATGATGGCGATGTGTTTGGGGAGCCGCGCCGGATCCAGCTTCCGGTAAACTTCGGTTTCCTTGCGGTCGAGCCCCGCGGGTACTTTGTCGTGCAAAGTGGCCTCCCAACAGAGGCTACCACAGCGGAGAAGGAACTTGCAATGACACTGGAGGATGTAGTGACCGCCGTCCCCGGCTGTCATGGGGCAGGAGCCGACGTCAGCTTATCGAGCTTCTTCCGGCACGACCTTCAATTCCAGTTTCTCGGTCCAGCGCAGCACGGTTATTGAGCAACTCACGCCTACCCGCACTTCAGTCAGCAGGCGGTGCAGATCGTCCACGCCGGCAACTGGCTGGCCTTCCAGCGCCACGATAATGTCTCCTGAGCGCAACCCCGCACGTTTTGCCGGGCTGTTCTCTTCGACCGAGAGCACCAGTGCCCCGGTGTCTTTGGCGAAGTCGTAGAACCGTACGACGCGGCGGTGCACCGGAACAGTTTGCCCGGAAACTCCCACGTAGCTGCGCCGAATCCGGCCGTCGCGCAGCAGACGGCTGGCCACAAATTTTGCCGTGTTGATCCCGATGGCGAAGCAAATCCCTGAGCCGGCAAAATCGTCGCAGTATTCACGCCAATCACGCGCCCGGCTGAATCCACCAGTGGGCCGCCCGAATTCCCCGGATTGAGCGAGGCATCGGTCTGAATGACATCGTCAATCAGTCGCCCGGAATACGAGCGCAGCGAGCGGCCCAGAGCGCTCACCACGCCCGCCGTCACCGTCGACTGAAACCCGTAAGGGGCACCAATCGCAATCGCGACCTGCCCAACCCGCAGCCGCTGCGAATCGCCCAACTCCGCAGCGACCAGGCCCGGCTCATCGACGCGGATCACTGCCAGGTCGCTGGCCGAATCGTCTCCGATCAGGGAGGCAGCCATACGGCGTCCGTCGGCGAACGCGACCGCAATCCGGCTGGCATCATGTATCACATGGCTGTTGGTCAAAATCAATCCGTCGGGAGTGAATACAAACCCTGAGCCGCCGCCCTGCCGCTCCCGTGGCTCGCCGGAGCGCGTCCGTGCCGCCTTCTGATGCACTTCAATGTGCACCACAGAAGGGCCGACGCGTTCGACTGCATCCGTAACGGCAGTCGAATATGCATCGAGCAATGGAGCATCCAACGTGTTCGAATTAACGTTTTCCTGGAGGTGCTCACGCTGGCGGGCTGTTAGTGCCTCTGAATCAGTGTGCCCGATAAAGGAAGGCAAATGCCCAACCTTTTCCAAGTTCATGCTGGATAGATGCGGATCGATCTTTTGGGGATTCAGGCGCTTGAATTCACCGATTCGAGCTATCGCACAGGCAAATGGTAGACTGTGCTGCCATGACGGAAAACAGCGCGAGGCGTCCCAACAGCGCTCTTTGGTTGGGCCTGTTGCTGGCGGTTCTTGGGGTCTTAAGCAATGGGTTGACCTTTCTCGGTTTTCCAGCGAGCATCGTCCCCTGGATCAGCCTCGTGCTGCCAGTAGTCGGCTTGGCGTTTGTGCTGCTGGGCCTCTGGCGTGCGTTCGCGCAGCCAACCGCTTACAAGGGAAAAATTGCCGGCACAATCGTGGCGATTCTCTCGCTCGTTTTCTTGACCGCGGCCGTCGCGTATTTCTGGGGTGCGCGAAAACTGCCACACTCTGCGGGCGCCCCGGCGGTAGGGCAGCGCGTGCCGGATTTCACTTTGCCCGATAGCAGCGGTCAGCCGGTCTCCCTTTCCCAGTTGTTTGCCGCCCCACCGGGTGGCGTAGCGCCGAAAGCTATCCTGCTGGTTTTTTATCGCGGATATTGGTGACCCTATTGCAACCTCGAGTTGCGAGGGATCGAACACAATCTTGCGGAGTTTCAGGCGAACGGGATTCTTCCTGTGGCGATCAGCGTGGATCCGGCTGACACCTCCGCCAATCTCCGCACCAAGAAAGGTTATACATTTCCTTTTCTTTCCGATCCGAAGGCCGAAGTAATCCGCCGCTACGATCTGCTCCACCCCGCCGGCAGCCCCGAGGGCCATGATATCGCCCGGCCAGCGGAATTTCTGGTGGACCGCTCGGGCGTGGTGCGCTGGGAAAATTTCACCGAAGATATCCGCGTCCGGCCTCGAGCAGACCAATTGCTGGCCGCCGCCCGATCCCTGCCATAAACGAACGATAGCAAAAAGCCGGAACCATTGCTGGTCCCGGCTTAGTGTTGGCTGGTTGCCCGGATAAAACTCGCTGAAATCGTCGAACCAGACTCTATCGGCAAACGTGGTGAAACCCTGATTTGCCTAAGCACTCCTTCGCGGCCGCACCGTCATGTCCCGCACCTGCGTCAGAATGCTGGACATCTGCATTCCATTTAGTTGCGAAACGAACGGCAGGAGTTCGGAAATAAATTGATCTTTCATCAATTCGCAGATTTCTTCCTGGCGGCTGCGCTCGCCGCCGCTGAGCAGTTCGGGCACAGTGACCTCCAGTGCGCGCGCCAGCCGCTCCAGGGACGACAGCGTAGGCGTGGCTTTCTCGTTTTCGATCTTCGAAACGTAGGTGCGGGGAACCGCCATCCGCCCGGCGAGCTGCCGCTGGCTCAAGCCATTGCGCAGCCGCAGCGAACGGATCGAGGTCGCCAGGTTGAGATGTCCGCGGCCATTGCCGGGCATCGGCATCAGCACCGGGGGCGCGACCGCAATGGGTTCGGGCTCCGGTTCCTCGTCCAGAGACGCGTGGCAGCGTCGGCAATTGTTATTGGATGTGCGGAACTGAACTAACAGGCAGTGATCGCAACGAACGACTTCCCTAGAATCGACCGGGGCAAGAGTCGTGGCCATCGGGTTGTGGGAGTGCCAGAGCTAGCAACTCCTTACAGCCGTGCAGGAACTCTTATGGGGGAGAGGTTCAACTGCAGGCTCAATCTGCGGCATCGAGCCTGTGGAAGTCAAGGGTAAAATGCACAAAAAGTGCGGCAGTTCCGGTAGCATAGGCAAACCAGCCCACGAAACTCCGCAGTAAACAGGGGAACTAATGATTGATCGTGAATCCGCGTGGTGTTTACTAACTGAGTTCACCCAATCTGAAAGCCTGCGCAAACATGCTTTGGCCGTCGAAGCCTGCATGCGGGCCTGCTCGAAAAAGTTTGGCGACGGATCATCTGAAGCCGAGAACCTTTGGGGCGTCGTCGGTTTGATCCATGACTTTGACTACGAGCGCTGGCCCACGCCCGAGGAGCATCCTTACAAAGGCAATGAGATTTTGAAAGAGCGCGGCTACTCCGACGAAATCCGCCGCGCCATCATGTCGCACGCGGAATACTCTGGCGTCAGCCGCGACACGCCCATGGAAAAGGCGCTCTTCGCCTGCGACGAACTCGCTGGATTCATTACCGCGGTCGCATTGATCAAGCCGGGGAAGTCTCTGTCCGAAGTGGATGTGAAATCCGTCCGAAAAAGGATGAAGGATAAGGCCTTCGCCCGGAAAGTGAATCGCGATGACATTATCAACGGCGCCAAAGATCTTGGCGTCGATCTGGATGAGCACATCGCATTTTGCATCGAGGCCATGAAGCCGGTCGCCAAGGAGTTGGGGCTCGACGGCAGTGCCGCTAAGCCAGCGTAGCGGCAAAATCGAAACCACGAAGGACACGACGTTACACGAAGGAACCCCTTAGATAACGAATTCCTTTGTGGAACGGTTTTTCTTTCCAGCGACAAATTGATTCACTACGCGAATCAGAATTCACGTGCAACACGGAGTTCTTTCGCCGATAATCTGCTGTCCCCATGGATTCGTCCCAGAGCGACCTGGAAGCCGTGCGGCAGCTGCTCGCCGAATTGACGGCGCGCGTGTACCGTATCGAGCGCACGCTCGGACTCGATGCCGGCCGTTCAGCCGCGCCCGCGCCAAGGCCGGAGGACACCTCGGCTGCCCCGAAGGCTGCTCCTCCACCGACGATCCAAGCCCAGGCAGGCGCTCCGGCGCCCGTACCGCCGCGTCCACACTATCCAGTTATTCCAACAGCATCAGCGGCGGAGCCGGTTCCACCTGAGATCGATCTCGAGTCGCGCATCGGGTCGCACTGGCTGAACCGCATCGGCATCGCCGCGCTGCTGATCGGGATTTCCTACTTCCTCAAGTTCGCCTTCGACAGCAACTGGATCGGCCCCACTGGCCGGGTGACCATCGGAATTGTCGCAGGGATCGCCATTGTCATCTGGAGCGAGCGTTTTCGCCTGCACGGCTATAAGGCTTTCTCCTACTCGCTCAAAGCCGTCGGCATTGGCGCGCTGTATCTTTCACTCTGGGCCGCGTTCCACGTCTACAGCCTGATTCCGAGCGGCATCGCCTTCGCCATGATGTTGATCGTCACGGCGGCCACCGCCGCCATGGCCTTGTCGCAGGACGCGCAAATCCTCGCCGCGTTCGCGCTCGCTGGAGGATTCTCCACACCGCTCCTGCTCTCCACGGGCGAGAACCGTGAAATCGTCCTCTTCAGCTATGTGGCCATTCTCGACGTGGCCACCTTGCTTTTAGTGAGCTTCAAGCCGTGGCGTCGCCTGCTGGTCATGAGCTATGCGGGCACCCTGCTGCTATACATGGGATGGTACGCAAGCTTCTACAATCGCAGCCAACTGGAGCTCACGCTCGCATTCGCCACCCTGTTCTTCGCCATTTTCGCTGTCGCTCCCTTGGTTACCCTGCAGCCCGAAGGCGAAATCCCGCTCCTGGCCTCGATTCCCGCAGTTCTTGCGTTTGTGAATGCCGGAGTCTATTTCCTCCAGGCCTACGTGATGGTTGAGGAAGTCGACAAGACCTACATGGCCTGGTTCGCGCTGGCACTCGCCGCGATTTACATTTTTCTCAGCCGCCAGGTGCACGCCAGAAATCTCTCGCCCCATGCCTCCCGCATTCTCTATTTCCTCCACCTCGCGGTGGCGATCGGTTTTATCACCATCGCGGTAGTGGGCTACTTTGCTTGTACCCCTAATATCTTGTTGAGATCGTCGTCTGGGTTTGGTTGGGTTCCGGTCACATGGCACTTTATTTCTTCAGTGAACTTGCAGAGAAGAGACAGTTGCACGCAGATATGAATTAAAGCCCGCCGAACGCTCCACAGGAAGTAAAGCATTACGAGCAAGAGGCCGATCACGATTAGATCTGTCATTTAAGCCGCTCTTTCGTCCCTCCGCTGTTCATGGGCTTCCCAGAGGGCAACCAAATCCTCTACGCTCCAAAGCCGATCCGCCACGCCAGCAGCCATTGCTGGACTCATCCGAAGTGTACGATGAATTTTGATGAAGTTGTAGGCGAAATAGTTCAGCGCAACGGCAGCCGCGTGATTCTCCATCTTGCGCGAGAACCCATTCGACAGGCGCGTATAGCGACGCATTGTGCCGCGTGTTGTCCAGTTTTGCCTTTCAACAAAGCTAGTCGAAACATGCTTTGGGTCAGGGCGACCGCTGACTTCCTTCATCTCGCAGCCGATGCACTTCGCGGGAGAATAGCGAGTATCGGGGTCGCCAGATGCGCGATAGATTTTGTGTAGTTGAGCAAAGTCTGCCTGTCCGCCGAATGCATCCTCTACCACATTCAAGTAGGTGCGGAGTTGATCTGTCGTGATTTGCACACGCCCTATGACGCGTTTCGCAATGTCTTCCACGAACTCTTTAGCGGTCGCCAGATCGCGCTGACCTAGGCGCCACGAGGGCACCAGCTTGCTGTCAGCATCAATGCATACCCAAAGCCATACGTCACCAGCATCAGGATTCTTGCGGGCAATCTCCTCAGTCCGATTCTTTTCTTTGCAATAAATCCACGCCCACTGCTCATCGAGCTGGAGCCTTTTCGAGTGCAAATTCCGGAACGCCCTGTCCTGATAATCGGCGCACACTTCCCCAACCTCAACTAGTAGACGCATGACGGTTTTCTTCGCAACGCCAGTCATTCGGACTGTTGAGCGGATGGAGCAACCTTCGATCAAGCAATTAATCACGCGGGCCCGAGTCTCCGAAGTTAGGCGATTCATGCTATGTATTATGCGTGAGCGGTTACGGATGTGTCAAGCCTAACTTAGGGACAAAAAATAGGCTGCCGAGTAGGCAGCCTGTGGTAGTATTAAATCAGCTTCATAGGCGGGAGCGTCCCGAATTGCTTCCTAGGGCGAAACGGACGCGCCGTTGGAATCGAGGTGACGATATATATGTTAGTCTCGTCGCCCCAAAGAGGGGCGAGGGACTGGGGTCAACTCTTTCCCTGAAAAGCTTTGGCTATTTGGGGGCGTCTTGCTAGCGGACTGTCCCCATTAAGCCTTTATAGGATACCACGAAAACCCGCATAAACATGGGGTATTTCGCGTTACCAAAGGGGGTCACCTATGTCTGAACCAAAAATGAAATTCGTCCAGTATGACGCCGTTATCGCCGACCTTGAAGCGCAGATCGCGGAACTGACAACCGCGCTCAAGGCGATAAAACGCATACGCAGTCTTGGGGTCGGCATTGGGCACGCTGTAAAGGACACGGGGGGTGTCGCCGCGCCTGCACTAGAGGTCATACAGCATGGCCCATCCGATGATGACGACATTCGCTCCGATGCGTTTTTCAGGCTAACTATTGGGGATGCTGCGGTGAAATATCTGCGCAAGTGGGCAGGCCGAAGGCCGCAATCGGTCAATACCATTATTGACGCGCTGGCCCGTGGTGGAATGAAGGGCAAGGGCTATCAAACGGTCTATAAGACACTCGTTCGGCGGGCGAAAGAGAAGGGCGACGTTGTAAATGTGCATGGCGATTGGGGCCTTCAAGAGTGGTACTTGCAGGCGTCATCGTCAGAGCCTGCAAAAGACGCATAAACAAGGTGGAAACGAATGAAACGCTGGTTTCGCGGATTTAGGCAGGCTAAAGATTTACGTGAGCGCGAGGAGCGCAGACAGGCAAAAGAAGAACTCGGAAGAGAAGTCCGTTCGCTGATCGCCAGATACGGGTACGAAGGCGAGGCAATGTACCGGAGATTGCTAAAAGACAGATTTCCCAAAATGACTGAGGCGGAAATAGAGGAAGACGTTAAGCTGTACCGCGTCGCCGTGAGTGAGCGAAGATCGCAGAACGCAGATTGGCGATAGCCTTCTTCGTGCGTTTGATAAAAGTTCGGTGAGACTCTTGTTCGGCAGCATCATCGAGCTTTTTATCCAGACGTTCTAATAATTCTTCTTCTGCGCTTTTGTTCCGAACTGGAGCAGTCGCCATCATGGGGCCCTTCTTTGGTGGTAAATCGCTGGCCATACAGTGTACCCTAAACGTCAATTGGGCCTATCACCATTTTACTTCGGTAACCTGTGAGATTACGATTGGCCATGAACGGGTTGCCGCAAGTCGTTAAAAATCAAGCATTCTTGCCAGTTTTGACCTTGTTGGCCCACTTTGCACGCGCCGCTTTGCTGGCGCTAGCACTTCTCTCCTCTGGCGTCATCTTGGCAGCTCTGGCAACTCCACCCTTTTTGCCCCCCTTGCTTCCCATTGCACGCATAAAACGTAAAATTTCCGCCCTGGTTAATTCGTGGCCGTCCGTCTCTGAAGTGGAACGGTTGACCATCTCAAACGCAGCTTGATTAACATCTTTGGAAGGTTTTTTTGTGCGTGACCGCTTTTGCATACCGACAGTATGCCATGCGACCCGATTCGCGCTCAAATTCAAAGTAGCCCACTACCCACCATCGCCATTCCGATTCGCCTCGACGCCCACTGGATTACCATCGGATGGTTCGTCGAAGCCGGGGTGCTGATGTGGGTCGGTAGTCGCATCAAATCCGATTTTCTCGATGTTCTCGCACTGATCGCCCTCATCTTGGGCGTCGTTCGTTTGTTGGTGTTCGATAACTTCCACACCACGCAGCTGATCTTCAACATGCGGATGGGAACCTACGCCGTGGCAGTCATGGTTCTTGGAGCAGTTGCGTGGTACGGCAGCAAGCGCCAGGATGAGGCTGCGCGCGGGGTCGCCGCTACTGCTATTGTCGCCCTCAACATACTTGCCCTCATCGCTCTCAGCCGCGAGGTGTCCGACTACTACATTCGCCAGATGGCGCTGTCGCACCCCACGACCAACCAGTGGAGGGCAGGATATGAAGATTTCCGCCGCCTCGAGATCTCGCGCGACTTCACGTATTCCGCTCTATGGATGGCATACGGCGCCATTCTTATGGTCATCGGCTTCGTGCGGCAGAGCGCATTGGTGCGCTGGCAGGCTCTGCTCCTGATCGCCGCTACGACGGTCAAAGTCTTTGTCTATGACGTTTCCCAGCTCGACCGCCAGTACCGCATCATCAGCTTTATGATCCTGGGCGCGTTGCTGCTGGCGATCTCTTTCGTTTACCAGCGTGATTGGCTGAAGCTGTCGAGCAAGACTCGCGCAAAAGGCTCCAGCGCATGAAAACGATAGCCGCAGCGTTCCTGCTGGCTACTTTCCTGCAGGTGCCCGCGCGTCCGGAGCAAGCGATCGCGTATTTCACCAACGTTCGCGGAGTCCAGGTCTCCGAGCCTTCGCGCCAGAATTTCTTTATTGTCGACGAAGAACTCTGGAACCATTCCCGTCCCGACCTCGGAGACCTGCGCCTGTATGACGGAGATTCTCCCGTTCAGTACTTTCTCTCAGAACAGCGGACGGGAGTCTCCTCGGAAGAGATCGAAGCCAAAATTCTCAACCTGGGCAGCGTGTCCGGACACACCGAGTTCGATCTGGACGCTCAGGGGATTGCCGAATACGACCGCATCCGGTTGCGCCTTGATGCTCACGACTTCGTCGCGACCGTATCAGTGTCCGGCGGAAACGCGCCGGGCAAAGCCGCCGAAGTCGCGCTCTCGCCGTCCACGCTCTACGACTTCACCAAAGAGCAACTCGGCGCCAATTCCCAACTCAAGCTGCCGACCTCCAGCTTCCGTTATCTCCATATCAAGCTCTCTCCCGGCATCCGCCCCGATCAGGTGAAGGGAGCGACCATTTACAACCTGCGCGAGCACCAGGCTTCCTGGACCAAAGTCGGTTCCTGCTCCGCGCCGCAACAGCAGGGTCGCATCACCCTGATCTCCTGCGATGTGCCCCCGCGCGTGCCCTTGAATCGCCTGTCATTCCAAGTCGATCCCCATCAGGTGAACTTTCGCCGAAGCGTCAGCGTTGAAGACGGCAAAGGCGTACAGGTCTCCAGTGGCGAGATCAGCCGCGTGCGCGTCAACCGCGCGAGTACGCTCGTCACCGACGAAGAAATGGCCGTCAATCCTCTTAGCAATCCCGGCCAGCTTACGATTCGTGTTGATCATGGCGACAATCCGCCTCTTGCCATCACGAGCGTGCAACCGATGACGCTGGAGCGCCGCATTTACTTCAATCCCCAGGGCAAGTCCGGCCTGAAGCTCTACTATGGCGATGACAAACTGTCGGCCCCGGTTTACGATTACGCGCAATTTTTTCATCTCGAAGATTCTCCCGCCCAGGCAAAGTTCGATGCCGGAGCCCACAACCCGCAGTACACGGGACGTCCCGACGAGCGGCCCTGGTCCGAGCGCCATAGCGCGATTCTATGGACCGCGATGCTGATCGCAGTTCTTGCCCTCGCCGTCGTGGCGCTGCGTGGTTTGCGCGGTCAAAGTGCTTCCTAATTGCCAATAAGTGCCTGCCATAAACAGAACCTAGCGACTAATTGCCTCTTGCGTATTCCTGATCTCAACTTACCGGAGCTGTGCTAATATCTGCTGTCATTTAGGGCAGGTTATCGTCCCTGTACGACCGTCGAATTTCCCTCTGGAATTTGTGCTTCTGAAGGCCGGGAGAGCCGTCGAGTATGCCGACCACCAGTTCCACCTCGTCGACTGCGAAAGTCATTTTGGGTTGTGCCAAGTGCGGCGCCAATATGCCCGACGGCGCGCAGGTGTGCCCCAAGTGCGGCAATCCCGTCGCCCTGCCGCCGAAAGAAGTTCCTGTCGTGGAATTGCCGGCAACTTCCACACCGCCGCCGCGACACAAGAGCCGCCGCCGCATCTTCCTCTGGCTCTTTCTCGCAGTCATCGCGGCGACGACGGTTTGGGTAATCGGGAGCGACGACCCTTACGCCCAAGGTATCCAGGAATTTGTCGGATGGAAACACGACCAGACTATTCTCGAGACTCCTTTCTCCGTCACTGCCCACAACTTCCGCTATTACAAGTTCGCGTTGCCGGAAGGATCTACCAACGTCACCATCATGGGCCAGTTCACCGTGTCTCCTGACACCACTAAGGCCCATAAGAGTCCGGAGAAGGATGCCGAGGATGCCATCGAGGTTTACGTCCTGAGCGAGGCCAGCTTCGCGGTCTGGCAGAACGGCTACGCCACCAGTTCCGTTTACGAGAGCGGGAAGGTCTCCCAGGGGACTGTCCAGTCCGAGCTTCCTGCCGGAGCCGGTGTCTACTACCTCGTATTCAGCAACAAGTTCGCCGCCAGGAACGCCAAAAATGTGAACGCCACCTTCCTGCTCCGCTACAAGAGCTGGCTCCCGGAGTGGTTCCGGAGCCTGAAAACCAGCCTGTGGAACTGGCTGGGATTGTAGGCCGACAGTTGGCAACTCACTGATTACAATCTACTTAGGTGTCACTTGTTACGAAAGCCCCAAGCTTCCCGTTACTTGCCGATGCTGCCCAGATGATTTTCACTAGCAGAGAAATGCACAAATGCCAGTGCCAGACCTCGGACAGTGCTCGGGCTGTGCACGCATTTGTCAGTACGTAAATTCTGGTTGGTATCTGGAGGAGTGAATCGTGCGTAAACTTACGGTCGTTGCTTGCTTCTTGGCGCTGTTCGTCGCGTCTGCCATGGCAGCCGAGACGGAAAGCTATCCCAAAGCTGAGATTTTCGGTGGCTATCAGTACTCTCACCTGGAAGGCGGCATCAACGCCAATGGCTTTGATTTTGCTGCAACCGGGAACTTCAACAACTACTTCGGCATCACCGCTGATCTGGGTTCTTCGTTCACAACGCAGAGCGGCGTGAGCCTCCACAACTACAGCTACACCTTCGGTCCGCAGCTGGCGCTGCGCGCTAACAAGGCGTACACGCCTTTCGTGCACGTTCTGCTTGGTGGTGACCATGCCTCGGCTTCCGCGGCTGGCGTTACCGCGACCGGCAACGGCTTTGCCCTGCTGGCGGGTGGTGGAGCGGACTTCAACATCAACAAGAACTTCGCCTTCCGTGGCGCGGCCGACTGGATGAGCTTCCACAACAACGGCGCGTCCAGCAGCAAGAACGTTCGCATGTTGATGGGAGTTGTGATCCGGTACTAAGTTGTTTCCGCAAAAAACAAAGGGCGGCTTCGTGCCGCCCTTGATTTTTTTTATCGCACCGTCAGCTTACCGCATGGTCTCTTCGATCTCTGAAATCCAGTCTGGCCGCTTGAGCACCTCCCGCGGCTTCGGGCCATCCGCGGCGCCCACAATCCCATCCTGTTCCATGAGATCGATCAAGTGCGCGGCCCGTCCGTAGCCGATCCGCAAGCGTCGCTGCAGCAGGGAGGTAGAAGCCTTGCCGAATTCGACGACGAGTTTGACGGCATCGGCGTACATCGGATCGTCTTCGCCCTCGCCTTCCGCTCCCGGTTCTCCGGTTCCACCGCCCGCAGCAGCTTCGCGCTCCTCTTTCGGCGGTTCGAGGAACTGCTGCTGATATTCGGCGATCGCCTGCGACTTCCAGAATTCGACCACCGCAGCGATCTCCTTCTCCGTCACAAAAGGTGCGTGCAGACGATGTACGCGCGCCGATCCCGAGGGCAGATACAGCATGTCGCCCTTGCCCAGGAGAGCCTCTGCGCCATTCGCATCAAGAATCGTGCGCGAATCCACTTTCGTGGCCACGCGGAACGAGACCCGGGCAGGGAAGTTCGCCTTGATCAATCCCGTAATCACATCCACCGAAGGCCGCTGCGTTGCCAGCACCAGGTGGATGCCGACCGCGCGCGCCATCTGCGCCAGCCGTGTGATCGACTCTTCCACGTTACTTGAATCCAGCATCATGAGGTCGGCCAACTCGTCAATGATGATGACGATATAAGGGATCGGCTTCTCATTCGACGCTTCATCGAACAGGCTAGGCGTACCGCCCTGATCAAAGAGGCGGTTGTACTGATCGATGTTGCGCACGCCCTTCGCGGCCAGCAGTTTCAAGCGCCGCTCCATCTCGCGTACCGCGTTGCGCAGCGCATTGGCGGCAAGCTTGGGCTCGGTAATGATCGGGGTATAGAGGTGCGGAACGCCTTCGTAGTTGCCCAGTTCCAGCCGCTTGGGATCGACCAGAATCAGCCTCACCTGGTCGGGCGTCGCCTTGTAGAGAATGGACATGATCATGGCATTGATGGCGACGCTCTTGCCCGCTCCGGTCGATCCGGCGATCAGCAGGTGAGGCATTCCTGCAAGGTCGGCGGTGACGATGCGGCCGTTGATGTCTTTGCCCATCGCCATCGTGAGCTTCGACTTCGAGCCCATGAACTCCTGCGACTCAATGTTCTCGCGCAGCCAGATGATTTCGCGCTGCCGGTTGGGCACCTGAATGCCAACCGTGCTTTTGCCGGCCATGCGCTCAATCAGGATGCTCTCGGCCTTCAGCGCCAGGCACAGATCGTCGCAAAGGTTCGTGATGCGGCTGTACTTGATGCCGGCTTCTGGCTTGAATTCGAACGTCGTTACGACGGGTCCGGGATTGATCTGCGTGATCTGCCCGTGGATCTCAAACTCGGCATATTTCTCGGTGAGCACCTGCGCCAGCAGCTTGAGTTCGTCGGCATCGACCGCCTGCTGCTCGTCGGGACGCTGCAGAAGGCTGCTTGAAGGCAGCTTGTATCCGCCGGCGATCTTCGGCATCGTGGTCTTGGCTTTGTGGCTGCTGTCGGCGCGTTCGGTGACCTCGGGATCAGACGCCGCTTCCGAGGCAGCAGGCAGCGAGTCGGCGAGAATCCCTCCACTTGCCCGTTTTGTAGGCGTCGGCGTGCCTTCTTCTTCCGCCATCATGCGTTCGATGCCGGTGCGGCGCGTTTCAGCGGGGGCAATGGCCGACGCTGGCCGCGAAGGGATCAACTGCGTCTTCACGACAGGCTTCGAAATTCGGCGCTGGTCCAGCTCTTTCTGCTGCCGCTTGCGGAGCCGTTCTAACTTCCAATCCTTGTAGCGGTTCCAGAGCGCGGTGGCGAACGCAAACCGGGTTGGAGCCCACAGCTGAATCGCCGAAAAAGAGAAGGCGGTCGACAGATAGAGTGAAACTGCGAGAATTGTTGCGCACACAATGTAAGCGCCCACCAGATTCAAGTAGTGAATCAGGAAGTCGCCCACCACGCGGCCCATCAGGCCCTCGATAGGGATCACGTGCATCCAGCGCACCTGTCCCGGCAACAGCGCGAGCAGCGCGGGGATGAACATCATCAGCCAGATTCCGCCCAGTGTTTTTGCCAGGGGCGATTGCACTTTCATGGAGCGGAACCAGCGGACGCCGAGCATCGTCGGGAAGATGACCAGCAGAAATGCTCCGATGCCGTAGAACTGCAGCATCGCGTCGGCGGTGTAGGCGCCGACCACGCCGATCCAGTTGCGCGCGGCGTGGGATCCGGTCAAAACCGAGGCGCTGTTCCACGAAGGATCAAGCGGCGAGTAGGAAACCAGTGCGAGGAAGAGGAGGAGCGCGGAGACACACATCAGGAATCCGACCAGCTCGTTGAGCCGGCGGTTCCCCGTGGGCACAAAAATCGTTGCCAGATAATCCATGAAGGCCGGATCAGTCGCCGAAGACACTCCTTCGGCGCAACGGCCAGAGCCCTTACATTATGCCAAGAAGCAGGGGTTCTCACAATTGGGTAATTGTGAGGTGGTGTTTATGTGGTTATCTCCTAGAGGAATCAGCCCTCTTGCGGCCATTGTGTGCGTGATCTCGTTGCTATTCCAGTTGTCCTACTACGTAATACTCCCGGGTTGACTTGTCAGGAAACTGAAACTCGTAGACCTGCCGAGAATCGTAGTTGCCTCTGCCGTGCTCGTCTGTGACTAATCTTGCCTTGTAATCCCCAAGTACCAACAGGTCTTGAACCCCCAGAACCGATTCGAGTTCGTATTTCTTGCCGTCGATTGTGACGTTCAGATATTGGTAGCGAGGGGCAGATTCTGAGTGTTTTACCGTTCTGCTGGCGCTGACATGCACATTGATGTTGTATTCAGCTTGCTTCGCTGCTGGTGCGCTCCACACTGAATCGGAAAACAACAATACCAAAGCCAAAACTTGGTGTTTCATGGCACCTCCTGGTAGGCGGAACCTGGCAGACGAGTTGCGAATGCTCGGATCTTAATCTTCGCGATCGCGACTGATTAGTGATGAATCCCATAGCACTCATCGTGGGGTTGTCTACACGAGCCTAGCTGCAAACACGAGCACGAGTATTCCCACGATGATCCGGTAGAGCGCGAACGGGGCGAAACCGCGCTTGCGCACGTATGCCATGAACCACGCGACCGACGCGTAGGCGACGATGAATGAAACCACAAAGCCGATGGCGAGGACGATCCAGCCATGAGCATCGATCTGGGAGACGCCGATGGGGTTCTCGCCTTTTCCGCGCAGCGACTTGTACAGGGTATAGAGCGTCGCCGCGGCCATGGTTGGGATCGAGACGAAGAACGAGAATTCCAGCGCCGAAGCCCGAGACATGCCCGCGATCTGTCCTGCTGCGATGGTGGACATGGAGCGCGATGTTCCCGGGAATACCGCAGAAAAAATCTGGCAGAAGCCGATCCAGATGGATTGTCCCAGGCTCATGTCTTCCATCTTCCAGGTATGAATGCGGCTGTTTCCGTTCGGGCCGGCAGCTTCGGCTTTGGCGTTCATGGCGTCCACAACCCACATTATGATTCCGCCGATCAGCAGCGACCAGCCGATGATGACGATGTTCTCCAGGTGTTTGCCGATCACTTTCGTCAGCAGGAACGACGGAATCGCCGTGACCACGAAAGCGGCCGTCGTCAGGCCAAGAGGATGAGTCAGTGCGGTGCGGTTCCCGCTCTCTCCGCGCGGGAAGGTTGAGAGAAACTTGGTGATACGGCTCCAGAAATACACCGGCAGGCACAAGATCGCGCCCAGTTGAATCACGATGGAATACATCTTCCAATAGCCATCGGAGAGGCTGATATGCAGCAACGCTTCCGACAGGCGCAAATGTGCGGTGGAACTCACGGGCAGAAATTCGGTCAAGCCTTCGACAATGCCAAGAATGAGCGAGAGCAGATAGTCGTGCAAACGTCCTCCGAGTCATCAACCAGAAAGACACGAATCGATTATTTGGTGAACGTCGTGCCCTTTGTGGTTAAGGAAGTTAAGAGAACCCAGTATCTCAGAAAAGCTTCAACCAGGGAGTTTGTCGGTTGAGTCTGCCGATTTCTTGCGGCGGCCGATCAGTGCCGCGATGGTGCCGTAAAGTGCGGCGTTAAGAATTCCGATGACGACCCAGAGAAAATAGAACGAGCTTGTGCCGACTTCCGGGTTGACGGTAGGAGCCAACAGCAGCGAAGGCGGGCAGAGCACCACAAAAAAAATCATCATCGCCGAATCCCGCGGAGCCTCGGCGACAGAAGCGGTCACCAACTGATACGCGACGAATAAGGCCGTGATTGAGAAGCCGAGCATCGCGAAACGGAATCTGTTGTGAAGATGGCCAGCCATCGAGGCATTCAATCGGTCGCGTTGCCAAAGGTTGGAACGCCCTGCTGAATGTAGAAGATCAGGTCCTGCGCGCGCAAGGCCCATCCGCTTTGGGCATATTGATTGACAATCTTCTGGGCCGTCGCCAGGGCGCGGTTCTTCGCCTCGTCGGATTTCTTCTGATTGCCTTCGGTGCGGTAGATCTCGATCAGGGCTGACTGGCGCAACGCGGCGTCATAGAGGGCTTCGGGAGCGGCCGGTGACTGCTCGTGCTCCTTGGCATATTTCTCATACATTTCGGATTCTTTCTCCGGGCATTTGGACGCGCCTTGCCAGTCGCCGCAAAGCTTGTTTTCGATCAGATGGAAGGCGGCGAGATCTGCCCATTTCGTACCGGGATACTTCTTCATGACGAGCTTCATCCATTCTTCGTCGATCATCCCGCGCAGGTAGGCCTCGCGTTCGCGGGCGGATGGGCGCGTCATGATGTCGGAGCGGTCCATTTGCCAGCGGATGTCGGCGGCGCGATACAGCGCCTCGGCCGCGAGCGGAGACGTGGGGAACAGGTCATAGATGCGGTAGTACAGGCGCATGGCGTCTTGGGCAGCGTCTTTGCGTCCGCGGCGGCGGCTGGCCTCGTCTTCGGAGTTTGCGGCCTCGCCGAAAATAATCTTGTCGCCGTTGGGCGTCGACATCGTGACTAGGGCTTTGTTCGCGACCCATCCGGTAATGGTCTTGCCTTGCGACTCTTCGTCGTCTTCATCCTCGTCTTTGCGGGGCTCGCGGAGGATGGCTTCGACGTGCGTCCAGCCGGGGCTGGAATCGATGATTACGAGTTCGTGCCCGCGCGCAGCTTCGCCCAGCTTGGCGGCATCGGCGCTAGGAGCAACGCGGATGGTTTCCTCTTTTACCAGGGTGCCGCGTTGGGCTTGCGCCAAGGCAAGCGTCGTCAGAAGTAAGAAGAAAGCAGCGACCAGCATCACCCGCCATTTCATAATCTCGATTATTCGCTGGAGAGAGCATTGCTTGCAACGTCCGCGACCGGTCGCGCTGCCCTTGAGGCTGAAATAGAGACGGTACGTCCCGATGGCGGAATCAGTTTTCCATAGCCTTCCACAGGCGGACAGATCTACTTGCGTGTACGGATGACCACTTTTTAAGAGCGGCGGAGCTCTTCCAGCATAGCGGGCTCGATGTTGCCGCCGCTGATGATGGCGACGTTCAATTTTGTTTTCGGAAGTTCATCGCGATGGAATAGGAATCCCGCGACCGAGACCGCGCCGCTGGGTTCGGCGATCATTTTCGGATTCTGCGCCAGGAGTTTCATGGCTTGGCGAATCTCATCCTCGGTGACCGTGATGATGTCGTCGACGTAGGCGCGAATGTGCTCGAAGTTGATGGGACCGACGCTTTGCGTGCGCAGTCCGTCAGCCAGGGTGCGCGAGACTTGTTTGGCGGGGAACTGAACGATTTGCCCCGTGCGCAGGCTGGCCTGGGCGTCGGCGGCAAGTTCCGGCTCGACGCCGATCACCTTCACTTTTGGATCCGTCAGCTTGATCGCTGCGGCCACACCGCTGATGAGGCCTCCGCCGCCCACAGGGGAGAAGATAGCTTCTACATCCGGCAGATCTTCGATAATTTCGAGGCCGATCGTGCCTTGTCCGGCGATGATTTTCTCGTCGTTATATGGAGGAACGATGACATACCCATGTTGGGCTGCGAGTTCTTCGGCCTTATTTTTGCGCTCGTCCGATCCGGGCCCGACCAGGACGATCTCAGCCCCGAGTTTCGCCGTTGCTTCGCGCTTGATTTGCGGCGCGTTGTTGGGCATCACGATCAGAGATTTCACTTTTAATGCGCGAGCCGCGTAGGCCACCCCCTGAGCATGATTGCCGCTGGAATAGGAGATGACGCCGCGCTGACGCTCGGTTTCAGAGAGTGACGCGATTTTGTTGTATGCTCCGCGAAGTTTGAAAGCGCCAATAGGCTGCTGGTTTTCGGGTTTGAGCAGAAGGGTGCGCGGGTCTTCCGCGCAGAGCGGGAACTTTAGCAGGGACGTGCGGACGGTGACGCCTTGAAGACGCGATTGGGCGGAGTTGAGATCGGAGAGTGTGATCATAAACTTCGCTATTAGCATATCGCATTGAACGGCCTCGGGCATTTGACATCACGATGCCTACGCTATAGCATCATGATGTGCGAACTACTTTGACCCTCGACGATGATGTCGCAGCCTTGTTGAAGAAAGAAGTCCGCAAGTCTGGGGAGCCGTTTAAGCAAGTGCTGAACCGGTACCTGCGACTGGGCCTGATTGCCTCGAAACAGCCTGCCCGTAAGCCTTTCAGAGTGAAACCCTTCAACCTGGGATTGCCTCACTTTACTAAGGTTGAGGAACTACTCGAATACCTGGAAGGGCCGGAGTACCGGTGATCGTCGTAGACGCAAACCTGCTAATTTATTCCTACGACGTAAAGTCGACTGATCACAAGAAAAGTGTCGCGTGGCTCGAGGCAGTGCTCTCTGGCAGAGAAGCGGTCGGACTGCCGTGGCCCTGTATCTGTGCTTTTGTCCGGGTGGTTACCAACCGACGATTGGCGGAAATGCGGGTCGCCTTAGAGGCAGCATTGGGAGCCGTGGAAGAGTGGCTTCAATCGCCCAATGTACAGATCCTCGTGCCTGGGGACAAGCACTGGTCCGTGTTTCGCCGGATGGTGGTCGATGGGCAGGCACCTGGCGCTCTAGTAAGCGACGCGGAGATTGCAGCGCTTACGATTGAGTGCGGAGGAGTGCTGCACACTGCAGACCGGGATTTTGCACGGTTTCCTGGGCTGCGGTGGGTGAACCCGCTGAGCTAGACGTCAACCGGGTATACAAAGAGGAAACAGCATCGACGTCTGTGCAGTTTTGTTTTTACAAAAACTCTCTCCAACCTGCTCTCCGTCAGATGAAAGTGCTTGATCAGTCTTCGTAGCTTATCCGAGCGTGCCATAGGAATGACGAGCAACAGATATTTCTCGCCTTGGCTTTCTTTAACCCGACAGAGTGGATTGGCATCGCGTGATCCTGCAACTAGATCTCTAAAATCACGGGCATGATCAGCGGGCGCTTTTGGGTTTGTTTGGAGATGTAGCGCTTGAGATCGGCGCGGATCTTTTCTTTGATGACGCCGTAGTCGGCTTTTTCTTCTTCGCTGGAATGCGCGAGCGTGTCTTCGACCATGCGCTTGGCGCCGGCGAGGAACCCGTCTTCGCCGATGTTGAAGCCGCGGGTCACAATCTCCGGCGCGGTTTCGACTTCTCCTGACAATTTATTGATCGCGATGATCGGCAGCACGATCCCGTCTTCGCTGATGTGGCGGCGATCTTTGATGATGAGGTCTTCGACCACATCGGTGCGGCTGCCGGAATCGATGCACACGCGGCCGACATTGATGCGTCCGGTTTTGCGCGCGCCTAGTTCGTCAAATTCGAGAACGTCTCCGCTTTCGATCAGCATCACTTTGCCCACCGAGCTGCGCATCGCAGCGGCCATCTCGGCGTGCAGCTTCAATTGCCGGTACTCGCCGTGGATAGGCACAAAATAGCGCGGCTTGACCAAATTGATGATGAGCTTGAGTTCTTCCTGGCTGGCGTGTCCGCTGACGTGGACCGGCGGTGAAGTGCCATCTTCGTAGATGACGTGAGCCTCGCGGCGGAAGAGATGGTCGATCATCCGGTAAATCGTTTTTTCGTTGCCGGGAATGATGCGGCTCGACAGCATCACCGTGTCGCCTTTTTCGATCTTGGCGTGCTTATGATTATCGACGGCAGCGCGGGAGAGTGCGGACATGGGCTCGCCCTGGGTGCCGCTGATCAACACGCAAACTTTTTCCGGCGGAAAGTTTTTCATCTCGCCGGGATTGATGAGCAGACCTTCGGGAATTTCGATGTAGCCGAGGTCTTCGGCGATCTCAGCGGAGTTGTTCATGGAGCGGCCAATGAAAGCCACTTTACGTCCGTGCTCATGCGCGAGTTGGACGGCAAGATTAATGCGGTGGATCGACGACGAGAAGCACGAGATGAAGAGCCGGCGCTTGGTGTGAGCGAAAACTTCGTCGAACTTACGGCGGACGGCGCGCTCGCTGGGGGTGTATCCTTTGCGCTCGACGTTGGTGGAATCCTGAAACAGCGCGAGTACGCCCTGTTTGCCGTATTCGGCGAAGGTGTGGAGATCGAAAAGTTTGTTGTCTGTGGGCGTTGGATCGACTTTGAAATCGCCGGTGTGGATCACGACGCCCAGGGGGGTATGGATGGCGAGTGCCACGCAATCCACCAGACTGTGCGTCACCTGAATGGGATGGATGGTGAAGGCTCCGAGCTTGATGCGCTCGTTGGCGCGCATCTCGCGGAGGTCGGCATCATCGAGCAGGCCATGCTCGTCAAGCTTGTCTTCGACATAGGCGAGCGTAAACTCGGTGCCCCAGACGGGAACTTTGAGTTCGGAGAGCATCCAGGGCAGGGCGCCGATATGATCTTCGTGGCCGTGAGTGAGGATGATGCCGCGCACGCGCTGGCGGTTTTCGATGAGATAAGAGATATCGGGCACGACAATGTCGACGCCGAGCAGTTCGGCCTCGGGGAACATGAGGCCGGCGTCGATGACGATAATGTCGTCGCCCCAGCGCACGGCCATGCAATTCATGCCGAACTCGCCTAGGCCGCCGAGCGGTGCGATTTGCAGTCTTCCAGATGGCATGGATAAGGATGATGCTAGCACAGGGATCAGGGGCTCGGGGTCAGGGATTCGCGGCGAGTGCAGTGGTCGGTGGCCAGTGATCAGTGAGTTCCGACAGTAGCCACTGATTCTTGTATTTCCAATCGATTCTTGATCTCTTCCGTCCTGGCGTTGTCTTCCACCGATCACTGATCACCGGCCACTTAGCGCTTGCCTAAGTCCTTCACCGATAGCATTCCCGCGTGGCGTGCGGTAAGGTGGAAGGAATGGCAGAGGAGCGCAAGTCGTGGCTACGACGACGGGCCGAGACCGCGCTGGCGGGAGGTCTGACGCGGGCTTACTCCACCGTTCGTGTCGATCCCGACAAATTTCTATTGCAATTGCGTGCGGCTTACCGCGTGCCGATCAGCGGCTATCACGGTGTTTTCTCGCTGCAGATCCACGAACTCGACATTGTGGCGGAATCCATTATTCGCGGAGGAATGAAAGTTGCGGCGGTCGAAGGCGCGGGATTCGGACTGGGCGGGCTGATTACGGTCGTGCCCGATCTGGGGATTTTGTCGGCGATCACCATGCGCACGATTCAGAAGCTCAGCCTGCTGTATGGATTCCAGTTCAATACGGACGACGAGATCGCCGAATTGTGGATTGCCGCGGCCAGCGCGGCGGGCGTGGACATCAGCCGCGAATTGATCGAGAAGGAAGTCATCAACAAATTCGTCCCGAAGGTGATTCAGCGAATTGGGGCCAGGGCGAGCACTGAAGTCGTGGAAAAGTGGGCGGGGCGGATGATTCCGCTGGCCAGTTCTGTCATTGGCGCGGGGCTGAATTACTGGTTTGTGAGAGCCTGGGGAGAACGGGCACGAACGCATTTTCGGGAACGGCATTTGCTTCTGCGGCAGCGGGCACAGGATGCGGTAAATCCGCGGTTGATCGAACCGGGTTTGCCGAGCGGGGCAGGATCATAACCACGATCAACATTTGTGCGCGTTGAAGCTGCGAGCGCGAGACGCGCTCGTATCAGCCGGCGGGACGCCGGCGCTACGGCTTACTCGATGGTGCTGCAACGGGGCCGTCCACATCCTGCCGTGTGATACAAAAGTAACAATGCCTGTCTTTTCTTGTGCAGCCATTCTTTTTGATCTGGATGGAGTGCTGGTGGACTCCACGCGCGCGGTGGACCGCGAATGGCGATTATGGGCGCGGCGCAAAGGAATCGATGGAGATGCCATCATGGCGATTGCGCACGGCGTCCGTACAATCGAGGTGATCCGGCAAGTTGCGCCGCATTTGGACGCCGAGGCCGAGGCGGCGGAAATTGAAAATGAAGAAGCGCACGATCCGGACGTCGTCGCCATGCCGGGGGCGCTGGAGCTTCTGCAGACGATTCCGCTAGGACGATGGGGCGTGGTCACGTCCGGTTCGCGGCTGTTAGCCAGCGCGCGCATGCGCTTCTGCGGTTTGCCGGTGCCGGAGGTGCTGGTCACTGCCGATGATGTGACCAACGGAAAGCCGCATCCCGAGCCATATTTGAAGGGAGCGCAGTGGATGCGAGTCAGTCCCGCGGAATGTTTAGTGATCGAAGACGCACCTGCCGGGATTCAATCGGCGAGAGCCGGCGAAATGAAAGTGATCGGGATGGCCAGCACGTATGCGGCGGAACGATTGGCGGAAGCCGATGCAGTCGTTCAGAGGCTTACGCGGATTCAGGTGTCGCCGAATGGCGCGGGTAAGTTAGTGATAAAGGTTTAGCGCCAAAGGCTCCGCGGTGCGCCAGCGTGTTGCGCCTTGCGGCTTAATCTCAGACAAAATCATCGCAAACCAGAACTTCGAAATCAGCGACGCGCCTGAAGATTGGATCGTTGGTGAGCATGGCTGTCGCGTGCGCGTGTACAGCTGTGGCAGCTTGCAGCGCATCTGGCGTTCGCATGCGGTGCAGTGCTCGCATTTCCGCAGCAAGAGTGGCGACCTCAAGGCTTGGGGAAATCCACTCCAGATTCGGGTATGTCGAGAGCAGGGTATAGCACTTCTCCGCGCTCTGTAGATCTGACTCCCGATACGGTTTCACCAGCAACTCAGACATCGTGATCACTGATGTAACCGCCGCTGAATGGTTGGAATCGAGCCAGGAAAAGACACAGTCGGTCAGCGCGATATATTTCGGGTTGGCTTCGAGGTGGTAGATGAAAATACTGGTGTCCAGGGCAATACGGCGGTGACGGCCAAGCGAAATCCGGAGCCGTTCTACTCCCAACTTTCACGTTCCTTGCGAACGTATTCCTTCTCGTAACGCTGTCGCACCAAGCCCCGAATCGCTTTGCTATACGATTTCGGTTTCTCCAGAATGACGATCTTCCCACTGAGGACGCGAACTAGGAGTTTGTCGCCCGGCTTAAGTTGCAATGCTTCGCGGGCCTCACGGGGGATCACGATTTGGTTCTTCGAAGAAAGGGTGGCTTCTGCCATGCTTTACATTTTACCACAAAGTAAAGCGAGGGGTTACGGATCTTATCTGAGCCACTCTTCCAGCTCGATGCCACGGTCGGTTTTCTCGTCGCGGTACTTCACGATCACAGGCGTGTACAGCGAGAGATTCCACTCTGCGGCTTTGCCTTTCTTGACCGCGCGGGAGCCGGGAACCACGACCGCATTTTCCGGAACTTCCAGAACACCATCGACGGCACGATAAACTTCGCCTTTCACTAAGTCGTAAAGGGGAGTAGAGCGCGTGAGCATCGTGCCGGCGCCTAGCACGGCTCGGGCACGAACTAGAGTGCCCTCAAAGATACCGCAATTACCCCCCACCAGAACGTCGTCTTCGATGATGACCGGTGCGGCGTTGACCGGCTCGAGCACGCCTCCGACCTGGGCGGCGGCGCTGAGGTGCACGCGCTTGCCGATCTGCGCGCAGGAGCCGACCAGGGCGTGCGAGTCGATCATCGTGCCTTCGTCGACGTAGGCTCCAACGTTGATGAACATGGGCGGCATGCAGATGACCGAAGGCGCAACATAAGCCCCTGTGCGGACAGAGGATCCGCCGGGAACCACGCGCACACGGTCAGCAATCGAGAACTGGCGAGCCGGGAAGGTGTCTTTGTCCACGAACGAGAGGCCGGCGGTCATGTCAGCGAGCAAGCCCAACCGAAATCCAAGCAAAATTCCTTGCTTGACCCAGGTATTCACCGTCCAGCGGCCCGGACCTCCCGGCACAACGACTTTTTCGGCGGCGCGGATTTTCCCTTCCGTGAGCTGGTCGCGGAATTCGAGGAACGTCTGGCGCGCTTCGGGATCGTGCTCGACTTCGCCTTGCGCAGACAGGCGCTCGATGGAGGATTTCAGGGAAGACATGCGAGAGAAAGTATAAAGGAATGCAGAAGTAAGAAGTCAGAATGCAGAAGTGAGAAGTCAGAATGCAGAAGTGAAACCAAACTTGTTAGGTGCCGGAAGCATACTTCCACATTCTGACTTCTTACTTCTGACTTCTTGTCTCACACGCACTTGCACTCGCTGCGAATGAGGACCCCGGTCATCGTGTGGGCGGCTTCTCGGGCTTCGGCGAGGGTGGTGTATGGGCCGTGCCAGCGGGAGTGATTGGCGTCGTGGCCCGAAGGACGTCCTTTGCCATGACTGCACTGGCCGCAGGTGCCGCGGTGCAGAACGATCTTGTGCGGTCCGGCAGCCCAGTTTTCGTAGATGAAGAAGTCGTGAGCTTCGGCAGCGTGGCCGGCGGGCTTGCTGATGAGTCCGACCTCGGTAGCGACCTTTTGCAGGCGCGAGCGCGTGTCGCGGCGCATGGGTACCAGCGGCAAGCGATACACTTCTTCGATCTTGCCCATCATTGTAAGTACGGCTTTCACCGGCAGCGGGCTGGACTCGATGAAGTTGGCCTGCATCAACGGCAGATATTTGCGGTGCAGGCTGCGTGCAGTGGTCCAGTCGTTGGCCAGCGCAGCGCGCGCTAGAGAGGCCATTTCGTTGGGGATTTCGTTGGAAGCGACCGAGATGATTCCGACGCCACCCAGTGCGATCACGGGCAGCGTGATCGCATCATCGCCCGAAAAAAACAGAAACGCTTCGGGAAGGGAGCTAATCGACTCGGCAATTTGCGTCATGTTGCCGCTCGCTTCCTTCACTCCAACGATGTTGGGAGTCTCGGCCAGACGCGCCAGCGTGGACGGTTCAATATTCGCGGCGGTGCGGCCGGGAACGTTATACAGAATGATCGCCTTGTTGGGAACGGCTTCGGCGATGGCTTTGAAGTGGCGGTACTGGCCCTCCTGCGTAGGCTTGTTGTAGTACGGCGAGGCAGTAAGAATCGCGCTCACACCGGGACGGGCAGCGAGTTCCCTGGCTTTTTCTACAGCCTCGTGAGTCGCATTGGATGTCGCTCCGGCGACGATAGGCACTCGCCCTGCTGCGACTTCGATGGTGGTATCGATGACATGCAGCCACTCGTCATGGGTGAGTGTTGGGGTCTCGCCGGTGGTGCCGCAGGGAACAAGAAAGTCAATCCCGGAGTCGACCTGCCAGCCGACCAGATTGCGCAGGGCTGCGTCGTCGATAGAGCCATCCTGCCGGAACGGGGTGACGAGAGCGGTGCCACAGCCACGAAGTTGCATAGGGATAAGATAGCGCGAATAAGACTGTTGGGGAAACGCTGGGGCGAAACATCAACAGGCAGCGTTTACGATCACGACATGCTCGGGCTCGATCCAAATAGAATCCACGCAAGATTCTTTTCCCAGAACCTCGCCGACTTCCAGTTCCAGCAAATTTCCCTGAAATCCAATGGTTGGGAAGACTCGACGACGCACTGTTCAAAAAGACTTCGGGTGTGCATCTGCCCGTCAGGCAGGCCGGAGGGGATTGTCACGACCCGGACTCTATCGCCTATTTTCATGGCTTTTTTCGTTCGATGGCTCACAACTCCCTCCAAACCTCCTTGAAATCGTAGAAACCTTTTTTGCCGGCGAGCCATTCGGCGGCGAGCACGGCCCCTTCGGCGAAGCCGCGGCGGTTCTTGGCATCGTGGCAAAGGTAAATGCGGTCCGCGTCAGACTCGAGGACAACTTCGTGCATTCCGACTACTTCGCCTTCCCGGAAAGACGTGATCTCCAGATCTTCGGGGCTGCCGCTGGCTTCGCGCATCAGTCGCTGGATTGCGATGGCGGTGCCAGAAGGCGCGTCTTTTTTGTGGGCGTGATGGCGCTCAAAAATTTGCCCAGAGTAATTGTGGCGGAGGGCGGCAGCGGCGCTGCGGGCGGCGTCAAAAAAAAGATTCACCCCAATGGAAAAGTTCGCGGCATAGACGAATCCCGTTCCATGCTCTTCGACGAGTTGTCGAATGCGGTCGAGTTCGTTGTACCACCCGGTCGTGCCGACGACCATGTTCTTGCCGGCACGCACGCAGGCTTCGATATGCGTCACGACAGCGTGAGGTGCGGTGAAGTCGATGACCGTGTCGATGCCGCGCAGGGAATCCGGCGACAGCGCGGCACAGGCGATGTTCTCCTTGGTTCCGGCGAGAACAAGAACGTGTTTTCGCTCCGCAGCCACTGCTGCCACGAGCGATCCGGTTTTTCCGCGGCCCAAGAGTAGAAGATTCATAAATAGTTCCTCACAGCTTATCGCACTCGCTGCAGCCCATGTTGAGCGTGCTTGATAGAAATACCTGATTGCGTCGCCTCGCAATTTATTCCCTACCGCTTTATCCACGGCAACGGATTCCATTTGACAACATCCGAGATTGGCACCGCATCCCATAGCGACGCACGTATGGAGGTTTCATGGATCAACATCAACTCATCATTCTTGTGACATTCGTGGTGATCGCCTTAATTGTGATCGCGGCGATCGCCTATGTAACTTCGCGCAAACGGCGCAGCCTGAAACTGAAGGAACACTTCGGTCCGGAATACGATCGTGTTCTGCAGCAAGAGGGGGATCCGCGGAAAGCAGAAGGCGTACTGGAGTTTCGCGAGAAGCGGCGCGAGAAGTTCAAAATTCGTTCGCTAAGCGCGGCCGACCGCTCCAGCTTCAACGTGCGCTGGAATGAAGTGCAGGCGCGCTTTGTCGACGATCCGCGAGGGGCTGTGACCGTGGCAGACAGCCTGGTCACGGATGTCATGCAAGCGCGCGGATATCCAATTGGAGAATTTGACCAGCGGGCAGCAGACCTGTCGGTGGATTATCCGAGGATTGTCGAGAACTACCGGGCAGCGCACGAAATCGCGCTTCGGCATAGCGCGGGCAAAGCCAGCACGGAAGACTTGCGCCAGGCCATGGTGCACTACCGGGCGCTGTTTCAGGAATTGCTCGAGGAACATCCAACCCAATACAGAAAGGGAGCATAACGATGGCGACACCTTTGAGAAAAGATCAACCGGAATTTGATAATGAAGAAAACATCACCACTGCCGATCTGGCGAAAGGGAAGCGGCCGGAGCCTGCCGGTGAAATACGAGGTCCACAAGCGGTCGCGAATGAGCGGGCGGCTGACACGTCTTCTCGCGCGGATGGGACTCCCCTGTTTTCAAATAACGAACTGAACGATTTGCGGACGCGCTGGAAGGAAATCCAGACCGCATTCGTGGATGAGCCGCGCAAGGCCGTGGAACAGGCCGATGGGCTAGTCGCATCGGCCATGAAGAGACTGGCAGAGGTTTTCGCTCAGGAGCGGTCAGGGCTGGAGCAGCAGTGGGATCGCGGCGACAACGTCTCGACCGAGGACTTGCGGGTAGCGCTGCAGCGGTACCGGTCGTTCTTTGACCGGCTGCTGTCCGTGTAAGAATGACCACGTAGCCCCGGACGCATTCGTCCGGGGCTGTTCGTCTAGATCTGAACTTCAAGGCGTGCGGACGAATGCGTCCGCCGCTACATGGCTATGTTTAGGCGAAGACTTCGTGGTCTAGTTCCGAGAAGAAGGTCTTGTGCAGGCGTTGAATTACGTCTGGGACTTCGTCCTCTTCGATGACGAAGGTCAGGTTAATTTCTGAGGCACCTTGGGAGATCATGCGGATTTTCTTGTCCGCGAGCTCGCGAAACACCAGTGCGGCGATTCCCGGAGTCTCGCGCAGGTTCTCGCCGACCAGGCAAACGATGGCTTTGCGGCCTTCATACTTCACGTCGGCCAACTTGGCGAGGTCGGCGGCGAGAGCCGGAATCGCCTGGTTCGAATCTACTGTGAGCGAAACGCTTACCTCTGAGGTCGAAACGACATCCACGGCGACTTTGTGACGGTCGAAGGCCTCGAAGATCGTACGCAGGAATCCGTGGGCCAGCAGCATGCGCGGGGCGGCCACGTCGACAATCGTGATGCGCTTCTTGGCGGCAATCGCTTTGAAAATATTTTTTGTATGCGGAGCCCGGGTGGTGATGCGCGTGCCTTCGCAGGATGGATTGCGCGAGTTCAGCACATAGACGGGAATGTTTTTCTGGATCGCGGGCAGTACCGTTGCGGGGTGAAGGACCTTCGCGCCGAAATAGGCTAGCTCGGCGGCCTCGTCGAAGCTGATGACCTTGATGCGCCGGGCGTCGGGGCAAAGTCGGGGGTCGGTGGTTAGAATGCCGTCGACGTCGGTCCAGATTTCGATGCGCTCGGCCCCGAGTCCAGCACCGAAAATGGCGGCAGAAAAATCGGAGCCGCCGCGTCCGATTGTCGTAGTGATCCCGGCGCGATTAGCTCCGATAAATCCTCCCATGACGGGCACTTGCCCGGACTGCAACAGGGGCTGAACTTTTTCCTGCAGACGGGCATTGGTTTCCTCGTATTGAGGAACGGCCTGCATGTAGGCGTTGTCGGTGATCAATACGTCGCGCGAGTCGACGTGAACGCCGTTCAAACCGCGGGCGGCGAAGGCGGCAGCGACGATCTTGCTGGAGAGCATCTCGCCAAAGGCGGCAACGTTATCCGTGGTTCGCGGGGTAATTTCGCCGACGGCCGAGATGCCGCGCAGAAGTTCATCGAGCGTCTCGAACTCGGAACCCAACTCGGAATGGAATTCAGTAAAGCGGGCGGTGCCCAGCAGTTCACTTGCCGCGTTGTAGTGGCGCTCCTGCAGGGAACGGCAAAGCTTGAGAGCAGTTTTTCGTTCGCCCGCCCCGGCCGCACGTGCCATAGTCAGCAGCGTGTCCGTAACTTTCGCCATCGCGCTAACGACTACCACCGGTTGCTGAGCGAGACGGCCTTGGACGATTTCTGCGACGCGATCGATGGCTTTGGCGTCTTCCACCGAAGTGCCGCCGAACTTCATGACGATCATCGGCGGGGCTCCGGCTGGAAGGCGAACTGGGCGCGGTCATCGTAACGTGCGGGGGCGGGACGCCCCCGCGACAGCCGGCGAGACGCCGGCGCCACCGACCCCGACGCTGCGGTGCGTCGCGTCATCCCAGGTATCCCTTGGCTTTTAGTAATTCCGCGTTCAGGACGGCGGCCCCGGCGGCCCCGCGGATTGTGTTGTGGGACAGCACCGTGAACTTCCAGTCGAGCACGCCGCAGGGGCGGAGGCGCCCGACGGCAGTGGTCATACCCGCACCCATGTCGATGTCGAAGCGGGGTTGCGGGCGGTCGGAAGCTTCCAGATACACGACCGGACGCTCGGGAGCGCTTGGCAGCTTGAGTTCCTGAGGCTCGCTGCGATAGGAATTCCAGGCGGCAATGATTTCTTCGGGCTTCGCTTTCTTCTTCAGGCGAATGGAGACTGACTCGGTGTGGCCGTCTTCCACGGCAACGCGATTGCACTGCGCGCTCATGGCAAATGCGCCGGGAATGACCTTCGAGCCGTTGAGTTGGCCGAGGAGCTTGCGAGTTTCCTCTTCCATCTTTTCTTCTTCGTTCTTGATGAAGGGAATCACATTGCCCAGGATGTCGAGCGAGGCTACGCCGGGATATCCGGCTCCGCTGATGGCTTGCATGGTTACGGCCATCACGGTGTCGAGGCCGAACTTCTGGTGAATCGGCGCGAGGGCTAGAACGAGCCCTATAGCAGAGCAGTTGGGATTGGTGACGACGTAGCCGCCGGATTTCTTGCGCCAGCCCTGAATGTCGATCAGCTTGATGTGTCCGCCATTGACTTCGGGGATGACCAAAGGGACGTCTTCCTGCATGCGCAGGGCGCTGGAATTGGAGACCACGGCGCATCCGGCGTCGGCGAAGCGCGGCTCGAGCTCAGCGGCGATAGAGGAATCGAGCGCGGCGAAGATAACTTTAGGCGCACCCTCGGGGGTGGCGGGAGAGACCTGCATCTTTCCGACAGATGCCGGAATCGGCGTTTTGAGACGCCAGCGCGCAGCCTCGGAGTAAACCTTGCCTTCGGAGCGGTCGGATGCGGCGAGCCATGCCACCTCGAACCAGGGGTGGTGTTCGAGCATCTGGATAAATCTCTGTCCTACGACGCCGGTAGCGCCGAGTATGCCTACAGGAATTTTCTGATTCATAGGGGTAAAGGGAATTTTATAACAGGCGAGCCGTTAGAACCGGCAAGGGAGTGCGCGCCCGATTACCAAAGCGTTTCCGAGTGGGATTGTCGTGCTTGTGTGCGGGTGAGTTCTCACAAAAAAAATCGACTGACGATGCGAGCCAGGCAGGGAAGCGCGGAAGGTCCGTTAACAGCCGGTGACACTCCGGCGCTACAGGACTTGCCTTCGTTTGCCGATAAGGAAACTGGAGGCATGCTATGCCTGAGTTACGCCAGAATTTCTTTACGAAAGAATGGGTGATCATCGCTACGGAACGCGCCAAGCGTCCGGAAGAGTTGGCGACGCATCGCGCGCTACAGCCGGCACCAGCGTTTGTGGAAAATTGTCCTTTCTGCTCGGGGAATGAGGACAAGACGCCTCCCGAGCTCATGCGTATGCCTGCGGCTGGACAGCCATGGAAGGTGCGGGTGATTCCTAACAAGTTTGCGGCGTTGTCGAGCGATCTGCAGCCGGCGCGCAGCCTTCAGCATCTGCGGCGGCGCATCGACGGGTTCGGATTTCATGAGGTCATCGTGGACAGTCCGGACCACTCCCGGTGCATGGCGCTGCTGAGCGATGAGGAAGTGGCCGTCATCCTGAGCGTCTATAAACAGCGCTACAACATGCTGAGCCTCGATCCCCGGGTGAATCACATCACAATTTTCAAGAACCATGGAGTCGATGCGGGAGCGAGCCTGGCGCATCCCCATTCGCAAGTCATTGCGACGCCAGTGATTCCGAGCCAGGTGCGGCACCGGCTCTTCGAGGCGCTGCGCCATTACGATGACGTGGGGGAGTGCATGTTCTGCCACATGGTGGAGCGAGAGGTTGAGGACAAGACTCGGATCGTGATCAAGAGCGAACGATTCGTGGCAATGGAAGTGTTCGCCTCGTCGACGCCGTTTGCCACCTATATTTTTCCGCTGCGCCACATCGCCAGTTTTGGCGACATTTCGGAGATGGAGATTGCCGACCTGGCGCGTGTTCTGCGAACCTTGCTCGCCAAGATTTATATTGGGCTGGAGAATCCGGACCTGAACTTCATGGTGCGCAGCAGTCCGGCGGAGTACAGCGGGGCGCGGCATTATCACTGGTACGTGAGCGTAATCCCGCGCCTGACTCGCGTCGCCGGATTCGAACTGGGATCGGGGATGTTCATCAATACGGTGTTGCCGGAGGCTGCAGCAGAGTTTCTGCGCAAGGTCTCGATCGAAAAGGGGGCGGGGACGGGACGGTAGCCAGCGAAAATTCGGAAGTGAGAAGTAAAAATGCAGAAGTAAGAAGTAAGACGGCAGAAGTACGAATGCGGTAGGGAGAAAGACACTTACTTCTGCATTCTGACTTCTGCATTCTCACTTCTCTAGGTACGGTGCGTTTCCCGGCCGTGGTAGGGGAACTCCGAGAGCGGGCCAAACTTCTTCTTTTCGGCATAGAGTCGCCAGCGCCGGAAGACAATGCGCAAGCTGGCCATCACCGGGATCGAGAGATAGATGCCGAGGATTCCGGCGACTTCACCGCCGGCCATCACTCCGAAAATCGCTGCCAATGGATGCAGTTCCACGCTCTCGCCCATGATGCGCGGGGAAGAGACATAGTCCTGAATAACCCGCCAGATGCCGAGAAAAACGATAAGAACCAGCCAGTGATGATAAGCCATCAGGAGAGCCACGCTCACGATGACCAAGCCCGCGACCAGCGGCCCGATGACCGGAACAAATTCGAGCACCCCGCCCAGGGTGCCGAGTACGAGCGCGTAGGGCACTCGCATCGCTCCCAGGAAAGCGGAGTAGACGAGCAGGGTTAACCCGGCCAGAGTCAATTGCGCTCGGATGAAGTGCGCCAGCATCTGGTTCAAATCATTCAAGACATTTTCCAGGAATTCACGTTGTGGACGCGATTGGATCGTGGAAAGCAACAAGTCGCCGAACGAGCGGCCATCTTTCAGGAAAAAAATCGAGAGCAAGGGGACCACAAAGAAGAGCCACGCTTGCTTGGCGACGTCGGCCACCCGCAGCCCTATTTTTTGCGCCAGCCGCGAGATGTCGTCCTGATGACTGACGAGGAAGGATTGCAGGAAATCCGTGGTGGCGCGGCTCCAGCCATGCTCGGCTCCGAGTTGATTGGCGATCTGGCCGGAACTGAGCCGCGTGAGCAGGGAGGGCAGCGATTGGCCGAGGCGCGCGCCCTCCCGAGTGACCTTGGGTCCTACGACCACAAAAAATACAACCACCAGAGCCAGCAGCAACGAGTAGATGACAGCGATGGCGCGTCCCCGGCCACGCAGCACGCGCTCCAACTGCGCGACCAGGGGGCTCATCAGGTAAGCAAAAAAGATCGCGAACAGAAAGGCAATCAGGGTCGCGCGGGCGACGTAGAGGAAACCCAAGCCCAGCGCGAACAGCAGCACCGTCACCAGAACCCGCGCCGTACGTGAGTCAGTCAGCAGCAATAAATTTTCCAGGGTGCATCTCGATTCTGCCGCCGGACGGACTGCAGCTAATCCCGGACCACTTCCGTATCATCGGCAGGAATCGAAACCCGCATCAGTTTGAACTGATCGTGATCGTCCACCCACAGGGCCCAGTCAAAGTTCTCACCTTTCAGGCTCAAGCGCAATAACTCGCGCTCCGCACCGCGGATATTGACCTTTTCTTTCCCCACCAGTTCCATGCGAACGTGAATCGAGGTGCGGTCCTGCGGAATGAGTACGCCGAAGTCTCCAGGACCTTGCTGGCATTTGAGGTTTCCGCCTTCCGACTTGCAGTCTCCGGCCAGATAGCGCCAGGCCAGAACCTCGCGGTGAACGAAAAAATTGTTGTCGAGGATGGCCGAGGTGCTGGGCATGAGGAAGGGTTGTTCCGCGGGTTTGTTCGAATTGGGAGCAGTGGTCTTCTCGATCAGGAAATCGTTGTTGGGGAGCACAGTGAGGGAACCTCCCGAGGCCTCGCTCCATTCGTAGCGCAGCAGTTCTCCTGTGGGCGTGATTTCCAGGTCCGACTTTTCGCTGATAGGGTCAGCGCCGACGCTTTGCTTGATCTGAGACTTGATGATGCTCGTCCCGTTTTGCTGCTGAATGGTAAAAGTCTCGGTTGCAACGCGTTGCCCTTTGACGAGTACACCAAAGGAACCAGAGTCCACGGTTTGGGGAGCAGATTTGGCCTGTTCCTTCTTATCGGCGGCCCGGCTGATGACGAAGACACCGAGGGAGAACAACACGATAAACCCAACGTTCCGGATGCGTACGGTTTGAGACTTCACTCGACTTCTCCTTCTTCGGTACGGGTCACGATTTCGGTAAGGCCAAAAACTTGCGCGATCTCGGCGGCGACAGCGTCCACGGATCGTTCGCTGGTTGAAACGCGGGTTACAGCCTTCGAATAACCTTTTCGCCGCGCGTTGTACAATTTTCGAAACTGCTGTTGACTGCGCAGCAGAGGACGTTCGATTCCGGCCGCGGTGCTTTGTTTACAGCAGCGTTGCCACAATTCGTCGACAGGCGCGTCTAGAAACACGGTTGCAACGCCTGCACCCTGCAGAAGCGACGCATTTTGTTTTTGGACGAACGCCCCGCCTCCCAAGGCAACCACCCTGCCGCTTGTAGCGCTCAACTCGCGCAAGAGATGCTCGAGCGCAGCGTGCTCGGCGCGGCGAAATCCCGCTTCACCGGAATCCCGGAAAATTGCGGCAACGCTGCGGTTTTCGCGGTTTTCGATGCGGTCATCCAAATCCTCGAACCGCCAGTTCAAGCGTCCGGCGAGTGCCCGGCCCACGCTGGTCTTGCCCGCGCCCATGAACCCAACCAGAAAAATCGCATTTGGCTGAGCAGCAACACTCTTCGGCTTGCCAACACCATCGCGCCGCACACGAGTGCGCGCGGTGACGCCGGCCGCTTTGCCAGAACGCTTCTTCAAACGATCCGGGTTCTTTCCTTTATTCTATTTTGCGGAACGTTTTCTGAGGTGGATTTTACCACTGAAGCTGCGCAGCACTACCGTCGAGGAGACCGCCGCATGACCCATGGTACCCCAGAAGGCACTTCCTTTTTCGATTACGTAAGGAACGTGCTGTTTGGGTTGGAGGTGAATATCGTCGTGCACTTCGCCGCGGACCGAGCGGGCGCTCACGTCGGCGGAGGTGGAATCAGGCACCAGAGCTTCGATATCACCGCTATGGCTAGTGAGCCGGTATTCGCCGCTGTCACCAAAATCGCCGATGTAGCTGATGCCTCCACTGGTGGAAATTACCTGCACCAGCGGACCGGTAACTTCATTCAGAGTTACATTGCCGCTCAGCGAATCGACTTCGACGTGGCCCTGCTGCACGTTCGTAAGCGTCACGGGTCCGTTCAAGGTCTTTACGTGCACATGCGCATCCGCGATGTCGCGAACGTCAACCGTCGCGCTGGCGCCTTCCAGGGTCACATCGCCGCGCAGCTTTTCCACGTGCAGGGTGCCGGTACTCGAATGCAAGGTGACACTGGCATCGGGCGGGACCAGGATCTCGTATTCGATCTTGCCAGACTGGGCGTCGGCCCCGGGCAGAAGGTGGGAAACAACTTCGACGCGGTTTGCGGTGACGTTATGGTCCACTTCCACCTTGTCGGAGGACAGGACTGCGTTGACGACGATGAAGTTGCCTGTAGAGGGCCGGACTGAAATCGAACCGTACGGATTGTTGACCGAGATGCCAGCCTTGGGGCCCACGTTGAAGCGATATTCCTTGTGAGTCTCGGCCGCGAGTGCTCCAGCGGTCAGGGTTGTAGCTAATGCTAGGCCAAATGCCGCCCATTCGATAACACGCCCAGTCATATGGTTCCCCGAAGTCCCGTCTTAACTGTGTTGTCGCGCCCGCACAACGCCCAACGGGCGCAAGAAATGGATCCTAATTATGGCAGAGAACGATCCAATGCCAAGTCAAAAAGCATGGCTTTTTGCTCATACGCTTCCATCAGCGAGCGATGGGCTTCTGAATCGTTTGGATCGGCGGCAATACTGCTCTTGGCGTCCAGGATGTACTGGTTCACCCGCCGCAGATTTTCGGTATATTGCGCCTGCAGTGCAGGCGACTGGTGCGCGATCTCCTGGATAAGATCGTCGTCGTTCAGGCCTGCAACAGCCGCATCGGATTCGAGGCCATCGGATGACCCAGAACCGACGTATGCGTTATTCGCGATCTGATGGGCTGGCAAGTGCTGCCGGACCAGGATACCCGCACTGACCAGCAAGGCTGCCGCCAGGGGCAGCAACCAACGCCAAGCCCCGGCCGCATTGAGCGCCGGGAAGAAGGCAGAACTTCTGTGTTGCGGCCGGACCAGTCCTTCTTTGCGCAATGCAATTTCAATGGAGTTCCACACTCGCGGACTAGGCTCATGGGCCGCGCGCAGTTCCCCGGCTGAGCAGGCGATGACCAGCAATTCTGCAACCAGCGCCGCGCATTGCGGACAGCCGCCTAAGTGAGCGCGTTGTGCCGCGCTACTCCCCGTTTCGTTTTCTGCCAGACTTTCTTGCAACTCAACGCAAGTCATACTGCTCTCCCCAAGCCTCTGCTGCCTCGATATACCGCTGCCTGTTC
Organism: Candidatus Sulfotelmatobacter sp.; assembly: GCA_035309485.1. Lineage (GTDB taxonomy): Bacteria > Acidobacteriota > Terriglobia > Terriglobales > Acidobacteriaceae > Sulfotelmatobacter. The sequence continues at coordinate 78,135 of DATGFC010000037.1, forward strand.
AAGTCCTTCAGTCCTTCCGTCCATAACCGCCGATCTAACGCCGGCTGGTCTCTACTTAGTTATGTCTTTCCCCTACTTAGTTGCCTGTATTGCGCTTTAGGATTTCTCCGCTTTTTCCGCTCGATTCATCCGCAGCAGATCACGCAACTTCATTCGAGCTTTATGTAGCTGTGACTTGCTGTTCCCGATCGAACAGCCCACGATGGTCGCGATCTCGTTATGTTCGTAACCTTCGACGTCGTGAAGCACAAAGATCGTACGATAGCCAGGAGGGAGGTTGTCCACTGCCTTCTGCAACTGAAGCCGGTCAATGGATCCGGCCAACGCCAAGTCTTCCGCCCCGAAATCCTTCTTCGGAGTATCTTCCTCGCCCACCTGCGTGGTTTCTTCCAGCGAAACCACCGGCAGGCTCTTCTTTCTAAGATGCATCAGCACCACGTTCACCGATAGCCGATGCAGCCAGGTTGAGAATGCCGATTCACCGCGAAAAGTCCCAATCTTGCGAAACAACTGGAGGAACGCTTCCTGGGTTAAATCCTCGGCCTCCGCCGTATTGGATGTCATGCGCAGACACAACGAATAAACCCGCCGTTTGTGCTTATCGTAAAGATCCTGGAACGCCTGGGCGTCCCCTTGTTTGGCTCTTTCGATCAGCCCGGCTTCCTGCGAATCGCTGGCCTGTCGCTGTTGTGGGTCGGTCAAGTTGCCTTTTCCGGCCGCACCCCGTGAGATGCGGCTAAATATCTTTACGTTGTATGGCTTGCGGACAATCGAGAGAAAACTAAGGTAATGGCTGTATTCAAATTATCAGAATAATTCTACCGTTCTTTGGATTCGATTGCGGCCTGCTTCGTCGCTGGAAATCCTTTGCTTATGCTGTGTTGAGCGGCTGAATTCTTCTGCTATAAGCCCGATCCGCAAATTAGAGTCGCAATCTTCGAAAATTGGTAACTTTTAAGCGCTCGGCTGTGCGTCTTTTTTGGTGGTGATTGTCTCCAATCCGTGCCCGTGAGGGCCCAGCTCTCTTTGCCGAAGCAGGAAGGCGAAGGTCAACCCCAAGAACCCTAAGATCGAGAAGATCCACATGCCAAGGTTGTAGCCACCCGGATTCTCGGCTCCAGCATGGCTATGGTCGTTGGCCCAGCCGATCATCAGGTTGAAGCCAGCCAAACCTATATTTTGGATCATGGTCATCAGGCCATAGGCTGTGCCTAGTTTCGACTGCTCAACCAGATACGCGACGGAGGGCCACATCACCGCAGGGATGAGGGAAAAGGCAATTCCCATCATGGCCATAGTGAGGAGCAGGATCGGCGGCAGGTGATGTGCTATCAGCGAGAAGTGGCCGTTCTCGGTGGATGGGAGGTACACCGTCACGTAGGTAGCGGAACGGATGTAAGCCATCATCAGGTAGACGGGGATCAGCAGCAACGATCCCAACATCATCAACAGCGCCCGTTTTCCGAGTTTGTCCACGAAAAGCCCAAACAGAGGCGTGCCGAACATGGTGAACAAAGTCAGCATGCCGACCAGGTCTCCGCCAGCTTCGCGGGTGACGTGGTGAGCGTCCATGAAGAACTTGTACGCAAAAGTCTCAAAGGGAAAAATGCCCGAGTAGAAGGTGACGCACAGTGCCACGATATACCAGTACGACAATCCAAACGCTTTGAGATCGCTGAACACGACCTTGTCGGTGGCTCCGGCGGGACCGATCTGGTATCTCTTCTCTGCGTAAACCTCAAGCGCCCAGTAAATAGAGGCTCCCACAATGCAGAGAGCCCCAAATCCCACCGAGATCAACAAAGGAGTGCGCCAGTAAGAATAGGCGAACCCCGCCCAGGAAGGTGATTGCTGGGCGAGCAGTGTTCCCGCCCGCGAGATCATCAGGTTGATGCCGAAAGCGAAGCTGAGTTCTTTGCCGCGAAACCACTTTGCGACGGCTGTGGTGACGGCCACGATCAGTGATTCTGCGCCGAGCCCGAACAGCAGTCGTCCGGTTGCCATCACACTCAGCAGACTGGAGAGGCAGGTGACCACAGAGCCGAGAAAACAAAGTACTCCAAAAATGAAGATGGCCTTTCGAGTGCCAATGCGATCGACAATATAGCCGCCGATCAAAACCATTACGACGTTCGGGATGCTATAGATCGCCTGCAGCAGACCGATATTGGAATCGGAAAAACCGAGTTGTTTCGTGAGCAGGTCGGCAATGGGGGCAATACAGTCGTAAACGTAGTAATTGCCAAACATCGTCAGGCTGACGAAGATCAGCACCAGCCAGCGGAACGGTCGGCTGGGTTCGGGACGAGTGGTGTCGTGCATGCGGGCCTTTTGGCGAACAGATTTGCGAGCAGAGAAGATTAGCAGAAACTAGCCTTGAACAGTGAGTTAAGGCCCGTGAGCAGCGGGCTCGGAAGTGGGCGAGAAGATTACTGCATTGCTGTGGGTATTAGCTTCCAACGTAGCGTGCGTACAGGCTGCGCGCGACGGCTGTGTCAGTGGTGCCTTTGATAATGGCGCGGCCATCGGGAAACAGCGTCATTTCGTAGGACTCATGCCAGAATTTCAAGACGAAGTCGTTGTGGCGGACCGTTCCGTGAGGCTGGAGTCGGCGGTCCATCTCGGCGAAGTCGACAGGTCGTTGACGCTCATGAATCTGGACCGAGTTCCTTCCGCAAAGGGTAATGTGCGGACGCGCCGCACCGGTCAGATGGATGAAATTGCGTTCGCCGCAAGCGCGGCAGCCAGGGCGCGGTTTGGCCGCTGAGATCTCGGCGTGTTCGTTCGTCCACAGGTCGAACGAGAGCAGAGTTCGCCGCAGCTCCGGGCTTGCGGTGCCGCCGACCAACAATTTGAGTGCCTCTGTGGCGGCGATCGAGGCAACCAGATTGACGCAAGAATTGAGAATTCCGGAAGTCTCGCAAGTCTCGACCATGCCGCGGGGAGAATCCGGAAAGATGCAAGCCAGGCAAGCCGTCTGACCAGGCACGACATTGAGGGTCACGGCATAACTTCCGACCGCAGCCGAATAAATCCAGGGAAGTGATCGGTCAACCGCGTAGTCATTAATCAGGTACCGCGTCTCGAAATTGTCCGTGCCGTCGAGAATTAAGTCCATGCCCTCAAGCAGCGGTTCAATATTGGTCGGGATGAGATCTTCAACTTTCGGTTCTACGACGATGTTGGAATTGAAGGCGGCGATCTTTCGTGCCGCAGCGATGGCTTTGGGCAGGGACTGAGCAGCATCCGCCTCATCGAACAGAGACTGTCGCTGCAGGTTACTGGGCTCGACGTAGTCGCGATCAATGATCCGCAGAGTGCCCACGCCCGCCCGTGCGAGCATGCCAGCCAGGGCAGACCCGGTCGCTCCGCAACCGACAATGGCGACGCGCGCCTTTCCCAGCTTGCGCTGACCGGCTTCACCAATCCCACGAAACAGGATCTGACGCGAGTAGCGTTCGTCCATCCGCGAATTTCGCGGCGAACCCAGTTCAGGTTCCTTTGGTTTTTCCTGTGCCAAAGAGGTCACCAGTGTGCGGCGGCAAAACCATTATTATAAATGGCTGGGTCGAGTGGAGCTGAAAGCGCAGAGAGCACTGTGGTTGTCCCTCGAACCCATGCAACGACAATTTGGGCGGCTTCCATCGAAGTCAAAGAGCGCCTGAATCCAAGGAACCTTTGCTGAAACGGTACGCCACAGTTCTAACCGCGACAATCGTGCTGTGGGCTGCGCTTCTACCATTCCGTGCTGCGGCACAACAGGTCTCGGCACCTCCGCCGCTCAATTCCCGGTACGAGGGAAGGACAGTTGACAGCGTGGAACTTCCCGAAGTCTCCGAGCATGACCGCGGCCATCTGTTGCAATTGATTTCGCAAAAAGCCGGCAGCCCGCTGCAACGCGACAGCATCCGCGAGAGCATCCGTGCGCTTTATGCGACTGGGCGGTTCGCGGACATTCAGGCCGAGGTTGCGCCTTCCGGAGAAGGCATTGCACTGACATTTGTAACGTCGCCAAACTTTTTCGTCGGCGCCGTGAGGGTAGAAGGCGCTCCCACGCATCCGACCGCAAACCAGATCCTGAATGCGTCAAAACTCCAACTGGGAGAGCTTTATACGCATGACAAGCTGAACCGCGCCCTGGAGAACATCCGGCAACTGATGCAGGAGAATGGCTATTATCGCGCACGCGTGACAGCAGAGAGCGCCTCGAACGCGGCGACGCAACAAGTGGATGTGCTGTTTCATGTCAGCGCCGGATCGCAGGCCCAAGTGGGCGAGTTGAAGGTCACCGGAACATCCAATCTCTCATCCGGCGACGTGCAGGGCATCTCGCACATGAACCCGGGGGACAGGTTGACGGCAGCGCGGGTGAGCGGGTCGTTGCAGCGGCTGCGCAAGAGGTTTCAGAAACAGAATCGGGCTCTGGCCCAGGTCTCCATCGCCGAGCAGAATTACCATTCGGAGAACAACAAGGTCGATTTCACTTTTCAAATCGATCCCGGCCCCGTGGTTTTGATCTCGGCGCAGGGATATCACATCAGCCGTGGCACATTGAAACGCGAAGTCCCCGTTTACGAAGAAAATGCCGTCGATGACGATCTGCTGAACGAAGGCAAAACCAACTTGCTCAATTACCTGCAAACGCGTGGGCATTTCGACGCGAAGGTTGAAATCAAAAAGGAGATTGGTCCGGGGGTTATGCGGGTGATTTACATCATCGATCCGGGCCCGATCCACAAGCTCGTGCTGGTCAAGATCACCGGAAACCAGAACTTTCTTGATAGTGCGACTTTGCGGTCTTATCTGCAGATCCAACCGGCCCATCGGCTTCTCAGCCACGGGAGATACAGCGAGGCTCTACTGAAGGCGGATGCGGCCACATTGGAAGGACTCTACCACTCGAACGGTTTTCGCCAGGTCGCGATCAAGACTACTGTGGATGATAACTATGATGGATCGTCAAACAAACTTGCGGTCCTTATTGCCATCGAAGAAGGCGAACGGACGCGGGTGGGCGACGTGCATGTAGTGGGCAATGCGAAAGTTCCGCTGAATGAACTGCCGGAGTTGACGATCCAGCCCGGGCAGCCCTATTCCGAACAGGATCTGGCGAACGATCGCGAAAGAATTCTGGGATTCTACTTCGATCACGGTTTCCCTAACGCTTCGCTTGAGATTACAACCGTTGCTTCTACAAAAGAAGCGAACCGGCAGGATGTAACGTACACCATCGAGGAAGGAGAACGGTTTACTGTGGATCAGGTTATGGTTGCAGGGACCGAGCACACGAGGGGTTATGTGGTGCATCGGGAATTGCAGGTCGAGCCCGGAGATCCGCTCAGCCAGCAGGACCTGCTGAATACGCAAACCCGCCTTTATAACCTGGGAATCTTCAGCCAGGTCGACACTGCGGTGCAGAACCCGGAGGGCACCGATCCGCAAAAAAACGTGCTGGTGCAGGTCGACGAGGCGAAACGCTATACGTTCACGTACGGTCTCGGATTTGAATTTCAAACTGGGCAACCGGCAGGTTCAAATTCGCCCAGCGGAGCGACCGGGGTAAGTCCGCGAGTTGAATTTGACGTGACGCGGCTCAACTTGGGCGGGCGCAATCAAACTTTGACTTTCCAGTCCCATGTTGGAAGGCTGCAGCAGCGGGGGCTGATCAGTTACACCGTTCCCAAGCTGTTGAACAGCGACAAGTGGAAGCTGATCTATACGATTTTTTACGACAACAGTTTGGACGTTGCGACGTTCACCTCCCAGCGGCTGGAAGGGAAAATCGATGTACGGCAGCAGATCGGCAGCGCAGGCACCGAGCCCGGTACGCGGCCGGGACCCAGTTCGATCACCTACCGGTTTGAGTTCCGAAGGGTGAAGGCGAGCAACTTTGCCAGCGGGTTCAACCCGGGAGAAATTGCGCTGTTGTCGCTTCCGGCGCGCGTCGGAGGCCCGGGATTCACGTTCATCCGCGACAAGCGCGACAATCCGCTGGAGAGCACGAAGGGCAACTACTTCACGCTGGATGGCTTGGCGGCGTCTCACTACTTCGGATCAGAGGCAGATTTTGGGCGACTGCTGGCGCAGAATTCCACCTACCAGGTGATCGGGAAGGGAAAGCCTGGGCATCAGTACGTATTTGCCCGCTCTACCAGCATCGGCCTGCAGCAGCCGTTTCTGGGTACCAGGGTTCTGCCTCCGGGTTCGTGCCCTCTGAACTCGGCGGGGGAGCCAACCTGCACCGACATCACGACCATTCCATTACCCGAGCAATTCTTCGCGGGTGGCGGCAACTCCCACCGCGGTTTTGGGTTGAATCAGGCAGGACCGCGCGATCCGAACTCGGGCTTTCCGCTAGGCGGCACGGCGTTATTCGTCAATAATCTCGAACTACGTTTTCCGCCGACATCATTGCCTTGGCTGGGCGAGGGATTCGGTTTCGCCGTTTTTCACGATATGGGGAACGTCTTTACCGCGCCGCATGACATGTTGAAGGGGTTGCTGCGCTGGCATCAGCCAAGTACCCAACCGTGCTTGTCCAGTGGTACAACGACCTCGCAGTACTGTACGGCATTCAGCAACTCCGGCTATGATTACACTTCGCACGCTGTGGGAGTGGGCGTAAGATACAAGACACCCATTGGGCCGTTGCGTTTTGATTTCGGTTACAACCTGAACCCGACCCGCTATTTCCAGACGGTTACGAATCAAGATCAGACGACCACGCTAGAGACACAGCGCCTTCGTCATTTCAACGTATTTTTCAGTATAGGTCAGCCATTCTGATGCATAGGTTTTACGCCAATCGGAAAATCGGGGTGCTGTCGACGCTGCTCCTTCTCTCCATGAGCCTGATGGTGGCCTCGGCAGCACGCGCAGCCGACGTGATCGACCGTATTGTCGCCACCGTGAACGGCCACATTATTCTGCAAAGCGACTGGGAGGAGGCGCTGTGTTACGAGGCGCTGTTGAGCGGGCGGTCTCCGGCACAATTCAGCGACGATGATCGCCGGGCCGTGCTCGACAGGCTGATCGACCAGGAATTGTTAGGCGAGCAAATGAAGTCGGCGTCGTTTCAGCATGCATCGGAGGCCGAAGCTGCGACCCAAGTTGCGCAGGCCCGGAAGCTGTACCCTGAGGCCGCGACAGCGGAAGGTTGGGACGCAGTGCTGGCGCGATACGGACTGACCGAAAAAGCTCTGACTGCGCACGTGCAACAGCAGATTGACTTGATGCGGCTGGTGGATGCCCGTCTGCGCCCCGCTGTGCAGATCGATTCGAAGTCGATCGAAGCTTATTACCGCGAGAAGTTTGTTCCGCAGCTCAAAGAATCCGGCGGCGGTGAAGTGTCCCTCGCCGATGTATCCGGCAAAATCCGCGAACTGCTCACCGAAGAGAAAGTCAATGAGTTGATGGTTTCGTGGCTGCAGTCGCTGCGTTCGGAAAGCAAAGTGAGCGTTCCGGGCGCCAGTGAGTCCCAGGGTGAGGGAGTGCAGACGCGTTGACCGAACCCGCCGCCAGACCACGCCGCTGGTGGAAATATCTGCTGATTGCCGCCGGCCTTTTTGTCATCGCCGTTCTGGGCGCTCTGTGGTACTCAACCACCAATTCTTTCCAGGTTTACGTGCGGGGCAGGATCATCCGTGAACTTGAGCGCATCAGTGGCGGACGCGCAGAAATCGGCAGCTTTCACGTGGTTCCTTTCCACCTGCAGGTCGAGGTGCGAAATATCACCGTTCATGGGAAGGAAGGTCCGAACGAAGTTGCCCTGGCTCACGCCGACAGCCTGATCGCGCACATGAAAGTGATCTCGTTCCTGCGCACGGAATTTGGCTTTACCGCGCTGGCTCTCGAGCATCCAGTCATCCATATTGCGATTGGCCCGGATGGGGCAACCACGAACGTTCCAGGCCTGCGCGTTGTGCCGCCAACGCCTGCCAACGTACGTGTGGACCAGTTGTTCGCTCTCTCCATCGATCACCTCTCAGTCCACAACGGGGAACTGCTCTGGGGCGACCGGAGAATCCCACTCGATTTTTCTGTGCAGGGCACGAACCTGCAGATGGACTATTCGTACCTCCGCAACCGCTACGAGAGCCATCTCTCAGTGGGGAAGGTGGATACTGCCTTCGAAAATTTCCGGCCTTTTTCCTGGATGACCACGATTGATTTCAATCTGTCGCACACCTTCGTCGATGTGGAATCGTTGATCTGGAATTCGGGGCGATCTTCTGTCTCCATGAGCGGCCGCATTGCCGATTTCAGCAATCCGCGCATGGACGGAAGCTACTCCGCTCAGATCAATCTGCAGGAGATCGCAGCCATTGCCCGGCGTCACGATTTGCATTCCGGAGTGGCGGACCTTAAAGGGGCAGGTCATTGGTCTTTGAACGATTTCACCACGGCGGGCGCGGTAATGCTGCGCGATCTCGCGTGGGAAGAGGAGCAGTTCTCGCTGAAGAGAACTGGACTGGCCGCGGATTACCAGGTGACCGATCAGCAGGTCAAAGTCTCGAAACTTCGCGGGACCCTTCTTGGCGGAACCTTCACCGGAGACGTGCAGATCGATAATTGGCTGCATAGTGTGCCTCTGCCAAGCTCTAGCAAGACAAGGAGGCAGGAGTTACCCGAGGTTGTCGCCGCCCGGCCGCCACTGAAAAAGGGCGAAAAGCCAAAGGCGCCCGGTGTCCAGAACGGCGCAGTGCATTTGCGGTTTCGGGATGTGTCGGTTGCGGAAACGGCTTCAGCATTGGATGTGCCGGCGCACCCGATTGGCCGATTTCGTCCCGTGGGTGCAGCCGATGGCACCGTTGACGCTCTTTGGAAAGGTTCCCCGCAAAACGCAGAGGTTGCTTTCGGCTTTGATGTAAGCCCACCAGCGCACGCCGCGCCCCGCGAATTGCCCCTGACAGCGCAGTTTCAGGGTAAATACCGGGCGGCTAACGATTCGCTGGAACTCGCGCGATTCGATCTGTTTACCCGGGCCTCAAAGATTCAAGCTTCCGGGCTGCTGGCTACATCGTCCACGCTACGCTTCTCAGTTTCAACTTCGAATCTGGAAGAGTGGCGTCCTCTGGTCAAAGCGCTGGGCGGTCCGACGAATCTGCCCTTTCGGGTCGACGGAAATGCAGTGTTCAACGGAGTGGCTGCCGGAACATTTTCGTCGCCAACCCTGGCCGGAACGCTAGCAGCAGAAGATTTTGAATTCACGGTTCCGGCTACAACGCAGACACCGGAGACTCAGGTGCATTGGGACTCTCTTGCGGCTAACCTCCAGTTCTCCTCGTATGATCTTTCGGTTCGCGGGGGCACCTTGCAGCGCGGCGACACCAGCGCCGATTTCGAGTTGAATGCTGCGCTGCAGAAGGGGCAATTCACCGAGAACAGTCCCTACACTGCCCGGGTGAATTTGCATCATGTGGACGTGGCATCGACGGCAGCTCTGGCCGGCTTCGATTATCCCATTTCAGGGACGGCGGATCTGTCCCTGCAAGTCTCAGGAACACGCGCGCACCCCCAGGCGCAAGGGCACATCCAGGCTACGAATGCAGCAGCTTACGGAGAACGGATCGAAAAGTTCGATGCCGACCTGCACGTGCGCACCAACGAGACTTCGCTCAGCAACATACGACTGACTCATCAGGATGCGGAAGTAACGGGAACCGCGGCGTACGCACCGGCCACGCGCGGGTTTCGGCTCGATCTGACGGGCAAGAACTTCGACCTTTCACGGGTGCCGCAGATTCATCTGAACCCTCTCCCGATCGAAGGACGCGCGGATTTTACCCTCAAGGGCAGCGGGACTGTCGACTCTCCGGTCATCAGCGCCGATTTCCATGCGCGCGATCTGATCTTCGATCACGAATTTTCCGGTGGCCTGAACGTACAGGCGACGACCCAAAATGGGCAACTGCATTTGACGGGGCAGTCTCAGTTCACTCACGGATCGGTTGTGATCGAGGGCACCGTAGGAATGCACGGCGACTTTCCCGCCACGATCACCGCGAAAATGGATGGTCTCGACGCGGATGCGTTATGGCACGCTTACCTCGGCGATCAGCTCACAGGGCACTCCGCAGCAACCGGATCCGTCACCATGCAGGGACCGCTGCGCTATCCGCGGCAGTGGACGCTCGACGGTTCGGTAAACGCCCTTGCCTTAGACCTGGAGTCTGTCGTGCTGCACAATCAGGATATTGTGCGCTTTACCTTCGATCATCAGACCATTCACATCGCTCCGGCGCACTTAGTGGGCGAGGGAACGGATGTGACCGGCCACGGATCGATCCATTTCGCGGGGAATCAGGAACTCGATCTGACGGCGGATGGTCACTTGGATCTCAAGTTACTCGGCGCATTCGATCCCAATTTGACTGCTTCGGGCTTGACGACGATTCACATGAACGTCGGCGGGACGCTCCTTCAGCCTCTTCCGCAGGGTACCGTCCAAGTTAACAACGGAGCGGCGAATTATGCGGGGCTGCCGAGCGGTTTGAGCGAGATGAATGGGTCGCTCGTGTTTTCGCGCGATCGCGTCCACATCGAACAACTCACCGCGCGTACCGGCGGGGGCGCGGTAGAGTTCAAGGGCGATGCAACCAATTACAACCGGCAGATGAATTTCAATCTGACCGCGATCGGCAAGGATGTGCGGTTGCGCTATCCCCCAGGTGTGAGTTCCACCGCGGATGCCGAGTTGCACTGGATCGGAAATCGCTCTTCTTCAACGGTGTCGGGCAGTGTGATGGTGACGAAGCTGGCGGTGACTCCGGGATTTGATTTCGCATCCTACCTCGAGCGTAGCCGGCAATCTGCTTCGATCACGCCAGCAAACTCGCCGTTGTACAACGTGAAGCTCGATGTCGCGGTTAGTACGGCACCCGAATTGCAGATGAAGACCGCCGTGGCCCGGCTATCGGGCGATGCGGACCTGCGCTTGCGGGGCTCGGCGGCGCGACCGAGTGTGCTGGGCAGAGCGGACATTCTGGAAGGGGATGCGACCTTCAACGGAATCAAGTTTCGCCTCGAACGCGGAGACATCACTTTCGCCAATCCCGTTTCGATCGAACCTCAGGTCAACCTGCAGGCTACGACCCACGTGCGGAACTATGACCTTGATGTCTCAGTGACAGGAACTCCCGATCGGCTCGCTGTCAACTATCGCTCGGAGCCGCCCCTGCCGAAGTCCGACATCATCGCGCTGCTGGCCCTGGGCCGTACCAGTGAAGAATCGGAGCAGTTGCAGGAGCAGTCGGGGCAATCGCTGTTTAACGATGAGGCCACGAACCTCATCATCAGTCAGGCTATCAACTCGACAGTAAGCAATCGGATGCAGAGGTTGTTCGGGGTCAGCCGGATCAAGATTGATCCGCAGGGGCTCACGACCGAGACGAACCCCACCGCCCGTGGGCCGCAAATCACCATTGAGCAGGAGTTCGCCAACAACCTTTCCCTCACCTACAGCACCAACGTTTCGCAGAGCGCGGAGCAGATCATCCAGGGCGAGTACTATTTCAACCGCAATATTTCTGTTGTGGGCACGCGCGATCAGAACGGGGTGGTCAGTTTCGACGTGCGCATCCGGCGCCGCAAGAAATAAAATCTTTAGAGGGCGCAGTTCCTCGATCCGGCATGACTTCCGCTGAAATTGACGACGTGTATTTGGCCCTGCGCAGGCGCATGGTCGAGTCGCAATTGCGGGCCCGCGGGATCGCGGACGAGCGTGTCCTCGCGGCGATGCTGCGTGTCCCGCGGCATGAGTTTGCGCCGGAGCGCTATCGCGACCAGGCGTATGAAGATCATCCCTTGCCCATCGGCGAAGACCAGACCATCTCTCAGCCTTACATCGTCGCGAGCATGCTGGACGCGCTGGCGCTGTCTCCCGGTGACAAGATCCTTGAAGTCGGAACGGGTTCGGGATATGTCACTGCACTGGTGGCGGAACTGACGCGCGAAGTAGTGTCCATCGAGCGTCATGCGAGCTTGGCTGATCGCAGCCGCGAACTGTTGGGGCGTATGGGATACACCAACGTTCGCGTGGTCGTAGGAGACGGTAGCCGGGGATTTGCCGAACTTGCTCCTTATGATGCCATCATCGTTTCCGCGGCAGCCCCTGAACTGCCGCATGAACTGCTCCAGCAGTTGGACGAGGGCGGGCGCATGATCATTCCCGTGGGCTCTGGCGATGCTCAACAACTGCAACTCATTCAGAAGATAGATGGGCAGCCGCGCACCACGTTACGTGAGCTTTGCCGGTTTGTTCCGCTGGTTCCTGAAAGTCTGCCTTAGAGTAGGTCGAAGGTCTTCGGAAGAAATCTTCGGTGTGCTCAAGCGAACAGATTTGCAGCATGGATTGCGGATTCCCTAGCCCCTAAGATCTACGACCCGATTCCCAAGCGAGGACCAGAGTGTCCTAATTTAGGGCACCACCTGCCGTAGCGCATAGCTGACGGCTGCCCGTTCCATCCGTTACAATCAATGATTAATCTCTGCGGGAATTCCGAACAAGCGTGACCCCAGCCTCCTCCAATCCGATTACGTTCCAGGAGCTTATCCTGAGGCTGCAGACTTTCTGGGCGGAACGCGGATGCGTGCTGCAGCAGCCGTACGACGTGGAAGTCGGGGCGGGCACGATGGCTCCCGAAACGTTTTTGCGGGTGCTCGGACCGCAGCCGTACAAAGTTGCGTACGTGCAACCATCGCGGCGTCCGGCCGATGGACGATATGGCGAAAATCCCAACCGCCTCTATAAGCACATGCAATTGCAGGTAATACTGAAGCCTCCGCCGGAGAACGTACAGGAGTTGTATCTGGAGTCGCTAGGCGCGATCGGCATTGACCTGCGTCATCACGACATCAAGTTCGAAGAGGACAACTGGGAAGCGCCGACTTTGAGCGCGTGGGGCGTGGGCTGGCAGGTTATGCTCGACGGCTTGGAGATCACCCAGTTCACATACTTTCAGCAGTGCGGCGGACTCGACTTGTTTCCGATTTCTGCCGAGTTGACGTATGGCCTGGAACGCATCGCGGCATTTCTGCAGGATGTGGATTCAATCTACGACATCGTGTGGGCTCGCGATCCTAACACGGGTAGCGTGGTCAGGTACGGTGAGGTGCGATTGGCCGACGAGTTGCAGTTCTCCGTGTATAACTTTGAGGCCGCGGACGTGGAAAACGCGTGGAAGCATTTCGACTTGTGTGAGTCGGAATGCAAAGGGTTGATCGAGAAGTATGCGGCCCTTTCGAAAGACAACACCGCCGGCGACGGGGTCAGGCACGAGAAGTCACGTTTTCCGGTGCTGGCCGCGTATGACCTTTGCTTGAAATGCTCACACCTGTTCAACATTCTGGATGCCCGCGGAGCCATTTCAGTGACAGAGCGCGCGGGCGTGATTGCGCGAGTGCGCGCGTTGGCCGTTGGAATTGCGAAGGCCTGGGCGGATCAGCAGAAGGGCGAGGCGGAGGGCGAAGAGCCGAAGAATCCTGAGCGGGTTTCCGCGAAGAAGCCGAAGGCCAGGAACGAAGCTCTGTCGCCGGTGGGATCGTAGCGCCGGCATCTTGCGCTCGCAGCGTAGGCGGGAAGGCCGTCGCGAGAGCTACTAAGGACGGCGGCGCTACTGTGACCCACATCACATTCGTCGGCTCAAGGCCTTGAGACACTGGATAGTTTGAAAGCATGCCAGATTTCCTGCTAGAGATCGGGTGCGAAGAGATTCCGGCGCGCATGATTGACGCAGCCTCGCGAGAGCTGCGCGAGCGTGTCGGCGGGCTGCTTAGCCGCGAGCGCTTGACCGGCGGCGAGGTCACGTCATTCGAAACGCCACGGCGCATCGCGATCATGGCGGCCTCCATTGCTGCTGCCCAAGCCGACGTCACCGAACAGCTCAGCGGACCTTCCACCAGCGTCGCGTACAAAGATGGGCAGCCGACGCCGGCAGCGTTGGCGTTTGCCAAGAAGGCTGGAATCGATGTTGGCAAACTGGAGAGAATTACGACTCCCAAAGGCGAGTACATCGCAGCCAAGGTCACGAAAAAAGGCCGCAGCGCCGCCGACATTCTCGGCGAGGCGCTACCCAAAGAAATCGCTACCATCTACTGGCCTAAGAATATGTACTGGTGCAAGCCGAATGAGCGTTTTGTGCGCCCGGTGCGCTGGCTTGTTGCGATGCTCGACGGCGAAAGCATCCCGCTGGAATTGGCCGGCATTCGGGCGGGGAATCGTTCGCGGGGACACCGCGTCTTAAGCGGCGGCGAGATCCCAATTCCGCGGGCTGGGTCCGCCTACGTTGAGTCCTTGCGCGCGGCAAAAGTGCTGGGCCGTGCTGAACGTGAGCACGTAATCCGCAAAGCTCTCGATGCGGCTACGCGTACCGTTGCCGGGGCGCGCTGGCGTGAAGACCCGACGCTGCTGGATAGCGTGGTGAATCTGACGGAATACCCGTCGGTGATTCTGGGCGGCTTCGATTCCCAATTTCTGGCGCTGCCGGAAGAGGTGCTGGTCACGGTGATGCGCGATCACCAGAAGTATTTTGCGATGGAAGATGCGCAAGGCAAACTTCTACCGTATTTTCTCGCTGTTCTGAACACGGATGGCGATCCGCAAGGTTTGATCCGGCATGGAAACGAGCGCGTGTTGCGGGCGCGCTTTAACGATGCGAGCTTCTTTTGGGAAACCGATCAGAAGAAATCCCTGCTCGAGCGTCTCGAGTCGCTCAAACATGTGACGTTTCAGAAAGATCTCGGCAGCTATTACGACAAGACCCAACGCGTGCAACGGCTTTGCAGTTGGCTCAGCGAGATTCTCAAGCAACAGGGCCTGGCGGTGCGCCCGGGCGTGATTCACAAAGCCGCGTGTCTGGCCAAGACCGATCTGACCACCGAACTGGTGAAGGAATTCACGGAATTGCAGGGAATTGTCGGGGGGCTGTATGCGCGGGCGCAGCAACTCGATCCGAGTCTGCCTGAGGCGACACGTTTCGCTATAGCCGATGCAATCTACGATCATTACAAGCCGGAGTCGACGGACGACAGTGTGCCGCGATCCATGGAGGGAGCGGCGCTTTCGATCGGCGACAAGGCGGACACGATCGCGGGGATGTTTGCGCTGGGGCTTGTCCCAAGCGGATCAAAGGATCCGTTTGCGCTCCGCCGGCAGGCCAATGGAATCGTGAAGATCATCGCTGAGAAGAAGCTCCCGCTGCGCCTTTCGGATCTCATGCGCGACGCCCGGTCCGGGTATCAGAGATCTGAGGTGGAAAAGAAATTCGTGGACGATTCTAAGTTCGCGGATTCGGTGACGGCTTTTTTTCGCGAGCGACTGGAGTTCTATCTGAAAGACGTATGCGGGTACGCGTATGACGTAGTTAAGGCGGTGCTCGCAGCCGACGCGGAGGATGTAGTGGACTCGCTGGCCCGTGCCGAGGCCGTCAAGAGCGTTCAGCATATGGCTGAATTCCAGGCCATTGGCGCGGCTTGCAAGCGCATGCGCAACATTCTCCGGCAGGCGGCGGAAAAGGGAATACGCCCATCTGCGAAGTTCGAATATCTGCCTGAGGCGGCTCCCGAAGAAAAGAACCTGATGGCTTATCTCGAACAGGCTGGGCCGAAGGTGGAAGCGCATCGCAGCAAGAAGGAATATGTCGATGCATTACTTCTGCTGTCCACGATGCGCGAGCGGGTCGATGCATTCTTCGACAAAGTGATGGTCATGGTAGACGACGAGCGCGTGCGGGCGAACCGGCTGGCTTTGCTGCAGACGCTGTTGAAAGAGTTTTCCACGATCGCGGACTTCTCGGAGATCGTGACCGAAGGGAAGGCGTAAACGATATTTTGCAATTGGGTAATTTGGTTATTGCGTAATTGAAAGGCGCCGCCAGCCGCCGTTTTCCGATTACCTGATTGCTCAATTGCAAAATTGAAGTGGAACTTAGTGCGAAAGATATTCACTGAAGCGAAATTCTGAACGACAAAGGACTCATAAATGGCCACAATGACTCTTCCAGAAACTGAAGCGAAAGAAAGTAAGACGAAGCAGTCCGCCACCAAGTACGTTTATTTTTTTGGCGGCGGCAAAGCCGACGGCAACGGCAAGATGAAAGACGTGCTCGGCGGCAAGGGCGCTGGCCTCGCCGAAATGACCAACGCGGGCCTTCCTGTGCCTCCCGGGTTCACCATTCAGACCGAGGCTTGCCGCGAATACATGAGAGGTGGGCTGTCGCCTGATGTTGACAGCCAGATGGATGAGGCTTTGGCGAAACTCGAAGCACTACAGGGGCAGAAGCTCGGCACGGGCGAGAATCCGCTGCTAGTGAGTGTGCGCTCAGGCGCGAAGTTTTCCATGCCGGGAATGATGGATACGATTCTCAATCTTGGCTTGAATGACAAGAGCGTGGAAGCGCTGGCCAAGCGCAGCAGCAATCCGCGCTTCGCCGCCGATTCCTATCGGCGCCTGATTCAGATGTTCGGCAATGTCGTCCTCGATATTGAAAAATCGGCATTCGACGAAGTATTCGATGCCAAGAAGAAGCAGAAGAAAGCCAAGCTCGACACCGACCTCGACGCGAAGGCGCTGCAGGAAGTAATAGCCGAATACAAGAAAGTCGTGAAGAAGCACGCCAAACGCGACTTCCCGCAGGATCCGCACGAACAGCTGGTCATGGCGCGCGACGCCGTATTCCGCTCGTGGCAGAACGATCGCGCCAAGCACTACCGCCGCATTAACAATATCGACGACATGCTGGGCACAGCGGTCAACGTGCAGGCCATGGTTTATGGCAATCTCGGCGACACCAGCGGAACGGGCGTGGGTTTCACCCGAAATCCTGCGACCGGCAACAACGAGTTCTATGGCGAGTTCCTGATGAACGCGCAGGGCGAGGACGTGGTCTCAGGCGTGCGTACGCCAGTGCCGATTTTTGAACTGAAGAAGGCCATGCCCAAGGTGTACGACCAGCTTCGCGAAATCACTACGCGGCTGGAACAGCACTACAAAGACATGCAGGATTTCGAGTTCACGATCCAGGACGGCAAACTCTACATGCTGCAAACCCGTAATGGGAAGCGCACGGGGCTGGCGGCTGTGCGAGTCGCGATCCAGATGGTGGACGAAGGTTTGATTACGAAGGAAGAAGCAATCTTCCGAGTTGAGCCGAACCAGTTGTACGACTTCCTCGTGCCACGGCTGGATGAAAAAAGCACGAAGGTGGAAGTGCTCGCGACCGGTCTGCCAGCTTCACCGGGAGCGGCGGTCGGCCAGATTGTTTTCACGGCGGATGCGGCAGTGGAAGCGGTTCACAAAGATGGCAAAGCGTCAGTGATCCTGGTTCGCGCCGAAACCACGCCGGAAGATATTCACGGCATGGAAGTGGCGAAGGGCATTCTGACTTCGCGCGGTGGAATGACCAGTCACGCAGCTGTGGTCACACGCGGCATGGGCAAGTGCTGCGTGGCTGGGGCAGGGGACATCGACATCAACGAGAAGACCCGCGAAATGAAGGTCAAAGGCCAAATTTTCAAAGAGGGCGATTGGCTTTCGCTGGACGGTACGACCGGCCGCGTGATCAAAGGCAAGCTGGGGACGATTCCCGCAAGCTCCGATGATCCGGAACTGCAGAAGTTTATGGAGTGGGCCGATCCGCACCGCACCATGAAAGTCCGTGCAAATGCTGACATTCCGCGGGATGCGATCCAGGCCCGTACATTCGGAGCCGAAGGCATCGGGCTGTGCCGCACCGAGCACATGTTCTTTGGCGAGAAGAAGATTCCGCACATGCGCGCCATGATTCTGGCGGACAACGAGAAGGATCGCAGGGCGGCATTAAAAAGATTGCTGCCTCTGCAGCGCGATGATTTTGCCGGAGTCTTCAAAGCGATGGACGGGTTGCCGGTGACGATTCGCACATTGGATCCGCCACTTCACGAGTTCCTGCCGCGCCGCGAAGACTTGATGGTGGACATCGCCACGCTCTCGGACATGAGCGGAAAGCAAAAGTCAGAACTCGTGAAAAAGTACAAGGACTACGGAGTCAAAGGCGCCGGCGATTTGAAGAAGGCGTTGCCGGCTTTGTTGGCTCGGGTCGAACAATTGCACGAGTTCAACCCTATGCTCGGGCACCGTGGCTGTCGCCTGGGCATAACGTATCCCGAAATTACCGAGATGCAAGCGCGCGCCATCTTCGAAGCGGCGGTGGATTGCACGAAGAAGGGCATCAAGGTACTTCCGGAAGTGATGATTCCTCTGGTCGCAACTTTGAAGGAAATGGCGAACCAGGGAGCGATCGTCCGGCGAGTGGCCGAGGAAGTCTTCAAAGAGAAGGGCACGAAGATCGAATACATGGTCGGAACGATGATCGAATTACCGCGCGCGGCGCTGGTCGCGGACGAGATCGCGAAAGAAGCCGAATTCTTCTCTTTCGGCACCAACGATCTTACGCAGACCACGTTCGGATTCTCCCGCGACGATGTAAACAAAGTGCTGCCCACTTATCTGGCCGAAGGCATCCTGAAGCAGGATCCCTTTGCGGCGCTCGATCAGGACGGTGTTGGCCAGCTCGTGAAAATGGCGACCGAACGTGGGCGCAAGTCCCGTTCGAACCTGAAGGTCGGAATCTGCGGCGAGCACGGCGGAGAACCTTCATCGGTGGAGTTCTGCTATCGGACGGGGCTCAACTACGTGTCCTGCTCACCCTTCCGGGTGCTGACGGCAAGGCTGGCGGCTGCTCAAGCGGCGGCGGCTGAGAAGTTGAAGGTCGAAGGCGGAAGAACCAAGTAAGCTCAACCACACGGGCGCATGGGTTCACAGCTCTGCGCCCATTGTGGTCATTGCACTCTTTGCAGCCTGGCGATTAATTTTTGTGGAAGGCTTTCGTCGGATTCCGACCACAAGCGGCGCGAGGTCGCGCGCGTTTTCATCTCTAGCTTCTTGCTGAACTCGATCAGTTTGAGAACATTCTCGCGGATCTTGGCTTGAGTCTCGTCCGTGAGTTCCACATTCTCCTGCACAAATAACGTATCCAGTCCGAAATCAATCTGGATGTGGCCGGTCTCAGCCTGTGTTCCGTCGTCGAACTCTTCTCCCTGCACAATGAACTGAACCGGGCTTGGAATGAGCTGCCAGTGGCCGCTTTCGTCAGGCGTCCAAAGATCCCAGTACGCGTCGAAGACATAGGCGTAGTCGTCGTGGATCAGGTCGGCGGCGACAATGGTCGCTTGCTCGGGCGAAATGCCGGGTGAAAAGCGGCGTTCCAGGACGCTCGCCTCGTTCCATGAGACGGGCTGAACGGCCGCGTACGTGATTCCAGGACGCTGCTGGGAAAAAGGAAACTGCTGCAGCACCGCGAGCATGTGGGGCAGCATTGCGGGCCCTTCGAAATCCGAGAACCAAAGGCTCAAGAAAAGAGGATCAGGCATAAAGGAACGGAAGACAAAGTCGCACTTCAATTGTAAATGCCACGAACCGCGGCGCCGTGGAACCAGCCTAATCAGCGGGAAAGGCGGAGGGAAGTTCGCTGGGCAGGATTGGACTACGGTCGGCAGAAGGGCCGGCCTCGCCCTCCTTGATCGGGATTCGAACCCTCAGCAGCGTACCCTTTCCATTCGACTCGATCTCCAGAGACCCACCGAGTTCCTTCAACCTCTCCCGTATGCCGGCAAGGCCGACGCCGACGTGTCCTGTCTTCCAGAAGCGATCGAGAATTTCTCGCGGGACTCCCACGCCAAAATCTTTCACCGTGAGTACCACATTGAAGTTGTCTGCGGTGACGCGGACTTCAACGGCATTACTGCCAGAGTGGCGATGAACGTTGGTCAGAGCTTCCTGCAGGATCCGGAACAGGGCAATTTCCGTCACCCGAGGCAACCGATGGAGATGATCCGGAAGATCAAGATGACTGACGATGCCGCTCCGCCGACCAAATCCCTCGACGTACCATTTGGCGGCGGAGGCGAAGCCCGCTTCATCCAGCAGAGGCGGATGCAATAAGTGAGAGAGAGTCCGAGTATCGGAGATCGAGCGATCGACCAGAGCTTGAGCATCACGCAAGTGCGGAGACTCCAGCGGGCAATCCTGAGCCAACATGTCGAGACTAATTTTGGCAGCCGTAAGATCCTGTCCCAGACTATCGTGCAGTTCGCGAGCGATGCGGCGACGTTCTTCATCCTGCACGCGAAGCAATTTCACCGACAGGCGGCGCAAGGCAGCGGTGCGTTCCTCAACCAAAGATTCCAAGACATCGTGAGCGCGGCGCAGAGCTTCTTCGGCGGCCTGGCGTTCGCGAAGATGATCGCGGAGTTCGTACTGGCGGCGGCGGGCAACCAATGCGCTACGTACCGCGCTCACCAGTGTAACCGGCCGCAAAGGTCGCTCCAGCAGTGTCACATTCCCAAGCGGCGCGCGGGAGCGTACGGCGGACTCTGTGCTGGCGGTGCTTAATCCGCCGCCGGTGAGGACAATAATGGCAAAGTCCGACCAGGGCGGCTGATTCGAGATGCGTTGCGCTAAAGCTCCAATCATGCCGCTCTGGAGAACTTCTTCCGTAATGATGGCCGCCCCGCTGTTTTCGTTGATCGCGGATTCGAGTTCTTCCAAACTATCCAGCGTATAGACGGTCATCGCAGACTGCCGTAAGACCCTGGCAATCAGGGCGGCATCCTTGCCGAACGGAGCAAAGACGAGTATGGGGAGATCGCTCGTGCACACTTCAGCCATTGAGCGAACCTTTCCCGATCAGGGGAGCGAGCGACGTAGGACTGCCGGAAAGAATGCCTTGAAAATCAGTCAAGGGCGCTCCCACCTTTATGCCACCGGCAGCCAGGCGAAGCTCGCGAATCGAGCGCTCGTGGGCGCCGCTGCGCTTCTTCATCATGGAGATCGCTTTGCGAACTTCTCCCTGGTTTTCGAAATATCGAAATATCAGAATGTTGTCCGCCAGGTAACTCACATCGATGGGAGTCTGCATGGCACTGCCCACCAGCCCCATTTGGGCCAGGATCATCAGGGTCAAGACGCCGCAGTTATTCAGATAAGTGAGCAGTTCGTGCAAATGGAGCGCCAGAAATTGTTCCCCGGGCATCGCCTGCAGAAAGCCGTTGAGGCTGTCGATAAGAATGCCGCGGACTTGCTGGTGTTCCACATACTCGCGGACCAGGTTCACGAACTCTCCTGGCGAGACCTCTGCGGGATCAAGGTGGTTGATTTGAATGCGTCCGGAGCGCACGTGAGACTCCAGGTCCATGCCAAGTCCCGAGGCCCGTCCCATTAACGTACTCACAGTCTCTTCGAAGATGAATGCGGCGGACTTTTCGCCTCGTTCTGCGGCGGTCACGAGCCAGCGAAGGGCTAGTGTCGTCTTTCCACAACCCGCCGGCCCAATGAACAAGCTGCTGGTCCCGCGACCTAGGCCTCCTCCGGTCAAATCGTCAAGCTCGGGAATGCCGCTGCTGGCCCCAGAGATGTCCTCGTTTCGATCTCGATGTTCGCCTGCGATCAACCGGGGGAACACGAGTACCCCGCCGCTGTGAATCATGTAGTCATGATAGCCCTCGCGAAAGGCAGAGCCGCGAAGCTTGGTTACTTCCAGGCGGCGCATAGTTTTGCCATATTCGCGCGCGACCCGGCCCATCGACACTACGCCGTGTACGATGCTGTGCAACTCCAAATCGGCATAACGGCTACTGCGATCATCCAATAGGATGACAGTGCAGTTCTCAGGCGCATATTCCTTCAACGAAAGTACCTGGCGGCGATAGCGCAAAGGATCCTTCGCGAGCATGCGCACTTCAGAAAGGGCGTCAATCACCAGCCGGCTCGGCTTGCGGCGGTCCACTTCCGCCATGATGGTTTGCACGCGATCATTCAATTCAACTTCAGCGGGATGAAACACCGTGTATTGGCCGTCGGGTTTTAGATCGTCCTCGCTTGGCCTTACCTCGAAGACCGCCGAACTGTCCACATTGAGTCGATGGGTGCGGGCGACCGCAAGCAGTTCGTCCCGCGATTCAGACAGCGTGACGTACAGGACCTTTTCGCCATTCTTAAGCCCATCAGCCACAAATTGGAGTGCCAGAGTTGTCTTGCCCGTCCCCGGTTCTCCCTCAATCAGGTAAAAGTGGCCAAGAGGAAAGCCGCCACCCAAAACATCGTCAAGTCCAGCACAGCCTGAGCTACAGCGAGTCATTTCAGATGTCAGTTGTTCGTTCAACATGAATGTGGCGCTACAGTCCTTTCTCGTATCGTCTGGTTTCCCGCGCGATTGTACGGCTGCGCTTGCAGCCGTAAGAGAAGACGTGCGCGGAGCCCTTCCATTTTTTGGGCAAAGTAGTTGCTGGTAAATACATTGTTTTCCGTAATTAGCAGGATCCCTGTTCGAGTGAAGGCAAGAACTGTTGTCAGGAACCCTTAGCTGGACTCGGGAGTCGCACAACTGCAAATCTGGCGCCGTGGCAGCGTGTAGTCGAGTTCATCGGTTCGGGTGCCGGCTTCTTTTGACAGCCCTCGGAGCGACTGCTACCATGAATTGTTTCTGGCAACCTGCCTCTTTTACTCCGTCCCCGTCGTCTAGCTCGGCCTAGGACATCGCCCTTTCACGGCGGTAACACGGGTTCAAATCCCGTCGGGGACGCCAAATCTTTTCAAGAGCTTGCGGACAATCGCTCGAATATTCGAAGGCACAAAAAGGCACAACTCTGGCCGGACTACGAGAAGCGTTGCCGTCCGGCCACCGCCGTTTTCGCGCATTTCGAGCATGTTTTTGCAGGCACAAATAGGCACAGCTTTCTTGCGGCGTATCACCCTGCCGTGCGCAACATCCGGATCACATCGCTCTGAGCTTTACGTTTATGAAGCGTGACCGCTTGCGTATAAGTATCGAGCGTGACCCTGCTGGAAGCGTGACGAAGTAGCTCCTGGGTGACCTTTATATCGGTCCTGTTCTGTCTCAGCAGAGAAGAATACGTGTGGCGGAAAGTGTGCCAGCCTATCGGCTTCAAAATCCCAACCGTCAGGGCAGCAGGCCGGATGAAAGTTCGCATGATGCACTGGCCCCAATAAGGATGTTGGCCGCGCGTCGCAGGACTTGCGAATACCCAATCATCCGGACCTCTGAATCGTGTTTGCTGACGCCATAGCAGGAGAGCGTCGGACAACTGCGGATCTAGTGGGATTGGTTTCTGGGAAGCTTCCGTTTTGCATGGACTGATGACCTGAAAAACTATCGATCGAACAATGCTGACTTCGTTGGTTTGAAAGTTAACGTCCCGCCATTTCAGGGCAAAGAGCTCGCTCATCCGCAAACCAGTCCCGAACGCAACGAGTACGAGCGTGCGTTCCCTTAGGGCCAGCGCGGATAACAGACGCTGAACCTCGGAGGGAGTCAAGACGACTGGGACGGCCTTGCGTTTCGCACTTTGTCGGACGAGCTGAATTGGATTTCGGTCACAGATCTCGTAGCGAATTCCATGATTGAAGAGCACGCTCATCAGGTTCCGAATCTTCGCGCAACTGGCTCTGGCTAGCGTCAGTGACCTGAGCCAGAGTTCAACTTCTCCGGCATTAACGCGCACCAACGGGTAATGTCCCCACCGAGGCAGAATCCATTTGTTCAGGTAACCCTCGTACGTCACCTTGGTGGAGTATGTTTTCCAAACAGTGTCAGGTCTTAGCTCGCGCTGCCTGTAGTGCTCAACCAGCTCGGAAACCGTGGTGATGTTCGCTTTGGCTCGGGCATCGCCCGCGTTAATGTCAATGCGTAACGCCGAGACTGCCTGGTGCGCGGCCGCTTCGTCTACCAGCCGGTCGACCGAGCCAAGCACGATTCTGCGATGTTTCCGCTTGCCGTTGCCCGCGAGTTCTCGCCACCGAAATTCCCAGACGTCCGGTCCTCTTTGTCGCTCCGATCGTATTAAGCTTCCGTTTTGCATGAATCTCCTTTCAACCGCTAGGTTCTTGCCTATATCTCGGGATCACGCTTTACAGGCACAATCCAGGCACAAATTGTGTGCCGCGGGCGCCTGAAATTACCGATAGACATTGAAGGTCGTGCGCCAGGTTATTGCTTTGCTGCGGAAATAACTGCGAGGCCGAACTGTGGGCCAGCAGTCCGAAATCGTAATTCCAAGGCTTCAGTCTACCTATTTGCATGACGTGCATCTGTGAGTGAGGCGAAATTAACGATTTGATTGTTACCAACGAAGGGCAGCGCGCATCTATTTATATCGTAAGGCGATGGTTTACTATCGACGTGCCGTGGAGGCGCTATGGTGAAGAATGCGGTAGAGCACAAGCCTCTCGAATCGACTTCAACCCTGAACCGGCTCCCTCATTTGGCGGACAGCCTGTTGCACTTCAATTTGACTGACGAAGTCCGCCGATTGCGCGAAGAAGACTCATGGACCCGCGGTAGCGGACGTAGCTCCAAAACGCTTGCGAAGTACCCAGATTTTCGAATCGTGCTCGTCCTGATGAAGCCTGGCTCTGAAATGAAGGAGCATCACGCGGACGCGAGGATCTCGATTCAAACCATCCAAGGCAAAGTTCGTCTTCAGCTTCCGGACAAGGCTGTCGATCTCGGCGGCGGCGAATTGATGTGCTTGGAATCGGGAATCGCTCACGACGTGAAAGCACTTGAGGAAAGTGCCTTCCTGATAACAGTCTCCTGGCCTGGAGGAAGTGCGGAGGAGCGGCACGCGATGAGCTGAACACCGCATCAGCAAGTTCGATACGACAGAGGAGGCTTTCATGGCTGCTCAAGGGATTCCTTTAGCGGGTTTTCGGACTAGATTGAGGAGTCGCAGTAGTGTCGCCGAAGGCACCATGGCCTTTCACTTCGCTAGACCCATGGGGTTTAGTTTCAAAGCTGGACAGGCGGCGGATCTTACGCTACTCAATCCCCCCGAAACAGACTCAGAAGGAAATATCCGCATCTTCTCAATTGCCAGCCCACCCTTCGAAGAGCAACTCACGTTTGCTACGCGTATGCGGGACACAGCATTCAAACGATCCTTGAAGGGCGTGCCGCTTGGCACCGAAATCCAGATCGCCCCGCCTTCCGGTTCTTTTACGCTACACAAGAATGCAAACAAGCCGGCGATTTTTCTCGCGGGCGGGATAGGCATAACGCCGTTTCTAAGTGTCGTTCGCCAAGCCGATCACGACCGATTACCGCACAAGATGTACTTGTTCTATTCCAATCGGCGACCGGAAGACGCACCCTTTCTGGAAATTCTCCAAGGTTTGGAAAAGACAAACCCGAATTTTCGACTTGTCGCCACCATGACGGAGATGGTCCGCTCCAGCCGGCAATGGAACGGTGAGACGAGTCTCATTGACGGAGAAATGCTGACTCG
Source organism: Candidatus Sulfotelmatobacter sp. (assembly GCA_035309485.1). Classification (GTDB taxonomy): domain Bacteria; phylum Acidobacteriota; class Terriglobia; order Terriglobales; family Acidobacteriaceae; genus Sulfotelmatobacter. The sequence goes on from DATGFC010000037.1 coordinate 103,473, forward strand.
GCATGTGGGAACTCTGCTGGGGCCGATCTACTACGTTGCCGGACCTCCACCCATGGTCGCGGCGATGCGCGAGATGCTGGTTGGCGCCGGCGTTGATGAGGATGATGTCCGAACGGAAGAATTCGCTGGGTACTGACCTGGCACCCAGACTATTTGAGGCTACCAATATGTTGGCAAACCGACCTAAGACCAAGATTCTCGTGGATGGAGGCGATCCTGAAGAAACACGGAAGGTCAAAGCTCTACTTGGCTTCGTCGATGGACAAACCACAAATCCCACGCTCATTGCCAAGAACCCTGGCATTCGGCAACGGATCACCTCGGGACAGCGGCTGAGTTCGCGCGAAGAAAATGAAGCGTACAAGAAGATCGTTCAGGCTCTTTCACCAATGGTCGGGGACGCTGGCGTTTCGATCGAGGTCTTTGCTGATCTGAACACGAGTGCTGAACAGATGCTCGCCCAAGGCGAAGAGATGTTCACGTGGATTCCCAACGCCTACATCAAATACCCCTGCACACACGAAGGCTTGCGGGCTGCGGAACTATCAGTGCGCAATAACATGCGAGTGAGTATGACATTGTGTTTCTCGCAAGAGCAAGCTGCCGCGGTGTACGCTGCCACGAAGGGTTCACGAGAGCCCGTGTATGTTTCGCCTTTTGTCGGGCGACTTGATGATCGCGGCGAAAACGGGATCGATGTAAGTCGGGAACATCAAGCGCATGTACGCGAACGGAGATGGCCACGTTCGCCAGCATCCGACACCTCGACCACCTGCTTGCATCTTTCGCGCTGAACGTAGAACTCGTCACAGTTCCCGCAAAGGTACTGGGAGAATGGGCCGCGAAGGGGTTCCCGCTACCGCCGCCGGGATTCAATTACAAGGGATTGGATAGCAAAGGCAACAATCTGAAACCGATTCCGTATAAGGAGCTGAATCTTTCTAGCCCATGGGATCGTTTCGACATAGCTCATGAGCTTACGAAGAAGGGTATCGAGAGATTTGTCGCCGACTACGAGAGCACGCTTCAACGAACGGCATAGGAGTCGGTCCAGGCAAGAGATAGATAAGGAGAAGTCTTGATGTCTGCCGTGGCGCCCGATCTGCGAGGGAAGATCTATCGTGAGCGGCGGCTCATGCAACCTGCTGAGACTACTGAGTTCTTGCGTCGGCAAAAAGTTGCCAACGTCGGCACGGTAGATGTAAACGGCTGGCCTTATGTAGTACCACTCGTCTACATCTACGAAGGGGGCGACCTGCTTTACCTTCACACAGGCGATCACCAAGGACACTTCCTCACCAATGTGCAGAACAATCCGCGGATATGCGTTGAGGTCTCAGAAATCGGGGACCTGCATCGTGGCAAACCCTACGCCTGTAACTCTGCTTTGGTGTACACGAGCGTCGTTGTATTCGGTTCAGTCCGCATCCTGCACGGTCCAGAATCCCGCGAAAAGAAACAGTGGTTCCTAGATCAGCTCTTGGCCAAATACGGTCAGCCCGAGTGGACATTCGAACCTGGATATCCCCTGATCGATCGGATCATCCTCTATGAACAGAGGATCGAAGTGGTGACGGGCAAGCACAGCAGCGGCCTGTACCACTAGGAGAGTAGTGCAATGCTGCAGGCTGAAATTGGAAGTGCAAGAGTTACGGCAGGAGAGAGTCTCCCGACCCGCGGCCACCTGATGCCAGATTTCGCGTTGCCTTCGAGCGATGGCAAGCAAGTCAGCCTGTACGACTACCGTGGGCGTTCTAACCTGGCACTGTTTTTTGTCGGTCCCGCCCAAGATTCTGCCAAGAACCAACTGCTTAGTGTTTTGGCCGAACGGTACAGGGAGATAACTGACACAGATTCGGAGGTCGTTGTTGTGGTGGCGGAATCCACTGAGCAGGCGGATGAATTTCGCCGCGAACGGCAATTCCCGTTTCCGGTTCTGGCGGACGCGGATATGCACGTTCACAACTCGGTCGGAGCATTTGGTGCGCAGGCGGTCCCTGCTGCAGCACTCTACATTACTGACCGGTTTTTAGAGGTATTCGCCACGTGGCGCACTGGCGCCGACGAGCGTCTGCCTGACATTTCGGATGTCCTTTCCTGGCTCACTTATCTGGACAGTCAGTGTCCTGAATGCACACAGATCGAGTGGCCATCTGACGATTGAACCGAGGTACAACATGATCAAGCTGAAGCGTGTATATGACTCGATGGGAAACGATGATGGCAAGAAGTTTCTGGTTGAGAGGTTGTGGCCACGGGGGGTGAAGAAGACGGCGCTTGCCAATGCCCTCTGGTTGAAGGATGTTGCACCGAGCACCGAGCTTCGGAAGTGGTTCGGCCATGATCCCGAAAAGTGGGGGCAGTTCCAGCGTCGTTATCGAGCGGAAATAAAGGAGCACGAACTAGCGATCGAGCCTATTCTGCAGGCTGCTCGACACGGCACTGTAACCCTGCTCTACAGCTCTCACGACACTGAGCACAACAATGCGGTCGCCCTCCGGGATTATCTGGAAAGGAAGCTGGGGTCCGATCGCGAATCGAAGCGTGGCAAGTCGGCGGCGTAGGTCCGCTTTCTGACCCCGACCTGACTCTGTCAGACGAATCCTCTTCTGTCGCCATACGTGCTCAGAAGGGTTCCATCCTTTAACAAAGGGTAAGACTTTTTCTACGCCGCCGCGGAACACAGCGGGCAAGCACCGGAGTTGCGGTATTCGACCACCGCCTCCAGTTTCCTGGCCAGCATCTCGAACCCGGCATGAACGTCTTCGCCGACTTCGCGTTCGACACTCTCGAACTTCTCTTCAAGATCTTGTTGTTCGGCAGGCGAGAGGTTCTGCTGCGCCAGTGGGAACAACAGAAAATCCTCCTTCCAGATGTGCGCAGGGTACAACTCGACCAACTGCTGGAGCAGATCGATAACACGGTATCGCACCGCTGTGGGATTGTGGACGTAAACTTCTGCCACTTTCGCCAATTGCGCAACCAGTTGCTTGGCCGAGCGATGCTCCCTTTCCAGGGATTCCAGCTCGCGTCTGGTGCTCACGTTGGCCTTGGCTTCCAGCAGAGGAAATAGGTGCTGCTCTTCCTTTTCGTGATGGCATTGATCGGCAAAAACCCGGAGGAATTGCACGAGATCAGACAGCACACTGGGATCAACTTGCTTGCCGGAATCGAGCAGGTCCGCGACTGCACTCATGCCTGCCACGACTTGCTGAATGACGCGATGATCGTGCCTCAATTCATGAATGAAGTCATTCATGGAATGTCTCCTTCTCCCGGTCAGGCCGGGTAAGAATTAACAAGAACGTGCTTTGCCGAATTGCCTCGACATCGTGAGATACGTCGCGGTCGAGCGCCAGCAGTTCTCCCCTGGGCACTTCCACCGTTGAGTTGGGGAGATGTAGACGTACATGACCCGCAAGCGTCAGGATGGCAAACCGAGCGCTGGTCTTGTGCTGCTTGAAACGGGTTCCAGTCTTCATTGAGACCAAGACAATGCGGAGATCAGGGTACTTGACGAGCGTTCGGGCACTGCGACCGGAACTCGTCTGCCACGCCTCTTCCTTCCACATGCTTTGTACTTCATTTGGAATCAATACCTGCAGCAGCGAGCTTCCGAGGTGCGGCAGCCGGTTCAGTCCATAAGGAGATTCTTCGATGTGTGCAGTAACGCACTGGGCAGCCATATCTTTTATTCCTCTCGGTAAAGTTACTCGGCAGCGACGGCGCGGGTTACCACGGGATTGCTACCCTCGGGAAACCGCTCCAGGGGAACTAGAGAAATTCCTTCGCGCAGGGAGAACCGGAGCGAGTGCTGGTGCGAGCAATCACCACAAAGCCAGAAGAACACGCTGGCTTGCGAGGGTTTGCTCGCACAGATCGCATTCGGAACATCCCTGCACGGTTCCACGGGCCGCCGTACATCGAACCGGAACAGCTGTCCTCCGCGGAGGTAGTGGAAGGGTTTTCCGCACTGTGGGTTGGAGCATTCGGTGATCATTGGCAACTCCCGCCGTTACGACCGGCTGAGGCCAATGTGCGGCAGGAAAGGAAAAGGCACAATGAAGCGTTCGTACCGAAACCTGGGACAGGTGTACGGGGACTGGTCAGATCAGCTTGCGCTGAATGGCATTCATGACTGCCTCCAGGCGGTTGTGAGTGCGGAGTTTCTGATTGATGTGGTGAAGGTGATTACGGAGGGTTTGTGGGCTGATTCCTAAAGCCTTGGCAACATCGTCGCTATCCTTGCCTTCGGCAAACAAGCGTAAGACATGCTTCTCCTGCTCGGACAGTGCAGCAGCCGGTTCCGCGCGCACAGACGCTTCGGCGAGCGAGCTGACTTGCTTCGACAATTCCAGCATCTTCTGCATCAACTCTTCATTTTTCTTCTGTTCGGTGATGTCGTGGGCCATATGTACCAGCAGGCGACGGCCGGTGCGCTGATTGTCGAACACGATGGTGGACATATTGACCCACAACCGTTCCCCGGAGCGAGTTTTGACGCTCATGTCGAAATTGGGGATCTCGGCATTGCCTGCGGTGCACTCAGTCACGCTGCAGTGCTGATGGCATACCCGTGTACCCAAAGTTCCCATGCCCTCCAGAATGTCGTAGCAGGTCTTGTGAACCGCTTCTGCGCTCGAATAGCCCAACAGTTTCTCCGCAGCCTTGTTCCATGACAGGATCTCGCCCTCCTCGGTCACCGAGAAGGCAGCATCGGTAGTGCCCTGAAGTAATGTAAATAGCTCACTCTCCAGCATTTAGCTGCTCCTGTGACAACGGACTATTCCGATGGTACGGATGCTCCATTGAGGTCTATCGCCTCCCGATACAAGTATAGGTCAGCCGGCAACCGCAGATCGACGAGATGAAAAACGATAGGCCGGCTGGAAAAGACGCAATTATGAAAATGAGGCTTCATTGTCGAATCTTTGTTGTGAAAGCTATCGTCAGCATGCTCTCCCTCATCCCCGCAACAGCGACCCTCACAGCTCAGGAAATTACACACAGCGGATACCAGGCAAAGGATCCAACCAAGATTGTCGACATAGTGCGTGACCCATCCGACGTTCCTCCGAGCGTCGGGAACAGACAACCAGGTGTAGTCCACATAACACTCACCGCTGAGGAGGTAGTGGGAACACTCGACCCGACAGCCCGGAACGACCTACCGCTATTGGACGTTCAACGGAAAAGTGCCTGGCCCAATGGTTCGCGTGCGTCAGGGAGACACAGTGGAAGTAACCCTGCGCAACGCTGCCGACAGCCACATGGGCCACTCGGTTGACTTTCACGCGGCACTCGGCCCTGGTGGAGGAGCTGCGTTTACGCAAGCGATCCCGGGCCAAGGAAAAACGTTCACATTTCAAGCGACAACGCCGGGGCTGTTTGTCTATCACTGCGGCACTCCGATGATTGCCGAACACATCGCCAACGGCATGTACGGATTGATTCTCGTCGAACCGGAAGGTGGACTTGCGAAGGTAGATCACGAGTACTACGTGGTGCAAGGAGAGATCTACACCTCTGCCCCCAAGGGTAAAGCTGGAATGCAGCAATTCAGCGATGCCAAGCTAATGGACGAAAGCCCGGAGTATTTCGTGTTCAACGGAGCAGTGGATGCTCTGACGAAAACTCACCCAATGCATGCGAAAGTCGGAGAAACCGTCCGCGTCTTCTTCGGCGATGCAGGCCCGAATGACACGTCATCGTTGCATATCGTTGGCGAGATCTTTACTCGCGATTACCTGTTGGGGTCTCTGACATCGCCTGCCTTGACGGGCGTCCAGACCGCCGGTGTCCCACCCGGTGCAGCTGCCGTACTCGAATTTAAGGCCAGTGTTCCGGGGCAGTTCGCCATGATGGACCACGCCATGGCACGCATGGCAAAAGGGCTGATGGCAACTTTTGAGATTACTGGCTCCGAAAATGCGACTCTGATGCATTCCGGGCCGGCTCTTGACTCGTCTGCCTCCAGTTCGCCTCGTCTCTCAGGCATGACCGAGGCTGACGCGGCAGCAAGCCTGACTGAGAACCAGGCTAGTTTGGGAACTGCCGAGAGCAATCCTGCCGTGGCAGATATTGCCGAACTCCATTCGAATATGGACATGCACAGCGCAATGATGCACGAGGGCAAGTCCGCGCACTCACCTGCCGCCAGCCATCCGGCTGAAATTTCGTCCACGAAAGCAAAAACAAGGTCCACTCAGCTGAACGGGTGCCTCACGATATCCGGGGACGGCAAGGCGATGCTGCGACTACTCCAGTCCTCAAAGGTCTATCGCGTGGAGGCACGGCCGCTGTTGTTCTCGCAGAACGCCAATCATCTCGTCCATGTCACCGGGTACCTCGGCAGCGTAGTTGAAGTGGAGGATCCCAACATTCCCAGTTTCGTGGTGGACACATTGGAGCCACTCGCCCCGAACTGTTCCGTGCGGCTTTCCGCGGCGGCAATCCGCTCGATGTTGGCCAAGCTTACTGCGCCAGTCGCGCAGGGAACGGTCGGCATGACGGACATGGGATTTGTGCCACCAGCCATAACGGTGAACGTTGGCACCAGGGTCGTTTGGAGGAACTCTTCGCAGGTGATTCACAATGTGGTAGACGATGCCAGCAAGGCCTTGTCCAGAGTGGATGTAAGTCTGCCTTCGGGGGTACGTCCGTTTGACTCCGGCTTCCTGCAACCAGGACAGTCCTTCTCCCGTGTTTTTAGCGAACCAGGTATCTACCACTACGTTTGCACCTTGCATGAAGCATCGGGAATGAAAGGAGTGGTCATCGTCAGGCCATCACCGGTGTTGGCGGCCCGGCGGTAGCTCTTACAGAGCTGGCTATTGGTCTGGGCAAGCCGTTCACTACATCTAAGAATGAGAAAGGCAGGAAACACAAATGAGTTCGAACACAATTGCGCGTTCAGAAATCGCTGAAGCAGAAGCTTTCTCGCTGTCAGCTTTGGTGAACTACCAGGATGGCGCGGTGGTGAGTCGGGTCGTCCTGAAGCGTGAAAAAGGAAACGTCACCATCTTTGCCTTTGACGAAGGGCAAGGATTAAGCGAACACACTTCGCCATTCGATGCGCTCGTGCAGGCTGTTGAAGGCGAAGCGGAGGTTACGGTCGCTGGCAAACCCATAGCGCTGAAAACAGGCGACGTGGTTCTACTGCCGGCCGAAAAGCCGCACGCGGTGAAAGCGAACACGCGCTTCAAGATGGTGCTCACCATGATCCGGTCGTAGAACAGAGCATGTGATGTTCCGCGAGCGACCACACTCTGTTGCATCTGTGACAAAAGTCCTCGTCTCGCTGTTACGCGGAATCTAGCATCAGAATGTGAGCCCCTCAACCGGAATTCATGTATGGCTAAGCACAACATAGCGCTGAATCCAAAACATCCTGAGCGTATTTGCTGGGGCTGCGAGAAGTTGTGCCCCGCTAATGACCTTCGCTGCGGAAATGGAACTATCAGAACTCAACACCCAGTTGAGCTGTTCGGTAAAGATTGGATTGAATGGGAACTCGATACTCAGGGTGGTGAGGCTGAGCCAACGATAACGTAAGGTGAAGTGACCTCCTATGTCCACCCTTCCTACACGCATCGAGAGGGAAGCAGGCAGGCGGCTAGCGGCCAGCGAGATCGTTAACATCACTGCCGCACGTGAGAGAGCACTGTCCCGCATGCTGATGCTGTACATCAGCACAGGCGTGTTCTTCATGCTCCTTCCGGGGACCTTTCTCGGAGTCTGGAACTTGCTGACGATCAGCAGTCATCGCGCGGCAAATTCCGTTTCCCCGGCATGGATTCAGGCACACGGCCACGCACAAATCTTCGGCTGGATCGGCAGCTTCATTCTTGGAATCGGATTTTACTCAATTCCGAAGTTACGACGCATGGGGTCGTTTGCTCTTGCGCCCGTGTGGTGCGCCTGGGGACTATGGACCTCAGGTGTCGCCTTGCGCTGGTTTGGGAGCGTCTATCCATGGCATTGGCGCGTGCTTGTCCCACTCTCCTCGGTCTGCGAGCTGGTTGCCTTTCTTGTTTTCTTCCGTATCGTTTCCGGCCACCGTGCCGACCATTCCGGGAAAGCTACATTGGATGAATGGGTTTTTGTTGTAATTGCAGGTTCAGTCGGGCTGTTACTGACATTGCTAGTCAATGCTGGCCTCGCCTTTTTTCTGTCGTTCCAAAGTGCGTCACCTGAAGTGCCGCCCAACTTTGATCAACGGCTGCTTGTGCTTGAGACCTGGGGATGCCTGGTGCCTTTTGTGTGGGGATTCAGCGCCAAGTGGCTACCGGTGTTTCTTGGTTTGCGGCCGGGGCGTGGACGAATTCTCCTGCTGGCCGTTGCCTTAAATTCAGGCGGCGTCTTGCTCGCACTTGCAGGTGCAATGTTGCCGGCCACCGTGTTGCTCCTGACGGGGTTAGCCATCGCCATTTCAGCGTTACGTCTGTTCGAACCGTCGGAACGATCAGCCAAAGTCAAAGGAGTTCACTCAAGTTTTCCATTTTTTGTGCGGCTTGCCTACATATGGGCGTTGATTGCGGCATTCTTAAACCTCTGGGCCGCAATGAGCCGGGATTCCTCCGGCATTTGGGGCGCCTCGCGTCACGCTTTAACTGTCGGTTTCCTCGCGACAATGGTTTTTGCCATTGGCCAGCGTGTACTTCCAGCCTTTTCAGGAATGCGGCTACTGTTCAGCACCAAGCTGATGTTTTTGTCCCTGTTGCTGCTCGCAGTCGGATGCCTGCTGCGAGTCAGTTCAGAAGTATTGGCGTATCAGGGCTTCGTTCGATCTGCGTGGTCATGGCTTCCAACGTCCGCAATTTGCGAAATGACGGCCGTCACACTGTTCGCAATCAATCTCCTCACTACGTTTGCACGCGAGGCGCCTGGTGTGGGAACGCATCCTCTTCGCGAAGCGGAGTAATTACGCTGCGGCAGAACGGGACGTTTCAGATGTTAGGAAGCAGATCAAAGTACTCGTCATCTTCGTTCTTCCCGCCTTCTCCAGCGCCCAACTGTTTCTCTGACTGGATAAACTCGATTCGCTCGATCCACTTGACCATCTTATAGCCGAGCTGATTCTCCACTCGGAGCCGCAGGGGAGCGCCATAGACCTCTGGAAGTGGTTGGTCATTCATTCGAACAGCGAGTAGGCACTCCGCCTTGAGCACATTCTCCAAGCTCTGCGTGTCGTAGTATGGGCCACCGTAAAGCGCCTCGCCGAACGAAAAGAATGCCACCACCTTGGCCTGCGGTTTTGGGCGAACGAGATCAATCAGCGCCCGCATCGGAATCCCGCCCCATTTGGCAATGCCGCTCCAGCCCTGAATGCAATGATGCATGGTGATGTGCTCGACCATGCCCAACTTCTCGATATCTGCAAGCGAGAGCACGACCGGATTTTCGACCAGTCCGCCCACCTGCAGCTTGAAATCCCGAAATCCACGCTCGGCGAGATGTTTCCAATCCTCTCGCACCGGCATCTTGCCGTTAGGCCAGAAGTACGGCGAGACATCCTGCTCCGAATAGTTCTGGTGCGGAACCAGTCGGTTCAACGTGAGCAGTTGCATAGGGTACGTTACTGTTTTCAGCGCGTGTTGCAGATCACGTGGATGGTTCCATGAAATGTAATGCGCTGCGATCCATGAGAGGAGAACCACAGCAATTCCCACGAATCCCAGATACATCCCGATCGGATTCTGATCATCCGTGCCCATCACGATGTGGTTCATGTTCCTCGCAAATCCTGTCATCACAACCAGTGTGACGTGCACAACAAGAAACGCCAGGAAACTGAGCATGGTGAGGAAATGGATGGATCGAGCGGACTGCCTGCCGCCAAAGATCTTGGCGTACCAGGGAAAGCGATTCACCACCGCCGGTGACATAGCGTACCCGTCGCAATGGCCAATGGGCCAAACACAAATACGACTGTGAAATACGCGATCTGTTGGAGTGCGTTGTAGCCATAGAAGCCGTTCGGCTCCGGAGGCATGTGGAAGGTCGCGTAGTGTACCCATGTATTCCATGCCTGCAAAAGAACCGTCAGGGATGTGGGGACGATCCGCCGCCACTGCTCGGTATCGAACAGCATGATGATGAAGAAAATACCGGTGAAGATGAATCCGTGGACGTCGATGAAGTGCCAAACCCTCGCAATGCCGATGGTGTGCCGGTAACCGGGCGTGCCAATCATCGGCGACAGATAGCGGGAATCATCTTTTGCCGTCCAGATGCGATCACGAGGAACCTTGAGCGGCGTGAACCGGATCCATTCGCTTCCGGGCGTACAGTCATCATTGAAATAGAGCCGTGGATGATCAAACAGGATTGACAGGCCGCTTCGGATCAGGAGCATCACGAAAAAGAAATTGAAAAAATGGCAATAGCGCACCCAGAGCGGAAACCCGTGCGGCCCAGCGAAATTGTTTGGATAGACCTGAGGCACCGGAGGAACAGCAGGCAAACCGGCTATTGCAAGTTCAATCCAAGCGGCGAAAACTGCGGCAATAACCACCACTCCGATTCCAATCAGAATGGATGGACTAATCCAAATGCGAAAGCGGCGGTCTTTTGGGTAGTGCACGGCCGCGTGCGCAGCATCAAAGGGAATCATAGCTGAACCACGAACCTTGCTCCCGAAAGCACTCGGATCCTCCCCTTAATAGAAGTATAGTCGGCGAAAAGTTCTCCAGTGTTGCATGATCGTCTCAGCAATCAACCCACTCGCACAGCAAGCATTGATACGGAGCCGCCGTCCACGCCTTCAACAGGGAATGTGAGCGGCTCGGACGAGGTGCGAGTGCCGGCAACATAAAGCAGTGGCAAGTAGTGATCTGGCGTGGGTACTGCCAGTTCCGCTTCGGTTCCGAGCTGGTGCTCGTAATTTATAAGTGGCTTGTACTCGCTGGCGAGGAGCGTGTCGCGGACGCGAGTTTCAAACGAGATCGCCCAATCGTACGGCTCGGGCGCGTGACGTCCCCAAGCATACGCATGCAGATTGTGTACGATGTTGCCACTGCCGAGGATGAGAATGCTTTCTTCTCTCAGCTGCGCCAAGCGTTTACCGATCTCGTAGTGAAACGAGGGCGGTTGGGTTTCATCAATGCTCAGTTGGACAACCGGGATATCGGCTCGTGGATAGAGATGGAGCAGAACCGACCAAGTACCGTGATCGAGACCCCAAAGATCATCGCGGCGCACTGGCACAGGCGCGAGCAATTTCTGGATGCGAATAGCGAGGTCAGGGTCGCCGGGCGCGGGATATTGCACCTGATACAGCTCGCGCGGAAAGCCGCCGAAGTCGTGGATGGTCCTTGGCGCGGTGCTCACGGTGACGGCTTCGTCTTCGATATACCAATATGCCGACACCGAAAGTATCGCCTTCGGCCTCGGCAAGGCCGCGCCAATCGCCGCCCACCGCTGCGTATAAGGATTTACCAGCAGCGCGTTCATCGGGTTTCCGTGCCCAATGAACAACGCTGGCATGCGCTCGGCCATTATTCCCTCGTCCTTATGCTGCTTGTTGTGCTTGATCCGGGATTACGCCGATTTGCCTTAGCATTCCCATGAGATCGTAGAAAAGATTTTCTTCCACGATCTGGCCCTGTTCGTTCCAGCGCGCGACTGTACAGAAGTCGATGTGGAAGCTTTTCCCTGTGGGCGGGATGACGGTTCCGTCGGGCATAGTCATTGCGCCCTTCATGGTTCCCCTGAAATCGGCGACGGTGCATGTCCATTCACCCTGCGCCAGCATGATCTTGTACGGATTATTAATGAGATGCTGGTCAGGGAACATCTTGAAAAATGCGATCGCTTCTTGTTCGTGGGCGTCCGCGCCGTGTGTGGGCGGCTGATTGGGCCATCGTACAATGCAATCCTTCGTGTGGTATCTCCGAAATGTCTGCAAGTCCTGTCCGTTCCACGAGTCATCCAGCTTCTTCATGTTTTGCAGATTGGTTGCAGCATCCATAATGCACCTCCATGAGTCGTCGTTAACGGCCCATGTATTTAGGCTACGTCTTTGTCGTTGTGCAGGTACTCCGCCGGTACATCATCTTCGGGTACTTCGCGAGTTCTGACCTCAGAAACGTCGGGCGGCTTGGCGTCTTCGACGCCCGCAACCGCTTCCGCTTCAAACGCATTTCCTTCTTCCACTAATTCCTCGACGCTTTCAGAATCTGCATCAGCAACTTCGGAAAGCTGCTGAAGATCGCCAGACTGACCCGCGGATGCTGGTCCGAGTTCATCCTTCTTCTTATGTTGTTTTCTCTCAAACATAAATACACCCTCCGCAATTTATATGTGTCGTCTCAAGCAGCCCGACGAAAGGTAAGGTTGCGCCTCTAGGCCACTTTCAGGATCACCTTACCGCGTGTTTTGCCGCTCTCGCTGAGTTCCTGCGCTTGTTTTGCTTGGTTGAGATTCATGGTTTCGCTGAGTCGAGGTTTAACTGCGCCCTTTTCGACAAGACTTGCGAGTTCTACGAGGTCTCTGGCGTTTCGTCGCATAATTACTTGGACTGCACGAATTCCAGCACGTTGGGCCGTCGATTCATCGATCGGCTGAACCGTGGTGGCAAGTACTCCGCCTCTCTTAATCACACCATAGGAACGTGCGAGTGTGTCTCCGCCTACAAGATCGACGACGGCGTCCACTCCGGTCGCCTTATGTTCGAAACGCTCGCGCCGGTAGTCGACAATTTCATCTACTCCCAAGGATTTGAGGTATTCAAGGTCGGCACTGGCGGCAGTGCCGATCACCCGAGCACCCAGATTTTTCGCGATCTGCGAAGCATACGAGCCTACGCCGCCGGCAGCGCCGTGGATGAGAATTGTCATCCCGGATTTGGCTGCCACTACATCACGAGTAATCTGTAATGCGGTCGACCCGGCCGTAGGCAGCGCTGCTGCTGTCGTGAAATCCAGGGTGTCTGGGATGGCGGCCACAGTTGATGCTGGAGCGGCCGCGTACTCGGCATAGGTACCCTGTGCGAATCCAAAGACCCTGTCACCGGAAGCAAATTGAGTGACATTCTTCCCGGCCTCGACGACTTCGCCTGCGAAATCCTGCCCCATGGTGATGGGGAAATCGGCAGGTCGTACCTGCTTCATGTAGCCTTGCCTGATCTTCCAATCGATCGGGTTTACGCCAGCGTCTCGAATTCGGACGAGAAGTTGATCATCTGTTATCGACAAACGCGGAACTTCTTCCAGCTTCAACGTGCTGGCGTCACCATATTGGTGGATGCGAACTGCTTTCATTGTGACCTCCAGAAGAAAAGATCGTAAGGAGAAGTGGGTTGCTGGTTTGTCGAGGACGAAAACGTTCACGCATGACAGCAGGTGATCTCTCACGCGTTCAATTCTGCAAATATACATCCGACGCGCTCCTGTTTGTCCAGAATTACGGATCCTGGACTTGGAAAATCGAACATAGTCCTGTGCGAGTCTTGCAGAAGGCGTTTAGATATCTGCCGGTGATACCATCAGGCGTTCAGAAAGGGTGGCTACCCTTGCTGATCACTCGACATCGAAAACCATGCACCCCCTTTTTCCAACCGAGGTCTCGAATGGGCAGCAACTTCTTTCGCGCACGGTTTTGTTTCTCCATTGTCGCGGTCGTGGTTGTTCTTGCCTCCGTGTCACTTCAGGTTCAGGCCCAAGCAGTGCCACTCGATCCAGCAAAGCTGCCTCGCGTCGGCACCGTGGATGAGCGATTTGCTTCATACAACATCGAAATGGCAGAGGTGACCGGCGGGAACTTCTGGAAACCATACCACGGCCAAAACTCGGCTGTAGCAGGGAGAAAGCCAACCGAATCAGCGTCAACTCCAGCGGGCATGGACCCGAACCTTTATCAGTATCGACCACCCATCAATCTAACGAACCCTCGTCTGCGGAAGCTCGCGGCCGCACTTGGACCTGCTTATGTCCGAGTGAGCGGCACGTGGGCGAATTCGGTTTATTTCGCGAGTTCAGAGAATCCTCCGGAGAGAGCTCCCACAGGCTACAGTGGCGTGCTGACGCGAAAGGAATGGAAGGGAGTTATCGATTTTGTGCATGCGGTCGATGGCAAACTCGTAACTTCTTTCGCTACCAGCACCGGTACGCGCAACGCGCAAGGCGTGTGGACACCACAAGAGGCCAGCGCATGGATCGAGTACACGAATTCCATCGGAGGACAGATCGCAGCCGCCGAGTTCATGAACGAGCCGACGTACGCTGCCATGGGCGGAGCGCCGAAGGATTACAACACCACTGATTACGCTCGCGATATTGCGGTATTCAAGCCGTGGTTGAAAGGCAAATCCCCCGGCACGGTTTTTCTGGGTCCTGGGTCTGTGGGTGAAGGACCGTTCGCGATTGCCATGGCTGGAATGCTGCATACAGAAGACCTGCTTAAAGCGACCGGGCCCGTATTCGATGTTTTTTCTTACCACTTGTATGCCGCCGCGTCCCAACGATGCGCAAGCATGGGTGACAGAGGCCAGACCACAGCGGCCGTCGCGCTATCCGAGGATTGGCTTTCCCGCCCTGAGAAAATTGACGAATACTATGCGAGCCTCCGCGATCGCTTTGAAGCTGGTAAGCCTTTGTGGATTACCGAAACAGCCGACGCAGCCTGTGGAGGAAATCCGTGGGCTTCAACGTTCCTTGATTCGTTTCGATATTTAATCGAGCATGCCAGCTTGGCGCGTCGGGGCGTGAAAGTCATCATGCACAACACGCTGGCAGCGAGCGACTACGGACTGCTCGACCAGAACACTTTTGAGCCCAGACCGAATTACTGGGCGAGCTTATTATGGCGCCGGCTTATGGGGACAACTGTGCTCGATTCGAAAATCTCCGTTCCAGTCAACACCTACGTGTACTCTCAATGTCTCAAAGGTGAGAGCGGAGGTGTAACGCTCCTGATCATCAACGCTGACCGGCAGCACACGTTCGAGCTGAACTTAGCGACAGTCAGCGAGCGCTATACACTGACTGCGGAAAAGCTGGAAGACACAACTGTTGAGCTGAATGGGAAACCACTACGACTCACCAGCAGTGGAGATCTGCCACAATTCGGGGGAGAGCCAGTCAAAGCCGGGCGTATAAGCTTTGCGCCTACCAGCATTACCTATCTACCTATTCGAAAGGCTGGCAACGCGAATTGTCAGTAGCTATCCCGAGAGGTATTGAACTATGGCGGAAACGGCACATGAAGCGCGGACGATTCTTGCCAATCTGGGAGCGTTGATTCCCGATCTTGAATCCGTTTACAAGGACATTCATTCCCATCCCGAACTGTCGATGCAGGAGAACCGGACAGCCAGCATAGCCGCGGAGCGACTCCAGTCGGCAGGCTATGAGGTAACCACAGGCGTTGGAAAGACCGGAGTAGTCGGAGTACTTCGCAATGGCGAAGGCCCGGTTATCATGCTCCGAGCCGATATGGACGCGCTGCCGGTTTGCGAGGCAACCGGCCTGACGTATGCAAGCAAAGTAACTGCCAATGAAAACGGCAAATCTGTACCGGTGATGCATGCCTGCGGCCATGACATGCACGTAACGTGGCTAATTGGAGCAGCCACATTGATGGCGAAAAGTCGCAACGCATGGCGAGGTACGCTGATGCCGATTTTCCAGCCAGCGGAGGAAACTGGCACCGGCGCTCAAGCAATGATTGACGATGGCCTGTTCAAGCGCTTTCCAAAACCGAACGCAATACTCGGACAGCACGTTATGGTCGGGTCCTCAGGCGTTGTCAGTACGCGCTCGGGCGTGATCACCTCGGCCGGAGACAGCCTGCAAATCCGAATGTTTGGCCGCGGAGCTCACGGCTCGATGCCCCAATCAAGTATCGACCCGGTTGTCATGGCTGCTGCAACTGTGCTTCGCCTGCAAACCATTGTGTCGCGGGAACTCGCTCCAACTGACGCAGCCGTGGTCACTGTCGGATCGCTTCAGGCCGGGACCAAAGAGAACGTGATTCCCGACGAGGCCATTATCAAGCTGAACGTGCGTACTTTTGATGAAGACGTTCGAAAGTACGTGTTGAGTGCGATCGAACGCATCGTCAACGCTGAAGCTGAAGCGTCGAGGGCACCTAAGAAGCCGGAAATCACTCCGCTCGATCATTACGCGTTTGTGAAGAACGATCCAGAAGCGACAAAGCGTACAGTCGATGCCTTTCGCACCTTCTTCGAATCGGACCGAGTGAAAGACACGCAACCGACGACAGCGAGCGAAGATTTCGGCTCATTTGGAACCGAGTGGCAGGTCCCCTCTGTCTTCTGGTTTGTGGGCGGAACCGATCCGGAGACATATGCCAAGGCTAAGAAGTCTGGCACAATTGCCGATCTCCCGACCAACCACAACCCGCGCTTCGCACCTGTTATTCACCCGACTTTGGAGGCAGGCGTCGAGGCACTGGTCGTAGCTTCTCAAGCCTGGTTGACGGCATGAGCCAGATCGGAATTGACAGTCATCATGTAGTGACTACTTTTCTGGTCGTCTTCGATCTTACTGGGACATTCATCTTCGCTTTGAGCGGTGCAATCGCCGCCGTCAAGCACAGACTGGATGCATTTGGAATTCTGGTTCTATGCTTCGTCACCGGCAACGCCGGTGGGATTACGCGCGACATCATGATTGGAGCTCTTCCACCCGCAGCGATCAATGAATGGCGTTATGTCGCGGTCTCTATCGTGGCCGGAGTGATTGTGTTTTTCGGCTATCCGGTCATTAATCGACTCAGCAGTCCTGTACTGCTGTTCGACGCTGCCGGGTTGGGTTTGTTTTGTGTTGCTGGCGCAGATAAGGCGCTGGCCTTTCACGCAGGGCCGGTTGCTGCAATCCTTCTCGGCATGACGACAGGAATCGGCGGCGGGATGGTTCGCGATGTACTCGTAATGGAAATTCCTACTGTGCTGCGCACCGAACTGTACGCGGTCGCTGCGCTGCTGGGCGCAGCGTTCACCGTCGGTGGCCAGCGGTTAGGAATACCAGTGCATGTGGCGGCGCCTCTCGGAGCGGCGCTCTGCATCGCACTTCGTCTCCTAGCGCTCCGCTACGCCTGGCACTTGCCGGTTGCCCGCGTAGAAGCAATCTCGAGTTCAGAAGACGAAGATCAGGCTGGGCGCGCAGGAAGGTGAGGTACTCATGCCATGAGGTGCCGGCGGTGTCACAAGCTGTTATCGATGAGGAGATCCAATCTCTTGATTCGGGCGTGCCAGCTGCTTTCGCAATTAAAGGCGAGTATCATGGCTCGGTCGGATGAACCCGCCCCGTAGTCATTAACGCAGAGGGTCAACGCAATGGCAAGTCTCCCCACTCCACAGCATAAACCCTCAGCTGGAGATCCAATTCCTTCGAAATGCTCCATCATCGAAATTCACGTGTCCGAATTGAAGCAATTGTTCGATGCCATCGATCCATCGCCATTCCGGGAGCGTGACTTGGATCCGAAAGCGGAGGAATTCATCGTGGGGTGGGCCAAAGATCTGCCCCGTGACGCTTCGCTTGCGCTAGTAGTAGATCTTGACCGGGAGGCAGGTTTGCCTAACGAGGCTGCAGTTCTCCGGGACGCCATCCACGAATTCTTTCGGCATCGGGCGGAAATGTATCGACGACGCCTGCGAGAATTGTTCCGGCTCGGTCGGACGAGCCTGTTGATCGGCATAGTTGTGTTAGCGGCGGCCATTGCCTTGGGTGACTTTCTATCGAAGCTTATGAAGGGCAGCGGTCTTGGCGAGATTGTTCGCGAAAGTCTCACAATCGGCGGCTGGGTTTCAATGTGGCGGCCTCTCGAAGTCTTTCTCTATGATTGGTGGCCCATCCGCAACGAAGCGAGACTCTCGGATCGGCTCGCCGCGATGCCAGTGAGAATCCGATACACGAACACCCTCGGTCGCGATGCCTGGCGGGTGGATTGGCCCGTAGTCTCACCAGGCAGTGAGAAAAAAGCGATTCAAGGCCAGCCACGCGCGGTGATCCAGGAAGTTGATACAGCGTGACTCAATCATGAGTACATCGGCCGGAGGCCTTTCGGGTCACCACTCAGTCTGAGGCCAGCGATGAGCACCTCAAATGTGTACAGCAAGGACAGGGCATGGTCCCAGCTGTATTACCCGGTAGGTAGTCGAGCCAAACACAGCTAGATCGAGGGAGCCACGACCGCGTACTCCCATGGCAACGATATCGGGATGTGCTGCTTTAGCGAATTGTGAAACGCATCCTTTGGGGTGTTCCTACCCGGCTGCGCCAATTGAGCCGCAATCGAGAATATGAGCGGCATTTTTGGCAGCGACGATTTTAGTGCTCGGAGCCGGCGCAAAGAAATCGAGATCTGCATGCATCGCAATGCGGTCACGGCGGAGTACAATTTCGATCCCGTGCACGCCGTTTGATTCCAGAAGGAGGTGCCGCAGTGAGAACCTTACTTGTCCTCAATGTCTGGCTGGCACTTTGTGCCGTCTCTCTCGGCCAGACCAATCCTCGGGATGTTCCCCAGCCGCCGAGCGCTGAACTGCAGAAGTTCGAGCCTTTCTTGGGCAAGTACGAAGTCTCAGGCGATTATGCGAATTTGCCCTGGGCCGGCACGCTTGAACTGAAGAAAGTAATCAAAGGCTGGTACATCCAGCAGATTATCCAGATAAAGTCGCCGGGGATCGATCGCGAGTTCTGGGTTCTGGCCACTTGGGACAAGGGTGCTCAGAGGTATCGGTTATGGGGATTTCAGACGCTTCCCAGTCAAGTCGAAGGGGGCGTGCGCTTCAAAGATGACGAGATGATTACGGAATTCAGCTATCCCGCTGCCGATGGTCAGAGTGCGATCTCTACAAACCGGTACAAGTTCATTGAGAACAAGGAATTGTTGGTCACATCGTATCGGCAGATCGGAAATGGGCCAATCGAGAAGATCGGCACTCTTAAAGGCAAAAGAATAGGCACGGAGTC